>JAZNCI010000070.1:0-28725 GCA_045587485.1 Clostridia bacterium
ACTGCTTGAAACACAGTATTTTGGATGTCGGGCAAGTAAAAAACGCAGATAATCCTGTATGGCTTATCGAGGCTTTTTCCGCAGTACGGCGCCAAAATACAAAGTTTCAAGTTGGTTTATCCCTATGTGAAGATGCCTAAAAATCGTTCCTTTTCGTTTATCTGAATTTTACAAACCCATAACTATCAAGTATCTGAAAGAATTTTGCAAGTCGTGGATAAAGAGGCTCGGCGGCATCGCCGAATTTTGCCTTTACATCCTCACCAAGAGAGATAATATCTCTCTCGCCATCTGCAAGCTGCCACACAAAGCTGCCGTGTTCATCAAGATGAACATATGTTACAGGTGGCTTTTTGAACAGTTTTTGTGCAATCTTATTGAACATCCCAGTATTGTGAATGTTTAGTGTTACTTTTCCCTCGTCATCAACTGTCCACTCTATCGACTGACTACGGGCAGGAATTTTTTCAAGATAGTTTTCTGAAATCTTTTCTTTTTTCTTCATATTATTTTACGCTGCGCTTTTTCCAAACCGAGAATTTAAGTACCGAAAGAACAACCAGCGCAAATACCGCAAGGCTTGCAACATTTGAAACAGATACAGGAAGATTTAAAATCCGTGAAATATCCAAAATCTTATCAATTCCAAATACAGCAAGAAGTGCAAGCAAAATTCCCACAATTCCTTCACCTGCAATCATACCCGAGCAGAAGAGAATACCGTCGCTGATTATAGCAGTCTTTTCTTCTTCTGATTTTTTGAGTCTGTCAAGAACAAGACGCACCAGACCGCCAACCATAATGCAGGCATTGAGATGCACAGGGAGATATACACCAATTGCAAAAGGCAGTACGGGAATACCCACAACCTCGACAACAAATGCAATAAACACGCCCACAAGAACCAGACCCCAGGGAAGATTTGCATCCATAACACCCTCGATAATCATTTTCATAAGTGTTGCCTGAGGAGCAGCAAGCTCGTCCGAGCCAAAGCCCCATGCACTGTCAAGAAGATAAAGTGTTCCGCCAATGGCAAACGCAGCAGCCACAACACCTATAATTTCACCAATCTGCTGTTTTTTAGGCGTAGCACCAAGGAGATATCCTGTCTTTAAATCCTGAGATGTATCGCCCGAAATTGCCGCAACAATACATATAATAGAGCCAATTGCTATTGCCGCACGCATACCGTGAGCACCGCCGTCACCCGTCAGCTTGAGTATCAGAGTTGCAATAAGAAGAGTTGCAATCGCCATACCCGACACGGGATTGTTGCTGCTTCCTACCAATCCAACCATACGTGACGAAACTGTGGCAAAGAAAAACCCAAATACAACTATAACAACTGCACCAATCAATGTTACAGGAATTGCAGGAACAAGCCATACAAGAAGAGTCAGTACAGCAATTGCAATAAGAACTGTCTTCATACTGATATCCTGTGCAGTACGCTCGCTTGATACAGCCACAGAGCCCTTCATACCCTTCATTGCACCAACAAACGTATTAACAATCAAAGGCAGCGATTTGATAAGGCTGATAATACCGCCTGCTGCCAAAGCGCCTGCTCCGATATAACGAATATACGAGCTCCATATACCACTTGGTCCGTTTGCCTCAAAGATAGCGCCGATTGTTTCTGTTCCGGGATAGAGAACGATATCTCTGCCAAAAAGTACAATCATAGGTATAAGAACAAGCCAGCTGAGCACACCGCCTGCAAACATATATGAAGAAATTCTGGGACCACAGATGTAACCAACGCTCATTACCGCAGGATAAATCTGTGTTCCGATTTCTCCTGCATAGCCTTTTACTCTCAAACCTATCTCGCCGGGCACAGCTTTAAGACCATCAATAATAAACTTAAAAACTGCGGCAAAGCCCATACCTGCAAATACAGTAGATGCATTCGCACCGCCCTTTTCGCCTGCCAGAAGAACCTCTGCACAGGCTGTACCCTCGGGATATGGCAACACGCCGTGTTCTTTTACAATAAGTGCATTACGAAGGGGCACCATAAAGAATACACCCAACAATCCACCAAGAAGGGCAATCAAAGTAATTTCAACCAGACCAGGCTTTTTCATTGTTCCTTCAGCTGCCCACAAAAAGAGTGCCGGAAGTGTGAATATTGCACCGGCAGCAACCGATTCACCTGCAGAACCAATTGTTTGCACAACATTACTCTCCAGAATTGAATTCTTTCGCATAATAACACGAATTACGCCCATAGCAATAACAGCAGCCGGAATCGATGCCGAAACTGTCATGCCAACACGGAGTCCCAGATATGCGTTTGCAGCACCAAACACAACCGCAAGCAAGATACCCATAATAATTGATGTAAGTGTCAACTCAGGTGTGACCTTGTCTGCGGAAACGTAAGGCTTGAAGTTGTTTTTGTTTTCCATTATCTTTCTCCTATCTTTTAACCGCAATATCTGCGGAGTTTTTCAACCATTAAATTCTAACATATAATACACTAAAAATCAAGCAAAAACTGCAACATTGTTAAAAATCTCACAAATTTATTTTTGGTTTGTGAGATTTTTAATAGTATTAACTTTTTTGTCTATTTTATCTGCCACAGTACGATATTCCTCATAGGAAAACGCTGTATTAAGCACATCTATAAGTGCGTTTGCAGAAATCCTTGCAGGAAGTCCTAATTCTTTTGCAAGGCTAATTCGTCTTTGCAGGCTGTCCTCCCTGCCACTGAAACCATCAGCATAAAAAACTGCTTTGGTTATGATTTCTTCAGGCCTTCGTTGTTTTGGCTCGACAACCTCGGTAACACTTTGAAGGATTTCGTAAAGTAGTTCCTCGGTCATACCTTCAACACCCAAAATACCTTCTTTGCCTGCTGTTTGCTTGCGGCGTTCCTTACCCCTGACCGACGGGATATATGCGTGCTTCACAGTACCCCGACTGCCAACACATTGTTTGATGTAATTGCGTATACGAAATCCTGCACTGTCAGAGTCTGTAAGGATAATTATACCTGTTTTTTCCGCCATACGGCGTATGGAATTAATTATATTTTTGTTGGTGTAAAGGCTAAATCCACCAGTGCATATTATTGGAGCATCTGTAACCTTTTTAAGCTGTTCTTTGTCAAATTTGCCTTCAACAATGATTGTTTCTTTAATGTGTAGCATTTATCCTCACCTATGAAAAAGGGCGGAAATCCTCCGCCCGATATATTAATCTTCAAAAACCGCATCGGAAGGCATTATCCAATCACCTCTTGGTGAAAGAGAAATTGTTCCCACCTTGGGACCATCGGGCACGGCCGAACGTTTAAACTGATTATTGAAAAATCTCTTATAAAACAAATTGTGCCATTTTTCAATAGTTTCCTTTGTATACACGCCCTCAAATGCCGCCTCGGCTAGTCTTTGGATTTTGTTTTTGCTGAAACCGAACCTTACATAATTATAAATTACGAAATCGTGAATTTCATAAGGACCCACAATATCCTCGGTCTTCTGCTTAATTGCACCTTCATCAGGAGGCAGAAGTTCGGGACTGACAGGGGTGTCAAGAACGTCATAAAGTATATCCTTTAACGCCCCTCCTTCGGTATCCGCAATATATTTAACCAAAGAGCGCATCAGGGTTTTAGGAACAGATGCATTTACCCCATACATAGACATATGGTCGCCGTTGTAGGTAGCAAAGCCCAGAGCAAGCTCTGATAAGTCTCCCGTACCCACAACAATTCCGCCTGTCTTGTTTGAAATATCCATAAGAACCTGAGTTCTCTCCCTCGCTTGAGCATTTTCATATGTCACATCGTGCTCATCAATTGATGCACCAATATCCTCCAGATGCTGAGTTACAGACTTTGCAATCGGCACCTCACGCAAGGTTACACCCATAGCATCTGCAAGTTTTTTTGAGTTCTTGTATGTCCTGTCTGTCGTACCAAAGCAAGGCATTGTTACCGCAATAATGCCCTTGCGGTCAAAACCCAGAGTGTCAAAGGTTTTTGCCGCCACAAGCAATGCCAATGTACTGTCAAGACCGCCCGAAATACCCAATGTCACAGTTTTTATTCCAATATGTTTAATTCGTTTACGAAGACCTGCGCATTGCATATTAATAATGCTTTCGCAGCGTTCTGCAAGACGCGCATCATTCTTTGGAACAAAAGGATGCGGATTTACATTCTCGGGCTTTGTTTCCTTTATCTCTATATCAAAATAAATTTTTTTATATTCTTCATCGTGTTCAGACATAAATGTAGACATTTTTCGACGCATAAGACTTGTTTTTTCGAGGTCAAGCACACCATATATTATGCCGTTTTCAAACAATTTTGCCTCGGCAAGCTTTCTGCCACATTCATAAATCATATTATTGCCGCCAAAGACCAAATCTGTTGTGGACTCGCCCTCGCCCGCATCAGCATATATATATGCCGTCATTGTTCTCAGCGAAAGTGATGACAGATGGGTTTTGCGAAATGTTGATTTTCCCGCTGTTTCACTGCTCGCAGATAAATTAAGTATTATATTTGCCCCATTCAAAGCATGATGCATTGATGGCGAAATCGCCACCCACATATCCTCGCAAATTTCGCACGAGATACGCAGATTATCCATTCCCTTTGCACAGAAAATCAGTTTTGTGCCACAGGGAACTTCCTCACCGTTGAATTCCACCATAGTAGTCTTTGATGGTTTAGCAAAATATCTGGTTTCGTGGTGTTCGCCATAATCAGGAAGATTTGTCTTTGGAACAAAACCCAAAACCTTGCCGCCTTTGCAAACCGCCGCCACATTGTATATCCTGTCGTCAATCAGAATGGGCAGACCAACCGCAAAGATGATATCAAGCTTTTTAGTAGCCTTTAAAATTTCGCCCAATGCGGATACAGCACGATTTACCGTTGTACTTTGAAAAACCAAATCACCGATTGTATAGCCGGTTATGCAAAGCTCGGGGAACACAACAATTTTAGCGCCATTTGATGCCGCTTCTTTTATCTGTTTTATTATATTTTCGCTGTTTTTCTTTGTGCTGTTTACGGTAATTTCAGGTGTTGCAGCAGCAACCTTGATAAATCCGTCTTTCATATTAATTTCCATAGCCTTTCTGCCTACAAATAGTAACTAAAAATACACACGCATCTTATTGCGGGCAGATAAGGCGTGTAGTGGAAATTACGCACATCGCCATTTCGTGCCGTATGGGCACGAAAGCTTTGGAGGTGCAATAAATTCCGCCGGAGGCTTAACGGGATTTTTCACGTTAAGCCCACCTTCGAGATTTAATCCTTAATTTATAGGAATTTTATTCCTTACCTTCAAGGAAATATGTGGCCTCCATATCAGCCGTTGACAAGGCAAATGCCAAAGGAAACATTTCAAAAGCGGTGCCAACGTTCCTTGGCTCCTCGGTGCCCGAAAAGCCCATATGATATCTTATGGCAAATGCCTCTTCCCTTGTCAGACGCATAAACCCCGATATAATATATACCGACTTTTCGCCGTGACCATAGGGAAGCTTATCATCAATTTCGTATGTCGGAACCTTTTGCCAAACGCCGTTGTCGTCCTTCACATTGCGAAAGCCCGGCTTGTAAAAGTTCATTTTGCAAAGGTCATGAAGAAGAGCAACTATTGCGATTGTTTCATCACTTGACTCAAGCCCATAAAGCTCTTTTACTCGTTCTCTGTCCATATAGTCACGCAAACACTCATAAACATTCAGACTGTGCTCCACAAGCCCACCCTCATATGCACCATGAAAGCGTGTGCTTGCAGGTGCAGTAAAGAAATCGCTTGATTGTGACATAAGATGAGCAAGGAGCTTTTCAGCTCCCTCTCGTTTGATATATCTCTGATATATTTCGATGAATTCCTGTTTTGCACTCATAGCTATTTCACCACGATATTAATAAGTTTTTTAGGAACAGCAATAACCTTGACAACCTGCTTGCCCTCGGTCAGTTCTTTAATTCTGTCATTTTCAAGTGCAACCTCCTGCATTTGCTGAGGGGTAAGGTCTGCTGAAATCATCATTTTGTCACGGATTTTGCCGTTAATCTGAACAACAACTTCGATTTCATCATCAACAGTTTTTGCTTCGTCATATTCGGGCCACTTGGTGTCGGACAACGCACCCTCAAACCCTGCAACCTTCCACAGTTCTTCTGTGATGTGAGGTGCAACCGGGTTAAGCAATGTAATAAATGTCTTAAATTCAGCCTTGTTAATCTTTTCAACCTTCATTACATCATTGATAAATGACATAAGTGCTGCAATACCGGTGTTGAATTTCATTCTGTCATAGTCATCTGTTACCTTTTTGATTGTCTTGTGGAGTGCAGTTTCAAGTTCTTTTGAATAGCTATCACCATCAACAAGAATGTTCTGCAGGTTCCAAACTCTTTCAAGGAACTTATAACAACCCTTAACGCCGTTCATCGACCAGGGCGTAGCCTGATCAAAAGCACCGATAAACATTTCATAGGTTCTGAACGTGTCAGCACCATAATCATTAACAACATCATCAGGGTTAATTACATTGCCCCTTGATTTAGACATCTTCTCGCCGTTTTCGCCCAAAATCATACCGTGTGAGGTTCTCTTCTGATAAGGTTCTTTTGTAGGAACAACACCAATATCATAAAGGAACTTGTGCCAGAATCTTGAGTACAGAAGGTGAAGAGTTGTGTGCTCCATACCACCGTTGTACCAGTCGATAGGAAGCCAGTATTTAAGTTCTTCCATTCCTGCAAGAAAGTCCGAATTTTTGGGGTCAATATATCTTAAGAAATACCATGATGAACCAGCCCACTGAGGCATAGTATCGGTCTCACGCTCTGCCTTGCCGCCGCACTTGGGACAGGTTGTATCAACCCAGTCTCTTATCTTAATCAGCGGCGATTCGCCCGATTCGCCCGGTTCAAAGTTCTTTGTGTCGGGGAGCTGCAAGGGCAGTTCACTCTCAGGTAGTGCCACCCATCCACACTTTGGACAGTTAACCAACGGAATAGGTTCACCCCAGTAACGCTGACGTGAGAATACCCAGTCACGAAGTTTGAAATTAACCTTTCGTTTGCCAATACCCTCTTTTTCAAGGAAATCAATAATTGCCTTTTTTGCATCCTCAACCTGCATACCGGTCAGAAATCCTGAATTCACCATTACACCTGTTTCAACATCGGTAAAGGCTTCCTTCTGTACATCCTCACCGCCTGCAACAACCTCAATGATGGGCATATCAAACTTCTTTGCAAATTCCCAGTCACGGGTACCGTGTGCAGGAACCGCCATAATTGCGCCTGTTCCGTATGTAACAAGCACATAGTCAGAAATCCAGATGGGAATTTCGGCATTGTTCACGGGGTCAATTGCGGTTAAGCCTTTCAGCATAACACCAGTTTTGTTCTTGTCAAGCTCGGCTCTTTCAAAGTCACTTTTTTTAGCGGCTTCTGCCTTGTAAGCCTCAACCTCGGCATAGTTTTCTAGTCTATCCTTATATTTTTCAACATAGGGATGCTCGGGTGCAAGTACCATATATGTAGCACCAAAAAGAGTATCGGGACGTGTTGTATAAACACGGATTTTATCGTCGGTGCCCTTGATTTTAAAGTCTACCTCTGCACCCTCGCTGCGACCAATCCAGTTTGTCTGCTGAACCTTTACACGTTCAATATAATCAAGCCCGTCAAGGTCGTCGATAAGGCGCTGTGCATACTCGGTAATCTTGAGCATCCACTGGCTCTTTTCCTTTTGTACAACCTCGCTGCCGCAACGTTCACAAACGCCGTTTACAACTTCCTCGTTTGCAAGACCAACCTTACAACCTGTACAGAAGTTAATGGGCATCTTTGTCTTATACGCAAGGCCCTTTTCAAAAAGCTTAAGAAAAATCCACTGTGTCCATTTGTAGTAACTCGGGTCGGTGGTATTTATTTCTCTTGACCAGTCAAATCCAAAGCCCAGCATTTTGAGCTGTCTTTTGAAGTTTTCAACATTCTTTTCTGTAACAAGTGCAGGATGAATGTTATTTTTGATAGCGAAGTTCTCGGTGGGCAGACCAAATGCGTCCCAACCCATAGGGAACAAAACATTATAACCCTCTAATCTCTTTTTTCGGGTAATAATGTCTATTGCTGTATATCCTCTTGGATGTCCCACATGAAGACCGTGTCCTGACGGATAAGGAAACTCCACAAGCCCGTAAAATTTGGGCTTTGACTTGTCCTCATTTGATGCTTCAAAAGTCTTGTTTTCGTCCCAATACTTTTGCCATTTTTCTTCAATTGCTTTGAAATCGTATCCCATTTATACTCAATCCTTTCGGTTTTATTAGTCTTCCTGAATCAAATCATCTATATCCACAGCGGGTGCATCTCTCCAGATGTGCTCCAGCTTGTAGAACTCCCTTGTTTCGCTCTGGAAAATATGAATCATAACATCGTCATAGTTAAGAAGAATCCATTCGCCACTGTCATAACCTTCCTTGTTCCACAGCTTTGCGCCTGCGTCACGCATCTTTTCTTCAACCTCGTCACAAATTGCCTGAACATTTTTGTTTGAGCCACCTGTCGCAATAACAAAATAGCCTGTCAGGGTCGTAAGCTCGCTGAGATTAAGAACAGTTATCTCCTTACCCTTTTTGCTGTCGATAGCTTTGACAGCCGTATTTACATAATTATTCTCACAACTCATATTAATCTCCATAGTCTTTCCGCCCACAAATGATTATATTTTAAATCCCCTGTCTCTTATCCGTGGGCGAGATAAGACGTAAAATGGAGATTACGCACATCGTCGTTTCGCACTTTGTGCGAAAATTTCGACGGTGCAATTTAAATATAGTGATTAACGTGATTTTTCACGTTATATCTCCTATCCTTTAAAATGAGAAATCTGTGCCCATTTTAATTGTAACATCAGCAGTTTTTTCTTCATCATCAAGGATATATTCCTCAATGGTTTCTGCAATTGGCACACCCTCGTAAACCTTCTGCACCTCAAGTGCCGCACGCTTTTGGTTGTGGTTAATCAACACCGAGGTATCGCTAATTCTGCCGGTTTTTTCGGTTGCTACCACCTTAAAGCCGTAATCTGTAAGAGTGTCCTTAACAGCAGTCAATATATCTGCATTTTCAGAATTAAGTCCCGTTGCATCTATAATTCTCACCTTAATAAAACGATTTTTAAACGAGCCTTTATACTCATCATCCAAAGCCACTCCCTTTTGGGGTGTAAAATGCTCTTTTATCAAAGTCTTTGTGGCATCCTTGTCACAAAAAAAATAAGAAACACCATTACCGTCATAGCCGCCCTCACCGGGAAGGGTGTGAATTTTGATTTTTTCCATACTGAATTTCGGGAGTCTGCCAATGTAATTCATCATTTCACTAACCGTAAAATCTGTCTTTACATTGTCGCTGACAACACCAATAATTTTGGGAGCTTTGAGAATTGTGCTGCCACTCAACAGCTTGTCTGCCATCGCCTGATAAAAGCCTTTTTGTGCTGCTACACGGTCAATATCACCATTTGGATATCCCGAACCATCATCATTCTGGCGAAATCTCATAAACATCTCGGCACGTCTGCCGTCAAGAAGTTGAAGTCCGGGAAACAAGTCAATATTAAGGTTTTGAAACGGGTCGTGATAGTACATTCTTATGGGAACGTCAACCTCTACGCCTCCAATGGCATCTATTATTTCACGAAACGCTCTAAAGCTCACAATCACCGACTTTTCAGGGCGAATTCCTATCAAGCTTTCGATTTCATCAAACAAGGTTTGCTCCTTTTCAGGAGTGCCATATGCTGAATTAATCTTTTTATCATATCGTTCGGTTTCAACCTTGGTATCACGGGGAATTTGCAAAACATTTATGGAGTTATCTGCCATATTGTATCTACAAAACAATATCAGGTCTGTTCGGTAGCCGTCTTCATCAACTCCAGCAACAACAAAATCCTGAACCTTGTTGTCTGCTGCACCGCCCGAGCTGAACCCGAACTTTATTGGTTGGCCGGTAATAATCGAAACAGCGCCCTGAAAACCTATATATATTAATGTAAGTAAAACAAGTATTGCAATAATCAATCTAAGTGGAGACTTTACCCTCATTCTTCAGTTCCTCGTTTAATCTAAATAAAAAGTAATTTCTTGTATTTACAGTATCGGTATGCAGAACTCTGCCTCTGTCTATAACAAACTTTATAACCATATCTGTCTGAAAAAGAACCGCTTTGTCAAGATTTTCGTTTGCAAGCTTACGGATTTTACAAGCCTCGGGGTACTTTCGTCCGGGCTCGGTAAAATCCGCAACGTAAATAATCTTTTCAAGCAACGACATTTCAGGGCGCCCCGTGGTGTGATAAGCAACAGCTGATAAAATTTCGGCATTATCAACACCAAATTTGTCGCTTGCGATATATGCCGCCAGCTTACCGTGCAAAAGCTCAGGATTTTGCTCTTCTGTGTCGTCAGGCTTGTAGCCGTATTTTGCCAGAGCATCAAGCATCTGACCTTTGGGAATTTCCTTTGCGATATCGTGGATAATGCCCGCAAAATACGCAGCGTCGCTGTCTGCTCCCCATATGGATGCAAGGCGCTTTGCCTCCTCCGCAACATTTACGGTGTGGGCAAAACGCATCTCGCTTAAAACAGTTTTAGCATATTCTTTTATTATATCTGCTTTTTGCATAAATACTAATTGCACCCTTCATAAATTCGATTTTTCTCAATATAATCAATTACACTGTCACATACCATATATTTAATACTTTTGCCCATATTTATACGGTTGCGTATGTCAGATGATGACATTTCTATAACATTCATCTGCACTTTGGTAATCTGTGCATCATATTTCTGCTTAAAAAAATCTATTGCCATATTAAGCTGATTTTCCTTTATTCCGCCCCGCATCGCTGCCACAATCTCGGCACGTCTGAAAATTTCACCGGGGCAAAACCAGCCTTCCATCTGGCAAAGTGAATCTGCGCCAACGACGAAACAAAGCCGGTCATTGGGGTATTCCGCCTGAAGACGTTCAAGAGTCTTCGCTGTATAGCTTTTTCCTCCTGCGTCAACCTCCATATCCGAAACTTCAAATTCAGGACAGCCTTCAACCGAAAGTCTCACCATATTGAGTCTGTGCTCTCCATCGGGAATAACCATATCCGGCTTGTGCGGCGGGTTGGCACAAGGCATAAAAATCATTCTGTCAATGCTTGCCTTTTCCATTGCCTCACGAGCAAGGAGCATATGACCTATGTGAGGAGGATTGAAGGTTCCTCCGAAAATTCCTATTCTCAAAGTCTTTCCCCCTTAAGCCGTTGGGATTGAACCCCACAGGTCTTAAACCTGGTTGATTTTCACACTCTCAACCTTCTGTCATTAACAGATTTAATAAGTAAGGATTTCATCAACAACCTTGTTTACCTCTGTCCAGGCACTCTTGCCGTTTTTGATAAGATACATATCAAAGCTGCCGTCATCGCTATTGAGGTTTTTATAGAACAAAACATCATCACCCGATGTCACATCAAAACCAAAAACCTCTGACGCAAGCTCCTGAGTATTTCCTTTAAGATCCATTCTTTCAAGAGTACCATAAGCACCCTCAATATTATAATTTGAAATGTAGTATATATTATCTCCTGATTTCGATACTCCAAACATTTCAGGGGATACTTCTTCCTTAAGAAGCGACATTTCGCCGTTTTCAAGAAGATATACATCGCACACCTTGCGTGACGGGCTGTAATCCTTCAGAAAGATAAACTTGTCATCATCTGCACGGTAGCAGGCATAGACATCCTCAGAAATCTGCTGTTCTGAAACAACACGCCCTTTTTTATGTTCGCACAATTTCAAGGTTCCGCCGCCCTTAAACGCCTCAAACTCCGAGATATACAGAAGACGGCTGCCATCATAGCTTGCAGACATCTGTGGTTTGTTTGCAACCACATTGTAGTCAACAACCACATTTCCTGCAATTTTTAACGGTTGCTTACCCCGTGTATATGCATAATAATCTGCCAGCTTGCCGGAATACACCTTGTCATAGATAACAGTCCTTTCATCCTTGGATGTCATAAGAATGTTACTTACACCGGATGCAATCTTTTCTTTCTTGCCTGAATTCACATCAACATTGTACAGATTATTTGTACCGTCGTCTGTCATGCCCAAAATATAAATACTGTTTTTCTTCTTCTGGACAAATGGGTTTTTATTTGTTCTTTCGCCAAGACGGATTGAGCGGTTCTTTTTGTTGATTGCATAAATATCAAACGAGCCATCCTCAGTATCATAATCCTTTGCATAAAGATGCGAGCCGCCATCCTGGCTTGTGCCGAATAGCTTGCAAACATCTGTATCAAGCTTAACCTTTTCATCCTTGAGTTTTTTAAGGCTCTTTGCATAAAGATCGCCGCGCATTTCAACACGGTTTAGATTTTGCAGGAATATTGCATATTGTCCCTCACCTGCAAATTCGAATGTTCCGTGGTCGATATCTGTCGCAATTTTAAAAGGCTCGTCTATACCCTTTTCCCAGTAATATAAAACTCCCATATCACCATTTTTATCGGTGGTCTGCAAATAGAGCAGCTTATCGCCATTTTGGGTCATAACAATAGAATTGTGTACTGCCTCCGCAATATGAGTTATCCTCTTGATTTTGCCATTTTCAATCTTGCAAAGTCTGCCGCTGTTTGTTTCGGGGTCATAGTCTTCAAAGAAGAATGTAACCTTGCCGTCTTTTGTAGATTTGACAATTCCTGCATTCTTTGCTGCACGTTCTGCTGATACCAACTCGCCGTTTTCGTCCAGCTTTCTGATATAGTTTTCGTTTATCAGATTTTCAGAGATAAGTAAGTTTTTACCCCTGTATACCATATACATTGTGTTGTCTTTGGTGTATGTATAGGATGCAACCGTATCTTTTCCTCTAGCAAGTGCGCCTGCAACAGCAACAACAGCCCAGATAAGCACCACAAGGCACAAGGCAAACACACCAATGCCTGCAACCTTTTTGCCTGATGTCTTAATTGATTTGAAATCAAAACTTTTGAATTTAACGTGTTTTGCTTTCTTTGGTGCCTTTTCTGTCTTTCTGACCCTGGTAAATGTTTTTATGCTATCATCATTATCCTTTGTCGCTGTATTCTTAACAACAGAGGCTGACTCAGCAGAAACCTTTGCCTTTCTTCTGGCAGCACGGCGTGCCGCACGTTTCGCAGCGCGGCGTTCAGCTAAGAATTTTTCAACAGCATTCTTTTTTGACACCTTTTCGGTTTCCCTGATAGTGTCGTGAAGCTTTTTTACCTGTTCATCAGATGTGATGGTATATTTAAAGTCAAAATTTTTGAATTTTTCATCCTCTTTTGCACTTTGGGTAAGTGTTTTGCAGTAAGGGCACTTCTTTATACCTTCATAAATATCTGCTCCGCATTCCAAACATTTCATCAGATTTTCCTCCGGTTTCTTTCTGTAATTTTTAATTTATAAAACGAATAAATCACATAGATGCCTTTAAATTTTTATGACTGATATACAGATTTATTATATCATATTATATTACAAAAGACAACAGTATATTATCATTTTCAGCAAAAGAATATCTATTCTTCCCTGAGTTTTTGTAATATTTTCACATCACTCTTATCAAGATTTGCCTTTGACAGCATTCCCCGGCGCTTTCGGTAGGTATTCTCAATTGCCGATTGCCGTTTCCACTCCTGTATCAGCTTGTGATTTCCGTTCATCAGAACTTCGGGCACACGCCTGCCATGCCATTCTGCCGGACGGGTATACTGTGGGTATTCCAGAAGTCCCGAAAAATGTGATTCGTCAGCAAAAGCCTCCTCACAAGCGAGGACTCCAGGAATCATCCGTGCTGTTGCATCAACCACCGCCATAGCGGCAATCTCACCGCCTGTCAGCACAAAATCACCCATCGAAATTTCTGTATCCACTATTTCGTCGAGTATTCTCTGGTCAACCCCCTCATAATGGCCACAAAGAATTACTATATGCTTTTTCTTTGCCAGTCTTTTCGCAGTTGACTGCCTGAAGGTTTTGCCCTGAGGTGACATATAAATGGTCAGGGGCTTATAATCAAGCCCTTCACAAACACTCATATACGCAAGGTAGATAGGTTCTGCCTGCATAATCATTCCTTGACCGCCGCCATATGGGTAGTCATCAACTTGTCTGTGCTTGTTAAAAGCAAAATCCCGTATCTGCACACAGTTAATTTCCAAAATACCGTTTTCCACAGCCCTGCCGATTATAGAATTTTTCAAAACAGAATCGAACATTTCAGGAAACAACGTCAAAATATCAACTCGTAATTCAGCCATCAGTCAATCAATCCTTTTAAGGGCTTAATAACAATTTTCTTTTCATCAATATCAACAGACAGAACAACCTCGTCAATTACAGGAATCAACACCTGTTTGCCGCTACCATCCTCAACAACATATACATCGTTGCTGCCCGTCTTAATTATGTCGCAGATTTTGCCCAAATCCCTGCCTTCGTCTGTTATTACACCGCATTCCAAAAGGTCACAGATATAATACGTTCCATCAGGGAGTTCTCCCAGCTCCTCACGTGGAACAGTAAGAACCTTGTTTCGATATTTTTCGGCATCGTTAATATCATCTATACCACTCAGTTTCAGCAAAACCATATTTTTCTGCATTCTGGATTTTTCGATATCATACTCTTTGCCATCTATAATAACATACGCCAGCTCGTCAAAAATTTCGGGGTCATCGCACCAGGGTATCACCTTAAGGTCGCCCCGAAGACCATGGGTATTCACTATTTGTCCAATTTCAAGATTATTTTTCATATAAAATTCCTCAATTAAAACTTAGCCTGACAGCAGCTATCCAAATGTGCATAACTACTGTCAGGCTACATGTTACACAATATCAACCGTAACTTTTTTATTTTCGTGACTTGCAGCCGCCTTCACAACGGTGCGGATAGCCTTGGCTATTCTGCCCTGCTTGCCGATAACCTTGCCCATATCACCCTCGGCAACGTGCAAGGTCAAAACAACCGAGTTCTCCTGAACATTTTCTTCAATTGAAACTGCATCAGGCTCTGAAACCATTGATTTTGCAATAAATTCCAAAAGCTCTTTCATTTCTTTTCCTCCAAAATCCGGGTTCAACTATTTACATATAGAAATGTTAAATGATTCCCTTTTCTTTAAGAAGACGCTTAACTGTATCTGTGGGCTGAGCACCGTTGCCAATCCACTTTGTAATCTTTTCAGCATCGAAATCAACTGCTGCAGGCTTAGTCATAGGATTGTATGTTCCTACCTGTTCGATAAATCTGCCATCTCTGGGGTATCTTGAATCTGCTACTACTACTCTGTAGAAGGGAGCCTTCTTAGAACCCATTCTTCTTAAACGAATTTTTACTGCCATAATAAATTACCTCCAAATAAATATATAAATTTAATAATTTTCTTTAGTTAAAACGGAAACTTCATTTTCCCCATTTTGCCCATACGTTTCATTTGCTTTTCAAGCTTTCCACCAGACATCATCTTCATCATTTTCTGCATCTGTTCAAACTGCTTGACAAGTGCATTTACCTCGGCAACAGTGGTGCCGCTTCCTTTTGCTATTCTCTCACGACGTTTTGGCGTGAGCTTATCACGGTTTTCACGCTCACCCTTGGTCATTGATTTAATTATCGCCTCGGTATGGAGCATCTTTCTCTCATCAATCTGCACATCCTTAAGCTGTGCGGTATTCATACCGGGAATCATTCCCAAAAGTTGATCAATCGGGCCCATTTTTTTCATCTGTTCCATCTGGTCAAGAAAATCGCTGAAGGTAAATGTGTTGCTGCGCATTTTCTTTTCCAGTTCTATTGCCTTCTTTTCATCAAGCGCCTGTTCAGCTTTTTCGATAAGGCTGAGCATATCTCCCATACCCAAAATTCTCGATGCCATTCTTTGAGGATGAAAAACCTCAAGGTCGGTAAGCTTTTCACCCATACCACAGAACTTGATTGGCTTGTTTGTAACCGCACGCACCGAAATCGCTGCACCGCCACGAGTGTCACCATCAAGCTTGGTAAGCACAACGCCATCAATCTCTAAATCGTTATTGAAGGCCTCGGCGACATTCACCGCATCCTGGCCTGTCATCGCATCAACCACCAACAAAATTTCTGTAGGTTCAATCTTTGCCTTAATGTTTTTAAGCTCATCCATCAACTCTTCATCAATATGCAGACGACCTGCGGTATCAACAATCAGTATATCATTAGAATGAAGTCTTGCATGGTCCAGAGCCTTTTCAGCAATCTCAACGGGATTGGTGTTCCCTTCAATTGCAAAGACCGGAAGGTCAAGCTGAGCCCCAACAACCTGAAGCTGCTTAACTGCTGCGGGACGATAAACATCGCAGGCACAGAGCAACGGTCTTTTGCCCTGTTTCTTCAAAAGTCCGCCAAGCTTTGCAGCGGTGGTAGTTTTACCTGCACCCTGCAACCCGGTCATCATAATAACCGTCGGTGGCTTGGATGAAATTTTGATTTTCTGTTCCTCAGAACCCATAAGCGCTATAAGCTCTTCGTTAACTATTTTTATAACCTGCTGTGCGGGGGTAAGGGATTCCATAACCTCGGCCCCTGATGCACGCTCGGATACGCTGTTTATAAAACTTTTGACAACCCTGAAATTGACATCAGCCTCAAGGAGTGCCAGTTTAACTTCACGCATAGCTTCTTTTAAATCAGCAGAGGAAACCTTGCCCTTGCCCCGAAGCTTTTTGAATGTGCTTTGCAGCTTGTCTGCCAGACTTTCAAATGCCATAAGCCTCACTCCTTTATAAAATATGTATCACTATTCCTCCAAATCGTTAATTCCTGCAACAATTGTAAGGATTTGGTTTATCTGCTTTTTTATGCTGACCGGAAGCATCCTTGCCTCAGGAGATTTTTCAATTGTGGCAATAATATCGTCAATCTCACCAAGCTTTGACTTGATTTCGATAAATCTTGCAGCAAGTCCTAGCTTTGACTCCACATCATAAAGAATCGCCTCGGCACGTTTCAGGTTGTCACGGACACCCTGACGGCTTATACCAAGCTCGGCGCCCACCTCTGAAAGAGATAAATCCTCGTTGTAGTACAATTCAATGGTGTCTGCCTGACGTTCGGTTAGCATATTTTTGTAAAAACTCAAAAGAAGAGAAATTTCAACGTTTTTTTCCATAACTTCCTCTCCCTTCGCTTTAGGCTGTAAAGTGTTTTAGCTTTACACCTTAGCTATTGTAACTCAAAAAAATCTATTTGTCAAGTGTTTTTGCAGATTTTCTTTTTAAAATTACAATAATAATTCCCACAGCCACCAGACACACCGAAAGGAGCTGCGAAACACGCAAATCGCCAATCAGCAGCGAGTCAGCACGCAAGCCCTCTATCATCATTCTGCCTATGCCGTACCATATCATATATCCGCAAAACAGCTCGCCGTTAAATTTTTTATGTCTGCGATACAAAAACAACAAAACAGCCCCCACACTATTCCATAAAGATTCATAGATAAAGGTTGGATGAACCACTTTGGCAATCAGTCTGCCATCCTGAACAATTGTCATTGCCCAGGGAAGGTCGGTCATCGTCCCAAATGCCTCGCCATTGACAAAGTTGCCCCATCTGCCCACAGCCTGACCAATAAGCAGACCGATAGCAAGAATATCAAGCCACCTTGCAATACTAAGCTTTTTAATTCGGCAATATGTATATACCACCGCCGCCGCACCTATCACAGCTCCGTATATAGCAAGTCCGCCTCCACGGATATTGAAAACTTCGGACAAATTGTTTTTATATGAATCCCACTGAAAAATCACATAATAAAGCCGTGCACAGATAATTGCGGCGGGCAGGGCAATCAGCAGCATATTAAGCAAATCATCCTGAGCCAGACCTACACGCTTGGTTTCATAAATTGCGTACATAAAAGCCAGCAGTAAGCCAAACCCAATCAGAAGCCCGTAATAATATACGGGCACTCCGAAAACGGTAAATGCCGCACGGCTTATTTCAAATTCCCAGCCGAGATTGGGAAAGGAAATATTGTTTATCATTTGCCGTCACCATCCATTGGTTCGATTATCGAAAGCACACAAGCCTCACCGTCAAAATGTTCCTTCAACCTTTTTTCAATCTGCTCCATTGTAACCTGCTCAACAAGATCGCTATATTCAAGGGGATTAATGCCACTCATAAAACAACGGATAAAGTCGTTGCCGAGGCGTTCTACGCTGTTAAAGCGTCGTAAATTCTTGCCGATAAGCACACGCTTGGCAACATCAACCGCTCTCTTGTCAAGAGGCTTTGCCGTCATTTCCGCCACATATTCAAGAGTCTTTTCATAAACCACCTCAGGCTTTGCGCTTTCGCCGCTGATTGATGAAAAACCATAACCAACCTCAAGCTCGGTGTCATATCCAAAGGTAGCGTCAATAATCCCATCGTCATAAAGCCTGGCGAAAAACTCACTGCTTTTGCCAAAGAGAACTTCCATCAGAATTTGAGTCTTTATCTGTTTTATCAATAATTCTCTGCCTCTGATACCTTCCTCCTTCTCCTTAAAACCAATAAGGAACTGAGGCTTTGAAACGCTGAGCTTCTGACGGACAATTTTGTTTGCAACCGTGCTTGGCTCGTTTGCTTTTCGTTTTTCAATTCTGCCCATATCTTTTTCAGGGCTGACATATTTATCAATATATGCTACCACTCTTTCGGGGTCAATGTCACCCACCATAACCAAAATCATATTGGAGGGGTTATAATACGCCCGACAGCACTTGTACAGAAGGTCAGGTGTTATGTGACTTATACTTTCAACCGTACCTGCAATATCGGTCTTTACGGGATTGTTGTGATACATTCCCTGAAGCATATTAAAGAAAAGTCGCCAGTTTGGGTCATCATCATACATCTTAATTTCCTGACCGATAATTCCCTGTTCTTTGGCAACATTTTCGTCGGTGAAATAGGGATTGTTCACAAATTCAAGAAGAATATCAAGATTTTCATAAAAATTCTCGGTGCACGAAAACAGATATGCAGTCATATCAAAGCTGGTGAAGGCGTTGCTGCTGCCCCCTGTTGCCGCAAACTTTTCAAAGGCGTCCTTGCCATCCTCCTCTTCAAAAAGTTTGTGTTCAAGAAAATGTGCAATTCCGTCGGGAAGTTTAATCTCTCCCTCAGGAAGCTTTAACACATCGTCGATTGAACCGTATTCTGTACCGTAAATTGCATAATACTTACTAAATCCTGATTTGGGAATAATATACACCCTTAAACCGCTTTCGTGAACACCCGAAAGTATACTTTCTTTAAGTGATTTATTTTCTGTTAACTCAAACTTCATTGCCCTGTACCCCCTTTAAAAAGTAGATTGTATCAAGCTGAATACTGCCTGCCGCAGATACTATCTGCTCACGGGTCACCTGGTTAATTTTTTCAAAATATTCATCAACAGATTGCTCCATGCCAAGCAACACACGGCTCATATAAAAATCCTCGGTTGCGGCAAGACTGTCTTTGATGCTGCCTGTCGAATTTTTAAATGTCTTTTTTGCAAAATCAATTTCTTCGTCGGTAAACTCGCCTTTTTTCATCATATCAAGCTGCAGCATAATTTCATTGAACGCCTCGTCATACTTTGATGCCTCGATTCCTGCATTAACCTTCATACAGCCCTTGTGACGATCAACAGCCGAAAAAACATAATATGCAAGACTCAGCTTTTCGCGGACATTGTTAAAGAGCTTTGAAATCGCACTGCCCCCATAAAGGCAGGAGCAAAGAGCAAGGGCATAGCTTTCTTCTGACCTTGGGTCAATTCCACAATTAAAGCCCATCGCCAGTTTGCTTTGAGAAACAGGCATTTCCTCAACCACATTCTTGACCTCGATATTTTCTTCGATTGAGGCAAGGGCGGTTTCGCATATTACTGCATCACGGTCGTCAAATGCATTTTTGAAGTTCTTTTCTATCTCATTTTTTGCCAAAACTTTGTCAAAGCTACCACTGACAAAAATATCAATTTCTGCTCCTTTAATCATTTCTTTATAGAACTCATAAAGATTTTTTTCGTCAATTTCATCAAGATCTTCTGCATATCCGCAAGAAATTATTCCGTAGGAGTCATCCTGAAACATAATCTCATTGCAACGGACAGCTGCATATTCCTTTTTGTCATTTATAAGACCCAAAATATAATTTTTTGTATTTTCCTTTTCCTGCCTTACATAAGCCTTGTCAAAAGCTCCGTCTTTTGTGACAGGACAAAGAACAAACTCCTTAAGCAACTCACACACATCGCCGATAATGCTTTCAGAAATAAAGCTATCGCTGACAAACTGCGCCGACACCTTCAGCAACATAAGGTCCCCCCTTTTGCCGTTATCTGCCGAAAGCGTTGCCCCGTAAAGCTCCTGGGCTCTTTTTGAAAGAGCGCTCATTGTAGGATATTTTTCGCTGCCGCGTTTTAAAACTCTGGGCAGAAGAGCCGCCTTGGTTACTGTTTTGCGGTCAAGCGGAAGGCGAAAATACACACTCATCACATTTGTCTTGAATTTATTCGTTTCAAGAAAATGCAATGACACACCCTTTGAAATCTGGATTTTTTCTGTTTTCAAGTTTGTCACTCCTTTTTCTTTCAATATCTTATTTTATCATTCTGTAGTCTTTCCTATGCAAAAACTAACACATTCTTTTATCTCATTAAAATATCAATCCTGCAGAAAAAGCCACAGCACAGGCACAAAACGCAACAGTAAGCAACGAACGGTTAAAATATGCCAAAACAAATGCTACTAACGTTCCAAGTAAAAGGAATCATAAGAATGCCGAAAGATACCCCTGACTAATGAGAAGGCCCTTATTTAATCCGTGCAAATAGGAGTCTTGTGCATTTTCCAGTTCTACCAAATTAGTTGCATAACCTTTGTAAAAAAGGCGATTTGCATGCCATTGGATACAAAACGCCTTAATATGTAATTTTATGTTGCCCGGGCCTAGTTAAAAAACAATGTTGTCAGATAATACAGTACAGTGGGGCACAAAAGACAACCAAGACCTGTATAGAATGTAGCAGTCATTGCACCATATGGAACAAGCTTTGCATCTGTTGCAGCCAATCCTGCACTTGTACCGCTGGTGGTTCCCATAAGTCCGCCAAAAATCATTGCCGCACGTGGAGTGGTAAGACCTATCTTTTTAGCGACAACAGGGGTAAGCATCATTACTGCAATTGATTTAACCACACCTGCCGCAATAGAGATTGTAATAACTGTATCAGCAGCACCGAGGGCTTCGCCTGTAACGGGACCAACAACAAATGTAACAGTTCCTGCCGCGATGGTTGAAACACTTACCGCATCTTTGTAGCCAAATGCAAAGGCAATTAATGCACCTGCTATAAAAGTAACAACAATCCCTATAATAAGTGATATTGCACCAATAAGACCGCATTTTTTAATTTCAGACATTTTTGCACCGAAAGCGGTAGAAACTATCGCAAAGTCACGAAGTGATGAACCGCCAAGGACACCGATTCCTGCAAATACAGGGATGTTGGCAAGACCTTTTTTCGCTGCACTTGCCTCTTTAATCCAGCCATTTTCCACACCGTATTCCATAGCAATTATTCCGCCCACATAGGCAAAAACAAGACCTAAGAAAATAGCTATTGCGGAATTATGTATTCTGCCCTTTGTTATTTTTGTTGAAACAAAGTTTGAAAACATCGCAACAATTCCCACAATAAGAAAGGCCATTACAAATCCGTTATCAATAAATATACCTGCTATAATATCAAGTATTGTTTTCATTATTCTGCCTCCTCCTTATCTGCTTTATTGGGAGCTATTTTGTTGAGAATTGGTACAAATATAAATGAAACTGCAACAACTCCAATTCCCGCCGCAATCGCAAGCCAGCCCTGAGAAAGAGCGGCAACAACATTCTGTGACATAGACATTGCTATAATTACAGGAATAAACATATTACTCCAGAAATCAATACCCTTTTCATAATCTTTAGGTAAAATTGAATTTACCTTTTTTGAATTTGTCACTATAAGGAGCAACAGCATTGCAAATCCGACCCCACCAACATCTGAATTAACCCCTGTAAGGAGGCCGAGAATGTTTCCGACAAAGGAGCCCACAAACATACAACCCGAGAGTAATGCTACACCGTAAATCACAAACAACCAATCCTTTCTGTTTTTCCATCTTTAAACCAGTTTATTATATACCAAATTATTTACAAATGCAAGTGTTTGACAAATTTTTTTCAAATTTCTCTGACCTTTCCTGACTTTTTTATCAAAACCTATTGACAACCAAAAAATTCGTGCTATAATAAAATCAAAGTCAAAGAAAGTCAAAGTCAAAAAACACTTAGAGGTGATATAATATGAAACTAAGTAATATAATAGAAGAATTTATTAAAGAAATGCTTGAAGAAAGCCGTGAAATTGAACTGCGTCGAAACGAGCTGGCAAATCGTTTTAACTGCGTTCCATCACAAATAAACTATGTTATCTCCACCCGCTTTTCTCCCGAACGTGGCTACAGCGTCGAAAGCCGCAGAGGTGGCGGCGGATATATCAAAATAACAAAAGCCGCTCCCGAAAACGAACAGCTTATACTGCACATTGTCAATACAATTGGCGGCAGTATTTCAGCATCAAACGCAACTGCGATAATCAACGAGCTTTATTCCGCCGAGCTTTTAACACATAAGGAAGCAAAAATCATTATGGCGGCTCTCAGTGATAATTCAATTATTATCAGCCGGCCCGAGCGTGATATAGTACGGGCAAAAATGCTCAAAAATATATTGGTAAATCTGGTTTAGAAAGGACTGATTTTTTATGAAATGTCAAAAATGTAACCAGCGCACTGCAACTACACACATAACACAGGTAATCAACGGGCACAAAACCGAAATGTATCTCTGCCGTGAATGTGCCGAGGAAAATCAAGATCTTTTCAGCTTTAAATCAGGCTTCGACACTGAGTTTGACATCTTGTTCAGCGGATTCTGGGGCGGTCAGCCAAAGATTTCATCGAGCGTGCCCACAAAAAAATGTGATTTGTGCGGAATGACCCAAAGTCAATTTATTAAATCAGGAAAGCCCGGCTGCAGCAACTGCTATACTGTATTTCAGGATTTATTGCTGCGACCTTTAAAGCAAATTCACGGCAGCACACGTCATACAGGGAAAATTCCTGCACGGTCAGGCAAAAACATAAAAACAGCCGACCAGATTGAACAACTTCAAACCAAGCTTAACCGTGCGGTTATAGAGCAAAACTTTGAAGAAGCAGCAACCCTGCGTGACAAAATAAACGAACTTAAAGCAAATCAGCAGAAAGGGGAGATATAACGTGAAAAATCACGTTATACCTCCGGCAGATTTAATTGCACCGCCGAAATTTTCGCACCATATAGGGTGCGAAACGGCGATGTGCATAATTTCCACTACACGCCTTATCTGCCCGCAATAAGGCTTGAGTGTTTTTTAATTACTATTTGTGGGCAGAAAGGCTATGGAAATTAATATGTGGTACACAAAATACGGTCCCTCAGGTGATATAGTTCTCTCCTCCCGTGTTCGTCTTGCAAGAAATATTGCTGACATTCCCTTTGGCAACGCAATGACAACCGAGCAGCAAACAGAGGTTTTAGACAAAGTTAGGTCAGCTCTTCCCAATATGAAATTTATTGACTTTTCAACAATGTCTGCTGTCCAGCGTCAGGCACTGTGCGAATGTCACCTTACCAGCCCCCAAATGATTGAAAACGAAAAACAATGCGGAATCCTTACCAATGAAAGCTGTACTGAATGTATAATGCTCAACGAAGAAGATCACATTCGTATTCAGTCAATGGCACCGGGATTTGACCTGTATTCTTGCCTTGACGCCGCCAACCGCCTTGATGATAAGCTTGAAGAAAGTATTGATTATGGCTTTCACAAAGATTTCGGATATCTCACCTGTTGTCCTACCAATGTGGGAACAGGAATGAGAGCATCGGCAATGTTGCATCTTCCTGCATTGTCGGCAACCGGAAAAATTGATGGAATTATTCGCTCAATTTCAAAGCTTGGTATAACCGTCAGGGGGCTTTATGGAGAAGGCAGCAGCGCTCAGGGGAATATTTATCAAATTTCAAACCAGGTAACTCTGGGCTCAACCGAAGAAGAAACCATTGAAAAACTCAACCATCTTATAACCGACATAATTGAAAAAGAACGAACTTTGGGGCAACACCTGTATTCTCAGGATAAATTCCGCTTCGAGGACAAGATTATGCGTTCATACGGAATTCTCACCAATGCACGTATTCTTTCATCAGCAGAAACCGCAAATCTTTTGTCGGATGTAAGATGGGGCATAAATCTGGGAATACTTAAAAATGTAAGCCTTGAGGCATTAACAAAAGTATTTTATGATACACTCCCTGCAACCATTGTCAAAAATCACAACCTTACCACAACGCTGGAGCGTGACCTTAAACGTGCAGAGATGGTAAATGATGCATTGAAATAAAAAAGGAAAGGAAGATATAACTATGTTTGAACAAAAACTTACCGAACGTGCAAAAAGTGCAATAAACTTAGCAGCACAATGCGCTATGGATATGGGCCATAATTATGTGGGAACCGAGCATCTGCTTCTTGGTCTTGTCAAAGAAGGCAGCGGAGTTGCCGCCAAGGTTCTTGCAGAAAATGGTATAACCGACAGCAAAATCATCAGCAAGATAGAATTCTTTGTGGGCACCGACCTTCCCATAAACAATCCGGGTATAGGCTTTACTCCTCGAACAAAAAGTGTATTAGAGCACAGCTACACCGAAGCAAGACATCTCAACCACAATTATATAGGCACAGAACATATTCTGATAGCTCTGTTGCGCGAAAACGAAAGCCTTGCCAGCCGTATAATGTCCGACCTTGACGTCAACCCCCAAAAGCTGTATTCGGATGTAATAAAACTGATGCATGACAATAATTTTGGTGAAATAGCCGGCGAAGGTCCTGCGGCAGATAGCATAAATCCCACCACAAAAAAAGCTTCAGGCGCCAAAACACCTACCCTTGACAAATTCGGTCGTGACCTTACCAAAATGGCACGCGAGCTTAAGCTTGACCCCATTATCGGCCGTGATAAGATAATTGAACGTGTAATACAAATTCTCAGTCGCAGAACCAAAAACAATCCCTGCCTTATCGGCGAGCCGGGTGTGGGTAAAACCGCCGTTGCCGAAGGGCTGGCGCAAAAAATCGTTCAGGGACTTGTCCCTGAAATTCTTAAAGACAAAAAGGTTGTAACCCTTGACCTTTCCTCTATGGTGGCAGGTGCAAAATACCGTGGCGAATTTGAGGAACGACTCAAAGGTGTTATGGAAGAAATCCACAAAGCAGGAAACATAATTCTGTTTATTGATGAAATTCACACCATAATCGGCGCAGGTGCGGCAGAAGGTGCAATTGATGCGGCCAATATCTTAAAACCGGCACTTGCCCGTGGTGAAATTCAGATTATAGGTGCAACAACTCT
Source organism: Clostridia bacterium (assembly GCA_045587485.1). Lineage (GTDB taxonomy): Bacteria > Bacillota > Clostridia > Monoglobales > Monoglobaceae > SIG440. Next base: position 25,632 of record JAZNCI010000070.1, read on the forward strand.
GGAGGAATATCGCAAACATATCGAAAAGGACTCTGCTCTTGAGCGCCGTTTTCAGTCAATTATCCTTGACGAGCCAAGCTATGAAGAATGTATCGAGATACTCAAGGGAATCCGCGACAAATACGAGGCACATCACCGTGTGAAAATAACTGATAATGCTCTTGAGGCGGCAGTAAAAATGTCAATTCGCTATATCCCCGACAGATTTCTGCCCGATAAAGCTATTGACCTTATTGACGAGGCAGCATCAAGGATTCGCATCAAGACCCTCACCGCTCCACCCGATGTAAAGGAAATCGAGAACAAAATAGAAGGGCTCCGCAAGGAAAAAGAAGCCTCAATTGCCTCTCAGGAATACGAAAAGGCAGCTAAACTCCGTGACGAAGAAAAGACGCTTGCCGAAAGCCTTAAAATACAAAAGGAAAGCTGGGAAAACGAGTGCCGTGGCGACAATACCAAGGTTACTCCCAACGAAATTGCCGAAATCGTGTCATCCTGGACAGGTGTTCCAGTAAAATCCATCGAAAAAGGCGAAAGCGAAAGACTCCTTCGTCTTGAAGAAGAACTTCACCTGCGTGTTATCGGTCAGAACGAGGCAGTCACCGCAGTTTCAAAGGCAATCCGCCGTGGAAGAGTCGGTCTGAAAGACCCAAAGCGCCCGATAGGCTCCTTTATCTTCCTTGGCCCTACCGGTGTGGGAAAAACCGAGCTTTCAAAGGCACTTGCCGAGGCTATGTTTGGCGACGAGGATTCCCTTATTCGAATTGATATGTCAGAATATATGGAAAAACACGCCGTATCACGCCTTGTTGGCTCGCCTCCCGGTTATGTGGGATATGACGAAGGCGGTCAGCTCACCGAAAAGGTACGCAGAAAGCCATACTCGGTAATCCTCTTTGACGAAATTGAAAAGGCCCACCCCGATGTATTCAACATTCTCTTGCAGATTCTTGAGGACGGCATTCTTACAGACTCACAGGGCAGACGGGTTGACTTTCGCAACACAGTGATAATTATGACATCAAATCTTGGCGCACGTATGATAACCGAAAATAAGTCTCTTGGCTTTGCGGCAGCAACCGAAGATACCGAAAGGGATTATAACAAGATTAAATCCGACGTTCTGGGAGAGCTGAAACGCGCCTTCCGCCCCGAATTTTTGAACAGAATTGACGATATTATCGTATTCCGTCAATTAATAAAAGATGACATAAAACAGATAGCCGGAAAGATGCTTGACATTCTCAAAGAAAGAATTGCTGCCAATGAAATTACCGCCGAATTTACCGATGCCACACTTGAACGTATTGCAGATACAGGCTTTGACCCCACTTATGGTGCAAGACCCCTTCGCCGTGCAATTCAGAGCAACATCGAAGATATGATTGCCGAAAAAATGCTTAGCGGAGAAATCAAAGCCGGCGACAGTATAAAAATTGACTTTGCTGATGATACATTCCTTATCACAAAGTAATAAAAGCAACATCCTGCATTATTAATATGCACCCCAAAAGTTACACACTTTTGGAGGTGCATATTTTTATAGGAACAAAGCGGCTACGCCGCTCGCCGCAAGCGGCGGTCGAAGCGATAATGCTTCGTTTGCCCAAGCGAATTTGATTCCCTTCATAATTGCATTTCCTGCCTCTATTAATGACAAGCTTCCTTTTAACGAATCAATTGCAATAGCTACTTTCACAATTTTGCCTCTCTTATTTGTCCTTTGGCTCAAATACTCCGTTAAGCAGATAACCGCTTTTAATCAATGTATCACGTGGCGCCTCAAGCTTTTTCCCTGCATTGCGATAGTCAAAACTCTCCGCAAACTTTTTAATATGTTCATGCTGTTTTTCAAGACGTGCCTTCTGGTGCTCAATTATGGGAACAAAATATTTCTCAAACTCCGCATTGGAAAGTTTTTCATTCGCCGCCTGAACAAGCTGTGAAAAATGCTCCACACAAAAACCTTGGGTGGCAAGTACCTTTTGCAGAAAATCCTTTTCATTTTTAAGCATAAATATAAAGGTATTGATATATCCCGAAAAGGTATGCTCAATGCGGTCGCACACCGCACAGGAGGATGAAATTCTGTTCATCTCCTCCGCAAAAATCTCATTTTTGCCTTTTTTCTTTTTAAAACGTGATTTCTTTTCGAATTTCAACACATTTTCCATTACAGATTTTATACTTTCAATATGTGTTTCAAGAACAAGAGCCAACGACAAAGCATTGCGCTGTGCTTGAAGGTCACGCATATGTCTTTGACAAAAACCTCTTTCGTTGGTGAAAACCCTGAACTCCGGCTCCATCATCGAAGGACCAAGGGTATAACTCACCGCATCCGCCTCCAACTTTTCCTTCATATAACAAAATGGGCAAAAACCTTCCTGCTCCAACGCCTCGTTTATCGGTATTGTGTAAATTTGTTCTTTCATTATTCTACATCCTTCGAAATTAATTCATTAATTATTATATCACAAATTTAAGATAATCTCAATAGAAAAAACGAGTCATATTATGACCCGTTTAATTTATTTATAAATCATTAAATTCTGCTGTCGGTAAATCATTTTCAATATTATCCCTTGCCAAATCGGTATCAATCACAGGATAAGCTGCGGATATGGGCCTCTCTGTCGAATGAGGCTTACCGTGATAAACCTTTTGTGACGGAGCTTTAGTTCCTGCAATTATGGGGTTTGCATGGTCTTTACCGTGTTTTGCCTTACCCTGAATTTCAGGGACAGCAGCAGCTTCGTTTCTGGTCCTGGTGTGCGTCTGTTCCGGTCGTTTCATTCCCTGTTTTGCCATTTTTAATTTCCTCCGGGGCCATCTTTACGTTCCCTTGTATCGTGAATATCAATTTTGCCTTTGATTTTTCCGGCATCCGTAAGTTCCTTCGAGCCTTTATCATTGTTTTTCTTTATATCTTTTACTTTCATCTTATATCTCCCCTCGTATAATAAATGTAGTAGTTTTTAGAGTTCCTCTCCAAGAACTATGGTATAATTGTTTAGATGCTGTGGATTGGTTTATCTCTCCTACCACTTGATGGTTCTCGAAAGGCTCCAACCACAGTCTCTTTGCAGTTTGT
>JAZNCI010000071.1:0-3275 GCA_045587485.1 Clostridia bacterium
CGAGTAGATAGAACCCCATTAAAGACTCCTGCCAATATACGGGCACAAAAACGAAGCTTACAAACGAGTGTTACTTAACGGAGAACTACAAAGACGAGACAAGTTATTAGATACTTCTGAAACTGTTGCAAAGTTAAACAAAATAATCGGAAAGGAGAAAACTATGAGATAAAAACTTATGAATTAAGAGAAAATAAAGTGTCGGAGGGTATAAAAAAGCCCCCGACCTGTTAGTAGGACGCCAATCACGTACTAACACAAAGATGCGCTATCTCGCACAGTCGGGGGCTATGATAAGCCTTTTGACCGCGAGATAGCGCATTTGTTTGTGCGGTTGCTTCCGCATAAGTACGTGATTGGCACTGCAAAATTACAAAAATTTGGGTTAATCCCTATCTATAAACCTATTAAATTAAAATTTTATGAATGAATAAGTATTACCAGATGCTTGAAAAGGTCCTTAATTCGGACAAAACACAGCAAAACAAGAAAGGCGGTATAAGATACCTCCTGAACGAACACATTACCCTGACACCTGCCGACCTCTTGGATATATTCGAGAGCCACGGCATAGCCAGAAAGAAGTTGCGAAATGAATTAAGCCTCTTTATGGAGGGTGAGCGCAATGTTGAGAAATACAGGGAAGCCGGTATAAATTGGTGGGACTACTGCGGCTCAATCCTCGTAAACTCATACCCTACATATTTTGAGAAACTGCCCCCGCTGATTGCAAAAATCAACAGAGAGAAGCGTAACAGCAAGAATTATGTGCTGTTCTTGGGTGAAACCGGGGCTGAAAGCAATCAAGCCCCTTGCTTGAGCTTGGTTCAATTCCAAATCGAAATGGGGGAATTGGTGGTGTCGGCATATCAGCGCAGTTCTGACGCAAATCTCGGTTTGCCGGCAGATATTTACCACCTCTATTTGATAAGTCGCCAGATAGATGTGCCGTTGAAGTCTATAACAGTGAATTTTGGTAATCTCCACATATACGAGAGCAACGAGGCTAACACACGCAGGTTGCTTGCAGGTGAGGAAAATGTAAAATTTGAGCTGAATGTGTGAAAAGGTATATAAGTCTGCACCTTTGCCGTTTCAAGGTCAGAAACGGCGTTTTTTGAACGATTTACGCAGTGTTATCACACGCTTTAATGACATTGATATTGTTATAGACCTATTTGGTGGCAGCGGTTTGCTTGCACACACCATCAAGCGGGAACGTCCGGAACTGAAAGTAATATATAACGATTATGACAACTATTGTGAGAGGCTTGCAAATATTGCCAGGACAAACGAGTTGCTCGGTAAAATCCGCCTTATGGTAAGAGAGGTAGAGCCTGACAAAAGAATGCCTGACAAGCTGCGCAACGAAATACTTGCCCTCATTAAAGCATATTCGTTGAACGGTTTTGTTGATTATCTTACTCTCAGCACTTCTTTGCTGTTCAGTGGTCAATGGGCACAAACATACAAAGAACTGTCTGCGGAAGTGTTCTATAATCGTGTCAAACAAACCGATTATAAAGCTGATGGTTATCTTGAAGGCTTGCAGATAGAACGCAGAGATTATAAGGAACTGTTTGCCGAATATAAGGACAACAAACGTGTTTTATTCCTTGTTGATCCTCCTTATCTTTCGACAGACTGCAAGTCTTACAAAAATTATTGGGGTTTGTCTGAATACCTTGATGTTCTCAAAGTTCTTGTCGGGACAAGGTTTATATACTTTACCAGCAATAAATCGCAAGTAATTGAGCTTTGCGAGTGGATAAGAAAAAATGCTGAAATAGGAAATCCTTTCGCAGATATTGAGAAACGACTGCAAGAAAACAAGCTGAATTATCAAGGCTCTTTTACAGATATAATGTTGGTGAAAGAGTAGTAATAAAAAAGTGTGTTAAGCGGCAACTTAAACACACTGTAAATGCTTGGGGAAGCAAAAACGAAAGCTCGACCTTTGTGTAAAGACGAAAAATCGTTTATGAACTCTGCTTTTCAAACAGAATGCAAAGAGGCAAGATAATATCTTAACCTATACAAAGGTACAAATTTTTACTGAAACCACCAAATAAAACGCTTGAAAAATAAGTACTTAATTTGTTATTTTTGAGTATAAATAAAAGGCTTTTAATTACCATTCAAACAGTGATTAAAAGCCTTTCAAAGATAGTTTTTGCAAGGTGCGAAAAAATGAGAAAAATGTACATTTCGTTTTGAAAAGTTGTACATTTCGTTTTTGCGATTATAAATATAACTTTGCTTTGCAAATTTAGCAAAACAGTTTGGACTTATCAAATTTTTAGAGTGTTTTCTCTGAGGGATTTGCTGATTAATCAGGCGATTAACTTATAGGGCGTACCATTCCGATTAAGGCATTGTTGATGTATAATAAAAAATGAATAAATTTTATAAATAAACTGAAATTTTATAAATAAACTGAAAAGTTACTATATTTGTGCTTTAGTAAATATCGGACTTATGAGAAAATTTGCAATATTGTTCGGGTTTATGTTGTGCGTGCTCTCGCTTTCGGCACAGGAGGTCAAGGAGGGTCGTGCGCAAGTTACCCAACCGACGGTGGTGCTTCGTGCCGGCGGTAATTTCTCGATGGTTAATATCCATTTCAGGGAGTTTCCCAATCGTTTTCAGTTGGGTGGTGGCGCGACAATAGCCGCTTCGTATGAGCATCCGTTGGCTCCACGTACGGTTATCGGAGCAGGTTTGGGAGGCTCGTTTGAGAAGGTTAACTCGTTGGACGAGAGTTATTACTATCGTGATATGATGCTCTCGTCGGTCTATGCCGAGGTTTACTATGGATTTCGTGCCGAGCGAGGTTTCTTTTTTGACCTTGGTTTGCAGGGCGGTTATACACCACCTGTTCTTTCGACCACCAATGCTCCATATTGGGAGGGTGGTTTGAAGTTGCGTCGCTTGAGTCGTTATGCTTGTAAGGGCGGAAATGTTTGGCTTGCGGGTCGTGTTGGTTATAGTTTTGGTCCTGTTGAGTTGGCCTTGTCGCTTCGTTATGGTTTGATATCTCAGTTTGGCGAGGCTTTCCCTTACCCGATGCTTGATTATGAGGATGAGAGTGCATATCGTGATGTGCTTTCTCGTCACTTGTGTGTAGGGTTAAGTGTTGGTTATCGTTTCGGGTTGGGTAAATAAATTTGGAAAAACCGCAAAGAATATATAATTTTGCGTCGCAAAGTTGGTTCCGTAGCTCAGTTGGATAGAGCAACAGCCTTCTAAGCTGTGGGTCGTGGGTTCGAATCCCG
>JAZNCI010000072.1:0-14414 GCA_045587485.1 Clostridia bacterium
CCCACAACGCAACTTGCCGAAGCGTCGGCTATACAGACGACACTTGCGTGGTTTGGGGACATAATTTCCTAACTGATATTAAGCCTTTGATTTCTCACGCATACGAACATATCACAAAAGAGCCTACTTGTGAGGATAAAGGATATACTACCTCTACTTGTGTAATGTGCGGCAGTAGTTATGTTTCAGATTATACCGAGCCCACAGGACATAATTGGGACGAGGGCACTTCCGTTACATCTTCCACTTGCGAAGCAGACGGCGTAATTGAATATGTTTGTCAGAATGAAGATTGCGGCGAAAAAATGATTAAGGCAGACGCAGCAACAGGTCATACACCGGGCGAAGCTGCAACCTGCACCGAGCCGCAAATTTGTACTGTATGTGAAACTGTTTTAGAACTTCCGACAGGACACAATCATTCAGAATCCGTAATTGCTCCTACTTGTGAAGCAATGGGATATTCCGTGTTTACTTGTGATTGCGGAGATACCTATACTGCAAATTTCACAGATAAGGCAGAACACGAATACGAAACTGAAATTACAGAGCCCACTTGTGTAAGTATGGGACATACTCATTATGATTGTGTAAATTGCGACTATGAATTTGACGCTGATTACACAGATAAGCTCCCTCACGATTACAAGGCTGATGTAACAGCTCCAAGCTGTTCCGCTTTTGGATTTACAGTTTATACTTGTGAATGTGGCGACACCTACACAAGCGATTATACCGATAAGACAGAACACAATTATAACAAACAGGTTGTAGAGCCTACCTGTGAAGAACACGGCTATGCTGTATATGAGTGCCCCGATTGCGGAGCCTCCTACATTGGAGATTATACAGAAAACAAAGAGCATATCTACAAAGAAACTGTAATTGCTCCAAGCTGTACCGAAATGGGATATACAATTTTCACTTGTGATTGTGGAGATACCTACAAAGGTAACTATACCGATAAAATTCCTCACGATTACGAAAAGAAAGTAACTCCGGCTACTTGTGAAGAAATGGGCTACACAGTTTACGATTGTAAAAATTGTGATGATACCTACACAAGCGACTACACAGATATAATTCCCCATAATTACAAGTCAGAAATTACGGCGGCAACTTGTGTAAGTTTAGGATTTACAACTTTTGTATGTGAAGATTGCGGCCATACCTACAAGGCTGAATATGTTGAGCCAAAGGGACATACTCCGTCCGAATGGATAATTGATGTTCCGGCAACCATTACAAGCGGCGGCAGCAAGCATGTTGAATGTTCTGTATGTGGTGAAACATTACAGACAGCAGAGATTGCACAGCTTATTGACGCAGACCGTACAGACGAGGACGGCGCGGCAGAGGTTGGCGATTTCAGCATTATTCTTACCGACAAAAACGGTACTCCTATTTTCAACTCTGAAATTATAATTGATGTTGATAATAAAATCTCAATCAAATTACCAAACGGCAGACTTCTTGATTATGCAGACCAGACCACTATTACAGCGTTCTTTACTGAAAATCAGAAGCCGGCAGCAGACCTTAATATCTTTATTGAGGATAAAAACGGTAATAATGCAACAGGCACAACAGACGCAAACGGACAGCTTAAAGTTCCAAACAATCAGAGCAGCACAGGCGACGATAACGGCACAATCGGAAACGAAAATAACGAGGTTAAAAATACTTATGTTGTAAGCGTAACCGATAAATACAATGTTATCATTCCAAACTGCGATATTAAAATCGGCGAAAGTAATAATGTTGTGGTTGACCTTCCCGACGGTTTAATTCTCACAAAGGACAGCCCTGCTATTATCACTATCACAAATCAGAACGGCGAGCCTCAAAAAGATGTTTCCGTAATTGTTATTGCGGATAAAGATTACATTGAAAAAGGCTTAACCGACAGATACGGCAAATTAACCGTACCCCCTGTAAATTCCGGCTACACCGATAAAGACGGTAAAGTAAATGTAAATGGATTTAATGTTATTGTCAATGATGAAGCAAAGCAGATTGAAAATGCTTTTGTAACTCTCAATGATGATAATACAATTTCCGTTCTTCTTCCGGCTGAAAACCTGATTGATTATTCTAACAGAATTTGTGTAACTGTTCTTGATAAGGACGGTGCAGCAGTTAAGGATATGACAGTTAAGGTTATTGATGTAACGGAAAATAACAGAAGCGGCGTAACTGATGAAAACGGCAAAATGGTTGTTCCCCCTCTTTCAGAGGATAAGACCGACAAGGACGGTAAAGCAACCGTAAACGGCCTTAATATTCTTGTTACTGATGAAAAGGCAGTTATCGAAAATGCCTTTGTTACAATCGCAGACGGTAAAATCAATATTGAGCTTCCGACTGATAAGGTAATTGACATTGCTAACAGAATCATTGTAACCGTAACCGACAGCGAAAATAAGGCTGTTAAGGATATGAGTGTTACAGTAAAAGACAACACCGAGAGAACAGAAACAAATCTCACAGACGCAGACGGTAAGGCGGTTATACCTCCGACAACATTTGATATTACAGATGTTAACGGCTACGGCGAACTGACAGGCTTTGAAATTGTTGTTACTGATGAAAGCAAGGTTATTGAAAATGCTTCACTCACTTTGAATGAGGATAATTCAATTTCCGTTGTTCTTCCGGCTGAAACTTTAATTGTTCATAGCAACAGAATTACCGTAACTGTAACAAATAAAGCAGATAAAACCCCTGCAAAAGATGTTTCTGTAACTGTTTCCGAAGCTCCAAAGGCTGAAACAGAGGAAACAGCAAAATCCGTAAGCGGTAAAACTGATGCTGACGGAAAAATTGTCGTTCCTCCGCTTTCAGAGGATATTACCGATAATGAGGGTAATTCCGGCGTAACCGATAAAGAAGAAAAACCGGGTGAAGATACAGACGGCGACGGCAAGGAAGATAAGCCGGGCGAAACTGTAACTACTCTATACAAAGTCGCTTTGAATGATACAAAGGGTGTTATCACAGACGCATTTGTTAAAATTGAGGACGGCAAAGTATATATCACTCTCCCCGAAACCCATACACTCACAACATCTAATCAGATAACGGCTACAATTACCGATAACGACGGTAAAGCTGTTAAGGGTGTATCTGTTACAATCGCAGACAAAACCACATCAAAGACAGGTACAACGGACACAAACGGCAAGGTAACATTACCTGTTAAATCTTCCGGCGGCGGTGGCGGCACTTCCAGACCTTCAAGCTCCGGCGGCGGTGGCGGCGGCTCTTATGTTTCTACCACAGTAAAAATCGTTGATAAAGACGGTAAGACTGTAAGTGTTTCAAAATCCGTTTCCACAACAAAGGCAACATTGACACTCCCCACAGGAAAGAAGCTCACGGACGATAATTATTATACTATCACCGTAACATCTTCCGGCAAAGCAAAAGCTGATTATACAGTAGTTCTCAAAGACAGAAGCAGAAACGAAATTACAGGTACAACAGATGCAAACGGCGTTGTAATGTTACCGGGCAAAAAACATTCTGCGTATATCTTTGGTTATCCCGACAGCACTTTCAGACCTGACGGAGATATGACAAGAAGCGAAGCGGCAGCAATCTTTGCAAGACTTATTTCGGAGGAAAAAGGCGAAAAGATTTCCGGCACATCAACTGACTTTAAGGATATTTCCCAAAAAGCGTGGTATGCAAGCTATGTTTCATATCTTGAAAAGTACGGAATTATTAAGGGTTATACAGATAACACTTTCCGTCCCGATAACAAGGTAACAAGAGCTGAATTTATTGCTATGACGGTTAGATATTATGACCTCTTTAATGATGTTAAGTACACATCAACATCTGTAAAATATACTGATGTTTCAAGCAGCTATTGGGCGGTAAAAGAAATCGCTTATGCTAAAAATATCGGTTGGCTTAATGGCTATGCAGACGGCACTTTCAGAGGTGATAACAACATCACACGCGCAGAGGTTGTAACTGTTGTAAACAGAGCAACAGGCAGAAATGCTGATAAAGAGTATGTAAATGAAAACTTTACAAAGCTCAATCGCTTTACTGATGTTACCGATAGCAGCAAGTGGTATTTCTATGATGTGAACGAAGCAGCTAATGAACATATCGGCATTACTCACTCTGACGGAGAAACTTGGAGTAAGTAAGATTGGAGGTATAGCCTATGCAGGAAGAAGTTGACCAGAAAACCATAGCACTTGCGGTAAATACAACAAAAATGACGGGGCGAGTTCTTGCAAAAGCTATTCAGATGTATCTTCAACACCACAAGGATAAATCGAAGAATCCTAAAATTTATCACGGCAAGCAGACAATCAAGCAGCTTATGAAACAAAATGCGGCGCTTTCAAATATTGAGATTACGGACAAAAATATCCGTTCTTTTGAGAGCGTCGCTAAAAAGTATAACATTGATTATGCACTCAAAAAGGACACAAGCGAACAGCCGCCCCGTTATCTTGTGTTCTTCAAAGGCCGTGATGTTGATGTTATCAATATGGCTTTCAAGGAATTTACCCAAAAGCAGTTAAAACACAAGGATAAACCGTCTTTGCGGAAACTGCTTTCAAAACTCAAAGAACAGGCGCAAAAACTCAATCAAAACCGAGACAGAGAAAAAAACAAGGACAGAGATATTACCTTATGACGATTGATAAAAAAGTCATTATTGCAAATGCGCCTTATGTTCTGTTCTTTTGGCTTGGTGATAAGCTGGGCTATTCTTTAAGAGTTTTTGAGGGTAATAAAATATCAGCACTTATGAAAGGAATTGCGGAGCTTTTTAAGTCTCCGCTTTTCTCTTTCAATCCTATTGATATGCTTATAGGAGTTGTTACGGCAGTAGCAATAAAAGGCATTTTATATATACGCAGCAAGAACGCAAAAAAGTTCAGAAAAGGTATTGAATACGGCTCTGCTCGTTGGGGTACGGCAGAAGATATTAAGCCGTTTATAGACAGTAATTTTTTCAATAACATTTTGCTGACAAATACGGAACGGCTCACAATGAATAACCGACCTAAAAACCCGAAGCACGCACGAAACAAGAATGTAATTTGTATCGGTGGCAGCGGCAGCGGTAAAACAAGGTTTTTTATAAAGCCTCAAATTTTACAATGCTTTCCGGGTACAAACGGCAAAACGGATTTTCCCGTGAGCTATGTTGTAACCGATCCGAAAGGCACCGTAATAATCGAGTGCGGAAAACTGCTTGAACGGGCCGGATATTCTATTAAGTCGCTCAATACTATCAACTTCAAAAAGTCAATGAAATATAACCCCTTTTCATATATCCGAAGCGAAAAAGATATTTTGAAGCTGGTAAATACCCTTATTGCCAATACCAAAGGCGAGGGCGAAAAATCCGGCGAAGATTTTTGGGTAAAAGCCGAAAGGCTTTTGTATCAGGCGTACATCGGATATATCTGGTACGAAGCACCCGAAGAAGAAAAAAACTTTATAACGCTTCTTGATATGATAAATGCCAGCGAAGCACGCGAGGACGACGAGAATTTCAAAAGCCCCGTTGATTTACTGTTTGAGCGTTTGGAAGAAAAGGACGCTGAACATTTTGCTGTAAAGCAGTATAAAAAATACAAGCTGGCAGCAGGTAAAACAGCAAAGTCAATTCTTATTTCCTGTGGTGCAAGACTTGCGCCATTTGATATTAAAGAGCTCCGGGCACTTATGGAATATGACGAATTGGAGCTTGACACTTTGGGAGATAAAAAGTCTGCATTGTTTGTAATTATTTCGGACACAGACGACACTTTCAATTTCGTTGTCGCTATGATGTATTCCCAACTTTTTAACCTTTTGTGTGATAAGGCTGACGATAAATACGGCGGCAGGCTTCCCATTCACGTCAGATGTTTACTTGACGAGTTCGCAAACATTGGTAAAATACCAAACTTTGAAAAGCTGATAGCAACAATACGAAGCCGTGAGATTTCGGCATGTGTAGTGTTGCAGGCTCAAAGACAGCTAAAAGCCATTTACAAGGACTGGGCCGATACAATTATCGGTAATGCAGACTGTACGCTGTTCTTGGGCGGAAAGGAAAAGAGCACGCTGAAAGAGATTTCTGAAACGCTGGGTAAAGAGACGATTGATTTATACAATACATCAGAAACCCGAAGCAATCAGAACTCTTACGGCTTGAATTATCAAAAGCTCGGAAAGGAGTTGATGAGTCAAGACGAATTGGCGGTAATGGACGGCGGAAAATGTATTTTACAGCTTCGCGGTGTTCGGCCTTTTCTTTCAGATAAGTACGATATAACAAAGCACCCGAACTATAAATATACCTCCGACGCCAAAAAGGAAAATGCGTTTGATATTGAAAAATATATGAAACGCAAACAGCGGAGGGCAAAAATCAAACCTGATGAAGCCTTTGAGCTCTACAAGGTAGATATGCCCGAAGAAAAACAAGAATCGGTTGAGAATTAAAAGGAGGATTTATTTATGGCATTTTTTCAACAGGCAATCACAGTATTGCAGACACTTGTAATTGCACTTGGAGCCGGTCTGTGTGTATGGGGCGGCATAAATCTTATGGAGGGTTACGGAAACGATAACCCCGGTGCAAAATCACAGGGTATCAAGCAGCTTATGGCGGGCGGCGGCGTCGTAGTTATTGGTACAACCCTTGTACCCTTGCTGTCAGGACTGTTTTAATAGTTGGATAGCATTTTTGATAAAATCACGCAGGCGATAAATGATTTTCTAATCTCTCTTATTGAGGGTAGTTTATCGACTATGTTCAATGACGTAAACCAAAAAGTCGGGACGATAGCAACAGAGGTTGGCAAGACGCCGCAGCAATGGAACAGCAGCGTCTTTTCAATTATCGAAAACCTTTCAAACTCTGTTATTGTCCCGATTGCGGGGCTTATTATTACCTTTGTCTTATGCTATGAGCTAATCAGTATGATTATAGACAAAAACAATATGCACGACGTTGACACGTTTATGTTCTTCAAATACTTTTTCAAGGCGTGTGTTGCTGTACTTATCGTCAGCAACACATTTAACCTTATTATGGCGGTATTTGATGTCGGACAGCATATTGTTTCAAACAGCGCCGGAGTTATTGCGGGAAATACCAATATTAACATTTCCTCTGCTCTTACGAACTTACGGCCAACACTTGAAGCAATGGGAACGGGCGAACTGTTCTTACTGATGCTGGAAACTGCCCTCGTCAGCCTGTGTATGAAAATTCTGTCTGTATGTATCACCGTCGTTATATTCGGCAGAATGATTGAAATTTATTTATATAGCTCTGTCGGAGCTATCCCGTTTGCGACAATGGCAAATCGTGAATGGGGCCAAGTCGGAAGCAACTATTTGAGGGGGCTTGTTGCTCTCGCATTTCAGGGCTTCTTTATTATGGTATGCGTTGGAATATATGCGGCACTTGTCAACAGCTTCACGGCAACAAGTGATATTCATTCAACCATATTTTCTATTGCGGCATATACCGTTGTACTTTGCTTTACTCTCTTTAAGACAGGAAGCATATCAAAATCAATATTCAATGCTCATTAAGGAAAGGAGGATTTTTAACAATGCCTTATGTACCCGTACCCAAAGACTTAACTACGGTAAAATCAAAGGTTGCGTTTAACCTTACGAAACGGCAGCTTATATGCTTTTCACTTGCGGCAGTAGCCGGTGTCGGAGTTTACTTTCTCACAAGAAATATTCTCGGCACCAGCGGCGCGTGTATGCTCTTAATTGTAGCAGCGCTTCCGTTCTTCCTCTTTGCTATGTATGAGAAAAACGGGCAGCCGCTTGAAAAGGTATTGAAGCAATATATAAACGCACGATTTATAAGGCCGAAAGTCAGACCGTATCGAACGGAAAATATATATTCGGCTATGATGAAACAAAGTATTTTAGATAAGGAGGTAGAAAAGATTGCAGGACGCAAAGACAAAATCAAAAAAGCAAAAACGAAAAATTCCGGCAGATAAACCACTTTCCCGAAGTCAGAAAAAGCAGATTGCGGAAGCTGTGAAAAAAGCGAAAATGCAAGGCAAAATTGCTATGAGCGCGCAACAGACAATTTGCTATAAAGCAATGTACCCGGACGGTGTTTGTCGTGTTACGGATAAGTTTTTCACAAAGACATTGCAATTCTTTGACATAAATTATCAGCTTGCAAGGAACGAGGACAAAAACGAAATTTTTGAAAATTACTGCGATTTTCTTAATTATTTCGACCATTCAATTTCCGTTCAGCTATCTTTCCTCAATCAGAATGTAGATATGGAAGAATATCAGAAAATGATTGAGATACCTAAACAGGAGGACGAATTTGACGCTATCCGTACAGAGTATATGCAGATGTTGAAAGAACAGATTGCAAAAGGCAATAACGGACTTATCAAGCGCAAGTTTATCACCTTTGGTATTGAAGCAGACGACATTAAGGCTGCAAAGCAAAAGCTGGAACGTATTGAAGCGGATATTTTGGGGAATTTCAAAGCGCTCGGAGTTTCCGCAAAACCTCTTTCCGGGCTGGAACGTTTGGAGCTTCTTCACGGCTCTTTCAATGAGGGCACAAATGAGAAATTCCGCTTTAATTGGGATTTAGTGCATAAGACAGGACTTTCTACAAAGGACTTTGTTGCGCCGACTTCCTTTGATTTCAGAGACAGCAGAACGTTTAAGTGCGGCAGCAATTTAGGGCAGGTTTCTTTTGTTCAGATAATTGCACCGGAGCTTACCGACAGTATGTTAAAGGATTTTCTTGACCTCGATACACCGATTGCGGTAAATCTTCACATCAAGAGTATAGACCAGTCGGAAGCTATCAAAATGGTAAAGCGTAAGATTACCGACCTCGACAAAATGAAGATTGAGGAACAGAAAAAAGCTGTACGCAGCGGTTACGATATGGATATTATTCCGTCAGACCTTGCTACATTCGGTGTTGACGCTAAAAACCTTTTGGAGCAGTTACAGGGCCGTAATGAAAGAATGTTTTTAATTACTGTCCTTGTTATGAATACTGCCAAAAACAAAAGGGCTCTTGCTAATGCAGTATTTGCAGCACAGGGTATTGCACAGAAATATAACTGTGCATTAAAACCTCTTGATTTTCAGCAGGAACAGGGCTTAATGTCCTCTGTTCCCATTGGTATAAATCAGATTGAAATTCAAAGAGGTATGACAACATCATCAACGGCAATTTTTGTTCCGTTTACCACGCAGGAGCTTTTTCAGACAGGAAACGAAGCTCTCTATTATGGGCTTAATGCTCTTTCAAATAATATGATAATGGTTGACCGAAAGAAGCTCAAAAATCCAAACGGGCTTATACTCGGCACACCGGGCTGTCTTGCCTATGATACCGAACTTATTTTGAAAGACGGTGTTATAGAGAAAATAGGCAGCCTTTTTGATAAGGGCGTTAAGGAGATTGACACATATTCCTATGACGAGGTACAGAAAAAGTTAGTACATTCAAAGGCGAAAGATATTCGCATTGAAAAGCAGACTGACGAACTATACAAGATTGATTTTTCAGACGGGACTTCTGTTTCTCTCACCGATACACACCTTTTGCTGTGTGCTGATGAAAACTATGTTGCAGCAGCAGAGATAAAAACGGGTGCTGTTCTTTATGGCGGAAACACCGTAACAAAGGTTGAGCTTGTAAAGCTGGAGGAAAAAATCAATGTTTATGATATGACCGTTCCAAAGTATTATAACTTTCTTTTGGCAAACGGTGTTGTTGTTCATAACAGCGGTAAATCTTTCAGCGCAAAGCGTGAAATTACAAACTGCTTTTTAGTTACGCATGATGATATTATCATCTGCGATCCGGAAGCAGAATATTATCCGCTTGTATCAAAGTTAAACGGACAGGTAATTAAGATTGCGCCAAACTCCCGTAATTACATCAATCCTATGGATATAAACCTCAACTACTCGGAGGAAGAAAACCCTGTAATGTTAAAGTCAGATTTCATTCTTTCTCTCTGTGAGCTCATAGTCGGCGGCAAGAACGGATTGGAGCCGATTGAAAAAAGCGTAATTGATAAGGCGGTACGAAATGTTTACAGACCGTACTTACTTAACCCGGAGCCTTCCAATATGCCTATTTTGGAAGATTTATTCAATGAGCTTAATTCAATGCCGGAGCTTGAAGCAAAGCGTATTGCCTCTGCATTGGAGCTGTATGTTCACGGCTCATTAAATGTATTCAATCACCGTACCAACGTTGATATGAATAACAGGCTGATATGTTTTGATATTAAGGAGCTCGGAAAGCAGCTTAAAAAAATCGGTATGCTTATTGTTCAAGACCAAGTTTGGAATCGTGTAACATTAAACCGTGCGGAGCATAAATCCACAAGGTATTATATAGACGAATTTCACTTGCTTTTGAAAGAGGAACAGACAGCGGCGTACTCTATTGAGATTTGGAAACGCTTTCGTAAATGGGGCGGTATTCCGACAGGTATAACGCAGAATGTCAAAGACCTTTTATCTTCCCGTGAGATTGAAAACATCTTTGAGAACTCTGATTTTATCTATATGCTCAATCAGGCAGGCGGAGACCGTGAAATACTTGCAAAGCAGCTTGGAATTTCAGCAAATCAGCTTTCCTATGTAACGCAGAGTAACGAGGGCGAAGGCCTCTTGTTCTATGGTAATGTTATTATTCCGTTTGTTGACCGTTTCCCGAAACATCTTGAGCTTTACCGATATATGACAACAAAACCGGAAGAAGTGGCAAACAATGAGTAAAGAGCTTACACATTTAAGTTTATTTTCCGGGATTGGCGGTATTGATATTGCAGCAGAAGCGGCGGGATTTGAAACAGTCTGCCAATGTGAATGGGCGGACTTCCCGACATCAATTTTAGAAAAGCGGTGGCCGAACGTGCCCCGCTTTCGTGATATTACCACTCTTAACAAGGAGGTGTTCTATGAAAAAACAGGACGAAAAACAGTTACACTCATCAGCGGCGGATTTCCCTGTCAGCCATTCTCAACAGCCGGAGCACAGAAAGGTTTTACCGATATTCGTTACCTCTGGCCTGAAATGGCAAGAGTTATTTCCGAACTGCACCCCTCTTGGGTGCTTGGGGAGAATGTTGCCGGCTTTATCGGTATGGGGCTCGACAAAACGGTTTTTGACTTGGAACGCGAAGGATACGCTGTTCAAACATACGTATATCCAGCTTGTGGCGTCGGCGCGTGGCATGAGCGCGCAAGAACTTTTATCGTCGCGGTTGATGTTTCCCACGCCCCTTGCCTCCGACAATACCAACAACAAGAAAGATGCAATGCGGCTGGACGTGTTTCTGTCGGAAAACGGGATATTCAGAAAGAGAAATCCCAACGGGAAAATTTGGAGCCTTCCTCTGTCGGCAGCGGTATTTTACTTAACCCCGATAGCGTCGGACGGGCTGCGCTCGAATTTCAAACCGGAGATTTTAATGCAGGCTCGCAAGTCGGCAAACTTGGCGACACAGATAGTACAACAGGAAATGCCGACGAGCGACAAATCAGCACTCAATCCCGATTGGGTGGAATGGTTAATGGGTTTCCCTTATGGCTGGACGGACATACATTGTGGCAACGAGAGCCTGAGGGCGTTCCCCGTGTAACAGAGAGAACGGACGGCAGAGCTCCGAGATTAAAAAGTCTTGGTAATGCGGTTTGTCCTCCGCAGGTGTACCCCATATTAAAATGTATTGCAGATATTGAGCTATGCGCTTGTAATGACAGATGTGTTTTTGATTTACAGCAGTAGCAGTAGTATTGTGGTAATGTGTGTAAACTCAAAGAGTTTTCCATATTTCCATAATAAAAAACGGCGTGGGATTTGTGTGTAAACTTGGCAGCAAGTTTTCCATAACTTCCACGCTTTTAATATATAAAATTGAGGTGAAAACTTTGCGAAATGAAGAATTATACAATAACAGCGGGTGTGTTGACAAAACAGCTTATGAAGCACTTAAAAACATTCGCCGTGAGGAACGCAGAGCCCTTATTAACCTTTTGAAGCTGACAGCAGAAAATCACGGTTACGAAATTACTAACCGTATTGAACTTCGGGAAATCAAGGAGGTTGACGTTTAATGAAAATCGACCACGGCGATTATGATGTGTATAACAATTCACGAATTATACACGGAACGAATATTGAAATAGACTACAGCGTTTATTATAAGCGTGATTGTGATATTTCCGACCTTATTCAAATGTCTGCAAAAGATGTTGAGAGGTTTCGCAACAAAAGTATAGCGAATGAAAATAAAGCATACGAAAAAGTGTTGCAGGCTCTTTCGGAATGGGAAAAGGAAGCACTTATTACCCAAAGGCATAACCGGGCGCTTAACTATCTTAATACACCTCCCATTGAGCACACAAGCAATAAATGGGTGGACGCAAAGTATGACTATAAAGAGCGCAGTAATATGGTTTACTTTATGCAGTATAGGATTTACAAAAGGCAAGCCAGACACGGTATGTTGAAATGGGACGTATCTTGGACTGTTCGTACACAGAGAGCACCGGGCCAAGCTGCGTTAGTTCTTGGAAATCAGGAGAAAACATATTCAAGTCAGGAAGCGGCTGAAAAGTATATCCAAAACAGAATTGCAGAATACGACCACTTATTCACAGAAATATCACCCGTTATTCCTGATGTTGATAAGTACCATTTCTGCGTAAATGGTGTATTGCTTCCGGGATATACAACAGTTTCAATGCAGAAAGCCATTGACGAGAAAAAGCCCTCTATCAAAGGTCAGTTAAACGAGCTTAAAAGTCAGACAAAAAATAATTCAACTACGGAGCCGACAAAAAAGAAATCTGCTCCCGAACTTGAATAGGCGGAGGTGAAAAATGAGCAAGGACAAAGAATTTAAGGCGAAAAACAGAGACTTGAATTTTTCAAAGCCTCAAAAGGACGATACAGTTCTCGGACGGCAAAACCGACCTGAAGAACAGAAAACGGATTTATCTTCATCAAAGAAAAACCGTATGTATCAGCAGCGGCAGGAAGCCCACGAACAGCCTTTTGATGTTCCTGAAACCAAACCCGATATTTCGGAAAGTTCTGTATCAGATACGGTAATAAATAATGCAGAAAATCCCGTATATGAGCATAGCGCTTTTGATACAAAAGAAACTATCCCCGTACATTCGGAAAGTCATACCGAACAGCCTAAAACGGCAGAATCGGTAAAAGGAACGCAAAGAAAACAGGCCGAAAAATTCCGGGCAGACAATGACAATTCCGTTTCTGCAGATAATGATACTTCCGTTCCCAAAGAACATAAAGCGGAGAATTTTCCGGCAGAAACAACAGATAATATTTCTCCGGGAGAAACAACAGAAATGCAGACGGATATTCCTGTCGGCACAAAAGATATTCAGGCGGATATGCCTCCCTCTGCGCCAAAGGGCGAAAGATACAATATTCAGGACGCTATGCACGAAAACAAGCAAGCGTTTGATATTGTGGAAAAGAACACCGATTTTAAGCTGGGACGACAGGAACACACAACCCCGAAAGGTACACAGGAGAAAAAAGGCATAAAGCCTAAAAATAAAAACCGACTGTACCAAAAGGAGCGTACAAAGACAGATGAAGCAGTGCAGAGTGTTTCATCAGAACAGAGTGCCGAGCCGGAAACAGCAAAAACAGAAAAATCGGACACAACGGAAAATGCTGAAAATCTTGACGAGGAAATTCCTCTGCAAGAGGATTTTCAGTTTGACCGTACAAAGAAATATGAACAGCGAGCCGAAAGGCTGCATCACAAGGCCGAAAAAGCCAAAAAGAAAGCTCCCCATAATACCAAAATCAAGCGGCAGCGTGTGTATGATGAAAAGAAACAAAAGGCAAAGACACGGTTACAGTTTGAGAATGAAGCAAAGCCGGTAAGTGATAACCGATACACCTTTGTTAAAAATTCAACCACCTTTGCAAGCAACAGAGTTTTATTAAAAGCACACAACAAAATCCGTGAGGTTGAGCGTGAAAATTCTTCTGTTGAAGCGGCACACAAGACCGAAGAACAGGCGGAACGACTTGCAGCTCATAGTATGAGGTTGCAAAAGAATTTATCACAAAAAAGGAAAAATGCACCTATAAAAAAGGCGCAACGCTTACAGGAAAAAGCCGAGAAAGCAGAGATAAAGGCTTTATACGAAAAGACATTGAAAGAACACCCCGAAATTAAAAAGTCAGAGGTTAAAAAGTTCATTCAGAAACAGCGTATAAAGAAACAATATCAGAAAGCGAAGCGAGCCGAACAGACAGCGAAACAGGCAAAAAAAGCAGCACAGAATACAAAGGCTGTAACAAGCCGTATAGCCGCTTTTGTATGGCGACACAAAGCAGTGTTCGGAATTATACTTGC
>JAZNCI010000073.1:0-3404 GCA_045587485.1 Clostridia bacterium
GCGTCATAACCTAAAGGTTGTTGAAGATGCGGCACAGGGAGTGAATGCTTTTTATAAAGGCAAGGCGCTTGGAACTATTGGTGATTTCGGTACATACAGTTTTCACGAAACAAAGAACTATACTATGGGTGAAGGCGGTGCATTGCTTGTTCGTGATGGAGAAAATAATATCCGTGCTGAAATAATCCGTGAAAAAGGAACAAACCGTGCAGAGTTTTTGCTGGGAATGGTTGATAAGTATACTTGGGTAAGTGAAGGTTCTTCCTATCTTCCAGGCGAACTTGGTGCAGCGTTTTTATACGGACAGCTTCTTGAGGCTGATAAAATTAATGACAAGAGAATTGAAATATATAATTACTACAGCAAATATTTGAAAGACCTTGAAGACAAAGAGGTTATCAATCTTCCGATTGTTCCTGACCATTGCAGACATAATGCACATATGTTTTATATAAAGGTCAAAGATATTGATGAGCGTACCGCTTTAATAGACTATTTAAAAACCAATGGCGTTCTCAGTGTGTTCCACTATGTACCCCTGCATTCTTCTCCGTTCGGATTGAAATGTTCAAGATTTTGCGGTGAAGATATATATACTACAAAAACATCTGAAACACTGATAAGACTGCCTATGTATATGGATATGACGCATGATGATGCAGAGCTTGTTTGCGAGCTTATTCATTCATTTTTCAAAGGAAGATAAATATGCTGAAAACAAATCATAAAAATATATTACTTTTACATTTTAATATTTTTATATTCTCGCTTACGGGTATTTTTTCAAAATGCGCGGCGAACAGCGTGAATGAGAATGGTGTTTTCAGTATTACCACCGTTCTCTTTGGATGTCTTATGCTGTTAAATTGCGGAATATATGCTTTCTTCTGGCAGCAGACCTTGAAAAAATTTGATGTCCATGTTGCCTATGCTCATAAAGCTGTATATAATATCTGGAGTTTGCTTTGGGCAGTGATGATATTTTCTGAACACATTACAGTCGGAAATATTATCGGAACAGCTTTGATTATAACAGGAATAGTGGTGATGCAAAATGAGTAATCCTTTGTTTTATGTGTTGATGCTTGCAAGTGCGACAATAACGGCATTTTCACAGATAATACTCAAAAAGAGTGCCAATAAAAAACATAAAGGAATTATATTTGAATACATAAATCCCTATGTTCTATTCTCATATGTGTGCTATTTCGGCGTGCTTGTGCTTAATGTTTTTATCTACACGAAAATAGATTACAGGTTCGGGGTAGTAATAAATTCCATGGCATCTGTTCTTGTTATGGTGTTTTCAAAATTGATGCTCAAAGAAACAATTACTAAGAGGCGAATTGCAGGAAATGCACTGATTATTTTGGGCATTTTAATATTCAGTCTGTTGTGATTATATTCTAAATAAAAGCCAAGCGGAATGCTTGACAATGCTACAAGAGCAGAAATAGCAGCAATCCTTCATAGATTTATTGAAGCGAATAAATAAACCATAAAAACAAAATGAGCCTCCGGGGAGAAATCCTCGGAGGCTTTCATCATATATTTTAGTTTTTATCGCCGTATATAATCCAGTCTTTATCATATCCAAATTCAAGGGCGATGAGCTTTGCAAGAGTTTCAGATATGGTGGTCAGCTTTTCTTGGCTTCCTGTGAGCTGATAGATGTAGTTTTCGCTGACACCCAAGGTTTTTGCAAACGCTCTTTTGGTAAGTCCCTGTTCATCAATGATTTTATTCAGTCTGTCTGCAAGTGTCATATAACTCCTCCTTCTTTTTTAAGCATAGCAGCATAAAGCAAAAGCTCTTTTCTGCTCGTAACACCGAGTTTTGAATATAAGTTTTTGTTGTGATACTTGAGTGTGTTCTGATTGATTTCCGTTATCTCCTGAATTTCCTTTGCAGTTTTTCCCTCAAGATAAAGCCTGAATATCTGTGCTTCCTTTTGAGTGAGCTTGGATACATTTGACTTGAATATCTCATAAAATTCAGGATCGGCACCGGATTTATGTCGTTCTACCACCTTGTCAAGCTGCGTCTGAATCTTTGTGTATTCATCCTTTGCCTCGTTTCTAAGGCGTGTAAGCTCGGTTATTTCGTCCTCGTGACCTTTATCCTTATCTGCAAGGAAACGGAAAAGGTCGTTGATTTCAGGAATTTTAACCTGATCTGCGGGAACGGAATTTGTCTTTATATGCTCAAAGCTTTTAAGAATCGGCTTCATATACTTGTGGCTGAAATAAAGGCAAATCAAAACCATCAGCATAAGAACAATAATGAGCACCGCAAGCATTCTGATATACGATTCGGAAAGCAAGGACTGATATTCCTTTTCGGGAACCATAACGGTTAAAATATGCTTGCTGTTGCCCAGTGTAATCTCTCCGTATTTACCGATAAAGGTTTCGTTTCCGTATGTAAAGGTGTCAAGATTTTTGCCCTTCTTTATTGTCATTACGCCTGTGTCGGACGGAGAATACCCCGAATGATTGACGGACATCTGCCCGGTATATGAATCCTTCTCACTCTCTGTAAATAAACCGTGAATGATGTTGTCAAGCTCGTCATTATGGGTTTCGTAGGTCAGGCTGAAATAAAGGCTTGATATTTCAAAGCCGCATACACCGATAAGCTTGTCCCCCGAGTCAAACACGGGAACACATAAAAATCTTACATTTTCCCATGTGCCGGGAATCTGATATACACCCGTCAGCACATAGCTGTCATTAAAGTCTGCCTTTGAAACATGAAACACATCATCAAGCTCGTGATAAATGCCCTCCGGCATCTCTAAGTGCCATTCGTTGTAATAATCCGCACCATATTCCTTTGCAACGGCAGATGAGCCGTAGAGCATTGATGTTTTGTGGTTTATCATACTGTTTGAGTGAAGATAGGAAAACTTCAGGTAAATGCCGCTGTGGTATTTTTCGGGCAGCTTACTGTTTACTGTCGTGTTAAGCATAAAGAATGCACCGCTGCAATCGGCATACTGCATATTTGCAGCTACAATATTGTAAACCTCTGCCTCAAGCCCGTCAATCAGCGCCGCATTGTTTTCCAAAGCTTCAAAGCTTATGTTTTTTGCGGCAAGATAATGCTCTGTTTCCTTAGAAAGATGCTCTGCAAACAGAATTGCATGAGCAGCATTTGTATCAATAGAGGTTTCTGCACGGTAGTTCGTTTCTTTAAGCTCCCGATGAAAGGTTTCTCTCAGACGAAACGGCGTAATATTGAGAATGCCTAAAAAATTCAGTGCAATCCCGATAACAACAAGGAACAGCATCAAAAGCACAGCAATATACACAGCGAGTCTTCTTTTCATAGAAAGACCGCTGTTTTTTATTTCCGCCAAAGTGGCTTTAATCTGCGGCAGCTTCATTTCTGCTCCTCCTTAT
>JAZNCI010000074.1:0-3662 GCA_045587485.1 Clostridia bacterium
GGTTAAAAAGCCCTTTTCCACAAGTTCTCTGGATTCCGCCATAGCTACCATATCTGCGCCGAGGGCCGCTTCAATTACCGTAAAGAACCCAAGCTCCTTCAAACCGGTAATCACCTGACCAAGCTTTGCATAGGTAAACTGGCTGGAAATCGATGGAGCAACCAGCGCATACACCTTGTAGTTTTTATTGTTTTCACTATTTTTAATCAAATCAATCACACTCAGAATATAAGACTTATCCTGAATGGCACCAAACGGACACTGATATACACAGGCACCGCACTGAATACACTTTTCGTTATCAATGGCTGCTGCATTGTCTTCTTTGATTTTAATCGCCTTTACCTTGCAGGCAATCTGGCAAGGTCTTTTGCGGTTAACAATTGCAGAATAAGGGCAAACCTTTGCACACTGACCGCATTCAACACATTTTGATTTATCAATATGTGCCACATGGTTGCGGTCAAAAGAAATTGCACCACGCTTACATACATCCTCACATCTATGAGCAAGACAACCTCTGCAGGAATCGGTTACTTCATAGCCTGCTGCCGGACACTCATCACAAGCAATATCAATAACTTCAATCACATTGGGATTTTCCTTGTCACCACCCATTGCAATTTTAACACGTTCCGAAAGAATTGCACGTTCTTTATAAACACAGCAACGCATTGTGGAAGTCTTTCCGGGAACAATTGTTGTTGGTATTTCCAACACCTTTTCAAGAAGTGTATCGTTCCAAGCCTCCCTTGCAACCTCTCGCAGCACTTTATACTTCAAATACTGAACTTTGGTATCAAATTTTCTCATCACTAAAACTCCCTAAAAATAACTCACTTTAATTCTTTTTCCCATCAGTTTGAGACACTTTGAAAGTTCCTCAACCAAATTCATTTTGATGCTGAAATTTATGGGCAAATCCGGGTTCTGATGTGCCGGATTTATAGCACGACCAACATAGAAATTTATATCAGTTGCTTCTTCAAACAAAAGCTGACAAATGAGCGATGCACCGTCTCTGCTATAGTTCCAATGCTCATACATTTCGTTTTCGCCCAAATAGTCATTGGCATATTCCAAAACTCTGTTTACTGTAATAACACCCTCTGTTACCAGATCAACACCTTCAAGCTTTGCAATCGGAGGAACATCCGACTTTTCAAAGTTAAGTGTTGCCTGAAGGGGTTTTCTCAGATATTTCGCCGCAATAGAAGATGTTGTTCCGCCACAGATGATATGCTTCCCTTCTTTTGAGAAGAAAAGAGACATCATTCTGTCACAATCATCACGATTGGAAGGCGGCCCGAAAAGAATATTCATCGGCTCTCTTTTTCTTATTTTGACTATGCAGGCTGTTGCATCATCACCGGGTTTTTGCCCATAGAGCCTGTAAACCTCATCCACAAGAAGCGTAGAAAGGTTTTTCGCAGTAAGACCGCTCACTGACATAGTTTCCATAAACTCAATTATTTCTTCACGCTTCCAGCCGAAGTTATATGCCATACCAATTCCGGCATGGGGGCAACCATCACTCATCGCTATGAAAATATCACCCTCCTGCAAACGAATAGTGGACTTGTATATTTTCTTTCCATCAATATTCATTTCGGTTTTGGGATAATCATAGTTTTTGTTGTCACGAATAACAATAGCATGCGGATTATCATACTGAATGATTTCGGCAGTTTTGTGATCGATAAGATGCATAATTGTAAATGTCGAATATGCAACCCCACGAACTGAGCAAACGGGGAGTGTTGCCGCAATGGTTGACACACATTCCTCAATGGGAAGCCCTGCCGCCATCATGGTTGAAATGATTTTTGAAGTAAGGGTGGATAATATACTTGCCTTAACACCGCTCCCAAGTCCGTCTGCAAGAACTATAACTGTTGAATTTTCATTCTGTTCTACAATCTCAACATGGTCTCCGCAAAGCTGTTCACCATAATGGTTGATGCTTTTCCAGCCAATATCTGCACATAAATCATTCATCTTGTATTGACTCCTTTAATTTTGCAAGAGCAATTTTTGTTTCTGCGGCTGTTTCACCAAGAAGTGATGCAATTTCCTGAACAATACGCATCTGCTTGTCAACAACCTTGTCCGCTACCTCAACAGTCTGACGGCTTATGCTTTCTTTCTTTTCACGTGCACTTTGCTCATCAGTAATATCACGCATAATACCGATGAGAAGATGTGAATCTTTGTCATATACAACAGACTGCTCTACATACCGTTTATACTCAGCAAGATATACTTTTTTGTTTCTTATATCTCTGCCTGTGTTCTTCACGTCTATGAAATCTCTCGGGTCCATAATGCGAACAACCAAATCGCCAAGCACGTCTGCACTTGAACGGATATTCATTATATTTCTTGCCGCTTCGTTTATCTGCTGTACTTCCAATTCTTCATTGAGAACAATAAGCCCATTGGGTGTATTCTTAACTATGGTGTCAGAAAAGCTTTCTGCCTTATCCTTGAGGAATGGCAAGCACATTGAAATTTCTGCTTTGCCCTGACAAATTGCAATGGCTTTTTCGCGACAGGTATTATATCCGCAAGAACCGCAGTTTAGTTCATCAGACGGCTTGAATTTGCCCATCTGACGGAGAACATTGTAAATTTCTGTTTCTGACGGAGTCTGAAGTCTGTGTTCAATGTAAGAAAACTGCTTTTTCAGTTCCATAATTTCAGGCTGAACCACATCAAAGTCCTTATCCCCTGCGTAATTTGCTATTGTAATGAAATCTTTTATGGGCGCTGTGCGGTGATATTTTTCCATAACAGGTCCACCGATACAGCTTCCGCTGCATGCCGACATTTCAATAAAGCACTTGTGAATTTTTCCGCTTTCTATATCTCTTAATGCATCAATGCAGTTTTCAATCCCGTCAAGTGCCATATATGTATAACCAGAAATGTTTGGTTCCATTGTTTTCAAAATTCCGCCCGTTGTGGGGAAAAATCTTGCACGGCTTTCCTCACTGGAATCCATATCTGCTTTCAGTTCAATATTCTCCTCTTTTAACCAATTTGTGAGTTCCTCAAATGTCAGAACTGCATCAACAATGCCTTCATAATGTTCGGCTTCGTCTTTTTTTGCCACGCAAGGTCCAATGAACACAGTCTTTGCCTGGGGAAATCTCTTTTTTATATCCAGGCAATGTGCCTGCATAGGAGAAATAACATCTGCCAGATATTCAAGCTCTGCCGGGAAGTATTTCTGTATAAGAAGGTTGACGGAATGGCAGCAGGAAGAAATGACAATGTCACGTTCGTCCTCGCGAAGCATTCTCTCATATTCTTTTTTCACGATTGTTGCACCAATCGCGGTTTCTTCAACCTCATAAAACCCAAGTTTTTGAAGTGCATCACGCATTGCATTTATTCCAACACCTTCATAGTTAGCAACAAAAGATGGCGCCAGGCTTACAACAACGGGTTCGCCGCTTTGCAACAATACCTTTGCCTTTTCGGTTTCGTCCACAATCTGTTTTGCATTCTGAGGACAAACAACAAAACACTGTCCGCACAAAATACATTCATTCCCGATAATATGCGCCTGATTTCCTGAAAAGCGTATTGATTTAACAGGACAATGACGAATACATTTGTAACAGTTTTTACAATTGGATTTTTTTAATGTTAAGCAA
>JAZNCI010000075.1:0-10307 GCA_045587485.1 Clostridia bacterium
TTGGTTTATCCCTATGTGAAGATGCCTAACCACAATCTCTTTTTTCATTTTTCGTTTCTACCCTATGAAAGCATTTCTTCAGTATACACAGGAAAGTCTCAAAAACAAAATGTATATTCGCTGTCAACACGACCTAAAAAACATTGACAATATCTGTTGAGCCACCCGACGAAATGGGCAATTTCAGGGTTTTTCTGAACCCATCTCTTTAACAATATATTATTTCGTTTCTTGCCTTTTTGAGCTTTATCATTTAAATATCAGTTTTGCTTTTCTGTCACCTATTTCAAGCTTTGTTCCATAAGGCGCAGACATTTCCGCATATCTTTCAAGTATACTGTTGTCTTTTGCAAGTCTTGGAAGTCCTATTTTTGAATGACCCATACCAAGTCCCAATTCCAATGGCATAAATTCCACTGACTTTAATCTTCCGTCTTCCATTTCAAAAAAGGATATAACAGATTCCATCATTTCGCTTTCTCTCTGAAGTCCACAGGTGAAGTCTCTTGTGCGAACTTTAAACAGTTCATACATAGAACTGTCAGATGTCATATTAAACTGAGCATAAAACTCCTCGGGTGCCAGCTCACAGTTTTCAAGCTGAAGCAGAAAATCGCCAAGCGAATAGAATATTGGACGTTCTTTGTAAACTTCAAAAGGTCTCAAAAGATGAGGACCATGTCCGATTATAGCGTGTGCACCGCAGTCTATACAACGGTGTGCAAAATCCTCGATATATTTTGCAGGAAGAGCTTCGTCCCTAAAATGTCTGTCGTGAGAATGAAGTGAAACAAGCACATAATCTGCAAAAAAAGCGGCTTCTTCAATTGCTTTTTCAATCCTTGCCATATCTGCTTTGTTGATTTCGCCCTTCATCCCAGGCTTGTCTCCTGTTTCAAAATTCAGTTCTCCAAGTTTATATAAACCCTCGGGAAGTGGCTGGTTATATCCGGATTTAATTCCAGACTCCATTCCCATATTTCTGCCTGTTTTTTCGGCTATTTTTTTAAGTGCAACGACATCCTCAGGCTCTACCACAAGAGTTGTTTTTATTCTAAGGCCATTAATTCCAGGTCTTCCGGGCAAAAGTCGGGACTGTTCTCCCGCAAGCCCGCCCGGAGCAAAGCTTGTAGCACATGCAATAAGCGCAACTCTTCCCTGCGGGAGATCAAGATATCGCGGTGATGCGGCCTCTCTTAAATTTCTTCCGCATCCTGCCTGCACATAACCCACATCATCTATGTTTTTAATTGTTTGCAAAAGTCCTTCGTGTCCGTAGTCCATACAATGATTATTTGCCGGGGTTGTCATATTGAAATTCAATAGCTTTGTAGACTCCAGAACCTTTCGGTCTGTACGAAGCCATGTTCCCCCGCTGTAAAAATTTGCATAGCAATCTTTGTTTACTGTTGTTTCAAGGTTAAAAAACCTTACATCTCCCTGATTTATGTATTCTCTTATTGTTTCAATACCATCATACTCTGTAAGCACTCTCTGTATGGCAGTATCTCCTACCGCTGTAAAACGCATTATAACAACTCCCCTTCAATTAAAATTAATTCCATACTGACCTTAAGGCCCGCTTTAAAACTGTCCTTTATTACCCATTCCTCACGAGTGTGCGTGCCGCCACCATTGTAATTTGCAAGAGCAACTGCAGGGATACCCATTGAATGAGGAATATTGCAATCTGTTGAACCAGACTTTTCTATCGCATCTATACCAAAGTATTTTGACTGAATTGATTTTGTCCGGTCTGTTATCTTCTTAAGCAAATCAAAATCCATTTCACTGCTCATACAAGGTCTGTCGCCAACAAGTTCAACCTTCAGCTCAATGCATTTTTCCCTTGCTTTATCAAAAATTCCATTAAACTTTTCCTGCATAATCTTAAGGCACTCTACATCGTCTGAGCGGTATTCACAAAGCATAGAAGCATTTTGAGCTATTGTGTTTACGCTTGTACCACCTTCTATAATACCAACATTATAAGTAGTACGGCATTTATCTTTTTGGGGAACTTCAATTTTGTATATTTCATTTATTATTTCTGCAAGCACGCCTATAGCATTACGTCTTCCGAAACCACCAAACGAGTGCCCGCCCTCTGTAATGGCCGTAATCTTATATCTATGCGAACCGACGCTTTTGTTGGTAACACCGCCGGGTTTTGAATCAAAGGAATAAAGATATTCTATTTTATCTCCGTAATCTTTGAAAATCTGACGGCAACCTTTTAAATTACCAAGACCCTCCTCGCAGGAATTTGCCACAAACATAATGGTCTTTTCAGGAACTATACTGTTTTCTGCCATATATTTTACACAAGTGAGCATCCCCGCAAGACTTCCGGTGTCATCACCCGCACCGGGGCAATAAATTTTTTCACCATCATCCACGTAATTAAGCGGTGTGTCCATAGGGAAAACAGTATCGGTATGCGCCATAAAAACGATAATTTTATCACTGGGCTTTCCAAGTGTACAAATTACATTTTTTGCTTCGTCGATATGGGCGTTGTCAATACCGGCATCTTTAAGATACTTTAAAACATATTTCGCTCTTTCGTCCTCATAATGCGAGGGAGCTGGAATAAGACAAAGCTCTCGATGCAGTTTTAAAAGCTCATCAAACTTTTCCTCAGAAAACTTTTGTAAATTCATTTTCCTATACCTCCTTTTATAATTTTATATGTTTAATTAATTTTATTTCTCAAACACATATATCATAGCAAATCTTTTCTTTTAAATTTATCAAAATAATGTTCAATGGTTGAATGTAAACCAAAATATCCCGTTCCATTTATATATTTCTTATAGAAAATGTCGTGTTCCCTTTCTCTTTCAATATAAAATCTCAACTGAATATTTACCTCTCGTCAATATTCAGCAATATTTTTGTTATTAGTCAGGATTTTGTCGCATATTTACGACATCATAATTATATATTAATCTTTTAAAAATAGCAAGAGAAAATTATGCGGGACAGACGGTTTAGATGCAAACCAATTTTAATGAATTGACAACTTTGTTGTCATGAATTGGCTATCGCCATGAATTCTCGCTTCGCTCCATGAATTGAATTGCCTTTATAATGCACCGAAGGTGCAATTCATTGCGGTCGCAGACCGCATATGCTTGTTCAAAAAATACTAACAAACTATTCATACGGCATCGAAGGCACCTTTATACTTATTTAAAACGCTGGTTTCGCAAAGGTCAAAGCCAAAAAATTATTCTTTTTAGTTCTTCTCTCAAAAATCCGTACCTATTAGGTATTTCAACTTTCAGAGACACACCTTTTTGCTATTTCAATCTCTTCTTCGGAAATTTTCTCATCAAATTCACAAAACATATTGCTTTTGATATCATTTCCTGTTAAAAACGCATACCAAAGCAATCCAACGGCATAACGGCCAATACCATAACTTAAATGATATCCATCCCTATATATTTTTTTAACTCCGTTTAAAATTAATTTTTGTAAAACTTCACCAGAGGGTATCATTATCTCGGCATTTGTGTCTTCAAATGCCTTTTGATAGGATGCCTTTACATCTTCAAGCATTTTGGCGGGCTCCAAATACCCTAATTTTTCATTTAACATCTGGGAGCCCTGCTCATATGCCCATGTTTGATGAATTGCAATTTTTGCTTTTGGAGCACACAATTTAATATACTCAACAATTTTATCAAGATACGGCTGATAAGTTTCATAATATGGCGACATTCTACTGGCCTGCTGAATGGTTACAATGTCCCAGTCGCGGTTTAAAAGCGCCTCTTTTAATGAAACTTTAAATCCTGTACTTTCTCCATTCATTTCAAGGATGTATGCACTTTGTTCACTTAACATATTTCTATAATGAAGCGAAAGAGAACAACCTCCTATATAAAGATTATATGCATTCAGAATAAAGCCATCGGCTTTTGCAATTTGATGCAAATATCTTTGGGCATCATTTGAAAAACTATTTCCTATCGATAAGACCTCCATTTTTCAACTCTTCCTTTTTAAAATTATAATTTATTTTTATATGCAAGATACGATGCTCTGCCGGTTTCATAAAGATTTCTTCCGTTGCTGTCAATTATTACAATAGCAGGAAAATCCTCTACTTCTAGTCTACGGATAGCTTCTGCTCCAAGGTCATCATAAGCAATCACCTCAGCCTTTTTAATGCACTTGCTCAAAAGTGCTCCACAACCACCGATAGCGCCAAAATATACTGCACCGTATTTTTTCATAGCATCTATTACCTCAGGACCTCTTTTACCCTTGCCAATCATACCGGTTTGTCCAATTGCAATCAAATCAGGACTGTAAGCATCCATACGATATGATGTTGTAGGCCCTGCAGAGCCAATAGCCTGCCCCGGTTTTGCAGGTGTAGGTCCTACAAAATATATAATGCTGTCTTTTATATCCAGCGGAAGCTCCTTTCCCTGCGCAATAAGCTCGCATAAACGTTTATGAGCAGCATCTCTTGCTGTATAGATTACGCCCGATATCAGACAACTGTCTCCTGCCTTCAATTTTTTTGCATCTTCACGTGTCAACGGTGTCTTAACAGAAATAGCCATTTATATCACCTCCGTGCAGTGTCTTGTAACATGACAATTAATATTAACCGCAACAGGCAACCCCGCAATATGTGTGGGATATTTTTCGATGTTTACGGCAAGTGCGGTAGTTTTACCGCCAAAACCTTGGGGACCAATACCAAGGTTGTTTATCTCTTCAAGCAATTCTTTTTCAAGATTTGCATAAAACGAATCCTCATTTGGTATATTCACCGAACGGATAAGTGCCTTTTTCGCCAGATAAGCAGCCTTATCAAATGTTCCGCCTATACCCACTCCTACAACTATAGGAGGACACGGGTTAGGACCGGCTTCCTCAACGGTTTTTATTACAAAATCTTTTACGCCCTGCAAACCGTCAGATGGCCGAAGCATTGCAATTTTGCTCATATTTTCACTACCAAAGCCTTTTGGCGCGACAGTAACTTCTATTTTATCTCCCTGTACAATTTCAAAATAAATCATAGCTGGTGTATTGTCGCCGGTGTTTACTCTGTCAAGCGGGTCGCGGACCACACTCTTTCTAAGATAGCCTTCTTCATAGCCTTGTCTCACGCCTTCGTTTACCGCTTCTGTAATATCTCCTTTTATATGTATATCCTGGCCAATTTTAAGAAACACACATGCTACTCCCGTATCCTGACAAACAGGCTGATTATTTTCATCGGATATATTGTAATTTTCAATAATGCGTTCCAATATCTCCTTTGCGTGTGTCCATGTTTCATCCTGACAAAAACTTTCTATACGTTCTTTAATATCACTACTAAGATGACAATTTGCCTCAACACAAAGTCTTTTTACCACTTGAGTGATTTTTAAAGCATCAATTTCACGCATAACATTTTCTCCTATCTTTTATTTGCAATACATTATATATTTTGTCTAAAACATTACCCTCACTACTAATAAACTCTGCCACCATTTTATTGCCTTTAGGAGCATTTTATGGTTTCCCGGTTTTTTGCTTAGTTTTTTAAGTTCTCAAATATTTATAAGAGGTTTATCCAGACCCTTTTCTTTGTTTTTAGCAAAATATATGGTTCAATTTATGCATATTATATAACACAATTTTCCAAAAATCAATTATTTTTCTATACTTTTTTGTTTACCGCTGCAGTTTTACAATAGAAGCGTTACACTTCATAACATTTTACACTTTCATATTTACAGGCGATACTCCGTAATGCTTTTTAAACACCTTTCCAAAATATAAAGGATCTTTATATCCTGTCATTTGTGCCAGTTCTTTCACCGTACTAAATTCGCCGCTGTCGATAATGGTTTTAGCATAGGACAGCCGTTTGCTGACAACATAATTTTTGGGACTTACTCCAAATCTTGCAATAAATATTTTTCTGAAATATGTATGAGAAATTCCGCAAAGCAGATGAAGTTTTTCGATGTGTAATTCACAATTATAAATATTTTTCTGCAAATAAGACACAGCATCGTCTATCACACCGAATTTCTTTTTGTCGTAATATTCCAGTGTATCAAGATTTGAAATATAAGAGAGCAAGCCATACAACAACGAAAGGCATTGATACTTTTGACTCTGATTCCCAAATTTCCACATATCCAACATATGATACATGATACAGTCAACATCATAAAAATCCTTAACAGAATAAACAGACGGCTCTTTTTCTCCAAAATCGCCTTCCATATTGATGATTGTAGCAACGGTATCTTCTTCAGATACTTTTTTATATTCATAATGGCTTCCCTTTGGCAAAAAGATCATTTCGCCTTCGTTTACCACTATTTCTCTGTCATCAAAAGAATATCTGACAGAGCCGCAAACCCTGATACTGAAGCTGCACGCATTTCTTGACTCTACTTTGCCGAAGGGTTTACTTGTTTTATGCAACACCGATAAAATTTTCAAATTTTCTATATTCTCAAGCATTATATCTCCCCGTTTCACAAAGCTTATGTGCTTATATTAACACATTGCGGGAATTACCGCAATAGAAATAATAAACTTTTTGTTTCAAAAATTCTATGTTGTTTCAATAATTTTATTTACAATACCACTTATTTTGTTATAATGTATTGTAAATTAAGGAAAGAGGAAACCTGAAATGAACAAATTAAATGTTAAAAAATTAAATATAAGCTATACGTGGGTAATTGTCGGACTCAGTTTTTTAATGGTTGCTACAAGTTTAGGGTTGTGCAGCAACGGCAGAAGCTTATACTTAACGGCCATTACCGATGCTCTCAATCTGCCCCGTGGCGCGTTTTCCCTTAATGATACCCTGAGATATTTCACAACTACAATACTTAACATGTTTTTCGGCAATCTAGTTTACCGTTTTGGAATAAAAAAACTTATTTGCGCAGGATTTAGCTGTTTGATTATCTTTGCTTTAATTAATTCTTTTGCTACCAATCTGTTTTCCTTCTACATGGGAAGTATCTTTCTTGGAATAGGACTTTCCTGGACTACCACAACAATGGCAAGCGTAATTGTTAATAAATGGTGTAAAACAAACAAAGGAACCATAACCGGTGTCATTCTGGCCGCCAACGGTATTGGCGGTGCTATTGCGGTACAGGTTCTGTCGCCAATTATTTTCCAGGAAGGAAACCCCTTTGGGTACCGCATCTCTTATCATCTGGTTTCAATTGTTTTAGCAGTTGTATTACTGCTCATTATCTTGCTATACAAGGAAAACCCAAAGGGTGAAAATGAAAAAACCATCATCCCTGCAAAAAAACATAAAACGCGAGGAGATGGTTGGGTTGGAATGGATTATGCAATTGCCGTCAGAAAACCCTATTTTTACCTCGCCATTCTCTGTATGTTTTTTACAGGAATGGCGCTACAAGGACTGAGCGGTGTTGCTCTTCCGCATATGTATGACATTGGCATTGATGTGGCCTTTGTAGCCACAATTTCAAGTATAAGTGGCCTTTTACTAACAGTGTCAAAATTTTCTACTGGTTTTCTGTACGATAGGGTTGGTATGAGGATTTCTATGAATATATGTTTCTTCTGTTCATTTATTTCCATCATCGGACTGGTTCTTATTACTAACACACCACTAGGATATGCTATTGCACTTATCAGAAGCTTTTTTGGTTCCTTCGCACTTCCGCTTGAAACCGTTATGCTACCTCTTTTTGCTATGGAGCTCTTCGGTAACAAGGAATATGAAAAGTTTGTGGGAGTCTTTGCCTCCGCCAGCACCGCAGGCTTTGCAATTGGCTCGCCGCTTGGCAACATCTGTTTCGACCTGCTTGGCAACTATAACCTTGCCTTTTATATTTTTGGTGCTATGCTGATTTTTGTTTCTATCGCAATGCAATATGTTCTTTCTGCCGCTAACCGCGACAGGAAAATAATCGAAAACACAAAAAAAGAAGTTATGGCATAATATGAAACGCCCTCCTTTACGCAAGGAGGGCGTCTTGTTTATTTTACATCAATTCACAAACCAAATCAGCATATTCGGCAGGGTTTTCAATATCGAGTCCTGCAATCAAAAGGCTTTGTGCATAAAGAATTTTAGCATATTTTTTTGCCTTTTCCTTATCGTTTTCAAAGGCGTTCTTGAGCGCCTCCATTACCTTGTGGCTGGGATTTATTTCAAGAACTCGTTCTGCTTTCATCTGCCCCATTTCGGCGCCGCCCGGCATTGATTTAAAATACTTTTCCATCTCCAGGGTTATTGGTCCCTCGGTTGTCAGGCACACAGGATGGCTTTTCAGCTTATTTGAAACTCTTACATTTGCAACCTCTCCCGAAAGGGTTTCCTTTACAAAATCAATTAAATCCTTGTTTTCCTCTGCAGATTTTTCGATATCCTTCTTTTCTTCTTCGCTTTCAAGACCAAGGTCATTGTCATTCACTGACTTGAACTGCTTTTCTTCATAATTCATCAGCATCTGAACAACGAAATCATCTACACTATCTGTCATATAGAGGATTTCATAACCTTTTTCCTTTACAATTTCTGTCTGTGGCAGCTGGTCAATCTTTGCAACTGTTTCGCCACTTGCAAAGTAAATAAACTTTTGTTCCACGGGCATACGGCTTACATATTCAGCAAGTGAAACCAGCTTACCTTCGGTTGATGAATAAAACATCAAAAGGTCTGAAAGCAAATCCCTATGCATACCAAAATTATCTACAACCCCATATTTAAGCTGAATTCCGAACGCCTTATAAAAGGTGTCATAACCATCACGATTATCGGTCATCATTTTTTTGAGCTCTGACTTGATTTTCTTTTCAAGGTTATTCGCAATCACTTTCAGTTGCTTGTCGTGCTGAAGAATTTCTCTTGAAATATTAAGTGACAGGTTCTGCGAATCAACTACACCCTTTACAAATCTGAAATGCTCGGGCAGAAGGTCGGCGCATTTATCCA
Source organism: Clostridia bacterium (assembly GCA_045587485.1). Lineage (GTDB taxonomy): Bacteria > Bacillota > Clostridia > Monoglobales > Monoglobaceae > SIG440. The sequence goes on from JAZNCI010000075.1 coordinate 8,966, forward strand.
TTATCATAACACCGCTTGTATAAAGCTGTAGACCCTTTTCGTACTCCTTGGTGAAATATCCGTAAGGAGCCTTTGCAGGTATAAACAGCATTGCCCTATAGTCAACCGTACCCTCGGCACTTACACGGATTACACGGGCAGGGTCTTCCATATCAAAAAAATGTTCTTTATAAAAGCTCTTACATTCCTCATCGGTTGCCTCTGACTTTGCTCTCTGCCAAATGGGAACCATACTGTTTATGGTTTCGTTCTCGATATATTTCTCCACTCGGGTTTCCTTGTTGCCTTTTTCGTCAACCTCACCGGTCTCCACGCTGCGGCTTTTTTCCATATCCATCTTTATTGGATAACGGATGTAATCCGAGTACTTTTTAACCAGACTTTTAATACGGTATGCATCAAGAAATTCTGTATAATTTTCATCATCGTTATCATCTTTAATATACATTATTATATCAGTACCAACCGTGCTTTTTTCGTCCTCGGTAATTGTATATCCGTCAGCACCCGAGGATTCCCACACATAGGCAGCCTCCTGTCCATATGCTTTGGAAATAACCTTCACTCTGTCGCTGACCATAAATGCAGAATAAAACCCTACACCAAACTGACCGATGATATCTATTTCATCATTTTTGCCCGCCTGCTCTTTAAGGTCGTTTTTAAACTTAAATGAGCCGCTGTTTGCAATAACACCAAGGTTTTTCTCCATATCCTCCTCGGTCATTCCTATACCGTTATCTGATACGGTTATCGTTCTTGCTTCCTTATCTATTTTTATATCGATCTTAAAATCGCTGCGACTCATACCAACCTTATCATCTGTAAGTGAAATATAGCACAGTTTATCCAGTGCATCACTGGCATTTGAAATAATTTCACGAAGGAAAATTTCCTTGTGTGTGTAAATTGAATTAATCATAAGATCAAGTAGTCTTTTCGACTCTGCCTTAAACTGTTTTTTACCCATTTCCATTACCTGCCTTTCATTGATTATAATATCACTTTTTAGCACGCAAGTCAACCAAGGTCAAATAAAATAATTTTATAATTTTTCAAAAAACTATTGCAAGATTTTCAAATATATGTTATTATATTAGAGTTGCAAAAATAAGCTGCAATATGAGGATTAAGCGTAATGCTCCTCCTCGGGGTTACCTCTCCCGTGTAAAAATTATGAGGTTATAATTTAATATGCAGGTATGGCGGAATTGGCAGACGCGCATGGTTCAGGCTACGCCACCTCGGTGAAAATCAGTTGAAATCGGTTTATCCGTTTTCATATATGAGGATTAAGCGGTTTTGCTCCTCCTCGGAGTTACCTCTCCCGTGTAAAAATTAT
>JAZNCI010000076.1:0-3072 GCA_045587485.1 Clostridia bacterium
ATACGGTGCCTGCACAGGTTGCAGAAAAAATGTAAGCGAGGTGTGATATATGGGATATGAAAGCGTAAAATCAGCGGCAGAGCGTATGGGCGTAACAAGCCGTGCAATACAAAAATGGGCAAAGGAAGGCAGACTTCCGGGTGCATACTTTGATAACCGTGTCTGGTGGATACCGGATGATATTAAAGAGCCGCTGAAGACAAATGAAGTAACGCCTAAGAAAACTGTTACCCGTTATCAGCTTCCGCTCCTTCGTTGCTCCTTTAACGTGGGAGAAGCGATGAAGTTTATCGAATCTATTCCCGATCCTGATGACAAAAATATTGCTCTTGCCGAATACTACTATTATCGTGGTCAGGCAGAAGAAGCCGCACAGCTTTTGGAGCAGTATTTTGACTCAGATGACGAATCGCTTCGCTATTCTGCCAACGTTATGTGTACCTTTGCAAATATATTCAGGGGTCATATTCACCTTGCCGGTTTCTTTTCCGAGCGTGTATCAAAAGAGTTGGAGGAAGGACTTAAAAACCAAGACGCACCAAAAGAGCTGCATGCTATCGGTGTGCTTACCGCATATATCGGAAAATATCTTTTGAACGTGCCTGTTCCCGATGTGCCGCCCCTTGAGGAATATCTGCACTTTCTTCCGAACGGCATAAGACTTTACGGAGCATACATATTGGCGTACAAGGCATACAGAGAAAGGAATTTTGAAAGAGCAATCGGTATATGTGATACAGCCCTTGCTTTTTGCAACAGCTTTTATCCGGTTGCGGCAATTTATGTGCTTATAGTTGCGGCAGCATCCTTTATGGGACTTAAAAAGCCTCTTCTTGCCCGACAGCACTTTATGATTGCATGGGAAACTGCAAAACATGACGGCTTTATAAAGCTATTCGGCATACATCATAATTTGCTTCAAGGTCTTACAGAACAGTGCTTAAAAACAGACTATCCCGAAGACTATAAAAAGATAATGAAGGTTGTAAAGGAATTTAATGACGGCTGGTATCGTCTGCACAAGCCTGATGAACACGACTACTCACACACCCTTTCGCCACTGGAAATCAGTATAGCAATGCTGTATAACCGTGATTGGGGAACAAAAGAAATTGCTGTGCATCTTAATATATCGGAAAGCTCGGTTAAAAACCATATAAAGCACATATATCAGAAGCTTTGCATCAACAAAAAAATAGACCTTCAAAACTACTTAAAAAGATAAAAAATATTTTTTGCATCTCGTTCGCTTGCGAACGGGGTGCTTTTTTCTTTGAAAGTGGCTTGTTTACTGGCTTTTCGGGGATTTGAGGTCTTTTGGAAAGCCTTAATTTGGCAAAAAAAGCATCAAAAATTGTACTTTTTTACCCCCAAAACGGGACTATTTTTAAGAAAATTTTGCCTGTATAATATAAGTAACATAAACGAAAAGAGGTGTTAGCGTATGAGGGATGACAAAAAGAAGGTTTACACTCTTGACGGCGATTCACTTGAAATTACCTTTCGATATGATGAGCTGAGCAAGAAGCATCTTGGCGAATATCCCGATTTTATCGAATGTCCGAGAATAACCCCCGGTGGCAGAAAATGGGTAGATGTCATTACAGAAGACTGTCCATACGCTGACGGTGATGACAAAACCTGCGGAACCTGTAGTTTTATGTTAAAGCAGGATGAGAAAGACATAATCGGAATTTGTATGAATGATAATTTGAAGGAGGCATAAGTTATGAGTTTCTTTGATTTGGAAAGAGCAATCAGACGAGGTGTGAGTCAGGGAATCGGCAGAGCCGTTGGCGATGCCATAGGCAAAGCCATTGAGCCGACAGCCACAGATCTTGCAAACAAAGCGGCAGGTCATATAGATAATGCCGCAGGCAATCAAAACGGAGGTGAAACTCAGGGCGGCGGTTTTCAGGGCGCATTTGCAAATTTGGAAAGAAGCGTAAATAATTACGCTACCGAGGCTGCAAAAAATATGAAGGTTTGCCCGAATTGTGAAAAGCCGACCACGGCAGATAAAAAGTTCTGCCCCGAATGCGGAACGGCACTCCCCGAACAGACGGTAGCCGAAGGTGCAGTTTGTACCGCCTGCGGAAAGCAGAACGCCATCGGCACAAAATTCTGTCAGGACTGCGGAGCTAAATTACCGTCAGCCATTGCCGAAGAACAAGCGGCGGCAGACAAAAACGCAAAGATAATGGCAGAGTGGGATGAAAAGCTTTCAGCTTATCCCAAATGGAACTGCGGCGGAAGTAACTACTATATAGAAGATTACGGCGATTACATCACCTTCTCGGCAGACTTTAAGGGAAATCACCTTGGGGCGGCAAACGCAGTCGAGCAGTACAGACAGATACTCATGCAAAACGGATTTACACAGGCAGGTCAGTATCCGAGCATTGCACATTTGTATAAGAAAATCGGCGACACCTGCTATCACGTAGATACCGAGCACTGCTTTGAGGGCGATCCCGATTGTCCTAACATCGGCTTTAATATTTCGGAGCCGTCAGGCGGTTTTGATTATGTAAAACCCGAACCCAAACAGGGCTTCGGCGGAATAAAAGATTTATTCGGATTTTAAGGAGGATATGAAGATGAAGAAATTACTTTCGATTTTATTGGCACTTACGATGTGCCTTTCGGTTATGACATTTACGGTATCAGCAGCAGACACGCTTGATGATTTTGAGTTGCCGAAACCTCAGGTTGGCTACCTGCCCATCCATCACAGTGGAGTTGATACATGGGACGATGAAATCGATGCTTATGCTTTCATCGACCAGTCGGTACTCGATCTCATTCTTGAATCACAGGAAGATAACTTCTACGAGAAGTACGGTATGACGAGCACCGCCTACAAGACCTTTGATATCGCTTTGCAGATCGACACATCGGTGGACGATCAGAACAGCTGGAACTACGACACATCGTGGGACACCAAGTATGATACCGCCTACTACTCGCCGACAATGTCAAAACGTTTGTTCGACGCCAGCAAAACAGTGGATTGGGGCATGGGCGCTCTATACCACGAACCGGTTATGGCACACTATGGAGATGCTATCG
>JAZNCI010000077.1:0-3249 GCA_045587485.1 Clostridia bacterium
TGTTACGGAAGTGCCTTCGTCCCAATTATGGCCTGTGGGCTCTGTGTAGTCGGAAACATAACTGCTGCCACACATTACACAGGTAGATGTTGTATATCCTTTATCATCACAATCGGGCTCTTTGGTGATATGCTCGTATGCGTGAGAAATCAAAGGCTTAATATCAGTTACGAAATTATCTCCGCAAACCTCGCAAGTGTGGTCTGTATAGCCGACGCTTCGGCAAGTTGCGTTGTGGGTAGTGGTATGGTAGTTATGGTTTCCTGTCGGTGTTGTTTCTTGGTGAAAATCCCCACAATCCTTACAAAGAGTTAATTTAAGACCACCCTGTTTACAGGTCGCTTCTCTGATAGTAATATCTTCGTAGTTATGGCCTTTTGCCGGAGAGTAATTCATTTTTTGGAGTTCTCCGCAACCGTCGCACTGCCAACGCTCATAACCTAAATTTTCACAAGATGCAGGGATAGTTTCAAGGTATCTGAAATCGTGTTCGTGTGCCGGAGGAACAACAATTATTGTATTGCTGCCGCCCTCGTCGCTTTCATCAGCGAGGATATGCACATAGCTTACGCCGTTTTCAATCATACTTTCACCGGAATAGCTGTAATTGATTTTGTAATATACGGTGTAATATCCCGGCTGTGTGTAGTTCGGTGCGCTTGTCTTATTGCAATTATCCGCGTCCGTTCCGTAACGGATTGATGTTTTAACACCACTATCCGAGAGGTCTGAAACAGTTAATGTATGAGCTTCGCCGTCCTCAACACCATAGTATGAAGAAACAACCGCTTTTGCAGTAACATATTCGCTTGTTTCATATCCGCAGTCGTCGCAGGTCTCGGCAATGTAAAATCTGTTGTTTGCCACCTGTCCGTCAACCTGTTCGGTGAAATTATGGTCTGCAAGTCCTCTTGGAGCTCTTGCATAAGTACCTTTACAGAATTTGCAATACTCACCGCGTTTGAGAGTGGTTAAGTGGTATTCATCATCATATTTTTCGTGAGTTGTATTGTCAAACTGTAAAAAGAAATTATTATCACAAGGATTTAACGAATATACATTGTTGTTAAATGAATAGGTTGCCATTCCGTCACCGGAGTTTATCGTTCCGCAGTTCTGACAAACGGCTTTAGTCCAATGGTAGCCGGTATAATAAGCATCTATGCCGGGAGTACCAGAGTCAAGATTTCCTTTTCTTTCTTCATCTAAACAAGTACCGTCTGAATATCTGACATCACGATTGAGTGCTGTTTCACCGCTTCGGGTATATTCAGGAACACGGTATGTCAATACTGTTGTCTGCATATTACATACACAGCAAAACTGCGTTTCGTATGTTGTGGTTGCGTTGACATCAAGCTCATTCGTCCTGTTATTTGAGGAAAGCCAATTATCCGCAGGGTCCACATATTCGTTTGACTGCGCCGCAAATGTTGTTACGGGGGAAATGCTTAAAAGCATACATACGGCAAGAAATGCCGACAAAATCGATTTTGTTTTATTTTTTAATTTCATTTGAGAATTTTCCTCCTGTTCAAATTTTGTTTTGGTTTTGGATAGGTCTGCCAAATATCAAGGCGGCCTGTATTTTTTATATACGGATTTATTCATATCAGCCACCGTACAAGTCGTGATTTACCTGTGCAGAATAGAAGCTGTCTATCGTTGTGGGAGCATTGAATAAAACTGCAAGCATATATTTTTTGATATTTCGTACCTCGCTTGTGTTTTTCTGAAGGCTTGATAATACATACTCAATATGCTCACTGTCCAGCTTCAAGAGTTTACTTTTTACAAGTGCTGCAGGGTAATCATCACCGGCTATTGTTAAATACTCTTTTGAGGTACATACCGTTTCGGTTAAGAGTTCCACGATTTCATCAATCCGTACTTTTTCAAGCGGATTGTTAATTACCAAAATATCATACTCAATATTTTCTTTTATGATTTCTCTGTATGCGTCAATCTCGTCCATTCCAATCCGTTCCGAATTTCCTTTTGGATTTGATTGGATAGGATTTGATATATTCGTACTTGATAAATCAATATTTGATTTTTTTGTATTTGATATATTAGTATTTAATTGGTCGGGATTTTCCAAGATAGGTAAAACCTGTTCAGGATTTTCCAAGATTGGGTTATCCAAAACTGGATTTTCCCGTTTAGGTTTTTCCTGTTTAGGTGAAGCCGTTTCAGGTGCTTCCAAAATGGTGTACTCAACCGTAGTAAGCTGTCCCTTTTCATTTCGTACTCGCTGCCGTATGATATATCCATGCTGCTCCAGCTCTTTAATCGTACTGCATATACTGTCAATGCCGTCCTTGCAGATTTTGGAAAGTCCTTTTGTGGTGTAGTCCCAATTCTCCGGCAGGGAAAGCATAAGAGATAACAAACCTTTTGCTTTGAGTGAAAGGCTTGTATTTCTCAAATGGTGGTTTGACATTACGGTATAATCACGGGTTTTGTCTATTCTGAATACCGCCATACAAAAATCCTCCTTTCGCTGATTTTATGTCACGCATTAGAAGCCGTTTTTGAGGGATAGGAATATGTTTCCATTACCTACTTGATTTAAGAGGTTAAAATCCCTTATTTTACTTGCGTAAATAATGCCTATTCCGTGACAAAAGGGTACAAAAAAACAGCGTTTAGGAATTTCCCTTAACGCTGTCGGTTTTGATATTTTGTTTTTCTATGGGTTTATACATTGTGCAGCTCGTTCCGTTATGACAATGCAAATACGGACAAAAAGGATTTTTGCTATCAAGCAAATATGTGTCTTGTCCTGTTTGACAAGTGGGGCAAAGTTGCCCGGTGTCCTTGTTCATAAAATATCTGTCCTCCGATTTCTTGACTATCTGAATGATTTATGGTATAATACTATTCAAGATAGCCGAAAGTTTTTAAGGCTTGTGAATGGTAAATTAAAAACATCACGACGGTTTTATCGTGATGTTTTCGGGGATAAATATTTTGTTTTTAGAGGATAAGTGCTTATGTTGACCGTCTAAAACCCTTGATTTTACGGCATTTGTGAGTAAATCCTATAAGAACATCCGCACCAATAAACAAGACATACCATTGTGTATGTCTTATTTCAGACTGTCGAAAAAGTCCAGCGAAAGCTGGGCTTTTTCATCGTTTTATGGTATAATATCAATGGTGATGAAAGATGATGCAAAAAGGATATGAGAACAGATATCAAGTTGAAATGATAAGCATAGAGGACTTGGTTCCGCAAGACCATTT
>JAZNCI010000078.1:0-41042 GCA_045587485.1 Clostridia bacterium
AAATATTAAAAAAAGAATTAATATATAAAGAATCAGTTCTTGGGCCACATCGTGATGATATAGAATTTAAAATAAATGGTGAAAATTTAAAATTATATGGTTCTCAGGGTCAGCAAAAAACCGCTATCCTTGTTCAAAAAATAGCAGAAGTTGAGCTAATTTTTGAGGAAACAGGAGAATACCCTGTTCTTCTTTTAGATGATATAATGAGTGAGCTTGACAGTAGCAGACAGGATTATATTATAAATAAACTTCAGAATATGCAAATTTTTATAACTTGTACAGACAGAGAAAAGTTTACAAATATGAAAAATGGTAAATTCTTTAAAATAGAAAAAGGAAGTATGATAGAATGTACCTGCATTTAGGTTGTGAGACGGTTGTAAATACTAAAAATATTATTTCAATTCTTGATTTGGAGAGTACTTCGATTTCAAAGTATTCAAAGGAATTTTTGAAGATTGTAGAAGAAGAAGGTTTTGTAAGAAACGTTTCGGAGGAAATACCAAAATCTTTTGTTGTGTGTGAAGAAAACGGGCAGTCGGTTATTTACATAACTAATATATCAACAAAAGCTCTGGCAGGAAGAATAAAAAAATACAAAGAAATTTAAAATTATTTTTCAAAATTTCAGAAAACTACTCAAATAAAATTGAGACAGAAAGGCAAAGGTTTTAAATTATGACAGATAGTATTACAAATGTACCTGTTGAAAATTCTTATGATGAAAGTAATATTCAGGTTTTAGAAGGGCTTGAGGCGGTAAGAAAAAGACCTGGCATGTATATTGGTTCAACAACCTCTCGCGGCCTTCATCACCTTGTTTATGAAATTGTTGATAATTCCATTGACGAGGCTCTTGCAGGGTATTGTAAGGAAATACAGGTAACTATCAAAGAAGATAATTCCATAACCGTTCGTGATGACGGTCGCGGTATACCTGTTGGTATTCAAGCACAAACCGGTCTTCCTGCAGTAGAAGTAGTATTTACAGTTCTTCATGCAGGAGGTAAGTTCGGTGGCGGCGGATACAAGGTTTCTGGCGGCCTTCATGGTGTTGGTGCCTCTGTTGTTAATGCTCTTTCTGAATATCTTGAGGTTGAAATTTGTGATGGAGAGCACATATATTATCAAAAATATCAACGCGGAACAAAACTTAATGAATTGAAGGTTATAGGGGATACCGACAAAACTGGAACTTTTGTACATTTTAAGCCCGATTATGAAATATTTGAAGATCTTGTTTATGACTATGATATTCTTCTTAAAAGACTTCGTGAACAGGCATTTCTTAATGCAGGAGTAAAAATTATTCTTTCTGATGAACGTCCAAATGAAAAGGGAACAGAAAGAAAGGATGTTCTTCATTACGAAGGTGGTATTAAGGAATATGTTGAATATCTCAACAGAAACAAAACCGCAATTCATGAAGGTGTTATATATGTAAATTCAATCCGTGAAAATTCCGAAGCAGAAATTGCAATTCAATATAACGATAGCTACACCGAAGATATAATGAGTTTTGCCAATAATATAAACACAACAGAAGGCGGAACACATGAAACCGGATTCAAGTCTGCTTTGACTAAGGTTATAAATGATTATGCAAGAGCACATAAAATGCTTAAGGAAAACGAAGAAAATCTCAAGGGCGAAGATACCCGCGAAGGCATTGCCTGTGTAATATCGGTTAAGGTTACAGAAGCACAATTTGAAGGACAAACCAAAACAAAGCTTGGAAACAGTGAAATAAGGACAATTGTTGAAAAAATGGTCAACGAAAAATTGGCGGAATTTTTAGAAGAAAATCCGGCAGTTGCAAAAATAGTAGTTGATAAAGCGATGACAGCTTCCCGTGCAAGAGAAGCTGCAAAAAGAGCAAGGGATAGCACAAGAAGGAAATCTGCATTGGAGAGCAGCACTCTTCCTGGTAAACTGGCAGACTGTTCATCAAGAGATACAGAGTTTACAGAAATATATATCGTCGAGGGAGATTCTGCAGGCGGAAGTGCAAAGCAGGGTCGAGACAGACGCTTTCAAGCAATCCTTCCTCTTTGGGGAAAGATGCTTAATGTTGAAAAATCACGTATTGATAAGGTTTTCAGCAACGAGAAGCTTCTGCCTGTTATTACAGCAATCGGTGCAGGTATAGGCCCTGACTTTGATGTTTCAAAAATAAGATACGGCAAGGTTGTAATTATGGCCGATGCCGACGTAGACGGAGCCCACATCAGAACACTTCTTTTAACATTTTTCTTCCGTTATATGGAGCCTCTTATAAGAGAGGGTCATGTCTATATTGCGCAGCCGCCTCTTTATAAGGTTTATAAAGGCAAAAAGGTGATTTATGCATATAACGATGATGATCTAAGAGAAGCACTTGAACAAATTCCTGATGCATCAATCCAGAGATATAAGGGTCTTGGTGAAATGAATCCTGAACAGTTGTGGGAAACAACGATGGACCCTGAAAGAAGAATTATGCTGCGCGTTGATCTTGAAGATGCAAGACGTGCTGATGAAATATTTACAATTCTTATGGGAGACAAGGTTGAGCCAAGACGCGAATTTATTGAAGAGCATTCAAAGTCGGTAGTTAATTTGGATATTTAAAGTATATCTTGAAATAAGGTGAATTTTGATGAGCAAAGCAGACAGAATATTTGTGGATATGTGCAAAGATATAATTGAAAACGGCTGGTCAGATGAAGAAACCGAGGTTCGTCCCAGATGGGAAGACGGAACTCCGGCACATACCAAAAAAAAATTTGGGGTAGTAAACAGATATAATCTTGCCGAAGAATTTCCTATTTTGACTTTACGGCCCACATATTTAAAAAGTGCTATTGATGAAATTTTGTGGATATGGCAGAAGAAGTCAAATAATATAAAGGATTTAAATAGTCACATATGGGATAGCTGGGCAGACGAAAAAGGAACAATTGGAAAAGCCTACGGATATCAGATGGGTGTTAAGCACAAATATCCCGAAGGCGAATTTGACCAGGTTGACAGAGTTCTTTATGATTTAAAAAACAATCGTCACAGCCGCAGAATTATGACAAATATTTATGTTCACAAGGATTTAAACGAGATGAATTTATATCCGTGTGCATACAGTATGACATTTAATGTCACGGGAAATACACTTAATGCAATTCTCAATCAGCGGTCACAGGATATTCTGGCTGCAAACGGGTGGAATGTATCTCAATATGCGGCTTTGGTACATATGTTTGCTCAGGTAAGCGGGCTGCAGGTGGGAGAATTTGTTCACGTGATAGCAGATGCTCATATCTACGACAGACATGTTCCCATCATTAAAGAATTGATAACCAGAGAACAGTATGATGCTCCAAAACTGATTATAAATAAAGATATAACCAATTTCTATGAATTTACGGTGAATGATTTTATTCTGGAAAATTACAAAACCGGAGAACAGATAAAAAATATTCCGGTTGCTGTATAAGAGGTGACTTTGTATGAATATTATTGCTGCAGCAGACCTTAACTGGGGAATAGGAAAAGATAATAATTTGCTTGACCATATTCCCGAAGATATGAAATTTTTCAGAGAGAAAACACAAGGTTCGGCAGTTATTATGGGGAAAAATACTTTTTTGTCTTTCCCTAATCAAAAGCCATTGCCCAACCGTCTTAATATTGTTCTTACAAGAGATAAAAACTTCAGAGCCGAAGGTATAATTGTTTGTTCCTGTATAAAAGATGCGGTTGAAACAGCAAAAAAGGAGTATACTGACGATAAAATTTTCTTTATTGGCGGCGAAGCTGTGTATCGAATTGCGGTGGATTATGCCGATACAGCTTTTATTACCAAAATTGACAAAGAATATGAAGCAGACCGACATATTGTAAACTTTGATGAGCTGGAGAACTGGTATGTGTCAAGCGAAGAAATTATAAAAACAGATAAAGGTATTTATATAACCTTTGTCACCTACATGAAAAATTAGTAAAAGGGCATTAATGCCCTTTTTGTATAATTAAAAAAGAAAAAAGTCCAAAAGAGAGAGACTAAAATGATTAATGTAAAAAATTTAACAAAAGTATATAAAATATATGATAAACCCGGAGACCGCATAAAAGAATCACTTTTCCCCCAAAAATACAAGGGGAAAATACAGGAATTCTTTGCTCTTTCTGATGTAACCTTCTCAATAGAAAGGGGAGAAACCGTAGGGATTATAGGTAAAAATGGCTCGGGAAAATCTACTCTTTTAAAAATTCTGACTGGAGTAATTAACCAAACAACAGGTGAAAAGACAATGAACGGAACTATTTCAGCCCTTTTGGAGCTTGGAACAGGCTTTAACCCTGAATATACGGGCATTGAAAATATATACCTCAACGGAACAATTATGGGTATGAAAAAAGAAGATGTTGACAAAAAAATTGATGAGATTTCTGAATTTGCAGAAATCGGCGAATTTATAAATCGCCCTGTAAAAAACTATTCCAGTGGTATGTTTGTTCGTCTTGCCTTCGCGGTTGCAATAAACACTGACCCAGATATTCTTATTGTTGATGAGGCACTGGCTGTGGGAGATTATCGTTTTCAGGCAAAGTGCTATAATAAATTTGAAGAGCTAAAAGAAAAAGGGAAAACAATTTTGTTTGTAAGCCATGATGTTGATGCTGTGCGACGTTTTTGTGACAGAGCTATATGGTTGGATAATGGAAAGCTAATTATGGATGGCGATGTAAGCGAAGTAACCTCCAAGTATATGGAGTTTATCACAAGCAACGAAACAGATGCCGAGGCATGCGTAAAAGGTCTTAATAAAAAAACAGAGGAGCTGCTTGAGCAAGAGAAGGAATTTAATGAAATTAATCGCTTTGGCTCAAAAATAGGATGTATAAAAAATGTAAGAGTATCAAAGGGAGAGAATGAAACAGAGGTGTTCTTTTCGGGAGATACAATCACTGTCGAAACGGTTGTAGATGTTCCCGCAGATGCAGATCTTTCAACTACCGGGCTTGCAATTTCTCTTAAGGATAAAAACGGCGTGGATCTTATGGTTGCAGCTCTACACGATTATGATATGAGATTTAAAAGAACAGGTAGAAATATTGTTAAGATTACATTTCCTGCTTATCTTAATGTGGGCGAATATACCCTTACGTCAGGGCTTGAGATGAGACATACACTGCCGATTTCTTATTATGACTACATTGAAGGTGCCGCTTATATAAAAATAATGTGTGACAAAGAATACTTTGGTGTTTTAAAAGTTCCGTCAGAAATAACGGTAGGAGATTAAAATGAATAATTTGAACAATGCTCAAAACGATGAATTAAATAAACAGATAGAGATGATTGAGGACGAAAAAAGAAAGCTTGAGGAACGTATCGAAGCTGACAGAAATGCGATTATGCAGATTCAGTTTGAGGCAAACCAGTATAAGCAGGAGGAGCTTGACCTTCACGAAACATATGTTTGGAGAACGGGTCTTAAGATAGAAAGGATTTTGCAGAAAACAGGGATTTCTTTTATAAGATCTCTGCTTGTTCTTTCTGATTATAAAAGAATGGGATTGATAGTAACTCTTCGCAAGGGTCTTACCGAGGCATTCTTGCGTGAAAACGTAAGGCATAATAAACGCAGACAAATGAAGCTTTGCAGAGCAAAATTCAATAGATATAAAAGTGAACGGGACAGGCAAATGGGAAACAGCTCCTCAAAAATAGAGGTGCCTTGTGAAAAAGGGCTTGTATCTGTTATTCTTCCTGTTTTTAACGGTTCAAAAGTGTTATCAAAAGCAATTGACTCGGTGCTTAACCAAAGCTATAAAAAGTTAGAGCTGATTATTGTCAATGATGGTTCCACAGATGATAGCCTGGAGATTGCAAAACTTTATGCAGAGCGTGATAAACGTATTAAAATTATTAATCAGGAGAATAAAAAACTGCCGACTGCACTTTCGGTGGGCTTTCGTGCAGCAAAGGGAGAATTTTTTACCTGGACCAGCGCGGATAATATTATGTTACCCGATTGTGTAAAAATACTTGTTGAAAACCTGCAGCGCAAGACCCAGACAGCGATGGTTTACGGAAATATGCGGCTTATAAATAGAGAGGGCAGGATAAAAAGAGGACACTTTTGGTTTGAAAAACCGCTGTTTTCAGGAAATGTTTGTTTTCCAAAATCCGCAGATGCACTTAATACTTTTGCGAACAATACAATAGGGGCGGCCTTTATGTATCGCAAAAGTGCGGCATATATACTTGAGGATTATTCAAAGTTTAAAACAAATTTAGAAGATTATGACTATTGGATGAGAATGAATTCGTTGCTTAAAATAGAACACACAGACGAAGAAAAGCCGCTGTATCTTTATAGAATTCACAGCGATTCTCTTACAGCCCATGATAAAGAATTGGGAATTACCAAAAACCGTTACAAACTGATGGTTCTTGACGATTTCAGACGAGACTTTTATATGTCGGCGCTTGTGTGGATTATAGAAGCTGAAGATAAAAATAATCAATACTATATTGACTTCAAGCAAGCAGCAGAAAATGCCGGACATATGATTTTTACTCGGGACGAGGCCAATGCTATAATTTTTCCAGATAAATATTCTTGCGTGTGTTATGCGTATTTCGGAAATGGCGAAAAGGCATCTCTTGATGGGATTAATGTTAATCTTTCGGGCACAGTGCTGATGGCTGATGACTCAATGCCGTCAAATGAATTTGATATAATGGCAACCGCAGACACAGAAACAGAGCTAAAAGAGCTTTCTGATTACAGAGGATGGTTTTCTGTCAGTGACGGAAAAGCTTTATTTGACCTCGCCGACACAAAGATAAAAAATAAAATTCTTTACGGATTAGAGAAGATGATTGACGAGCCGGATGACTATGAGAAAAAAATATCTATAATAATATGTACGTATATGAGAGGAGAAAAGCTGATTGATGCAATATGGTCAGTAATTCGCCAATCAATGAGCAAAAAGGAATACGAAATTATTATTGTAGACAACGCACCTCAAACATCGGGGATAATGGCAGCGGTTGAAGACTTTCAACGCAAATATCAAGAACATAAGGGATTTATCAGATATATGGCTGTTCCACAAAAGGGTTTGTCTTATGCCAGAAACGGAGGAATGTGGAATGCCAAGGGTGAATACCTTTTGTTTTTAGATGATGATGTTTTGGCGGATTATTATCTTCTTGAAGAAATATATACAGGCTTTAAATACCATGCCAATGTGGGCATTGTGGGGGGTCAGGTTATCCTGGACAGACCATTTCCTGCTCCAAAGGTTTTGCGCAAAGGTTGGGAAGGTCTGTGGAGTCAGTTTAAGATTTCAGGGAACGCTTTTCGTGAGGTCAGCCAGCAATTTGAATTTCCGTATGGCGCAGATTATGGTGTAAGAAGATCGGCAATATGGAGAATAGGCGGATTTCGTATGTGTTATGGCAGAGTTGGAAACGATTTTGCCGGTGGTGAGGAAACAGCGCTTGCATTTAAAATGCTTCAGATTGGCTACGGAATAGGTCTTCAGCCAAGAGCCAAAGTCCTTCACCGGGTTGATCATTCTCGCTTTACGCACGAGCACGTCAAAAAGACCATTCGTGCAGGCGTACTTACAACATACAGATTTTTCTGTGATTTACACACAGACATCGGTTGGACTAAAAGTTATGCCAAAAGCCAGATGAAAATAACAGAAAAAGAGATACAAATACTTACAAAAAAGAAAGCGGACACTCTTGATATCTTTTACAAAAAATCATACCATGATGCGTGGGAAAGACTTCTTGAATATATGGAAGAAATAAATCCGGGAAGGTAGGAATTCATCTATGTTTAATTACATAAAAAAGCTTATTTTTGGTTTGCAGGAGCCGGAGGAAAAGCCCTTAAACCTGTATCAATACAAATTTTTGAGATATAAGGAAGAAAGGGATGCCAAATATCCTCTTGATCTTACCAAGGTTCATGTTGCAATGGAAAAGGATTTAATTTCGGTTGTTCTTCCTGTATATAACGGCGGTAATATTCTTGCTGATTCGATTGAATCGGTTTTGAGACAGACTTATAAAAATTTTGAGCTTATTATAATCAATGATGGGTCCAAGGATAACACTTTCGATATAGCCAACAGCTTTGCGAAACAGGACAGAAGAATTCGTGTTCTTACGCAGGAGAACAAAAAAATTCCACGAACCTTGTCAAGAGGCTTCAGAGAAGCAAAAGGAGAGTTTTTAACCTGGACCAGCGCAGACAATATTATGGACGAAGATTTTCTTGAAAAGATGGTTGGCGAACTGAAAGAAAATCCGCAGACAGCCATGGTATGGGGGAATATGCGTTTGATAAATGCAAAAGGAAAGAAGTTCTCAAAGCACGGTTGGTTTGAATACCCAATCGGCAGCGGAAATGTTATTTTCCCCAACAATGCATATGAGCTTAATACATATGCAAACAATACAATTGGAGCTGCATTTATGTACAGAAAGGTTGCAGCAGAGATTTTGGGCTGTTATTCAAGCTATAAGCATACGCTGGAAGATTATGATTACTGGATGAGAATGAATTCGCTTCTTACCCTGCGCCATACTTCTTTTTTAAAGCCGGTATATTCATATCGTTGGCATGATGGCTCTCTTACAGCCAAGGATAAGGAGCTGGGTATTACGGCAAATCGGTACAAGCTGATGGTTTATGATGATTTCAGACGGGATTTCTATTTAACACCTCTCCTTTGGTATATAAAATCAGATGAGAAAAGTTATGACGTCGCGGAGAAATTAAAAAAACAACTTGAAAACGCGGGACACATTATTCTGGTTAAGGAAGATTTTGCGGAGCTGTTTTTTGGTGGAAGCACATCCAATTTGGTATATGTTTCCATTGGAGAAGCTTATACAGATGTGATGCTTCCTAAGGATGCTATTAAGGTCGCAATTAATTCGAAATATGGCGAAGGTTTTGATTTTAATATAGCACTTAAGGACTGTGCAGGCGAGAATTATAGTGGATATATAGTGGACGACGTAGAAACAATGTTTTCGCTTATTGATGCAAAGGCAAAAAATGATATGTTGTACGCTCTTGAAGGAAGGCTTCAGGAAACAGAAGAATATACAAAAAAATTGTCAATAGTATTATGCACACATAAAATATCAGATACCCTTAAAGACTGTATGGAGGCACTGTGTAACCAGCAGGCAAATCCAGATGACTTTGAAATAGTGTTTGTAAACAATAACATTCGTGAAAATGAACTAAAGGAGTTTGTGCAGGAAACGCGGCATAAACACCCAAGGATTTCTATCAATTATATTACTGCACCACAAAAAGGGCTTTCGTTTGCGCGCAACTGCGGTATGTGGGCGGCAAAGGGCGAAATTATACTGTACGTAGATGATGATTCGATTGCAAAAGAAAATCTGGTTATTGAAACAATAAAATCATTCGAAGGCAGACAGGAGCTTGGCGCATGTGGCGGACAAGTTATATTAACCATTCCCGAAAAAGCAGTTGACTTGGTAAATGATAAAACAATCGGCCTTTGGAGTAATTTGAAAATCGAAGGCAGAGGTTTCCGTTATGCAAAGGATTATGGAGAGTTCCCATATGGAGCAAATTTTGCAGTAAGAAACAGGTGTCTTCGTATGATTGGTGGATTCAGATGCAATTATGGCAGAGTGGGCAACAATTATGCGGGCGGAGAGGAAACACTTGTATGTTTTATGATGGAACAAATTCATATGAAAATAGGGCTTAATGCTGATTCAATTGTTGAGCATCGTGTGGCACCCGACAGATTTACCGCAGAGCATATCGAAAAAACGGCATATTCGGGGATAATGACACAATATCGTCTTCGTCGTGACCTCTATGCACCGCAGGATTGGAATGATATAAATGTTCGTGAAAGAGCAGTAAAAGCAGAGAAATTGGCAAAAAGCGAACCCGCGGGCAGCGCATCGCAAATTTTCTATGCATCAACAGCCAAGGCCTTCCGCGAGGTTTTGACCTTAAGACAGGATGATTATGAATATCTAACAAAAAACAAATGCAAGTAATTATTGGAGAAACTGAATTATGTTCAAAAAAATGCAATGGAAGATAGTTGTAATTTTTGTGGCTCTGGTTGTTGCTATTATGCTTATTATTGGCGCATATATGTTTAACAGCATTGTTAAGATGTATACAAAGTCGTTTAATGAGCAAATGGATAAGGTTATGTCCGGAGAATTTACCTCTGCGATGACAGAAACACTTACATCTGACCTACACGGGCAAAACAGAGTTGCACGTATAAATACGGTTATTTCAGCATATTCAAGTCAGCTTGGATTATCAGAGCAACGTCAGTGTGCTGTTCTTAATGCTGCAGATGCCTCCAGAATTGTTTCAACGGGAACAGGCACAGAAACACTCGAAAAAACCCCCAATATTCTTCAGGCAATGACCGGTCAGGTGGGGAGAAGCGCTCGCTTTACTTCCGGATATATGGATTATGCACATTTTATAGAAGGCGGAGAACGCGACTATATAATTTATGTAAAGGATAATAAGCAAGGTGTAAATGTTTTAACACAAAATATGCTTTATATTATAATACAAGCGCTTTTATTTGGCGCACTTGCGTCAATCCTATTGGGGTATTTTCTTTCAAAAACTATAACAAACCCAATATCCGTGCTGACCGAAAAAGCAGAAGATTTTGCCGAGGGAAACTTTGACTCTAATCTGGAGGTCTTTTCTCAGGATGAAATAGGTACGCTTGTGGAAACCTTTAACTATATGGGCGGGGTTATGAAAAATGCTATTAATGCTGTTGCTGGTGAAAAACATAAGCTTGAGGTTATTCTTGAAAACATTAATAATGGAATTATAGCATTCAGCACAACACAGGAAATAATTTCAATAAACAGTGCCGCCAAAAATATGTTGAATATCGATGAAATAGAGGGAATTCTTTTTGATAAGTTTTTTGAAAGCCTTAATGCAAATGTTTGCATGGCAGAATTTATCTACATCACAAAATTCAGGGCAGAGAGCCGTGAGATTGAAATAAACAACAAGCATATAAAAGCATATTTTCTTCCGTTTCGCATGGAAGAAAACCGTGTAGCCGGCGTAGTTTGTGTCTTTAGCGATATCACCGAGGAATTTAACCTTGACAGGTCACGGAAGAAGTTTGTTGCCGAGGTATCTCACGAGCTGAAAACACCGCTTACAACCATTGGCACATATACTGAAACCCTTCTTGATAATTATCCGGTAGACAAGGAAATGGAATTATCTTTTTTAAAGACCATTCAAAATGAAACCATCAAGATGACAAATCTTGTTAAAAATCTTCTCACCCTCTCAAAATTTGATTCCCAGAGCGTGGAAATGAATAAGGAAGCCTTTGATTTGGGCGAAATGCTCAGGGAGGTGGTTGAAACATTTCGCATTGAAGCAGAGAATAAAAATCAGGAGTTGCTCTTTAATGTAGTAAATGCAATTCCGATGGTATATGCTGACAGGTTTCAGGTTGAGCGAGCGGTTAAAAACATTATATCAAACTCAATGAAATATACACCCGAAAATGGAACAATTGGGGTATATACGGGATTTATAAACAACGAAATATATATAAAGATAGAGGATAATGGAATTGGCATACCCGAAGGCGACATTGACCATATATTTGAACGCTTTTACCGAGTTGACAAAGCTCGTTCGCGTGAACAGGGCGGGACGGGATTAGGGCTTGCTATTGCTAAGGAAATTATTGAAAACCATAAAGGAACAATAACTATGGAGAGCAAACACGGAGAATTTACCCGTGTAATTATTAAACTGCCGATGAGCGCGGCATAAAAATTTGTTACCAGAAAGAAACAAAATATATATTTTTTTGACATTGACTAATTTATATTTATGGGATATACTAAAGAACAGGATGCTAAAGAAAGGAGAAGTCGATGTCTTATGGCTAATGATAAAATAAGTATAAAATCTGTTTCTAAAAACAAAAAAGCCTTTCACGATTATTTCGTGGATGAGATATATGAAACCGGAATCTCTTTATTTGGCACCGAAGTAAAGTCTGTTCGTGAAGGAAAGGTAAATTTAAAAGATAGTTATGTTTCTGTGAAAACAGGCGAGGCTATACTCATAGGGATGCACATTTCGCCTTATGAAAAGGGTAACATCTTTAATAAGGACCCATTAAGACCGCGCAAGCTTTTGCTGCATCGCCGTGAAATAAACAAGCTTATCGGCCTTACCCAGCAGCAGGGATATACCTTGATTCCGCTAGAGATATATTTCAAGGGCTCGTATGTTAAGGTTTCTCTTGGTTTGTGCCGTGGCAAAAAGAACTATGACAAGAGAGACGCCATTGCCGAGCGTGACGCAAAAAGAAATATAAATCGAGCTTTGAAAGAACAGCTAAGATAATTTAAATATGGGGGCGTAATGGTTTCGACGGGGATTTTGAAGTATCTGGAGCGAGTCGCAGCGACAACTGTGTTAACAAGGTCAAACTTAAAATTAAACGCTAATAAGAATTTAGCTTACGCTGCCTAAGTTATAGGCGCTGCCTGATTCCTGTTACCGCGGCAGGAAACCCGGGTATCAACGCTAGCGGTGAACGTGAATGCGAAAAGCTTTGATCGGATCATGAATTTATGAAGCTACCGATTGTTATAGTTTGTTTGTGGGCTGTAACAATCGGGAATTTTGACCACAAACTACACTCGTAGCGCCGGATATGAATAGATTTTCGGACAGGGGTTCAACTCCCCTCGCCTCCACCATGAAAAAGAGATAATTTTACTGTCGGTAAAATTATCTCTTTTTCAATGAATTGCCTGACGGCGCGAATTGAAATCTGCGATTTCATGAATTGAGCCTGCGGCTCATGAATTGCACCTATCGGTGCATTAGAGGCAATTCAATTTATGGAGCGTAGCGAGAATTCATGGCGAAGCTAATTCATGACAACAAAGTTGTCAATTCATTTTCAAATAATGTTGACAGTAAAATCATATCGTACTTACAGAAAAACGATACAGTAAAACTGTATCGTTTTTCAATGAAATTTGCCTGCGGCAAGTGAAATAGCTTTGATATGAAATACGCTACGCGTGTGAAATATTGCTACGCAATATTAAAATGAAAATTTTATTTCACATTTTCTGAAAAGAGAAATATTTTATAATCCGATAGGATTATTTCATAGCAAGCAAAGTGAGATATTTCATTTAAAACTTATTGCATCTATTATTAACTCGAAAGCCAAAAGAAAAAATTCTGTCGATAGATGGAGTTTTTCTTTTTGTATCCAGCTATTACGTAGCCAAAAGATAAACACACACTCAATAGAGGGTGTGTGTTTATTGCTTGTGTCATTGTGCATAAATATGGTATGTATTACTTAATCAATATATAAAAAAGGTGAGCTTATATAAGGTTTGCTAGATTTTGGATGCATTTTTCGCAAATAAGTTTCTTTTTGTACATTACAGTATCATGTGCCTCGCCACAAAAGATACAGGCAGGCTCGTATTTGCCAAGGACAAGACGGGTATTATCTACAAAAATTTCCAAAGGGTCCTTGGGTTCTACCCCCAGTTTGTGGCAGATTTCTTTGGGAATAACAATTCTGCCCACATCATCAACGCATCTTACAATTCCTGTATTTCCTTTTGTTTGCTTCGATAAATTATTATAATGTTTTTCAAGAATTATATAAGACCCATCAACAAAAATTTCAAGGCTGCCTCTGGGATCAATACCCAAAATGTCGCGCAACTCCTTTGGAAGAACTATTCTATCCAGACTGTCAACGTGTCTTACAATACCGGTAGATTTCATCTTATCAGCTCCTTTGTGTTTTAACAAAAATTCTGTTTTTTAATTGCCGAACAAAGGGATTTTTTTGTCCGTTTTGTCCGCTTTTTTATTTATATTACCATAATTGGAAAATGATGTCAAGAGACAAAGTAAAAAATTTAATATTGTCGAAGGATGAAAAAACTTTATATGTCGCAGTTTGTCGAAAAAAATCCCCTTGCCTTAAACGGGCAAGGGGATTAAAAAAGTTAAAAATTATCTGTTTTCGTCTGCTACATAAAATCTGACAAGTTCTTCGAGAATTTCATCGGTTTCAAGCTTTTGAATTAACGAGCGTGCACCATTGTGAGCGGTGATATATGACGGGTCTCCGGACATAATATATCCTACAATCTGGCTTATGGGATTATAGCCTTTTTCGGTCAGTGCGCTGTGAACAGAAAGAATGAGCTCTCTGGGGTTGGGTTTTTCTTTTTCTACTCGAAATTTTACGGTTTTTGAAAGGTTTGTATTTTCCATTTTTAGGACCTCTCTTTCAACTTTAAAATATATAAACTATATATATTTTAACATAAGTTTTTTTACAAAACAAGTATATTTCTTAAAAAACAGATTACAATTATGTTACTTGCGATGCGAGAAATAATCTCCAATAATTACAATATCATTAATATTAAAGGCTTTTCGGACTTTTGCGTTGCCAGAGTTAATTTGTTCTGCTTTTTCGGGGTCAATCGCCTGACCAGAGGGAACATAGTGCATTGTGTCGTCAATCCAGGCAGAATTGCCGAAATATACAAAACCCTTATTGTTGGAATCAAGAATGTCCGAGCCAATATAACAGTGGTTATCTTCAAGACCAAAAAGATTAATAAGAGTGGGCATAAGGTCTGCAGTGTGGGTGGGTTTGGTTATTTCTGCAGGAGTAATACCGGGAGAAAAAATAAACGCAGGGACACGGTACAGCAGTTCGTCGCCAACCTCTTTGTTAAGCTGTACCAGTTTGTCCTGATTGGAGTAACCATAGGCGTAGTGGTCGGTAAAGACGACAATGGCGGTGTTGTTAAGCAGGTTATCTGCATCAAGCAGCTCAAGGAGTTGGCGGAAAAAATCATCAGTGTCTCTTGCCAGAAGACGGCAAGCGTTTTCTTCAAAATCCATTGTTTTGTCAACAAGCTCGGGGTGGTTTTCTTTAACTACGGCAAGCTTTGCATCGTCATAGGTATATGGAACGTGTCCGGAATATGTTATTATAAAGCTGAAAAACGGAGATTTCTTTACAATGTCCTCGTAAATTTCGTCCATTTGTAGAATCATGCTGTCGGATTGTGCTACATAATCTGGCAAACCATAATCCTGAAAAGAATGATATTTTTCAAAGCCCATGCTTTTGTGCATAAGACCACGATTGTAGAACTCTGAATGGTTGTAGTGGAAGGAGTTGGTCGAGTAGCCCATGTTTGCGAAAAGCTGTGGAAGGGCATAGGGATATTTGTTTGATGCATAGTTTACTGCGCTGACAGCAGATGGGGGTGTGTAAAAGCCTGTGTAAAAACAAAATTCCGAGCCCAGAGTATATCCTGTACCAAATGTGGGGGCATAATGATTTGCAAAATTAATGCCATTATTCATCATATATTTCATAACTGGTGTGTATTTGTCTGTTATCATCCAGTCATCTATGCCTTCAAGCATAACGGCTATTACGTTTTTGCCCTTAAGCATACCTGTGTATTGGTTTTCGGCATCATCGGTCTTTTTTTTGGCAATATATTCATCAACAACTTTAAAGTCTTTTTCTGAGTATTTATCTCCTTCAAGCCAGGTTTTATAAAAATCTCTTGCTGTAAAATGATAAATTCCTACGATATCAATACATTTGTTTGCATCATTAAATTTGCTGTATACAACACGGGGTTTGCTCCACGAATCCCAGTCCTGATCGGATTCGCCGAAAAGTGTCGGTTGCATAAATATGTGCAAACAAATCAGTGCCAGAACGGGAAGCACGGTCATAGACTTTGCAATTCTTCCCGTATGGTTCGGGCGCTGCCACCTTATTGCGGTAATAATCAAAAACAACAGCGACAGCAACGTACAAACAATAAGCCTTGCATCCATATATGCCAGTGCATAAGAAAGATAGTCGCCACCTTCCCCAGCAAGTACAATGCTGCTCAGGCGGAAAAACTGCTCAAATATTCCGAAATAAATGTATTGAGCAAATGAAAATAATATAAAAACACTGCCAATCACAATATATATAATCCTGCCCAATTTCTTCGGAAAAAGAACCAATGAGCCATAAAGGAACAAAGCTATCCACAGCATATTAAAGGCAAACGGAACCACAGTTGCATAGAATTCGCCGTAAACCTTTGGCCAGACAAGATATCTGAGCTGCAGGTCTGGAAGAAACAAGGCAAGTATTGCAAAGATATAAAAATAACGTTGGTTTAGAAAGAGCAAAAATCTTTTTATTCCGCCTTGCATAAAATCACCTCTATAAATTTTATCAAATGGTACATAATATTAGTGTAAAAAATCATATCACGTATGTATTTTATCATAAAACATATCAAAAAGCAACGATATTACACAAATATTTGATTTTTTGTGTAATAAATCAGCATCTTTTTATTGACATATTTTTCAAGGAATGGTATCATAATATATGGATTTATTGTAGTTGAATTTCAGGAGGAAAACAAAATGTTGGTATCAGTTAGTGAAATGCTAAAAAAAGCAAAAGAAGGAAAATATGCTGTTGGTCAGTTCAATATTAATAACCTTGAATGGACAAAGGCTATTCTCCTGACTGCACAGGAATGTAATTCGCCGGTTATTCTGGGTGTTTCCGAAGGTGCAGGTAAGTATATGACAGGATTCAAAACCGTGGTTAATATGGTTAAGGGTATGATTGAATGTCTTAACATCACTGTTCCTGTTGCGGTTCATCTTGATCATGGCAGCTATCAAGGGGCGCTTGATGCAATGGAGGCAGGTTTTTCGTCAATAATGTTTGATGGATCGCATTACGAAATTGATGAAAATATTGCAAAGACCAAGGAACTCGTTGCACTAGCAAGTGCAAAGGGCGTTTCTGTTGAAGCAGAGGTTGGCTCAATAGGCGGCGAGGAAGACGGCGTTATAGGTGCAGGCGAGGTTGCCGACCCCAATGAGTGTAAGATGATTGCAGATTTGGGAGTTGATATTCTGGCTGCAGGCATTGGTAACATTCACGGTAAATATCCTGAAAACTGGAAGGGTCTCAATTTTGATGTTCTTGCTGAGATCGAAAAGGCAACGTCGCCTATGCCCCTTGTTCTTCATGGTGGAACAGGCATCCCCGAGGATATGATTAAAAAGGCGATTTCTTTGGGTGTGAGCAAAATTAATGTGAATACAGAGTGCCAGCTTGCTTTTGCTGCTGCTACGAGAAAATATGTTGAAGCAGGAAAAGACCTTGAAGGCAAAGGCTTTGACCCCAGAAAGCTTCTGGCTCCCGGCGTTGAAGCAATCAAGGCAACAGTAAAGGAAAAGATGGAGCTTTTCGGTTCTGTAGGCAAGGCATAATTAATAAAATTGTATATTTGCATATGCGGCTCAGCTTTGAGCCGCATATTATTTTATCAACAAGCAAAAAGATATTGCTAATTTCTGTAAAATATAGTAAAATACAAATAACAAAAAACAAGGAGGCATATTTATGAAAAGAATTGCATCAATAATTCTCACACTGGTTCTGGCATTTTCGATGGTTACTGCAAGCGCAGAGGTGCCGAAGTTTATGACACAAGCCTATAACAACTATACTGCAGACTACGGCTTTACTGTCACATTTGAAAGCAGTGACGAAATTGTGGAGCTGCTAAAGGAAATGGAAATGCCCGAAGAAGTCAATAATTTTATCGATATAAAAGCCCTTTTGGAGAGTATATTATCACAGGGTATGCAGATGAAACTGCAAATGAACATTAGTGATAATTACCGTAGGGCTGAATATGCCTTGACTGCAGAGTCACAGCAGGAGATAAACGTAAACCCTAATCTGTCAATCGGTATTGATTCAAAGCTGGGGATGTGGATGAAAATGGATCTGGACGCAGCGGAGCCTGTGATGGAGATAATTTATTCGTCACCGGTTTTAAATAAGTATATGGTAATAGACGTCTTTGAAATGTTGCCGGATGATACGCAAAAGCAGGCGGTTATCAATATGCTGAATTCGATATTCTGTAGCGATTATATTGATTCCATAAGCAAATATTCGTTGGAGCTAATCGAAAAATATGCAGAAATAAAGGTTGGCGGCGGAGATTACATAGTAAAACTTGACAACGATGGTCTTATTGCTATGATGGGCGAACTGTTTCCTGTTGTTTTCACAAAGCTTGGAGATATAATGACAGATTTTCCGTTTGCAGCACAGGAGGCGGCGAGTATTGGCATTATCGGTGGCGCAGACGGACCTACTGCTATCCTGATTGAGCCAGAGGAAGAAAACGACAGCGATTTTGTTGTTGTTCCCGATATGAGCGGATTGCAGATTTTAGGCGAGGAAGGCATTACATACAGATATTCCTTGTTTTCGGGCAGGGTATCAGCGATTGATGTGGCGGCGGATATTTCTTTTGACATTTCAAAAATTGTAACAGATGTTATAGGTGAAGAATGGCAGCCGGAGGCAAAAGGTATGCTTGACTTTGCTGTAAATGCAAAAATTAAGTTGAAAAATATAGGCAAAACAGAAGTAGACTTTCCCAAGCTGACGAAAGAAAATTCCTTTAATGTAATGGATATGTACCCCGAATATGAAGAAAATTATACTGAGGAGTATGTGCCTTCGTATCCGCATTATTCTGTTTGGATAGAAAGCGACAAAATGCCGGTTATTGACGGCGAGATATATGTTCCCCTTCGTGCAACGCTTGAGGGTGCTTATAATGACCAATTCAGCATTGACTATGACAAAGGAACAATCACAATGCACTCAGAATATTTCCCCGGCTTCAAAAAACTGACGGTTTATGAAAATTCAACAATGGCATTTACAGACGGAATTGACATAGAGGTTTCAAAAGTAATTGTGAAAAACGGAATATCCTATGTGGGAAAATCCTTGTTTGAAAAAATCTTTGGCTGGGAGCTTGGATACGCAAGCTATGACCTTATTAACGATTATTATGAGGCATCGTTCTACACTGACCCATTTTAAATGTGAAATAAAATATAGCAAGTTGCGGTGTGCCATCTGGCACACCGCAGAATTATGTTGACTAAATTTTATCTAAATGCTAAAATATAAGTAAAAATTTAACGAGGTAATGGATTATGAAGATAGTTTTACAAAGAGTGACTGAAGCGTCAGTATCGGTAGGTGGCAAGATTATTGGCGAAATCGGCAGAGGGTATGTAGTGCTGCTTGGTGTTGGAAACGGTGACACAAAGGAAATTGCCGAAAAAATGGCTGACAAGGTTAAAAAGCTCCGCCTTTTTCCTGACGAAAACGGAAAGACCAATCTTTCAATAGACGATATTGGAGGCGAAGTGCTGGTTATTTCTCAGTTTACCTTATATGCGGATGCACGCAAGGGCACCAGACCCAGCTTTGCGGAGGCGGGTTCACCGGCTTTGGCGGAGGAACTGTATGAATATTTTATTGCTCTTTGCAAGGAACGGTTCAAAAAAACAGCTCACGGCAGTTTTGGTGCAAGTATGAAGGTCAGCTTGTGCAATGACGGACCGTTTACTATTTGTCTTGAAATTAATTGATGTGCTTTTTAAGAATAAAAACAGACTAAAAGCATAAAAAAGCAGGGTTTTGAGTTGCATTTAGTCAAAATGCCCAAAATATACCGGAAAAGTTGGTTGTGAAATTGTACAGATTTGATTGACACAAACAAAAAACTAATATATAATATAATGTGCGGATATTGTAAGTTATCGGCAAAATGGTTGTAAAAAAGGATGGGTTGTATGTACAAAAGGTACTTTAAACGCTTGATGGATATAATGTGTTCGTTGGCGTTTATGATAGTGTTTTTCTGGCTGTACATAATTGTTGCTGTTTTGGTGCGTATAATGCTTGGCAGTCCTGTGATTTTCACACAGGAGCGGCCGGGTCTAAATGGCAAGATTTTTAAAGTGTACAAGTTTAGAACGATGACCAATGAAAAAGACAGCAACGGGAATTTTCTTCCCGATGAGCAAAGGGAAACAAAGTTTGGCAATCTGTTAAGATTGACAAGCCTTGATGAGATACCGCAGGTTTTTAATATTTTTAAAGGGGATATGTCAATTATCGGACCAAGACCTATGATGCAGATGTTTCTTGACAACTGCACCGAAGAACAGCTTAAAAGACAGACAGTCAGACCCGGACTTTCGGGTCTTGCACAGGTGCAGGGCAGAAACAACCTTCCCTATGACGAAAGATTTGCATATGATTTGGAATACATAAACAACATTACTTTTTGGGGCGACATAAAACTGATACTTAAAACAATGGTCAAAGTAATTAAGCACGAAGGCGTTGTAGGAGAAGAGCTCCCGATGCTTGAGGAAGAACAAAGAGAGAAGGTTGCACAATAAAGTGGTCCGATTTAATTTAACAAGCAAAAACATTAAAGGAGCACGAAATGATGAACAAAGTTCTCTACGTTGCCACAGTTGTTAAAACCCATATAAATACATTTCATCTTCCTTTTTTAGAAATGTTTAAAAATGAGGGGTGGGAAACTTCGGTGTGTGCCAGAAACGATTTTGAAAATCTGACAGACTGTCATATTCCTTATTGTGATAAGTTTTTTGACACACCATTTGAAAGATTTCCTTTCAAACCCAATAATTTTAAAGCGTTTCTTGCTTTAAGAAGAATTATAAAGCGAGAGCAATTTGATATTATACATTGCCATACGCCTAGCGGCGGCGTGCTTGCGAGGCTTGCGGCAATTGGAACAAAAAAGAAGGGCTCTCGGATTATGTACACTGCCCACGGGTTTCATTTTTTTAAGGGAGCTCCTCTTATTAACTGGCTGATATATTTCCCCATTGAATGGGTTTGTTCTTTTTTTACCGATACTCTTATAACCATTAATAAAGAAGATTACTCGTTTGCAAAAAAGCATATGCATGCAAAGGATATTGAATATATACCCGGCATAGGGGTAGATGTCGAAAAATATAAAAGAACAAAGGTTGATAGTAAGAAAAAACGCGAAGAATTAGGTATACCTTCTGAAAGCTTTGCTATACTTTCGGTAGGCGAGTTAAATGACAACAAAAATCACGAGGTTGTTTTGCGTGCAATAGCTGAGATTGGCCGAAAAGATATGGTATATGTAATCTGTGGTGAAGGCGATAAACACGAATATTTAAAAAATCTGGCAAATGAGTTGGGAGTGTCTGAACAATTGTTTCTTCTTGGCTATCGCAACGATATTCCGGAAATTAACAAAGCTTGTGATGTGTATGCATTTCCTTCAAAGCGTGAAGGGTTGTCGCTTGCTTTATTAGAAGCGATGGCGGCGGGTCTCCCATGTGTTGTTTCTGAAATCCGAGGAAATCGAGACCTTATAGACGATGGTAAAAATGGATACTTGTGTAATCCTATGGCAGTTGATAAATTTGCAGAAAAAATTAGTGCATTGATTGAAGATGTTAATTTGCGAACAGCCTTTAGTGAATCGGTTATAAAAAGTGTGGAAAAATTCAGTATAGAGAATTCGAATAAACTTATGAAGAAAATATATTCGTGTGAAATTAAGCAGGCTGAATTGGTTAACTAATTATAAATTTATAGAAAGTAGGGTTTATTATGCCGAAAGTAAGTGTTATAATGGGCATATACAATTGTGCAGATGTAATGTCTTCATCAATAGATTCCATAATTAATCAGACTTTTACAGATTGGGAGCTTATAATGTGCGACGATGGCTCGGCAGATGATACATATGAGGTCGCTTTGAAATATGTAGAAAAAGACCCAAGAATAAAGGTAATAAAAAATGATAAGAATATGCGGCTTGCATATTCGCTAAATCAGTGTTTAAAAATTGCACAAGGCGAATATATTGCTCGTATGGACGCAGATGATATATCGCTTCCACATCGTTTTGAAAGGCAGGTTGCTTATTTGGACGAACACCCAGAGATGGCTGTAGTGGCATCAAGGGTAATAGTTTTTGATGAAACGGGCGATAAGTTTGTCAGGAGCATTGCCGGCGATTATCCAATGAGGCAAAAAGTAAACCTTTCGGTTCCATTTATTCATCCAACTATTATGATGCGAAAAAGTGCATATAACCAGGTTGGTGGTTATACAGTAAGCACTGATACAATGCGTGCCGAAGACCTTGACTTGTGGTATAAATTTCGATTGGCGGGGCTGGATGGATATAATATTCAGGAACCTCTTCTCAAATATCACGAGTCATTAAATGATATGAAAAAAAGAAGTTTAAAAGCAGCTATAGGAATGGTTAAGATAAATAAAAAATATTATAAATTACTTAACGTTCCCTTAAGGTTCAGATTTTTGGCCGTTAAGCCTCTTGTGTCTGCTGTTTTGCCTAATTGGTTTATGATATGGTATCATTCAAAAAAATAAAAATTGAATCATAAGAATGCTGTATATGACAAAGAAGAGGTGAAATCGTGCCTGATACAATTTTAAAAAAAGAAAATACCAAAGCATGGAAATGCGTATTTTTGTTTTTTTTACTCAGTAGAAATATTCTGCAATGCTATTATGCATATAACAATGATGTCATTGATATGTTGTTCTCGATTATGTCAGCGGCATCAGCTTTTGTTATAACTTTTTATTATTTTGTAGTTAAACGATCATCCTTCGATAAAATGTTTATGGGGGTTCTTTTTTTCATACTGCCTTTGTTTTATTCAACCTTTATAAATAGCGGCAGTATATGGTCGTATATGGTTACTATTTACCCTATTATAGGTATGTATTGTCTTGCACATATAGCGTTTAAATGCGAATATCGAAAGAAACGATTTCTCTCAATACTAGCTAGTTGTATGCTATGGCTAATATGTATAAATGTTGCGTTTTTATTGATAGATTCAACGCATTTTGGGGCAGGAGAATATTTCTTAGGCAAAGAAAATCAAATAAGCTTCTCGTTGCTTTTAGGATTACTGGTTTGTTGGTTAAATAAAGAATATAATAATTCAAGTATTAAGTTTGCCTTATATATTGTTTTGTATGTAATATGCAGTTTTAAAATATGGTCTGCGAGTGGTATAATAGGTTGTTTTATTATTTTAGGATATTGTTTTATTCCGCTTTTTAAAATAATATTTTATAGAATAAGTTTTCGAAGTATTCAATTTTTTGTAGTATTACTTTTGGTTCTTTTGTGTATCCACAGTTTTAGATATGATGTATTATCACATTCTAATTTTTTTGTTAGATTTATAGAGGATTATTTGGGGAAAGATATGTCTTTTACCGGAAGAACCTATATTTGGAAAACATTGTTTGAAAGTCTTCATAACAAGGCAATTTTTGGATATGGCATCCATGAGATAACAAACATTTTTCATATATCTGTTGTAACCAGTCAAAATCAATGGATAAATGGCATTTTTAGTGCACATAACACATTTTATCAGGTGCTTTTTAATGGAGGAATATTATCGTTAGTAGCTTTGCTTAACTGCGGAACAAGAATTCAACACGTTAACAACGAGAATTATAAAGTTTTAGGTATTTATAAAGTAATAGTTTTGACACTATCGGTTATGATGATGGCAGAGGCTGTTTCTGCAGGAGTACTGTTTGTTGTATATTTTTGGGCATATGCTGATATTGAGAATTCTTCTATGCTTATAAAGCAGGAGGTGCAAAATGATACCTAAAAAAATTCATTACTGCTGGTTTGGCGGTAATCCTTTACCTGAATTGGCGATAAAATGTATTGAGAGCTGGAAAAAGTATTGTCCCGATTATGAAATTATAGAATGGAATGAGAACAACTTTGATATAGAAGGCTGCCGTTATGTAAAAGAAGCATACGATGCAAAAAAATGGGCTTTTGTATCAGATGTTGCTCGTTTATATGCTTTAGTAACATATGGCGGAATATATATGGACACCGATGTAGAGGTTATTAAATCTTTAGATTTTATAACAGAATATGATGCTGTTTCTGGTTTTGAATCGAAGGATCAAATCCCTACAGGCCTTATGGCTTGTCGGGAAGGATTTCCGTTGTTTGCAGAGTTGCTAACAGGTTACAATAACAGACGATTTGTTGATGACGAGGGAAATTATGATTTAACAACTAATGTTAAGACAATTACCGATATATGTTTGAGTCATGGACTTATCTTGAATAATCAAAAGCAAACTATTGAAGGATTTACGTTATTTCCATCAGATTATTTTTGCCCTAAAAACCACTACAGTGGTGAAATGAAAATAACAGAGAATACATATGCAATACATCATTTTGATGGTTCGTGGTTCTCCGATGAAGATAAATATGCAAAAGGGTTGCGTTCCTCATTTTTAAAGTATTTACCCTTGAAAGTAGCCGGAGTGCTAGCCAAGGTGATCGCAGTTATGAAATATAGAGGTTTTAGAGGAATAGTTCAGGAAGTGCTGAAAAGAAGCAGGGGATGAAATAATAATTCCAAACGGTTATTAAAGCCCGTTAAGTGAGAGTTATGAAGCAAACTATATTTAACGGATGAAGAACAAAAATATTATTTTAGGGGATTGCGGAATGAAAAGATCTAAGTTGTTGAAAAAGTTAACCAAATTAGTTCAAAAAATAATTCCAGTAAAAAAGAGCCGATTGCTTTTTACGAGTTTTACCGGACACTATTCTGATAGTCCTAAGTATATATCGCAAAAAATTAACGAACTTGCCCCTCATCTTGAGCAAGTTTGGCTTGTAAAAAAACAGTATTTAAAAACAATGCCCCCACACATAAAGGCTGTTGATATAGATAATTTGTTTAAGTCTTTTTGGTATCGTTCAACTGCACATATTCTTATCGACAACGTTTATGGTGAAAAAGAAGTATATTTTGAACAAAATAAAATGTCAAGGCTGAGATTCTGCTTACTGACTTTTTTAAATCATAAAAGGAGACAGCAACTTTTCACAACGTGGCATGGTACCCCGCTTAAAAAAATGGGACGAGATCAGATTGGGAAAAGTATTTCCGATTTTTCTTGTCCGAATGCTGCAATGTTATTGGGAAATCAATATACATTGGATATTATGAGACACTTGACCTTTGGGAAAATTCATATGGAGCTTTTAGGTACACCTAGAAATGATATATTGTTTAGTTCAAACGACAACAAAGAAAAGTTAAGAGAAAAACTCCACCTGCCAAGAAATAAAAAGATAATTTTATTTGCACCAACATTCCGCAGTGATGATTCAAACGGAATAGCGAATAGAAATATATATCGCAGCGGAATCAATCAATTACGGGACATAAGGTTTGAGGATTTATTTAAAACGTTGTCAAAAAAATTTGGTGGAGATTGGGTAATGGTATGTCGTTTTCATTACCACGTAGAGTCTTTGGTTAACTGGTCGGAATTGCAGGAAAAGTACCCGAATAATATTATTAATGGAAATGCTTGTGATGATATGGCAGAGTATTTGGCTTGTACAGATATCTTGCTTACAGATGCCAGCTCTGCTATGTTTGATTTTGCTATTACAAAGAAACCATGTTTTTTGTTTTTTCCAGATGTAGAGCATTATCAGAATGCGGAGAGAGGGCTTTATCTGGACCTTGCGGAATTACCATTTAAAGTGACGAAAACGTTTTCAGATTTGCTTAAAAGTATTACTGAATTTGATGAAACTGAGTATATACCGAAAACAGAGGTATTGCTTCAACGGCTTGGATGTGTTGACGATAACAGATCATCTGAAAGGATTGCTGAATATATTATAGAAAAGAGTTTTCGATAATGAAGAAGCTAATAAAAAGATGGGGCGATATGCCGGATTCAGTAAAATCTACGATTGCCTTTGTCGTATCATCCTTTATTCTAAAAGGCGTTAGTTTTATTACGACACCTATATTTACAAGGATAATGAATGTATCGCAGTATGGTACTCTATCTACATATAATTCGTGGTTGGTTATTATTGAAGTTATTGCTTTACTCGGTTTGACATCTGCAGGAGTATTTAATGTCGGGCTTAACGACTATCGTGATTCAAGAGATGAATATATGTCATCAGTTTTGGGGTTATGCAACGTAGTAACAATTGTTGTCTTTGGCTTAATTGCTGTTGGGAAAAAAGTCTTTGGACAATCATTTTTAATACCGACAAATCAATTGCTCCTGATGTTCCTATGGCTAATTTTTACACCGGCACAGATATTTTGGATTACGCGTAAGAGGTATGAGTATAAATACAAGTTGGCATCTTGGATTACAATACTTTCAACAGTAATTTCGCAGATTGTTGCAATTTTTGCAATTAAAATTTTTTCAGGAGAAAATACTGCAGAAATTAAACTTTGGAGCCAGAGCATAACTACAATTTTGTTTGCATTGCCGATATACTTATTTATATTTATAAAGGGTAAATCTTGTTGTAGGTTTTTCTACTGGAAGCAAGTTTTAATTTTTTCGTTGCCACTTATCCCACATTACCTATCACAACACATAATGAGCAGTGCGGATCGAATAATGATTGCGGATATGATTTCGTCTGCGGATGCAGGTATTTATTCGGTTGTTAATAATATTCCTTTGATAGCATCTATAATCTGGAGTGCAATAAATGCCTCTTTAATTGCATTTACATTTGAAAATTTAAATAAAAAGGAATACTCTGGAATAAATCGTATTGTAACTTTGTTGCTGGTTGGTTATGCTATTGCGTGTGCAGCAGTTGCGTTAGTTGCACCCGAGGTGATAAAATTATTAGCCCCTGAGAACTATTATAAGGGTATTTATGCTGTACCACCGCTAATATGTGTTGCATTTTTGTCGGCAGAATATAATATTTATGCTAACATAGAATTCTATTATAAAAAAACGGCATATATAGCTTTATCAACGGTTATTGCAACGGTTGTGAATATTATTTTAAACTTAATATTGATATCTAAATTTTCGTTTGTTGGTGCAGCATATGCAACATTAATATCATATATAGTGCTGATATTAATGCATTATTGTGGTTACAAACGATGTCAGAAGGAACAGGTTTATAATAATAAAATAATTGTACTGATTACTGTCGTATGCATTATAGTTTGTCTTTTATGTAATCTTGTTTACTTTAGTTTTGCTATAAGATATATAATTATAGGTGGTATATTTGTGATTTTTGTGTGGCGACGCAAAGATGTTGTCAAAGTAATAAATTTTTTTCGAAAGTAGAGGAGTATTATGAAAAGGGTAATTACATATGGTACTTTTGACCTGTTGCACTATGGGCATATTAATTTGTTAAAACGTGCAAAAGAGTATGGTGACTATCTTGTAGTGGTTGTTTCAACTGATGAGTTTAACTGGAATCAAAAGCAAAAAAAATGCTATTTTTCGTATGAAGAAAGAAAAGCACTTGTTGAGTCGGTACGGTATGTGGATTTGGTTATACCTGAAACTTGTTGGGAGCAGAAATTAACAGATATTGATGAATATCACATAGATACTTTTGTTATGGGTGATGATTGGGAAGGCAAATTTGATTTTTTAAAGGAAAAATGTGAGGTTATTTATTTACCCAGAACACCTGAAATTTCTACTACAAAAATAAAAACAGATTTATTTAAAAAAAATAGTAAATAACCTTGCAAAGGCAATAAAATGATTATCTAAATATTAAAGTATCTTATTTAAATGAAAATGATTTTTAGTTTGGGCGAAAAACAATATTCAGGAGAAAAGTGATATGACAAATACAGAAATAATAATTGCCTCAATAAAAACAGTCATTAACGGCGAGCTCATAAAAAATCCTCCATCTTTGAATGAGGCAGACTATGAGGAAATATATAAGATAGCGCGCTCTCATGATTTGTTGCCTATAGTCAGTGAAGGGCTATATAGGAACAATCTGCTGCCCGATAATGAAACTGGTGAAGCGTTCAAAAAAGCACAAATGATAGCGATGGTTCGATTTTATCATTTTGAACAGGAACGCACAAAAATTGCAAAAGTATTTAAGGAAAATAATATCGAATATATTTTTTTAAAGGGTTCGGTGATAAAAGATTATTATCCGGAAGCATATATGCGGACACAATGCGATATCGACGTTTTGGTCAAACAGGATGATTTGTTGCGAGCAGAAGAAGTTTTAAAAGAGAGTGGATACAAAAAAACAAGCATTGAGCACCACGAAATTTCTTTTTATAGTCAGACAGGGGTTCATATTGAACTGCATTTTTTTCTTGAGGAAGAACACAGTGAGGTCATTGATGAAGCTTTGTTGTTAGTGTGGGACAACGTCTATTCAGAAGTAGATAACCAATACCAACATTATATGAATGACGGCTTTTTTCTTTTTTATCATGTGGCACACCTGGAAAAGCATTTTCTTAACGGAGGTTGTGGCATCAAACCCCTTATTGATTTATGGATAATCAAGCATCGAATGGGAATTAGTGTGGAAGATTCTAGAACACTTTTAAAAAAATGTAATCTCTTAACCTTCTTTCAACATGTTGAGTTTTTATCAGAGGTATGGTTTGGCAATATGCCTCATACAAAGACATCAAAAAAAATCGAGAAGTATATTTTAGATGCTGGTGTATATGGAACAATGGAAAATTGTGTAGCGATGGCTCAAGTAATGAAGGGATCTAAATTTAAGTATATCTTAAGAAGATTTATTTTACCATATAAAACGATGTCGGAATTTTATCCTATGGTAAAGAAATATCCTGTCATTTTACCCTTTGCTCATATTTATAGATGGTGTAAAGTATTGTTTGGAAAAGAGAGAAAGCGCGCACTTGATGAGGTTAAATTAAATTTGAATACAAATGAAGAAAAACGGCGAGAAATGATGAATTTATACAAGAAATTACATTTATAACAAATAGGTGGTGTTTGCAAAGGGTCAAAAAGATTTTTAACCTTGTTTTGAAGAAAAGAAATCAAGAACACAAAGATGGTTGCGACTATAAAACAGGAAAAGGTAGATACTTTTGCCGAGCATATAAGACGGATGGGACTGTCAAAAGATTTGTAATTAAAACAACCGCCGGGGCGCTTCCCCGGCGGTAAATTTATGCCTTAGTTTAGTATATTATCAAGTTCACAGAAGCGATTGTAACATTCGGTGTAGTCTGTGCCCGAGGGTTCATAGACTTTTTTGGGTTCTACTGCCATATCGCAAGCCGCCTCAACACTTTCAAAAATTCCTGTTGCAACGCCGGCAAGGATTGCAGAGCCAAGGCAGGCAGTTTCATCATTTTTAAGGGTTACAATTCTTTTGCCCGTCATATCGGCTTTTATCTGATTCCATAATGGGCTTGATGCGCCGCCACCCATAGTGCGGATTTCGCTGCATTCAAGACCAAGGTAGTCAAGATTCTGTTTTAGCATACAAGCAACGGCCTCCAAAATGCTGCGCACAGCGTGCCCTCTGCCGTGCTCCATTGTCAGACCGTAGAATGTGCCGCGGGCGTCAGGGTTGTACTTTGGCATTGTAGAGCCGCAAAGATAAGGAAGGAATGTCAGCCCGTTTGAACCGGGATCAGCCTTCTCGGCAAGCTCGTCAAGTTCACGGAAACTAAAATTCTCACAGAAATTGTTCTTGAACCATTTGAGGGCAATTCCGGCAGTGGGAGTCCACGAAAGCAGACAGTACTTGCCGTCAAAGTTCACGTGGCAGGGAATGATGGAGCTTGGAGCAAACTGGGGAATAGTTTCCGAAGGAACAAAAACAACCATTGTTGTTCCTGTCATTTCGCTGACAATTCCTTTTTTAACGATTCCAGCACCGATTGCACCGGCAATCTGGTCAATTGCACCTGTTACCACAGTGATTCCGTTGTATTCGCCCACAATTTCTCCGCTGGGGAGGATTTGAGGGAAAACAGATTTTTCTATGCCAATAAAGTCAAGCATGTCTTCCCACCAGATGTGATTTCGTATATCATAATAGATTGTAGAGGATTGCAGGGTTTTTTCGGTAACAAAACGGCCAGTAAGACGATAAAGAAGATAGTCTTCAAGAAGAAAGACCTTTTTTATCTTGTTAAAACATTCGGGTTCATTGTTGCGCAGCCACAGCAGCTTGCTTGCGGGCCAGGTTGCGGTGATTTCGGGCTGACCGGTAACCTCGTATACTATTTTATTGCCAAAACGTTCCTTGATGGCGTCCGCTTCGGCTGTAGCACGGTTGTCAAGCCATACAATTGCGTTGCGAAGAGGCGTTCCGTTTTCGTCGGCAACAATAATTGTTTCGCATTGGGTGTCAATGCTCATAGCGGAGATTTTGTATTCTGCTGAAAGCTCTGCAAGAGCTTCTGAGAAAAGTTTCCAGTAGTTTTCTGCCGGAAATTCAACATAATCGTCTTTGACATCAAGGGTATAGTCTTTGGTGATGGATTTCATACATTCTGCATTCTCGTTGAAAACGGCGGCCTTTAAAGATGTAGTTCCTATATCAACACCGAGTAAATATTTCATACTTTTTGGTCCTTTCAGTTATTCTTTTACAATTATTATCTTCTTGAAACTTTTTTTCAGTGCGGACAAATCATCGGGTGAAACCGATGCGTCATCGGTTATCAGGCTGTCTGCGCAAGCAGTTTCCGCAATGTTGACAAAAGCGGTTCTACCAATTTTGGACGAGTCTGCAACAACAATCTTTGATGCCGATTGTGAAAGCATAAGGCGTGCAAGCTCGGCTTCGCGATCGTAATAGGTGGTAAGTCCGGAATGTGATGAGATGCCGTCTACCGACAAAAACAGCTTGTCGGCGTGGTAGTTTTTTAGTTGATTTACCGCATCGTCGCCATAAATAAACTGATATTTGGGGTTTAAAAAGCCTCCAAGAAGAACTACATTAAAGTTTGGGTTGCCACTTGCCTCGAGGGCTATTGAAACCGAGTTTGTCACAATATTTAGCTGAAGGTGCGACGGAATTGTGCGGAAGACCGTCAGAGTGGTTGTTCCTGAATTGAACATAACAGTGTCGTGATCTTTTATCATCTCTACCGCACGCTTTGCAATAAGTTGCTTCGCCTTAAGATTGGTGCCAAGCCGCTGCTGCAAATCCATATCGCAGTAAGATTTGTAGGAATTAATTGCTCCACCATGCACGCGGAAAAGCAGCCCCTTATCCTCCAGGTCGGCAAGATCTGAACGTATTGTGATATTAGAGATGCCAAATTTACGGCTGAGGTCGGTTACCTTAACTTGTCCTTGCTCGTTAAGGATTTCAAGAATTTTTTCTCTTCTTTGATTTATATCCATAATAGTTTTCTTTCCGGGCCAAATAGAATTGTGTAAATTTGCCCTACTTTATATTTTATTTCCATTTAGACAATTTGTCAATACAAAAATATAGGAATAAGTGAATTTTTCCTTCTGCAAAGATTTAATCAATGTTCAGTTTATGGTTATAAATTTTAATTTCTAAAAAGCGTGACAAAAGGGCAGGTTTATTGTATAATAACAGGGGAAATATTATATATGTGGCGGTAAGAAACTATGAAACTTTATTTTGCGCCTCTTGAAGGTATAACAACTTATACATACAGAAATACTCACGCGGAATTTTTTGGTGGATGCGATGCATACTTTGCACCATTTATTACTCCGAGCGACAATGAACGGCTGAGCATTAAAAGTCTTAGAGATATTGTTCCTGAAAAAAATAAAAATGTCAGATTAATACCTCAGGTATTGACAAATCAAAGCCAATCATTTATAAAATTCGAGGATATGATAAGTCGACTTGGCTACAAGACGGTTAATATAAATCTAGGATGTCCGTCTGGAACTGTGGTAAAAAAGAACAGGGGCGCGGGCTTTTTGCGCGACCCGGAGGGCATTGATTGTTTTCTATCAGAACTGTTTGAAAAGAGCAGACTGAAAATTTCTGTGAAAACAAGGTCGGGGTTTTCGAGCGGTCATGAAATTGAGAAGTTGGTAGAGATATACAATAAATATCCTATGGAAAAACTGATTATTCATCCGAGAACAAGGGAGGCGTTTTATAAAGGGGAACCGGATATGTTGGCGTTTGATACGGCTTTAAAGGCATCAAATAATCGGGTTTGTTATAATGGAAACATTTTTTCCGCACAGAAGTATAATGAAGTGTCTGAAAAATATCCCGAGCTGGCGGGAGTAATGATTGGCAGAGGGGCAATTGCCAATCCTGCTGTCTTTAGAGAAATAAAAGGCGGGCGAAAAACGGAAACTGCGGAATTGACAGAATTTACACGGGTTTTGGCAGAAAGATATCTCAATGTATTGGGTTCGGAGGTATACACACTGCACAAGCTGAAAGAAATATGGTTATATACTATGTGGATGTATCCTAATGAGAAAAAGCTGCTGAAAGCAATAAAAAAAGCAAATCAACTTGGTGATTTGCTGGCTGCGGTTAAGGCATTACCCAATATAGGCGAATAAAGCCAGACCGCAAAAAATCATTTTGTTGATTGCTATTAAATAATTCCGGTAATAAAAATTTCAAGGCCGATAAAAATTAATATTGCACCGCCGAGAATTCCGGCTTTTCCAGCAATTCGCGTTCCGGCTTTTTTGCCTATTATCAGACCGGTAAAACAGAGTACAAATGTAACCAAGGCAATTATAAAAGCGGCAAGCAAGGCTGAGGTGAAATTATAGTCTGCGATGGTAAATCCAACTGAGAGAGCATCAATTGATGTGGCAACCCCCTGTACTAAAAGTGCGGCAAAGCCAACGCCAGGCTTTTCACAGGGGTTTTCATCTTTATTGCGAATGCCTTCAATAAGCATTTTTCCACCTATGAAACACAACAGAACAAGAGCCATCCACGGTATCATTTTTTCAAAAAGTGTAAAATATTGAACTATAGTATGTATACAAAACCAGCCTGTCAGGGGCATTAATGCCTGAAATGCAGCAAAAATGCTTGCAATACCGCACATTTTGCGGCCCTTTATACAGGGCTCATTAAGCCCATTAGCCAGAGATACCGAAAAAGCATCCATAGCAAGACCAACTCCTAACAAAATGTTAGTAAAAAAGAAGTTTAATCCCAATGTCATTTTTAATTCCCTGCCTTAAAAGAGTTATAAAGAACAAAGCACCATCAATGCTCACCTTAAGCGGTGGCAGTAAGCAGCAACGCCTTGTTTGATTATGTGAATTTAGGCAAAACCGAAAATTTTGCACATACGCTTAATTAAATTTTTATATAAAAAACCAAGTATGAAACCATACTTGGAAATCTTTATAAAAACAGACTCCATGCATAGCTCCAGGATATACATGAGTCTCGCATATTAAAGCAAGCCAGACCAAAATGGTCAGGATGTTGACTTGCTACGCATAACGGGTGCGTTTGCTACTCCCTCATAACGTAGAAATTTTATCACAAATTACAGTAATTGTCAATGCTTATTATTGCAAATTTATGGCTGTTATGCTAAAATAAAAAAGTGGAAGGTTTGATACGAGGTGAGGATTATGCTGTGGGAAAATTTAAGAGAAGAAGAATTTAGTGATGCAATAAAAGTGTCAAATGGTATTTGTGTTCTGCCGCTTGGTTGCCTTGAAAAACATGGTCAGCATATGCCGGTGGGCACGGATGTTATTCATATAACCGAAATTGCCAAAAAAGCTGCTGAGATTGAACCCTTTTGTGTTTTTCCGTCAATGTATTTCGGAGAAAAGACGGGAGCCGGAGAATTTGCCGGAACCGTGATTTTTAGTCCTGAATTAAGGTTGCAAATCTTAAAAGAAACGTGCAGTGAGATTTACCGCAACGGATTTGATAAAATCCTGATTTACGACGGACACGGCGGAAACAGCAGTATGATTGATTTCTTTATGCGGGGTTTGCTGTATGAAAAAACACCCTATTCAGTGTTTAGCTATTCTCTGGGCTCTGATTTTGCAACGCCAAAGAAAATTCTTAATCAGGGTTATAAGTTTTTGACAACCGAGGACAGAAAAAATCTGCAAAGGTATATCGAAGAAAAAAAGCGTACGGGGCATGCAGATTTTGTTGAAATGGGCTGGGTCTACGGAGTGCGTCCTGAAACGGTGCGTCTTGATAAAGTTTATCAGGAAAGCTATGAATCTACCCACCGCTTTGACGAGTTTTCAAAGCGGGGAATTCGTTCGCCATATACATGGATGGCCAATATACCCAATTCGTATGAGGGAGATATGCACGACGGTATGAATGAACGAATTGCGCGAGCAATGGTTGAATATTCCACTCAAAGACTCGTTGAGGTTGTAAAATTCTTAAAGACTGAAAACATCTCTGATGAGTATAAAAAGGAATGGCTTGAGAAACAGAAAAGACATACTTTTTGAAACAAACGCTCTTTTTTGAACAATGTTCAAAAAAGAGTTGATTTTTTGAACAGCTTGTGATACAATATAGTCAAGCAAAAAATCGGAGGGATTTAGATGGCAAGAAAAGCGGCAACAAGCGGCGGCACACGTGACGAGATTCTTTGTGTGGCAAAACGGTTGTTTTTTGAAAAGGGGTTTGACGGTGTTACAATAAGAACAATCCAAAGAGAGGTAGGCTGCGAGGTAGGCTTGTTTTATTACTATTTCAAGTCGAAGGAGCAGATTTTTGATGTAGTGTTATCACAACTTCAGACAGAGTGGGAAAAAGTTTTTGCCGGGATACTGAAGGAAGAAGGTGAGGATTTGTCTGAACAACTGATTAAAATCTTTCAGGCGGTATATGCTGTGTCAAGAGAATTCAGGGATGAAAAGGCAGAAGAGCTTCACTGGTCTGTGCAGGGGTCTATGTATAATCGGCTTACTGCAGTGGCGGAAGGTTATATTAATAAAATTCTGGGAGATGTCAAAACGCAGGTCGGCCTCGATAACAATGCCTTGTCTTCAATAATTGCAGGGGGAATGTGCCGATTTGCACAAACAACATCACAATGGGAGTACACCAAATCGCTCGATAGAATAAAGATTTTACTTGATGAATTGTATGGCGGAAAGAAACAGAACAGTGCCGTTGGTCGCAGACAGGATATTTCGGTGGAATTACTGTAAAACTACAAAGAGTGTGGCTTGTATGAAATCTTCAAATCAAAAACTAAAACTTCTTTATTTAATGAAAATATTATTGGAGCAGACCGATGAGGAGCACCCTTTGTCGGTTCATCAACTTATTTCTGAGCTCGGGCGATATGGTGTGTCGGCTGAAAGAAAGAGCGTTTATGATGATTTAGAGTGTTTGCGTATGTTTGGGCTGGATATATGCTCAATAAAATCAAAAAGCTATGGATATTTCGTAGCAAGCCGCGATTTTGAACTTCCCGAGCTTAAGCTTTTGGTTGACAGTGTTCAGGCATCAAAGTTTATTACAAAGAAAAAGAGCCTTGAGCTGATTTCAAAAATCGAAGGTCTTGCAGGCAAAAATGCAGCATTCAAACTGCGCCGTCAGGTTTATGTTACCAACCGCGTTAAAGCGGTAAATGAACAGATTTACTATAATATTGATAAAATTTACGAGGCGATTTCCGAAAACCTAAAGATTACCTTCCGTTATTTTGAGCTTGATGTTGACAAACACAAGATTTATCGCAAAGACGGCGGCGTATACTGTGAATCGCCTTTGGCGCTCAGCTGGGATGATGAAAACTATTATATGATAGCGTATAAAAAGAAGTACGGGAATTTTGCCCATTACAGAGTTGATAAGATGGATAGTATAGAGTTGAGTGACGAAAAGCGTGATTTGCCAGAGAAGGATTTTGACTTATCTGAATATGTAAAATCTGTGTTTTCGATGTTTGGTGGCAAGGCGGTTAATGTTTCGGTTAAATTTGAAAATTCTCTTGCCGGTGTCGTATTTGACCGGTTTGGTACCGATGTTCCCACAATGAGAGTTGATGAAA
This sequence comes from Clostridia bacterium, assembly GCA_045587485.1. Lineage (GTDB taxonomy): Bacteria > Bacillota > Clostridia > Monoglobales > Monoglobaceae > SIG440. The sequence goes on from JAZNCI010000078.1 coordinate 35,922, forward strand.
ACCATTTTGTATGCAATCTGAATGTTGCCGTCAGCCCAGTGTTTCTTGGGTGGCTTGTAGGCTTTGGAAGCAAGGCAGAAATACTTTCACCTGATTTTGTAGTCGATGAGATGAAGGAGCTTATTATGCAAATAGCAGATAAATATTGATGATAAAACATACAAAAGCCTTGCAAAACAACAGTTTTGCAAGGCTTTTAATTTATCTTTCGTCAATTTGGGTATACTCTTTTCTTTTTACGATACTCTTATATGCAGGACGTATAATCTTTCCGCCGGTAAGAACTTCCTCGATGCGGTGAGCACACCAGCCAACAATACGTGCCATTGCAAATATGGGGGTATAAAGCTCTTCGGGAATGTTCAGCATTTGATAAATAAAGCCCGAATAAAGGTCAACATTTGCAGGCATGGGAGCGGTAATTCCCTTTAAATCAGCAAAAACCTTGGGAGCAATACGTTCTACCGATGCATAAAGCCCAAATTCTTTTTCGGTATCTCCGCCAATTTCTTTGGCAAGTTTTTCAGCGCATTCCTTAAGTAATACGGCACGTGGGTCTGAAAGTGTATAGATAGCATGGCCAATACCGTATATCAATCCACTGCCGTCGCCGGCTTCTTTTCGAACAATTTTGCAAAGGTATTCATAAACCTCGTCGTCGTTGTCCCAGTTTGCAACATTCTTTTTCATTTCTGCTATCTGGGCAAGGGTTTTCTGGTTTGCACCGCCGTGTTTTGGACCCTTCAAAGAGCCGATTGCCGCAGCAACAGCAGAATATGTGTCTGTATTGCTTGAAGAAAGCACACGGATAGAAAATGCTGAGTTGTTACCGCCTCCGTGTTCTGCGTGGAGCATAAGCGCAAGGTCAAGTACCCTTGCCTCGGTTTCAGTGTACTTGTGGTCGGGTCTTATCATATAAAGAAAGTTTTCGGCAATAGAAAGCTCTTGCTTGGGATTGTGCAGCACAAGACTTTTACTGTCATAATAATGCCTTTTTGCTGCATATGCATAGGCAACCAGAGTTGGAAATCTTGCAATAAGCTCAAGGCTCTGTCTGAAAAGCGCTTCTGTGCTGATATCGTCGGGATTTTCCTCGTCGTAGGAATACAAAGCCAGAACAGACCTTGCCAGCTTGTTCATAATATTGTAGCTGGGAGCCTTTAAAATCATATCCTCGGCAAAGTTGGGAGGAAGCTTTCTTCTTTTTGCCAGACTTTCAGAGAAGGTTTCAAGCTCATCTTTTTTGGGAAGGTAGCCGAAGAGAAGAAGAAACACTACCTCTTCATAACCAAATCTGGATTCCCTCTGACAATTCTCAACAATATCCTGTATTGATATACCACGGTATCTCAATGTACCCTCAATTGGTGACTTTACACCCTCGTCAAGCACATAACCGTGAACCTCACCAATGGCGGTAAGCCCTGCAAGAACGCCTGTTCCGTCAGGGTTGCGCAATCCACGCTTTACATTATATTCAGCATAATGATGACTTGGGATGCTACTAAAGCTTTTGTGCTGCTCAAGCACATCCTGTATATACTTATCAAAATCTTTTTTCATTGGCGTCAAACCTTTCTAATGTTAATTATAAGTTCCGTTTGTTAATTCTTAGCCAGGAGGCCACTGGAGATTTCTGCCTGCAAGAAGGTGGAAATGTATATGTCCAACAGTTTGCCCACCGTCTTCTCCGCAGTTATTGACAATGCGGTATCCCTTTTCGGCAAAGCCTGAATCTTTTGCAATTTTCGCCGCCGTTTCAAAAACTTTGGCGATAAGGGATGAGTTCTCGGCAGTAATATCATTTGCCGACTTCATATGCTGTTTGGGAATGATTATAATATGCTCGGGCGCCTGAGGCTCAATATCTCTGAACGCCAGAATAAATTCATCTTCGTAAACTTTGGTTGAAGGGATTGTTCCTTCGATTATTTCACAAAAAAGACAGTCATTCATAATTTTTCCTCCAGAATTTTGTATTGCAGATAAGGGATTTACCCCTTTCTTTAAATTAAAGTCTTAACAATTGCAAGTGCATCAGCAATCTTTGATGCATCCTTGCCGCCTGCCTGAGCACTGTCGGGCTTGCCACCGCCGCCGCCGCCACAGGTTTTTGCTACTTCGCGAATAATATTACCTGCGTGGGCACCATTCTTCACGGCATCAGGGGTTGCCATCGCAACAATATTAACCTTGCCGTCAGCAGCCGATGCCAAAACAATAACCGCTGAATCAAGCTTTTGCTTGAGGTTGTCGCCTGCATTGCGAAGAGCATTCATATCAAGCCCGTCACCAAGTCGGTGAGCAATAACCTTAATACCCTTAACTTCTTCAGCAGAATTTACAAGGTCATCAAGCCCACTGTTTGCCATCTTGCTCTTTATGCTTTCAAGCTCACGCTTTAAATTCTTGTTTTCTTCAACAACAGCCGCTGCCTTTGTCTCGATTTCGTGCAGGCTTGATTTGATTGTATCTGCAACCTTTGCAATGGTTTCCCTTGCATCGTTAAGCTGATTAAGAACACCAATACCAGTAACAGCCTCAATTCTTCTTACGCCAGCAGCAACGCCGTTTTCAGAAATAATCTTAAACAGTCCTGCCTGTGCCGTGTTGGAAAGATGAGTGCCGCCACAGAATTCAACCGAATAGTCGCCCATAGAAACAACTCTTACTGTTGTGCCGTATTTTTCACCAAATTGTGCTGTTGCACCCAGCTTTTTAGCCTCTTCAATGTCAAGCTCCTGAACAGTTATGGGCATTGCGTCTAAGATAGCGTCATTTACCTTTGCTTCAACCGCCTTAATTTCGTCGGCTGTCATTGCCTCAAAATGTGAAAAGTCAAATCTCAGGTGGTTTGCAGTAACCTCCGAACCTGCCTGAGCAACATGTGTGCCTAAGGTTTCCTTCAATGTCTTATGCAAAAGATGCGTTGTCGAGTGGTTGCGGCAGATTGCCATTCTGTTTTTCTTGCAAACAGAAAGGATTGCTGCATCGCCTTTTGAGATTGAGCCTTCCTCAACCTTTACAATATGGAAATAAATTCCGTCGCCGTTTTTCTTTGTGTCAACAACGGTTGCTTTGCCGTTTGCAGTCTTTACAGAACCGATATCGCCTGCCTGACCACCCATTTCGGCATAGAAGGGTGACCTTGCTGCAACAATGATGCCTTCTTCGCCTGCGCCGATTGCGTCTACCTCGGCACCATCTGCAACAATGCCGACAATCTCGGTTTCTGTCTCCAGACTGTCATATCCTACAAATTCGGTTGCCGCTGCCTTGATGTTAACAGCAGAATCATCATCCCAGCTTGAGCCGTCCTTGCGGTTTGCCCTTGCTGTTTCCTTTTGAATTTTAAGCTGATTGTCAAAGCCTTCCCTGTCAACCGCAAGACCCTGTTCTTCACAGATTTCAACTGTTAAATCAATGGGGAAACCGTAGGTGTCGTTGAGCTTGAATGCCTCTTCGCCGGAAAGTGTGTCATAGCCCTTGCTCTTTGTTTCTTCAATATAAGTGCTCAAAATTGCAAGACCGCCCTCAATTGTTTTTGAGAACTTTTCTTCTTCAATTCTTACAACCTTTTTAATATAGTCTCTCTTTTCGTCAAGCTCGGGATAACCCTGCATTGAAGAGTCTATAACCGTATCTGCAACAGTATAAAGGAACTCGCCCTTGATACCAAGAAGTCTGCCGTGACGTGCCGCACGTCTGAGTAGACGTCTTAATACATAGCCTCTGCCCTCGTTTGACGGAATAACACCGTCAGATACCATCATTACTGTGCTTCTGATATGGTCGGTAATAACACGGAGAGAAACATCGGTCTTTTCGTTGGTTTTATATTCAACACCGGCAATGCGTGAAATATGCTTCATTGTGTTTTGAACGGTGTCAACCTCAAAAAGGTTGTTTACACCCTGCATAATGCAGGCAAGTCGCTCTAAACCCATACCTGTGTCGATGTTGGGGTTTGCCAAGCGGTTGTAGTTGCCGTCCTCGTCCTTGTCAAATTGTGTGAACACAAGGTTCCAAACCTCCATAAAGCGGTCGCAGTCACAGCCCAGCTTGCAATCGGGCTTGCCACAGCTAAACTCAATTCCACGGTCAACGTGAATTTCAGAGCAGGGGCCGCAGGGACCTGTGCCGTGCTCCCAGAAATTCTCTTCCTTACCAAGCTTTACAACTCTCTCTGGATTTATACCAACCTCGTTAATCCATATGTTGCGTGCCTCGTCGTCTTCTTCATAAACGGTAATCCAAAGAACATCTTCGGGAATTTCCATAATTTTGGTAAGAAACTCCCAAGCCCAGTTAATTGCCTCGCGCTTGAAATAGTCACCAAATGAAAAGTTACCCAGCATTTCGAAGAATGTGCCGTGACGAGCGGTTTTGCCAACGCTCTCGATGTCAGGGGTTCTGATACATTTTTGGCAGGTCGTAACCCTTTTTCTGGGGGGAATCTCAGCACCGGTAAACCATTTTTTCATAGGTGCCATGCCTGAGTTAATAAGCAGCAGGCTTGCATCATTTTTTGGCACAAGAGAAAAGCTGTCAAGTCTCAGACAGTCCTTTGACTCAAAGAACGAAAGATATTTTTCTCTGATATCGTTTAATCCTAAATTTTTCATATATTTCAGATGCCTTTCTGTATTATATTTTTCATCAGCCGTTTTAAAATTTTAATCCGTGGCATAAATAGCTTATTTTATCATACAATTTTACCATTTTTTTGCGGATAAGTCAAGCAATTATTCACTTATTTATTATAGACCCACAATTCTACAAAAAATTACAAAAAAAGGCTATTGTAATTATCTGAAAAAGATGCTATAATGGTACTTGCGAAACAAAACTAAATAATGATTGCTATAAAAGTCGTGGTTTACATTTGAAAAAAATGTACACTCCACTTTCACGTACTTTTGTAGCAATGAAAGTTTTGTTTCGCAGACACGGGGTTGTGCGTTTTTTGTGCGTGACTCCGGTCACGCATTTTTTGTACAAAATTTTGCTTTTCTAAAGTTAATAAGGAAGGAAGAGAACAATGGATGATTACAAAAGCATGTACTTTGCAATGTTCAACAAAATAACAGACATAATTGAAGAGCTTATAAAGCTCCAACA
>JAZNCI010000079.1:0-3933 GCA_045587485.1 Clostridia bacterium
CCTGTATAAAAGGGCGTGGCATACATTCATTATTGCAGAAGATACGCAAGGACTTGCGAGAAGACCCGGCAGGAACTCGTTACTGCCTTAAACTTGATGTACGCAAGTTCTATCCCTCTATCGACCACGACACGCTAAAAATGGTTGTCAGGAAAAAGATAAAAGACCCTGATGTCCTTTGGCTGCTCGATGACATAATAGACAGTGCGGATGGCGTACCTATCGGCAACTACATTTCCCAATTTTTCGCAAACCTGTACTTATCAGAACTTGACCATCTAATCAAGGAGTTTATCGGTGCCCGGTATTATTACCGTTATGCCGATGACATTGTGGTATTGTCGGATAGTAAACAGTATTTAAGCGGTGTTTTAGTATTCATAAATGATTACCTGAACAACGAAAGGCTGCTGGATATTAAACGGAATTACCAGATATTCCCGGTTGATGTTCGAGGCATTGACTTTATCGGTTATGTTATTTACCGCACGCACTGCCTTGCACGCAAACGCAATAAAAAAGCGTTGTGCAGAGAGGTTGCAAAGCTGCGTAAGAAAGGCCTGACCAATGAAGAAATCCGCCTGCGTGTGGCATCACGCTTAGGCTTTATGGTGCACTGTAACAGTAAACATTTAATAAACATTTTAGGTATGAAGAAATTTTCAGACATTAAACCAAAACAAGGAAAGCTCACAGGTAGCAAGTACCACATTGATGACATTCTGGATCGTGAAATCCATTTGACGGCGTTTGAAATCTCGCAATCGAAGTATGAGGGCGATATGCTGACACTGCAATATGAGATATACGAACAGATGCAAGACGGGCAAGGCGGTGTAATAGACGATGACGGAGAGCCTGTAATGGCTTGGGTCAAGCATATTACTTTCACAGGGTCAAAGGCCCTGATGCGTCAGCTCGACGGTGTGGAACTCTCCGAGCCTGTGGCTGCTAAAATTATTAAGCAACCCATCGGGAAAGACGGCAAGAGGTGTTTCTACAGCATCGTCGATCCCGACCAATAAATTAAAGTAATGAATAAAGCAAGTTACACCGAAAGAAAGAATTTTGTTAAGTACGATAACGAGCATTATCTGCTTTATCTGAACGAGGAGCCCGCCGAAGTAGTGGTAAACGAGGAAACAGGCGAGACGGCGGCAGGGTTTAACTATTACGGCAGTGAGGTTGACGGCTCAACCAAAATCAAGGCAAGCGATGTTACGGACAGCAACCGCCGGGCGAAATTCATAGCTGGCCTTATCGGTACTGAGTATGACATCGATGCTCAGATCGCAATTCTGGCCAACGACGGAGACACCACAGAGCACGCTAATGACTTGGCGCGTTTCAAGGCTATCCGCGCAAACATTAAGGCTGCCGTTGACGAACTGTTATCCCGTACCCTCTAAAAGCATAGCAAATGGCTCGCACGATTGAAGAAATCAAAGCAGATATGACAGCCAACTTTATAAAGCAACGTGCTGTCATATCCGCTTACGGGCTGGACGGCAAAAAGACCTTTGACCAACAGTTCAGCCGCGTAAGCATTGAAAGCATATTGTTTTATGTTTTTGCTGCTGCATTGTGGACCCTCGAAAAGTTATTTGACCTGCATACCGCAGAAGTCAAGGAACGCATTGAGCAGTTGGAGCCACACACCCTGCGCTGGTATGTCAACAAGACCAAAGCGTTTATGTATGGCCGCAAACTTGTTGCCGACACTGACTATTACGACACCAGCAATATGTCTGATACGGACATAGAGGCGGCCAAAGTCGTAAAATACGCTGTTGCCTCCGAAAGCAACACGGTTGTATATATCAAGGTCGCCGGCGAAAAAGAGGGTAAACCCAGCTTGCTGAATGAAAGCCAACTATCAGCGTTAAATTCCTACATAAATACCATTAAAGACGCCGGTGTTTCGGTGCAGATACGCAATGAACAGGCAGACCTTATGCGCATTTCCCTTGTTGTGTATTACGACCCGACACTGTTTGCTGCTGACGGCACTTCCCTTCTCTCAAATGCTAAGCCTGCGCATGACGCAGTAAAGTCTCTTATTACCCATTTGCCCTTTAACGGTATATATCGCAATACAGACCTGTTGGCAGCTCTGCAAACCATTCCCGGTGTTGAAGTGGTGGATATTTCGGATGTCAAGGTTAAAGCTTGTAATGCTGAAACCTGGAATGATGTTGTCGGCTTTGACAGACCGTACAGTGGTTATTACGAAATTAAAAGCTTGGATGTGGAATATAAGCAATACAGCGCAGTCGAATGAAATTCAAGATAGATTACAACCGCCTTGTCGTTCTGCTGTTGCCCACGTTCCTGCGTCGCCCGGTATTGTTCGGCTTCTTGCGTGCAGCAGTCTGGCCGTTGGAGCAGCTATATAACAAGTTCCGCACTGCACGCGGAGAACATAACTACCGTCTGACACATAACGGGCAAGTGTGTTACCTGCGTGCTTGCCTCAATGACCATTTCAAAAGCAATATGGGAGTGTTCGACATTATTTCTGTTGAGAGGGAGGGCGAATGGCTTTTTGCTGTGACGGAGACAGGCGAGAGGGTGCCGATAACGATAAGCGAGGACAATATCAGTGAGACGGAAAATGTGCCGATAGTATATAATGAACTTATGCTGAATACAGAACAGAATGAGTTTATTGTAAGTGTCCCGGCAGATATTTACGACACCGCCCTCGAAGAGGTTAAGGCTTTGGTAAACCAGTATAAGTTAATTTCAAAAAGGGCTATTTATGTGGCTCAAAGTGCATAAACATAGAAACAATGAAAACAGCATCGTATATTTCAACGCAAACAGAGAAGGGAGGATCGGGCAAATACCCATTGTCAACCCAAACCCTTGACTTTATACAGTCGCAAATACTACTGTTGCAGCAACTCTCTTTGATAGGTGGCAACCGCTTTATTCTTAGAGAGCCTGACGGCAATTCAGTCGGTGCTTGCGTCATTGATGGCGAAGTGCTTGTTTTGTCGGCAAAGCCAGTTAGGGGAACATCGACAAAATATATTAGTGTCGTAACCGAAAAGCAGGATATTGAGGCAGACGATGAGGTGTATATTGAGGCCAGAACGGTAAGGACGGCCACATACTCAACAACAAAGACGGCAGAGTGCTACGAGATAAACACCTTTGACAATTTCGCCACAAATACAACGCTGGCAGCACAGGTGAAGCAAATGCCTGAAACTGTATTGAAGTATATCAGTGATATTATGGCAGAGAAACTTTCCTCTTTGGAAATATCGGGTATGACACAGGCGAAACTTGACAGTGTTAAGACACCTTGCCTTATCTCGTGCAAGAACAGTATCGCTTTGTTTGCCGGACAAACCAATTACAGTGTAATGGTGCGGCTGATGGGCGATGTGGTACACCAGGAACTCACTCTGCAAGACAATCAGAAGTTCGTGCGCACATACAGTTCCGGAGCTTGGGGCAAGTGGGGGCGAATTACCGAAAATCTGCATATTGAGGTTAAGATAGTGAAGGGCACTGTTTACCTGCGACACCATTATCTGCCCTTTGATGCAAGTATTATCCTGTTGAGAAAGAAGAAACGCAGCAAGTTCCGTAGTACAGGAGGCAAAAATGCCTATTCTAAAAATCAGGGTAAGCGTATTGGCAGGTCCCCTAAAACGCAGTATGTGCATTTTAAGGGCATTGTTTTGTCGCAGGGTGTTGCCGGTCAGTGGTACGTTCCAAAGTGTGTGTCGGTAGCCGACAGTGCGGTTGACGGCAATTTAATAGACAAGGAGCTGCCAACATTGTGCAAGTCCTTGATAAAAGAGGATTATTTGGAAAGACAAAACCACGATGCAACAATAACTAAAATATTCGGGTACCGTGTTCAGGGGTTGCGCAATTTTGTTACCAGTGCTAACGGCAGAAATATGCAGCATAGGG
>JAZNCI010000080.1:0-120816 GCA_045587485.1 Clostridia bacterium
TTTTGTCTGCTGTTTTTAGCGAGTGCGTTCAATATATATTGAACTTCCGAGCGTCAGTAAAACGAAAAAAGGTGAACAGTTACATCTGCATAAACTTTGATAGCGGTGCAGGGGTTACAAAGGGGGTCAGACCCCCTTTGGAGTAATAATATCGAAAAATATGCAGTTTTTCCCAAAAATAAATTTTTTAAAAGTTTTAAAAGTTTTGTGAAACTGTACAGTTTATGGTACACCAAACAATATATACTTTAATCAAGATAAATCTTACATATGATTTGGAGGTTACTTGATATGAAAATTTTTGGTGTAATTTTTGCAATGGCAATTTTTTCGGTTTACCCTGCGTTGTGTCTGGCAATTCTTCTGGCGATGTTGGTTTTCAGCAAGCCCGATACGAAAGAAGCATAAAATGAACCCTTCTTGTGATTTGTGCAAGAAGGGTTTTATACTATGTAAGAAAAACTAATTATCTTGGTTTTGCAATTGACTCACCTGCGTAAAATTGGCGTTCCACAGTGATGGTGTGTTTGGAGACACTGTGGTGTTTGGGCAGAATTCTGTATAACAGATGAATTGCTTCAGAGCAAAGCTCTTCAAAATGCATTTTTATACACGAAAGATGTATATTGCCATAAGGTGTTGTGCTGATGTCATCAAGGCAGATAACCGAAACATCTTCGGGAACATGCAGCTGTTCTTCACTCAATCTCTGAATAAGTCCTGCAGCAATGTGACTGTATGCCGCAAACACGGCAGTGGGAAGGTTGCCCCTTTTTATCATTTCGTCAATTCCGTAGTAACCACAGTCCTGAAATCTGTGTTCATTAATCGAAACATATTCAGGCTGCATAACAACGCCGCAACCTGCTGCAGTGTTGCGGAACAGCTCATATTCCTTAGCGGTATTTTTTTCGCCGATAAAGCCTATGTTTTGATGGCCGCATTTGAGTAAAAGACTAATGCTTTGGCTAAGCGCATCACCCATATCTGCAAAAATTGCGTGAACCTCTCCTGAGCTTTTTTCCAGACCAATCTGGACAATGGGTACGTCGGTAGATGCTTTAATTTTTCCAACCGGCTCAATTACTATTATTCCGTCAGCATGGGCGTATTTTGAATAATAATCAATAAGCTCGTCCTGTTTTTCAGGAGAGAAATTGCTTACAGCAAGAAGCGTAGTATCTCCCCTGTGAGATATTTTCTTCTCAAGATAGGTAGCCATCTGAGAATAGTGAATACCCAGCACTTCGGGACAGATAACTGCGATAAGCTTTTTGTTGTATTTTGGCTTATAATACTTTTCATAACAACCGTTTTCTCTAGCGATTTTCATAATCAATGCCTTGGTTTCATTGCTGATTTCAGGACTGTCTGAAAAAGCTTTTGAAACGGTAGACACGGCCACGTTTGCGATTTTGGCTATCTTTGCAAGTGTCATGACTACACCTCCGAAAAATTTCGTAAAGCATACAACATTTCAAATCTAACAAGGTTAGTATAACACAATAATTGTTACGTTTCAAGGATTTTAGCAATTTCGAAAAAGTTTCGTGAAAATTCAGGTTGACAAGGGTTTATTTCAAAGATATAATCTAGAATATAAGAGGTAGTTTGGTTTTTATGCCGTGCTATCAGGAAAAATTCAGACAGAAAGGCGATGGAACTACGTATGAAAGCGATTATAAACGCAACACTCGTTATGCCTGATCATTATATTCCCAATGCAACATTGCTTATTGAGGATGACAGAATTGTTGATTTTGGCAAAAAAATGGCTGTTCCTGAAAATGCTGAAATTATTGATGCACAGGGCAACTTTGTGGGTCCCGGTCTTATTGATATACACACACATGCCGACGGTGATACATATTTTCACGACGACCCGGTTAAATGCTCAAGAACTTTGCTTAATCACGGTGTTACCTCTGTTCTTCCAGCACTTTTTTATAGTATGAACAAGCGGGAGCATCTTGATGCAATAAAGAGGTATAAGGATGCAATTGCAAACGGTGAATGTCAGAACATCATCGGCGTATATATGGAAGGTCCTTATCTTAACCCCGACTTTGGCTGCGATAAGGAAAAGAACGTCTGGAAGGATGTAATTGTCGAGAAAGACTATGCCGAGGTTGTAGAGGCTGCAAAGGGCTTTGCCAAGGTATGGTGTGTTGCCCCTGAGCGAGAGGGCATTCTTGACTTTGTTAAGTATGTTAAAAGGGAAATTCCCGAAATAGTGTTCTCGGTTGCACATTCCGAGGCGACACCCGAGCAGATTGAGGCACTTATGCCTTATGGATTAAAGCTTGGTACACATCACACAAACGCAACAGGAACTCTTGAAAATTATCCCGAGGTCCGCGGTGTGTGTGTTGATGAAACCGTAAATTACAACAGCGACATTTATGCAGAACTCATCTGTGATTCAATGGGTGTTCATGTTCATCCCTATATGATAAGACTTGTTAAAAAGATTAAAGGACAGGATAAGATAATTCTTATTGCTGATTCCTTTGTTGCAGACGGACCTCCGCTCCCCGGCCTTGAAGAAGCATTTGACATCAATTTTGACTGGGGCGGCGATATTGCAGGTTCCAAGCTGACACTTGACATTGCCTGCCACAATATGATGGTTCACACCGGTGGCTCTGTCTGTGATGTATTCAAGTATGCATCACTCAATCCGTCACGTCTTTTGAATATGCCCGAAGTTGGACAGATTAAGCGTGGCAATCTTGCGAACTTAATCATTGTTGATCAATGGTTTAATGTTAAAAATACTATATTAAAAGGAGAATTGGTAAAATGAATAATTTTATTACAGACCCCGCAACAAAATTTGATTTTCAGCCACATGAGTTTGTTCCTTTTAAGGACAAGAAGGTTTGCGATTATGTTCGTAGCCTCAGCGGCAAGGATCTTGAAAAGAGAGAAGACTGGTGGCATCCGGAATTTAACGTAAAAGTTATGATGAACCCCCATCCTGTTCTCATCGCAACTCTTTTTGAACGCCTTAAGGCTGCATCTGAAGCAGGCAAGAGCTTCACAATGATCCTCGGTAACCCCGAGCCTGATACATACATTCCTCTTGCACAGCTCATCAACTACTTTGGCGTTGACTGTAGCAAGGTTCACCTTGTAGCAGAGGATGAATGGGCTGACGAAAACGGCAACATTGCTCCTATTACATATGAAGCAGGCTTTGCACACTCTATGATCAAGTATCTCTACTATCAGATTGATGAAAAGCTCCGTATGCCTATGGAAAATGTTCACTTCCCCACAAACGCAAACATCAAGGATTATTCCAAGATAATCGACGACATTACCGAGGGAACGGGCGCTGATATCGCATCTACATCTCCCGGTTGGGCAGGCCATATGGCATTTGTTGATCCTATTCCTGAATTCATCGGCAGCGGGGATATCGAAGAATGGCTCAACCAGCCCGCACAGATTGTTAAACTCCATCCGATGACCATTATGCAGAACTCTCTCAACGGTACATTCGGTCAGTCAGGCGATATCGCCAATGTTCCACCTTGTGCAGCAACCATCGGTCCTCTTGATGTAATGCGCGCAAAGGAAAGAATTGAAGTTCATGCACTTGCAACCTGCGGCACATTCTCATCATGGCAGAGAATGACAAGCCGTCTTTGCACACACGGTCCTATCACACCTTACCTCCCCAGCTCAATGCTCCAGACAAAGAAGACTCAGGTATATATCAGCGAGGAGCTTGCAGCTCCGTTCGAATGCTGGGAAAAGGTTGGATATTAAGAAAAACTTTTCAAAAAAACCGCGGCTTTGCCGCGGTTTTAGTTTTTGATAGAGTTTTAATAACCAAAGACTCCCTCGATAGATTCGTCGTTTTTAATCCAGTCTTCAACATCAACTATTCTGTATTCGGTGGGGGTATCACGGATAATCACCTGCTTGATGCCGGCGTTGATTACCATACGTTTACACATTGAACAGCTTGAGGTGTTTTCTACAAGCTCGCCGGTTTTATAATCCTTGCCCACAAGATAAAGGGTAGAATCAATCATATCACGGCGTTGTGCACTGATAATGCAGTTTGCCTCGGCGTGTACGCTACGGCACAGCTCATATCTTTCGCCACGCGGAATTGCAAGTTTTTCGCGCACGCACACTCCAAGATTTGTACAGTTTTGGCGGCCACGGGGTGCGCCGGTGTACCCGGTGGAAACAATTTCATCATTTTTTACGATTATTGCACCAAAATTGCGGCGCAGGCAGGTCCCGCGCTCAATAACGGTTTCTGCTATGTCCAGATAATAGTTGTGCTTGTCAACCCTTGTTTTTTCCATTTTATTATTTCCTTTCTATATCATTTTCGCATTATCTTCAGTATGTTTAAATTCAGTATACAATAAAATAAATCAAAATTCAATAGTTTTGTATTGACTTTGTAATTAAATATAGGTAAAATAAATATAGACAAATTTTTCGGGAGGAATGGCAGTAACTATGAAAAAGATTGTGACTCGTAGTGAGACAGAAACAAGAAATGCTGCGAAAGCATTTGCGCAAGCTCTTGTTCCGGGAAGTGTCGTTGCTCTTGTGGGGGATTTAGGTGCAGGAAAAACCGCATTTACCAAAGGCATTGCAGAGTTTTTTGGGATTGAAGGCGGTGTTTCAAGCCCTACATTCACCATTGTTAACGAATATAACGGAACTCTTGACCTGTATCATTTTGATGCCTACCGTCTTGATAATGTTGATACAGATAGCTGTGACTGGATGGACGATTACTTTTTCGGTGACGGAATTTGCATCATTGAGTGGGCACAAAATATTGAAAAAGTTCTGCCCCAGGGATATATAAGAGTACAAATAGAAAAAAATCCCGAATTGGGTGATGATTACAGAGAGATTTTTATTGAAAAAATGGAGAGATAAAAATGTTGGTATTTGGAATTGATACCTGTTGTATGGCGGCAACAGCAGCTATTATGAACGAAAAAATAATGGTTGCCCAAACAGTTATAAATCAGAATAAGACACATTCGCAGATAATGATGCCGCAGATTGAGCAGATGTTTAATGCAGCATCGGTTGACCCGACTGAGGTTGATGCATTTGCAGCGGCGGTGGGTCCGGGCTCATTTACCGGGGTAAGAATAGGTGTTGCAACTGCAAAAGCCCTTGCACAGGCGGCAAACAAGCCCTGCATCGCAGTTTCGACATTAGAGGCTCTGGCATTTTCGTCAAAATATTTTGACGGAATTATATCCCCTGTTCTTGACGCAAGGCGCAACCAGGTGTATAATGCTCTGTTCTACGGCGGAAGAGACTTGACAAGAATGACAGATGACCGTGCATTGGCATTGGATGAGCTGCTTGCCGAACTGAAGCAATACGGAAAAAAAGTTCTTTTTAATGGTGATGCAACTTTGGTTTTTGAGGATGAAATCCGGTCGACTTTGGGAGAGTTGGCATATTTTGCACCCAAGGTTTCAAATCTTAATCTTGCAGGTGCTGTTGCTGAAATCGGACTGGACAAGCTTAAAAATGGCGAAACTACGGGTTATGAAAAGCTGATTCCCGAATATATACGACTTTCGCAGGCAGAACGTGAAAAGTTGGAGCGTGAAGAATGCATTTCTCAAAAATAAGTTGGAGGAATAAAACAGAAGTATGAAGGATAAAAAAATAAATCCCTCAAATATAATATGGTGTATGTTTTTGACTGCAATGTTTACAATTTGTTGTTTATGCGGTAGATTTGCGACTGTTTATGCAGCAGCTCCTCCTTTGACAGCAGAGGCGGCGATTTTGGTTGACGGAAGCACGGGGAATATGCTGTTTGAAAAGAATGCAGACAAGGCAATGTTTCCAGCCAGCACTACAAAAATTATGACTGCAATTGTGGCTCTTGATGCGGTGGAGAAAGGAGAAATCAGCCTTGAACAAAAGCTAAAGCTGTCGCAGAGGGCCTTTGATACTCTGGCAATTGACGGCAGCAGTATTGCTTTAAAGGTGGGCGAAGAAATGCCGCTTAAAAATCTGCTTGAAGGCCTGCTTATTGCATCAGGCAACGACGCCGCAGTTACTATTGCGGAAGGTGTTTCAGGAACAATTGATGCATTTGTCGAGAGAATGAACGCAAAGGCAAAGGAAATGGGGCTTGAAAGCACTTGTTTTGTCAACCCCCACGGGCTTCACGATGGGCAGCATTATACCACCGCCCGCGACATGTCAAAAATGGCATATTATGCGATGCAAAGTGACACATTTCGCAGCATTGTGGAATGTGCGCATATATATCTGCCTGCAACAAATATGTCAGACAGAAGATATTTTATAAACACCAACAATCTCGTTTCAAGGATGAGATATCCTTATTACTTTTATGACTATGCAACTGGCATTAAGACAGGATCAACCTCTGAGGCTGGTTATTGTCTTGTATCCTCTGCTGAAAAAGGTGACAAATCAGTAATTGCCGTAATCTTTAATGCATCTGATATGGCGGTTTCGCACGACGAATCAAAAGCGTTGCTTGAACACGGTCTGACCGACTTTTCTGCCAGGCGGCTTGCAAAACGTGACGATATTTTCGGCGAGGTAAAGGTTAAACAGGCGGCCGACGGAACCGACCATCTTTTGCTTTCGGCAGAAAAAAATCTTGATGCAATGTTTCCCAACGGCGGCGATATTTCCAAGGTTAAAATAACCACAGAACTCCCTGAAAAGGTATATGCTCCTATATATTCAGGACAGGTTATAGGAAAGGCTATTTTCACCTATGAAGGCAATAAGGTGGGTGAGGTAAACCTGATATCGACTGTGGAGCTAAGCAGACATTTTCTTGGATTTATTGCCGGTTTTGGGGAATGGCTGTGGAGTTTTAAAGCTGTTAAGCTTGTAGTTTATGTTGCTATTGGTCTGGCTATTGGATTTGTTTCACTTATTGTAATTGGGTTTGTAAGGGCACTTAAAAAGAGCAAACGCAAACGTCGCAGAAACACACGATATAGTCCGCCAAGATATTGAAAAGTATTTCTTAAAATCCGTTTGATGCCACTGGCATCAAACGGATTTTTTGTTTGACTTTTTTATAGAAAGAGGCACCATAATACAAATTAAGACAAAAACCGAAAGTCCCGCAGCAACAATCGACGAAAATCCAATAGATACAGGCGACAGAGATAAAGAAAAATCAGCAGCTCGGTCAGAAAAAGTTTCCTGAGAAAAGGGGAACATTTTAAGCATCAAAAAGGTTATGATAAAAGAAAGCACCCCTTGCATCAGTTTTCCAAATATGTACGGTTTAAGGGATAAGCCATAGGGCTGTATAATCGCAGATACCTGAAACAGCACCGAAAGCCCCGAAAGTGCAAGGAAAAGAGAAATAAGCGGCAATGTATACTCTGTTCCGTTTTGGGAAAGAGCTTTTATTCCACCTGTTATTTCAACAAACGAATACAAATAGGGGTTATAAGGAAGGACTTTTACAAATACTGCAAAAAATATTACAAAGCCGCAGACCTTTAAAATTGACCAGACCGAACTGTCTACAACGCTACCTAAAGACGCAAAAGCTTCTTTTTTTGCTTCTGCAAAAGATGGCGGCAGAATGCGTTCCGGGACACGGGAAGGTTTATACAGTCTGAACAAAATCCCCACAAGCAAGGCTGCAACAATATGCGATAGATAAAGATATTGTCCTGCAACCGCATTGCCAAGACAACTGCTCCCTACTGCACCTATTATAAACATGGGCCCTGAGTTGTTGCAAAAAGAAAGCATTCTCTCCGCCTCAGCCTTAGTGCACTGTCCTGTTTTATACAAATCAACTGTCGTGGCGGCACCAATTGGATAGCCGCTCAGAATACCCATAAACAATGCTAATGCACCCGACCCCGGAAGATTAAAAAGCGGACGCATCACAGGTGACAAAAAATGACTGCATATACTTGAAAAGCCAAGAGAGCACAGCAATCCGCTGCACACAAAAAACGGAAAAAGCGAGGGTATAACTGTCTCCATGCAAAGCTTGATTGCCTCTTGCGCAGCTTCAATACATTGTTTGGGATTAACGACCAGAAATACGGTCAGGTAAAGCAAAAAAGCAATTAATATTATTTTAAGTGGTTTTTTCATAAACAGCATTCCTTTTTTATTACTTTCTTCAGTATCAATCTATTCATTATCAGTCGGTTTTAGGCATAAACTTTTACAAGGTGATGAAAATGAAGAAAAAGAAAACAGAAAAAAAAGAAAAAACAACTCTTCGCGAGCGTGTGGCGGATGGGATTGATGTATCAAAAGAGGTTATTCTGGATGTTCCCAAAATTGTATTTATCGGCAGTCGAGAGGTTATAGTTGAAAATTACAAGGCTATTTCAGAATACACCGACCAGAAAATTGTTATGGAGAGTAATCCGGCGGGTTTGGCGGTTTGCGGAGTTAATCTCGAAATAAGAAGTATTACACGGGAGATGCTGTTTATCACAGGCAAAATCCATAAAATGGAGTTTGGAAGGGAGAACTAGGACGGTATGTGGATTGAAAAAATCGTAGGTTATTTGCGTGGATATATAGTTATTTACGCAGACGGCTTTTTTTGTGAGAGATTTTTGAATATTTGCAGCAACAGAGGGATTTTTTTGTGGAATGTAAGGCGTTTGGGTGACAGACGGATTTGTGCATGTATCTCCATAGGCGGGTTTAAGGAAATTCGTGGCATAGCCCGAAAAACACGCACTCACATATCGGTTATAAAACGGCGTGGACTCCCCTTTGTGTTGCACAGATACAGAAAACGAAGAGCCGTACTATTGGGTGTGGGCTTATTTTTTGCTGTGCTATGGTATTTGACAACTCATATTATGGGAATTGATATAACAGGAAATCAACGGATTGCCACAGAAGAAATTCTTTATCAGCTTAAAGGCTGCGGAATTTATTATGGTGCATCTGTTGACAAAATTGACAGCAAGCTAATAAAGAATGAAATGATGACTAAATTTGATGACATCGCCTGGATTGGCATAAATATCAAGGGCTCACGGGCATACATAGAGGTAAAGGAGAGACTTGATACTCAAATTCGTGTTGACGCAAATGTTCCCTGTGACCTTATCGCCGCAAAGGACGGAATTATCAGGCTGTTAGAGGTTAAAGATGGACAGACGCTTGTAAAACCAAACCAATTTGTTGAGAAGGGTGATTTGCTGGTCAGCGGCATTGTTGACAGCGATAAAATGGGTATGAGATACGTTCATTCCTTTGGTGAGATTTATGCAGAAACAATTTATAAAAAAACAAAGGAATATCCTTTTGAATATATTGACAAAATATATACAGGCAGGGAGAAGAAACGGTATAGCCTTTCTTTGATGAATAAAAAGCTAAAGCTGTTTCTTAAAAGCGCACAACCCTTTAAAAACGGAGATAAAACAGAGTCAAAAACCGAATATAAAACAATTTTTTCGTTTATACCTTCTGTATTCGTCGAATGCGAAAGATTTGTTGAATATGTTCCTGAAAAATGCACACGAAGCCTTGACGATGCAATTGCATTGGGTGTGGCAGAGCTTGGTGCGGAGCTTGAGACGGAAACAGGTACAGGGGTGGAAATTATTGATAAAAAAACATCTTATACCGAAAATGGAGAAAATGGCGTAATTGTTACCGTTGAATATATTTGCCGTGAGGACATTGCACAGCAAAGAATAATTGACAAAACCGAGAATTTAGGGTATGATACAATAGAGACAGAATAGAAAAAAGAAAGGATTTCCTGTATGGAACGACACATTGAAGTTGAGAAAATGGAATTGCTGATAAACCTTTTTGGCAATTTTGATGAAAATATACGTCTTATAGAAAAAACCTTTGATGTCGCAGTTATAAACCGTGGCTCTGAGATAAAGGTTGGAGGTGAGCCGGATTCGGTCGATAAGGCTACAAGGGTCATAAACAATCTTTTAGGAATGGCGAACAACGGGACAGCCATTGGCGAGCAGGAGGTTCGTTATGTTATGTCACAAATTGAAGAAGATAACGACAAAGAGCTTGAAACTCTTGGACAGGACTGTGTCTGCATAACCTCAAGGGGTACTCCCATAAGAGCAAAAACCCTTGGTCAGAAAAAATATATTACAGCAATTGAGAAGAACTCGATTGTGTTTGGTATTGGGCCGGCCGGAACAGGCAAGACCTATCTTGCGGTAGCGATGGCAGTAAAGGCGTTTAAAAGCAAAGAGGTTAACAAGATTATCCTTACCCGTCCGGCAGTTGAAGCGGGAGAGTCTTTGGGGTTTTTGCCGGGAGATATGCAGGATAAGGTTGACCCATATCTACGACCACTTTATGACGCATTGGGAGACATGCTTGGCGGAGAGGCCTTTCATAAGAACATTGAGCGTGGTCTTATTGAGGTTGCACCCCTTGCATATATGAGAGGGCGCACCCTTGACGATGCATTTATAATTCTTGACGAGGCGCAGAACACCACGCCTGAACAGATGAAGATGTTTCTTACACGTATGGGCTTTTCGTCGAAAATTGTAGTAACCGGTGATATTACTCAGATTGACCTTCCGCGTGACAAAAAATCGGGTCTTCGTGATGCAGAAATCGTTCTTAAAAATGTTGAAGGAATTGAATTTATGTATCTAAGCGAGGCGGACGTTGTAAGACATCCCCTTGTTCAGAAGATTGTAAAAGCATATGAAAAAAAGACTCTTGAGCGTGAAAGGGTTTCAAAAAATAATAGCAAAGGCAGACGCGGCAATGAAGGTAGCTATCAGAAATAACCAGAAGAAATTTAAGGTCACAAAGGAAATTCGAGATTTGGTCAGGTCGGCGGTTAAGGCGGCTCTTGACTATATGGATTTTGAATTCGGGACAAAGGCAGAAATAAGTCTTATGTTTACCGATAATGATGAAATACGTGAGCTTAACTATGAGCATCGCAGTATTAACAGAGCAACAGACGTTTTATCCTTTCCTCTTCTGGAATATGATGAAGATGGAAATATTTTAGATGAGTATATGGATTTTAATCCCGATGGTGAGATGTTTCTGGGAGACATTGTGATTTCACTTGAACGGGCAGCGGAGCAGGCCGAAGAATATGGACACTCATTTGAGAGAGAAATTGGTTTCCTGACCGTTCATTCAATGCTGCATCTTTTTGGATATGACCATATGACCCCAGAGGACGAGGAAGAAATGTTCGGATATCAGGAGGACATTCTCAAGGGAATGGGGCTTTTGCGATGAAAAATCTTGGGTTTGGCTTTAAAGCCGCATTTAGGGGTATTGTTCACACCATTCATTGCGAGCGAAATTTCAGAGTACATATTGCTGCAATGTTAACGGTGATTTATTTTTCATTGGTGTATGGGATTGACTGGCTTCGGGTCTCTGTACTTGCCTTGACAATTGCTTGTGTAATGGCGGCAGAATTGACAAACACTGCGATTGAGGCAATTGTGGACAAGACATCGCCTGAAAAGTGCAGCTTAGCAAAAATTGCCAAGGATTGTTCGGCAGCGGCGGTGCTTGTTCTGGCTGTTGGCGCCGTGTTTGTCGCAGGAGCGGTTTTCAGTGATGCTGAGGGATGGCAAAGGGTGTTTGTATACATAAAAGAACGGTATATATTGCTTATTCTGTTTGCTATTTTGGTTACCGGATTTATATTTAGAAAGAACAAGGAGAACAAGGGATGAAATCAGGTTTTGTAGCTATTACGGGCAGACCCAATGCGGGAAAGTCTACGCTTATGAATAAAATAATCGGTGAGAAGGTAGCAATTGTGTCAAACAAGCCACAAACCACCAGAACAAAGATTCTTGGCGTTCATACTCAGGAGGATTGTCAGGTGGTTCTTATTGACACCCCCGGCATACACAAGCCGCACAACAAGCTGGGTGAGAAAATGGAGAAGTATATCTATACCGCAACCCAGGATATTGATGTGCTGTTGTATGTGGTAGATTGCAATCTCCACCAAAATGAGTACGAAAAAGAACGCAAGGCATTAGAGGGTTTAAAAAAGGGAAATACCCCCGTAATTTTGGTTGTAAATAAAATTGATACCGTTCCCAAACTTAATCTTTTGCCCGTGTTGGACAGATTAAAGGATCTTTATGATTTCCACGGAGTTATTCCCATTTCAGCACAAAAGGGGGCAAATGTAGACCAATTGCTTAATGAAATCAAGGAGCTTCTGCCTGAAGGACCGCAGTTTTTCCCCGGGGATGTAATAACAGACCAGCCGGAGCGACAGATTGTAGCAGAATTTATCCGTGAAAAATCGCTAAGACTTCTTAATCAGGAAATTCCTCATGGCGTTGCTGTTGAAATAGAAAAAATGCACAAGCGTGAAAATGGAACCTATGAAATTCTGGCGGCAATCTATTGCGAGCGCCAGAGCCACAAGGCGATTATTATCGGCAAACGGGGAGAAAAACTCAAAGAAATAGGCAGCCGTGCAAGGCAGGATATAGAGCGGTTTTTGAGTTCAAAAGTTTATCTTGAGCTTTGGGTAAAGGTCAAGGAGGACTGGCGTAATAAAGAAGCGTTTATGAACACAATAGGTTTTGAATAATGGTTAAAAATTACAGTATTTTAAAATTATCTTTTTCTCACAATAGGATTAACGGAGGAAAAGAATATGGGAAAAATATCAGAACTGGCGTGGAAAGCATTTGAGCAAACTGGCGGCGTTAAAGAGTATCTTAAATACAAATCGCTGTCAGACAAAATACAGGCAGAGGTTGGTGAAGAACTTGGGGCTTTTAAAGACCGAAGGGATAATAACAAAAACCACCAAATATAGTGAAACAAGCCTTATCGTCACTATCATTACAAGAGATTTTGGCAGAATTTCCGCTATAGCAAACAATGTAAGAAGCTCCAGATCACATATGCGTATGGGGCTTCAGCTTTTTGCGTACAGCGAGATTGTTGTATACGAGGCTCGCAACAAATCAGGTCTTTATAAGCTGAACGAGGTAGCTGTTTTAGAAGCGTTCCCCGACATTCGCCAATCTCTTGAAAAGCTAGCATACGCATCGTATTTTGCTGAAATTGCAAACAATACAGTAGGCGAGGAGGCTCCCGACGAAGATGCTTTAAGATTGCTTTTAAACTCGCTGTTTGCGCTTGATCGTGATTTTTGTTCGATGGAAAAAATAAAAACAGTTTTTCAGTGGCGGATGGCTGCAATTTTGGGATATGAGCCTCAGCTTGATGATTGCTGTACTTGTGGTGAAATCCAAAATGAAATGTATATATCCCTTTCCGAAGGCAGAAGTTTTTGTGCAAAGTGTGTTTCAGAAAAGTCTGGCTGTGCAAAGCTGACACTTGTGATGCGACAGATTTTAGAATATATTTGTGAAGCAGAAAGCCAAAAAGTATTCTCGTTTGATGCAAATGAAAAAACGATTGAGTATCTAGGACTTTTGGGAGAGCAATACATACAACTGCAGCTTGATAAACCCTTTTCTACCCTTGAATATTTGAAAAAAGTTTTGAATTCGGAGTTTTGATAAATGAAAGAGAAGATAACAGAATTTTTATACCAAAACGGAATACAGCAACTTGGCTTTTGCCAACTTAACCCCAATGAAAATGCCTTTGGGCTTGGATTTGGTATATCATATGCGGTGCCCCTTTCGGAAGTAGTGGTTGACGGCATTACAGATAAGCCCACTCATACATATTTTCATCATTACAGAACCGTAAATACATTTATTGACAACACATCTCTTAAAGTTGGGTTGATGTTAGCAAACGAAGGATATAATTATGCGGCAATTCCTGCATCTCAATCAGTAGACGGTTTGCAGGGGATTTTCTCTCACAAATATGCCGCAACCCTTTCGGGGCTTGGAGCGGTTGGTAAAAGCGGTTTGTTTTTGTCTGAAAAGTTTGGGCCAAGAGTTCGACTTGGAACAATTCTTACCGATTGCCATTTTGATGTGGTGAACGCCAAGCCAAAATCGGTTTGTGGCGATTGCCGACTTTGTGCCGAGAGTTGTCCTGCAATGGCAATCAGGGGAGAAGAATGGAGACCAGGTGATGACCGTGAGGTTATTATTGATGCAAAGGCTTGCAGCGATTATATGAAAAAAGCCTTTCAGAATATTGGCAGGGGTGCCGTTTGTGGGATTTGTATGAAGGTGTGCCCCAAAGGAAAAAAATAATTCATCCAGAAAGATGTTTAAAACTTAAAGGAGTTGGTAAAAACCAACTCCTTTAAGTTTATATTTAGCTAAAGATTACATCTTCGGTAAAATCTGTGGGCATAATGTCCACATTGCTATACTGGGGTGTGCCTGTGCCTGCAGGAACAAGCTTACCAATAATAACGTTTTCTTTAAGACCAACCAACGGGTCAATTTTACCTTTAATAGCAGCCTCAGTAAGAACTCTTGTTGTTTCCTGGAAGGATGCAGCAGACAAGAATGAGTCTGTTGCAAGAGCTGCCTTTGTAATACCCATAAGAACTTCTGAGTACTGAGCCTCTGCCTTGCCTTCTTCGCGCATCCTGATGTTCACACGTTCAAGCTCATAACGCTCTACAAGTGAGCCTGTCAGGAAATGCGTATCTCCGGCATCCTCAACCTTAACCTTGTGCATCATCTGGCGAACAATAACCTCGATATGCTTATCGTTGATATCAACACCCTGAAGACGGTATACACGCTGAACTTCCTGAATAAGATAATCCTGAACAGCGGTATAGCCCTTGATAGCAAGAATATCGTGAGGATTAACAGAGCCTTCTGTAAGCTCGTCACCAGCGTTAATAATCTGGTCTTCACGAACCTTGATTCTTGAACCATATGGGATAAGATAGGTTGCGGAATCACCAATTTCGTCATTAAGAATTGTAACCTCGCGCTTTTTCTTGTTTTCGGTAATTTTTATGCGACCGCCAATTTCGGCAATAATTGCAAGGCCCTTTGGCTTTCTTGCTTCAAACAATTCCTCAACACGGGGAAGACCCTGTGTGATATCGTCTCCGGCAACACCGCCGGCATGGAAGGTTCTCATTGTAAGCTGTGTACCGGGTTCGCCGATTGACTGTGCTGCAATAATACCAACAGCTTCACCAATGTTAACAGCTTCGCCGTTTGCAAGGTTGTGTCCGTAACATTTTGCACAAACACCAACTTTTGAGCGACACTTAAGTACACTGCGAATTTTAACACTTTCTATTCCTGCTGCGGTGATGGCATCAGCCATTGCTACTGAAATCATCTGATTCTTTTCAACAATTAATTCACCTGTCTCGGGGTTAACCACGTTGTCACAAACAACACGTCCGACAAGGCGGTCCTTAATTTTTTCAATAATTTCATTGCCGTCTTTAATGTCACAAACAACGATACCATCATCGGTGCCGCAGTCATCCTCTCGAATGATAACCTCCTGAGAAACGTCAACCAAACGACGAGTCAGGTAACCTGAGTCAGCTGTTCTAAGTGCCGTATCGGTAAGACCCTTACGAGCACCATGAGTTGAAATGAAATATTCAAGAACTGTCAGACCTTCACGGAAATTAGCCTTAATAGGAATTTCGATTGTACGACCTGATGTATCTGCCATAAGACCACGCATTGCAGCCAACTGACGAATCTGGTTAACACTACCACGGGCACCTGAGTTCGCCATCATAAAGATAGGATTAAGCTCATCAAGACTCTTCATCAGGGCATCGGTAACCTTGTTAGAGGTTTCTGACCAGATTGAAATAACCTTTTCATATCTTTCTTCATTTGTAAGAAGGCCACGGAGGTATTTCTTTGTAACTTTTTCGATTTCTTCCTCTGCTTCAGCGAGGTAAATCTTCTTTTCTTCAGGGATTTCCATATCCGAAACACCAACAGTAATCGCACCGCGGGTTGAATATTTAAAGCCCATAGCCTTTACATCGTCAAGAAGAGTTGCTGTTTCTGTAATACCGTGAATTTTAATGCTTCTGTCAATAATCTGACCAAGCTTTTTCTTGTCAACGCGGAAGTCAACCTCAAGCGCTAAAGCATTTTCGGGGTTGCTTCTGTCAACAAAGCCAAGATCCTGAGGAATCTTTTCGTTAAAGATAAGACGGCCAACAGTTGCATCAATGATGCCTGTAACTTTCTCGCCGTTTATTTCTCTTGTAATTCTTACTTTAATAGGTGCGTGAAGTCCTACCGCACCGTTGGCATAAGCCAAAGTTGCCTCGTCTTCCGAACCAAATACTTTACCTGCGCCCATTTCATCGTCAATCTGGATTGTCAGGTAGTAAGAACCAAGAACCATATCCTGTGTAGGAACAGTAACGGGATTACCATCCTGAGGTTTAAGCAGGTTATTTGCAGAGAGCATAAGAAATCTTGCTTCTGCCTGAGCCTCTGCAGACAAGGGAAGGTGAACAGCCATCTGGTCTCCGTCAAAGTCGGCGTTGAAGGCTGTACATACCAGAGGATGGAGTTTAAGAGCTTTACCCTCAACAAGTACGGGTTCAAAAGCCTGAATACCCAGTCTGTGAAGTGTTGGTGCACGGTTTAACAGCACGGGATGTTCTGAAATTACACTTTCAAGAACGTCCCAAACCTCGGGGCGAACACGCTCAACCATTCTCTTTGCTGATTTAATGTTATGTGCGAGACCATCTTTAACCAACTTTTTCATAACAAAGGGTTTAAACAGTTCGAGAGCCATTTTCTTGGGCAGACCGCACTGATAAATCTTGAGTTCGGGGCCTACAACGATAACCGAACGGCCTGAATAGTCAACACGCTTACCAAGAAGGTTCTGACGAAAACGTCCCTGCTTACCCTTAAGCATATCCGAAAGGGATTTAAGAGGTCTGTTTCCGGGACCAGTAACAGGTCTGCCACGTCTGCCATTGTCAATAAGTGCATCAACGGCTTCCTGAAGCATTCTCTTTTCGTTTCTTACGATAATCTCAGGAGCTCCCAACTCAAGGAGTCTTTTAAGACGATTGTTTCTATTAATAACACGGCGATAAAGGTCGTTAAGGTCGGATGTCGCAAATCTGCCACCATCCAACTGAACCATAGGTCTGATTTCAGGAGGAATGACAGGGATTACAGGCATAATCATCCATTCAGGCTTGTTGCCTGACTGACGGAAGGAGTCTACAACCTCTAAGCGTCTTACAGTTCGTATCTTCTTCTGGCCCTTTGCGCCGTCAAGCTCTGCCTTCAGCTCTTCATAGAGGGCATCAAGGTCGATTGCTTGAAGCATTTCAAGAACCGCTTCGGCACCCATACCTGCCTTAAATGCGCCTTCACCATACTTTTCAACCTCTTCGCGATATTCTTTTTCGCCAAGAATCTGGTTTTTCATAAGACCGGTTTTACCCGGATCAATTACAACATAAGCTGCAAAGTAAAGAACCTTTTCAAGAAGACGGGGGGACATATCCAGGATAAGACCCATACGGCTGGGAATTCCCTTAAAGTACCAGATGTGTGATACGGGAACAGCCAGCTCAATGTGACCCATTCTTTCACGGCGAACCTTTGCACGGGTAACCTCAACGCCACATCGGTCGCAAACTACGCCCTTATAGCGCACTCTTTTGTACTTTCCGCAGTTACATTCCCAGTCCTTCTGAGGGCCAAAAATTCTTTCGCAGAAAAGACCGTCTTTTTCGGGCTTTAAGGTTCTGTAATTTATTGTTTCGGGCTTTTTAACCTCACCGTATGACCATTCTCTGATCTTTTCGGGTGATGCAAGGCCTATTTGAATAGCATCAAAATTTTGGTATTCACTCATACAATATCACTCGACTTTCTGCTCACAATGATAAATCAAGCATCCACACCTCCGCTATGAGCGGCGGAGGCAAGATAGTCAGAAAACAATTCTGGATTAGAACTCGATGTCATCTGATTCAAGATCCTGAAAAGCATCTTCATCATCTAAAAGGTCATCTGACGTTTCGTCGTCAGAGGTGTCTTCAAATTCATAGAAGAGGTCGTTATCCAGAATATCATCCGAGTCTTCTGCAGCAGCGTCTGCCTGATACATCTCGGGAGCATCCTCTGCTCTGTCAATGTTTACCTGCAAATCGTCACCGTCATCGTCGATACACTCTTTAAGAATCACTTCGTTGCCGTCAGAGTCAAGCACCTTAACGTCAAGCGCCAGGCTCTGGAGCTCCTTGATAAGAACCTTAAAGGATTCAGGAACGCCGGGCTTGGGTATGTTTTCTCCCTTTACAATAGCTTCATAGGTTTTAACACGTCCGACCACATCATCTGACTTAACCGTCAGGATTTCCTGGAGTGTATATGCTGCACCGTAAGCCTCAAGTGCCCAAACTTCCATTTCACCGAATCTCTGACCGCCGAACTGAGCTTTACCGCCCAGAGGCTGCTGAGTAACAAGTGAGTAAGGACCTGTTGAACGGGCGTGAATTTTATCATCAACCAAGTGAGCAAGTTTAAGCATATGCATATAACCAACTGTTACGCGGTTGTCAAATGGCTCACCTGTACGACCGTCATAAAGTATAGTTTTACCGTCGCGTGAGTAGCCCGCTTGTTCCAAAGCGTCCATAATATCTTCTTCGTTCGCACCGTCAAAAACAGGTGTTGCAACCTTCCATCCAAGTGCTTTTGCTGCATAGCCAAGATGAACTTCAAGTACCTGACCGATGTTCATACGTGAAGGTACGCCCAGAGGGTTGAGAACAATCTGCAACGGTGTTCCATCAGGGAGGAAGGGCATATCTTCTTCGGGAAGAATTCTTGAAATAACACCCTTATTACCATGGCGACCTGCCATTTTATCGCCGACAGAAATTTTTCTCTTCTGTGCGATATAGCAGCGGACTATCTGGGATACACCGGGAGGAAGCTCGTCGCTGTTTTCACGGGTAAATACTTTAACATCAACAATAATACCATATTCGCCGTGTGGTACACGGAGAGATGTGTCGCGAACCTCACGTGCTTTTTCTCCAAAAATTGCACGGAGCAGACGTTCTTCGGCTGACAACTCGGTTTCGCCTTTTGGAGTAACCTTACCAACCAGAATGTCGCCGCTTGAAACCTCGGCACCGATGCGTATAATTCCGCGTTCGTCAAGATCTTTCAATGCGTCTTCACCCACATTTGGAATATCACGGGTAATTTCTTCAGGACCAAGCTTGGTATCACGTGATTCAATTTCGTATTCTTCGATGTGGATTGATGTGAGAATATCATCCTTAACAAGCTGTTCACTGATAAGCATAGCATCCTCGTAGTTATAGCCTTCCCAAGTCATAAAACCGATAAGGATATTTCTTCCGAGACCGATTTCACCGTTCTTTGTTGAGGGACCATCTGCAATAATGTCGCCAGCTTCAACCCTTTCACCCTCTGTTACGATAGGTCTTTGGTTGATGCACATACCCTGGTTTGAACGCATAAACTTGATGAGCTTATAGTTGTCTGAATCACCGTCATCCGTTGCAATCTCGATCTGGCGGGCAGAAACTTTTTTAACAACACCGCTACGCTTTGCAAGGATACAAACGCCGGAGTCTTTAGCTGTTTTAAATTCCATACCCGTGCCGATAATTGGCGACTCGGGACAGAGAAGGGGAACGGCCTGACGCTGCATGTTAGAACCCATCAGTGCGCGGTTAGCATCGTCGTTTTCAAGGAAGGGAATCATTGCTGTAGCAATGGATGTTACCTGACGTGGCGAAACATCCATATAGTCAACTTGGCACTTGCCGGGCTCAGCAGAGATTTCAAGAAATTCATCCCTATATCTTGTAACTACCTTTTTTGCAATAAACTTTCCGTTTTCGTCGAGAGGCTCATTTGCCTGTGCAATATAGTATCCGTCCTCAGTGTCGGCTGTCATATATTCAACCACATCGGTTACACAGCCTGTTTCCTTGTCGACCTTGCGGTAGGGGGCTTCAATGAAACCGTATTCGTTTACCTTTGCAAAGCCTGAAAGCGAGTTGATAAGACCGATGTTGGGACCTTCAGGTGTTTCGATTGGACACATACGTCCGTAATGTGAATGGTGAACGTCACGAACTTCAAAACCGGCTCTTTCTCTTGAAAGACCACCGGGACCAAGTGCCGAGAGTCTTCTCTTGTGGGTAAGCTCACCAAGGGGGTTGATCTGGTCCATAAACTGTGAAAGCTGTGATGAACCAAAGAATTCCTTAACTGCTGATGTTACGGGACGAATGTTTATGAGGGTCTGGGGAGTAACAACATCCAAATCTTGTGTGGACATTCTTTCGCGAACAACTCTTTCCATTCTTGAAAGACCAATTCTGAATTGATTCTGGAGAAGCTCGCCAACGCTGCGAAGACGACGGTTGCCCAGATGGTCAATATCATCAACGTTGCCTATACCTGCTGCCAGGTTTCCGACGTAAGAAATAGAGGCAAGAATGTCGTCAACAAGAATGTGTTTGGGGATAAGTTCGTCACGGCGTTCGCGAAGAGCATTCTTGAATTCGTCGGAGTTGACGTCAGGAAACTCGTCCATAATCTGTTTAAGAACCGAGTAACGAACGTTTTCATTTATTTCGTAATCTCTTGGGTTGTAGTCAACAAGGTCGCGAAGGTCAACCATACCGTTAGAGATAACATTTGTTGTGTGCTCGTTGTCTACTTTAATAACAACTTTATTGATGTTTGCAATTTCAAGGGCATGAGCCATTTCCTTGGTGATTTTTTCACCTGCAGAAACTATAAGCTCGCCGGTTTCCTTGTCAACAATGTTTTCAGCCGAAATCTGACCGACAATACGTGCAGCCATACGAAGTTTTTTGTTGAATTTATATCTGCCTACACGGGCAAGGTCATAACGCTTGGGGTCAAAGAAGAGATTTGTGATAAGAGACTGTGCGCTTTCTACCGTGGGGGGTTCGCCCGGGCGAAGCTTGCGGTAAATCTCAAGCAGACCCTCTTCGACTGTCTTGGTTGTGTCCTTTTCCATTGTGCGCATAATACGGTCATCTTCGCCGAAAAGTTCGGTAATTTCCGCATCTGTACCAACGCCTAGAGCACGAATAAGAACAGTAATGGGAGTTTTTCTCATTTTGTCAATCTTAACGTGGAAAAGGTCGTTGCTGTCGGTTTCGTATTCGAGCCAGGCTCCTCGGTTGGGAATAACCTGAGATGAAAATAGCTTTTTGCCGATTTTGTCGTATTTCTCAGCGAAATATACACTTGGGGCACGGACAAGCTGGCTGACGATAACACGCTCAGCACCGTTTATAATAAAGGTACCTGACGGAGTCATAATCGGGAAATCGCCCATAAAGATTTCCTGCTCCTTAACCTCACCGGTTTCCTTATTAATAAGACGAACCTTTACTCTGAGTGGCGCCGCATATGTAGCGTCACGCTCTTTACACTCTTCAATGTCATATTTGGGGTTCATATCTATTCTGTAATCAATAAATTCCAGAATAAGATTGCCGGTGTAGTCAGTGATAGGTGACACATCGTGGAAGACTTCCTTTAAGCCTTCGCTTAAAAACCAGTCATAAGAATTTTTCTGGATTTCGATAAGGTTTGGCATTTCAACAACTTCCCTTATCTTACCATAGCTCATTCGGGTGTTTTTGCCAAGTTTCACCGGATGTACCATAAAATAATCACCTCTTCGTTAGATTTGCAGATGGGGCAAAATGTCATCTGCATTGTGTATTAAGCACGTATAGCAACACAATATATTGTAATAATTTTCGTAATATGGTAAAATTTTCACAAAAATATTTTAAACAACTATTGCTTTTTTCATACATATGTGATATACTGCAAATACAGTAAAAAATATGGGTGAAATTTAAAAATACGCAAAAGTACGCACTATAATAGGTAACTATTATATCACAAGGTTTTGCCTTTGTCAATGTGTTTTTGTAAATTTTGGTGAAAATATTTTTGGATAAGGCATTAAGCTTATTTATAGCTTGATGCCTTACGTTTAATGAGAGGGACAAATATATGAAGCTTTATAATCCTTCAGAGCTTAAAGGCATTATTGAAAACCACGGGTTTTCCTTTTCGAAATCTCTGGGACAGAATTTCCTTATAGATAAAGGTGTTCTCGATAAAATCGTTTTTAGTTCGGGAGTGGATAAAAATTCGTGTGCATTAGAAATTGGGCCTGGTGCCGGAGTTCTTACGAGAGAGTTGGCACAGACGGCAGGTTGGGTTGTGGCGATTGAAATTGACAAAAGTCTGATGCCGCTTCTTGATTATACTGTTGGCGAGTTTGATAATGTATCAATTGTTAACGAAGACGTACTTAAAGTGGATTTAAAACGACTGATTGAAGAAAAATTTGGAGAAAGACCTGTCCATGTTGTGGCAAACCTTCCTTATTATATAACAACACCTATAATAATGAAATTTCTTGAGGAAGGAATTCCGGTTAAATCATTAACAGTAATGGTGCAGAAGGAGGTTGCTGACCGTATGGCAGCCTCTCCGGGGGGCAAGGATTATGGGGCGCTTTCTGCGGCGGTACAGTTCTATACCGTGCCAAAGATAATAACAAAAGCCGAACCCCACTGCTTTATGCCCCAGCCCAAGGTTGCGTCGGTGGTCATACATCTGGAGGTTCAGGATAAACCCACCGTTGAGGTTAAGGATAAGGAAAAGATGTTTGCCATTATTAAATCTGCGTTTGGACAAAGAAGAAAAACACTTATTAACGCACTTTCAAAAAGTCCATATATTAATATAGGAAAGAACTCTGTTCAAAACGCACTTGAAGAAATGGGCGTTGATATAAACATAAGAGGAGAAAAATTGAGTCTTGAGCAGTTTGCAAGGCTTTCGGATTTATTGTAAAAAGAAGGAGAAAAAAGAATGACAAGTAAAGAAAGAGCATATCTCAAAAGGCTGGCTGCCAATGTGCCGGCACTCTATCAAATAGGAAAGGACGGAATTTCGCAGAACGTAATAAAATCTACCGACGCAGCTCTTGCGGCACGTGAGCTTATTAAGGTTCACGTTCTTGAAAACTCTATGCTTGATATACGTGAGGCAGCAGACGAACTGGCAAAGCAAACGGCGGCGCAGGTCGTAATTGTTATGGGCAACAAGTTTGTGCTTTACAGACGCAGCGAGAAAAATATTTGCGAGATGTAAGTTTTTAGTTGGAACAATTGACACGATTGTAATTTTGGTGATATAATCAATAAAGATTTAACCTATTGGGTTATTTGGTTCAGAGAAAGGCAAATGATTTAAATTGAGCATGTTTAGTAAAAAAGGAATAATAATATTATCTGTGGTATGCGTCTTTTGTGTCGTTTTTGCTACATTTGGCGGAGTATTGTCGGCAAAACTTCTGTCGGGCTTGTATCTTGGCGAAGAAATTACTCTTGCGACACTTGACAAGCAAACTGCAGATGTTGGAGTTGTAAATATTCTGTTTCTTGGTACGGATGAGGGCGGAATGCGTAGTGATACTATAATGTTGGCAAGTCTTAACGGGCGCACCGGCAAGGTGAATATTCTTTCCATTCCCCGTGATACCCGTGTGCGTATGGGCAGAGGACATCAAAAGATAAATGCAGCATTGGGAATTGGTGTAAATGAGGTGGCAAGAGGAAATATTCAGGAGCCAGAGGAACTGTGCGTGGAAAAAGTAAAGCTCCTGACGGGATTGCCTGTTCATTATTTTATGACCATTAATTTTGATGGTTTTAAGGAGATTATTGATGCACTGGGCGGTGTTGACTTTGAAGTTCCGTTTCATATGAAATATGACGACCCTGTTCAAAACCTGCACATTGATATTCCGGCGGGCATGCAGCATCTTGACGGTAAGGCGGCCCATGACTTCGTTCGTTTCAGACAGGGTAATCCCGGCTATAAGGGGTATGCTATGGGAGATTTGGGCAGAATTGAAGCCCAACAGGCATTTCTCAAGGCGTTGGTTGACCAGAAGCTTAAGCCAAAATACCTGCTTAAAGCTGGGGAGCTGTTTGATGTTGTGCGTGATAATGTAAGAACAAATTACACAGCAAAGGACTTGCTAAGACATATTGCTACAATCAGCAAAATAAGCTCTGAAAATATTAATATGATGCAGTTGCCCGGCGCACCACAGACAATCGGCGGCGTATCTTACTATCTGTGTAGCGATGCAAAGATGAGAGAGCTGTCAAATACGGTATTCAGCCCCAAACCGACAGAATATGCTGCCGAAATGGAAAATAAATAAAAAAGGAATGTGTTTATGAGAGTTTTAATGGCGACAATGCAGTTGGATATAGGCGGAGCGGAAACTCACATTGTTGAGCTTTCCAAGGCCTTGGTGCGATGCGGTATAGAGGTGTATGTTGCCTCAAAGGGCGGCGCATATGTAAAGGAGCTTGAGGCGTCGGGGATAACGCATTTTGAAGTTCCTCTTCACAACAAACGAATAGGCTCGCTTATAAGCGCCTACAAAAAACTTGAACAAATTATACTCGAATATAAGATTGATGTTGTACACTCGCATGCCAGAATTCCCGGATTTTTGTGTGGGCTTTTGCAAAAAAAATATGGGTTTCGATTTGTAACAACTGCGCATTGGGTGTTTGATACAAGATTTCCGTTTAATTTACTTAGCAACTGGGGCGACCGTTCCTTAGCGGTAAGTGACGATATAAAACAGTATCTTGTAGACAATTATGGTTGCGATTCAGAAAACATAAGAGTGACAATCAATGGCGTTGATATGGAAAAGTTCTCAGAAAATGTGGATTTTTCTGATATTGCAAAGGAATTTGACTTTGGCGAAGACAAGACAAGAATTGTATATGTAAGCCGAATGGATGTTGACCGCAGTTATGCCGCACACAAATTAATCGAGGCGGTTCCTGATTTATATGCAGAAATTCCAAACCTTGAGGTGGTCATTGTTGGCGGCGGAAATGATTTTGAAAAGATAAGAAAAGAAGCCGAGAAAATGAACGAAGAAACCGGTTCGAGAATTATAATTACAACCGGCGCCCGTACAGATATAAACAAATTTGTAGCATCGGGCGACGTGTTTGTGGGTGTCAGCCGTGCGGCATTGGAGGCAATGGCGTGTCACAAGCCTGCAATAATTGCAGGCAATGAAGGTTATATTGGTATTTTTGACGAGGACAAGCTTCAAATCTCAATTGATACAAATTTTTGTTGTCGCGGCTGTGAAATGACAACCACCAGGCAGCTCAAGGATGATTTGCTCAAAATTCTTGAGCCTGAAAAAGCAGAATACAGAAAGCATCTTGGCGATATGTCGATTAATACGGTCAAAAAGTATTATTCGGTTGAGACAATGGCAAACGATGCTGTTAAGATGTATATATCAATTATTAAAAACTCAAAGATAAACGAGGTTGATGTTTCAGAGCTTGAGGATATTGAAAAATATCTGCCCCATGGCAACAGCAAACGGAACATAGATGTTATGATTTCGGGGTACTATGGTTTTCACAACAGCGGTGACGACTCCATTTTGTCTGCAATTATCAGCAATCTCCGCAAAAAATGCCCCAATATAAGCATAACAGTTCTTTCAAAAAATCCCCATGAAACCGCAAGGATACATGGGGTAAGTGCGATTGACAGATTTAATATCCGCAAGATTACAGCAGCTCTCAAACGCACAAAGCTGCTCATCAGTGGTGGTGGAAGCTTGCTTCAGGACGTCACCAGTTCGGCATCCCTTTATTATTATCTTACGGTTATGCATTTGGCAAAGCTCTGCGGCGCCAAGGTTATGCTGTATGCTAATGGTATAGGACCAATTTCAAAAAAAAGAAACATAAGATATGTTAAAAAGACCGTGAACAAAACTGACCTTGTAACCCTTCGTGAAAAGAATTCCCGTGTGGAGCTCCAGGGAATTTTAGAGGAGAGCGTACCTGTTTTTGTAACAGCTGACCCCGTATATGCCTTGGAGAATGGCGACAGTGTATTGGTTGACGAGGCGCTAATGCGTGCGGGAATTTCGGACGAAACCGACTTTTTTATAATTGCTTTAAGGGAATGGAAATACAGCGATAAAGAAATTGAAACAAAAATTGCTGAGTTTGCAGATGTGATTTCCCGAAAGTATGGAATAGTTCCTCTTGTGGTGCCTATGCAGGGTATTTATGACAAAGAGATTTCCCAAAGAATTGCGGATAAAATTAATAGCAGATGTGTTTTGCTTGAAAGCGGTTTGCCCCCCAAAACCATGATAGGCATTGTGGGAAAAGCAAGGTTTGTTGTGGGGATGCGCCTGCATACATTAATTTATGCGGTAAAAAATGCAGTTCCTGCCATTGCTCTTGATTATGACCCGAAGGTGGATGCTGTTATGGAATCTGCAGGTCAAAGGTTTTCTATGAAGGTAGAGCAGATTGATGTTGAAAGACTGTGCTCTCTTGCGGATGAGATAATTGAAACACGTGAAGAGATTTCCCGCCAGTTATTTGAAAAAAGTCAACAGTATAATGTGCTTGCAGAAAAGAATGTTCAGATGGCAATAGACCTTCTTAAATAAACATAGAGGATATTAAAATAGTCTGTACGGGGGATGCAAATGAAAGATAAAGACACATTAAAATGGATATATTCTCACTCTAAATCTCAGCTGGTGTTGATTGTGATACTTGCGGTTATGCGATGCTCGCTGACAGTTCTGGGGGTTGTGTTTGCTTTGACCTCAAGATTGGTAATTGATGCAGCGGTAGCAAAGGACGTAAACGGCCTTATATCTGCTGCTGTGAAGCTTTTGGTAATTATACTGTCACAGATTATAATCAGGCTGGCAGGGCAGGCAACCGAGGCACACGTTGGGGCAAGGCTCAGATTAAGGATGAGAAACAAGCTTTTTACAGCAATATTAAAAAAAGATTATCACTCAGTCACGGCGTATCATTCGGGCGACCTTCTTGCAAGGCTAAATGATGATATTTCGGTGGTATCCGGCGGAATCCTTTCGCTTATCCCCAGTGTTCTTGCCCTTTTGGTGGGACTTGTCTACGCACTTTATTCTTTAACTCGTCTTGACAGAAATTTTGCGTTTATCTTTTTCTTTGGCGGGATTTTGTTGTTGATTGTAATAACTGCATTTCGCAAAGTGCTTAAGGGCACACATAAGCGTGTTCAGGAAACCGAGGCAAAAGTTCGTTCTTTTTTGCAGGAATCCCTTGGCAGTCTGCTTATGATAAAGGTATTCGGCATTGAGAACAGAATTTCGCAAAATGCGGCAGAACTTCAGGAAGAAAATTATAAGGCACAGATGGTTCGTCGCAACTTGACGATTTTTTCCACATCGGGGCTTAGTATGATTTTCAGCCTTGGCTCACTTTATGCATTGGTATGGAGCTCTTACCGTTTGTTTTTGGGCAGCATAACATTTGGTACATTGACGGCTATACTCCAGCTTGTAAGTCAAATTCAGGCGCCTTTCGCAAGTCTTTCAGGGGTTGTTCCGCAGTACTACTCGATTATTGCGTCATCGGAGCGAATTATTGAAATCGATAATTTGCCCAATGAAAAAGAGGAGCACAAGCTGCTTGACCCCCAAAAGGCATATGAATCGCTGCAGTCAATGTGCTTTGATAGAATTTCGTTCGGGTATGGCAGAGATGTCATTTTTGAAAATGCAAGCCTCAGCATAGACAGGGGCGACTTTGCTGTTATTGCGGGTATATCAGGCATAGGTAAAAGCACGCTTATTAAATTGCTTTTGGGTGTTTTTGTGCCGCAAAAGGGCGAAATTTTCCTCAAAATGTCCCATGAAAATCTAAATGTGGGAAAGTTCTCCCGACCATTGTTCTCTTATGTTCCACAGGGAAATTTGTTGCTTTCTGGCACAATTCGTGATGCAGTATCAATGGTAAAACCCGATGCGTCGGATGAAGAGATTATGCAGGCAGCAAGGATAAGCTGTGCGGCTGATTTCATTAACAAACTGCCTAAAGGTCTTGATACCGAAATAGGCGAAAAAGGAATGGGATTATCCGAGGGTCAGGTTCAGCGCCTTGCGGTATGTCGTGCAATACTTTCAGATGCACCGGTAATTCTTCTTGACGAGGCAACCTCTGCGTTGGATGAAGAAACCGAAGAAAAGATGCTACAGAATATCAAGGGCCTTAAAAATAAGACCTGTATAATAATTTCACATAAACGGGCGGCGTTTAATATATGTAACAAGCATATTTATATTGAAAACAAGAAGATAAGGACAGAAGAAAAATAGTAATAACAAAATGGTGCAGTTCATATGAACTGCACCATTTTTAAGTTTTGGAATATATCTATTTTCCTCCCAGCTTATAGCCCAGCTTAAAGATATCGCCGGCTCCCATTGTTATTACAACATCTCCCGGCTTGGCATTTTTGAGGATATACCGTTCGATTGCTCCAAAATCATTCATATATATTCCGTTTTCCATAAGTTGCACCACATCGCATGAATGAATAGTTCCGTCATATTCTTCACGAGCGGGATAAACATCGGTTACAATTGACTTATCCGCAAGCTCCAATGCCTTGGCAAATGCCTGAGTAAAGGCTTTGGTCCTTGAATAGGTATGTGGTTGAAAAATACACCACACATCACCTTCCGCGACTGTCCGTGCCGCTTTAAGACAGCTTTCTATTTCGGTTGGATGATGGGCATAATCGTCCAGAATTTTTATTCCCTGAACCTCGCCGATGTTTTCAAATCTGCGTTTTGTGCCCATATAACTTTCCAGACCACGCTTGATGGTGTCGGGGTCAATTCCCAGTTCCCATCCTGCGGCAAAGGCACCCAATGCATTTTTGACATTGTGTTCTCCTGGAATGAACAGTGCAATTTGCACAGTTTTTTTACCATATGCGTATACGTCAAATACGGTGCGCCCATGATTGTCTGTATGGATGTTATCGGCGTAAAAATCGGTATTTTTACTAATTATGCCGTATTTCAAGACTTTTTTATCGCTATTTTGCACAACAGAAAGACAGTTTTTATCGTCAGAACAAACAATAATGCACCCATCAGGTGAATTTAGTCTTGTAAATTTTTCAAAAGCTGATATAATATGATTAATATCAGTAAAATAGTCAAGGTGGTCTTCTTCTACATTGGTGATTATTGAAATAAAGGGATTAAAGTGGAGAAAGCTTTCTACATATTCACAGGCTTCAAAAACAAGATAATCTTCTTTTCCGAGTTTGTAATTGCCGCCGATTTGTGAGAGTTCTCCGCCTACCAATATTGTGGGATCAAGTCCGGCTTCAAGAAGAACCAACGACAACATTGATGTTGTTGTGGTTTTTCCGTGCGTTCCGGCAACAGCCACCGGAAATTTATATTTTTTCATAAGCTGGCCCAGCAGCTCGGCACGTTCCATAATGGGTATGTCGAGTGAACGAGCCTTAACAAGCTCAGGATTATCCTGAGCAATTGCCGCAGTGTAGCAAACTAAATCTGGGTCTGATACAGCGGATGTATCGTGACCTATGGTAATCTTAAAGCCGGCATTTGCCAGTTGTTTTGTTATTTTTGTTTCGGTTCTGTCCGAGCCGGATACATGGTATCCGAAATATTTCAGCATATGCGCCAAAGCGCTCATGCTTATTCCGCCGATACCGACCATATGTATATATGCATTTTTCGGAAGATTTGAAAGCTGAACGGTTTTCATATGTTCCATCTCCTTAAAGAGGTTATGTTAACGGGATGCTTCCCAGGAATATTTTATCACAAATTGAAAAATATATCAATATGTTAATTATATGTAAAAAATAAATTTTATATACACATTTTTACAAAGGTGGGTGCATTTTATGCAAATTACTGACATCAAGGTCAGAAAAATCAATGCGGAGGGAAGAATGAAAGCGGTTGTTTCCGTTACATTCGACGATGCTTTTGTTGTGCACGACATCAAGGTTATTGCAGGTCAGGAAAAACTCTTTATCGCTATGCCCAGCAGAAAAACTCCGGACGGCGAGTTTAAGGATATTGCACATCCCATTAACGCCGAGATGAGAGAACTTCTTCAGAATATGATTCTTGCAAAATATGAAGAATCATTGGCTGAGTATACAGAGGAAGAAAATTAAATTTAATTAATCTCATACAAAAAAAGCGATACAGCTTTACCGAAAATGGTCAAGCAGTATCGCTTTTTTTGGTGTTTAAAACATCCGTAAAAACTGTCAGCATTCCCACATAACAGGCGTGCCGCACATCAGCGTTTTGCGAAGATTAAGAATTCTTTGGTTTTCCGAGCCACGAAAGCGGAGGCAAATATTTTTTTTATCAATTTCAAACCTTCCGTCAACCAGAATATCAATAAAGCTAAGCAATTTATCGGTAATCTCGCATCTGGGGTGTGGAGAACAAGATAAAAGCTGCTCAATTGTAAAGCCTGTAAATGCCCAGATATTTTTATTTGGATATGTGTTCTTAACTTTTTTCACAAAGGGCAAAAGTGCACGCTGATTATCCGGTTCAAAGGGCTCGCCTCCAAGAAGTGTAAGACCGTTTATATAGTCAGGCGCGAGCATTTTAATTATTTCATCTTCGGTTTCTTTAGTGAAAGGCTGTCCGTAATTAAAGTTCCACGTTTCGGGCTGAAAGCAGCCCTCGCAACAATTTGTGCAACCTGAAACGAAAAGGGTGACACGCACCCCCTCGCCATTTGCAATATCACAGTTTTTAATTTGTCCGTAATGCATTATAAGTGAAGCACCCTTTCTTTAATTTCCTGAGTACGTCCCTGATTCCAGTACTGTGTGCCGATGTACCCACAGGTGCGTCGTGCTACATTCATTTTGTCTTGATCAGTATTATCACAGTTAGGGCATTTCCATATAAGCTTGCCATCTTCTTCAACAATTTCAATTTCACCGTCAAAGCCACATTCCTGACAGTAGTCTGATTTGGTGTTAAGCTCGGCATAAATGATGTTGTCGTAGATGAATTTCATAACCTGCAGCACTGCTTCGAGATTATGCTGCATATTGGGAACCTCAACATAGCTGATTGCTCCGCCAGGAGATAAATGCTGAAATTGTGCCTCAAAGCGTAATTTTTCAAACGCATCAATTTCTTCGCTGACGTGAACGTGATAGCTGTTGGTGATGTACCCTTTATCTGTAACGCCCGGTATAACGCCAAACCTCTTTTGGAGGCATTTTGCAAATTTGTAGGTTGTGGATTCAAGCGGTGTTCCGTACAGACTGAAATCAATATTATGTTTAGCCTTCCAACCGCGGCACGCAGCATTCATTTTTTCCATAACATCAAGGGCAAAAGGCGTTGCTTCGGGGTCGGTATGGCTTTTGCCGGTCATATATTTTACACATTCATAAAGACCTGCGTAGCCAAGAGAAATGGTTGAGTAACCGCCAAAAAGCAGTTTGTCAATTGATTCGCCTTTTTTAAGACGAGCCAAAGCTCCGTGCTGCCAAAGAATGGGTGCAGCGTCTGAAAGAGTTCCTTTAAGTCTTTCGTGGCGGCAGAGGAGTGCTCTGTGGCAAAGCTCAAGCCTTTCGTCAAATATCTTCCAGAAATTTTCCTTGTCACCGCCTGATGAGAGAGCGATATCAACAAGATTGATGGTCACAACACCCTGATTAAATCTGCCGTAATATTTTGGCTTTCCGTTTTCATCAACATAAGGGGTAAGAAAACTGCGGCAACCCATACAGGTATAGCAATGGCCTTCGCCGTTTTTATCCACTTTCAGCTCCAGCATCTTCTTTTCTGAGATATAATCAGGAACCATTCTTTTTGCGGTGCATTTTGCTGCAAGCTCGGTAAGATAACGGTATTTGGAATTTTCGTGGATGTTGTTTTCCTCGAGCACATAAATCAGCTTGGGAAATGCCGGGGTAACCCAAATACCTTTTTCGTTCTTTACGCCTTCATAGCGTTGCAGAAGAACCTCTTCAATAATTAAAGCAAGGTCGTGTCTGGTCTGTTCGTCCTCTGCTTCGCCAAGATACATAAATACCGTAACAAACGGAGCCTGGCCGTTTGTGGTGAGCAGTGTCACAACCTGATACTGAATGGTCTGAACACCACGTCGGATTTCTTCGCGAACACGCTTTTCAGCCATTTCAGCGAGCTGAGCATCGGTAATTTCAATCCCTAATGCATCCATTTCTGCCTTAACCTGCTTTAAGAATTTTTGACGGGATACCTGAACAAATGGTGCAAGATGTGTCAGCGAGATTGACTGGCCGCCATATTGGTTTGATGCAACCTGTGCTATAATTTGGGTTGCAATGTTACAAGCGGTTGAAAAACTGTGAGGACGTTCGATGAGTGTTCCTGTAATAACTGTTCCGTTTTGGAGCATATCCTCAAGGTTTACAAGGTCACAGTTGTGCATATGCTGTGCAAAATAGTCAGAGTCGTGAAAATGGATAAGACCCTCGTTATGAGCCGCTACAATATCCGGCGGCAAAAGAATTCGGTTGGTAATATCCTTCGAAACCTCACCTGCCATATAGTCACGCTGAGTAGAGTTAACTACAGGGTTTTTGTTGGAATTTTCTTGTTTCGCCTCTTCGTTATTGCACTCGATAAGAGAAAGAATTTTATTGTCGGTTGTATTACTCCTACGCACCAACGAACGGGTGTAGCGGTATGTAATATAATTTTTTGCTACCTCAAAAGCGCCGTGTGCCATAATCTTTTTTTCCACAAGGTCCTGAATTTCTTCAACCGAGGGAGCTCGACCCAAAGTCTCGCAGGAAATAACAACAGCCTCGGTAATGCGCTTGATTTGCAGGTCGGTCATACGGACATCCTCGGGTACAGACTCGTTTGCCTTGGTAATGGCAACAAGTATTTTTTCTTCATTAAAATTTTCTTCAGCGCCGTTTCTTTTAATAATTTTCATGGGTATACCCCCTTATATGTAAAAAATATAAAACCACAATATATTGTGTTATCAATGTGGTGCAAGAAACATTATATAGTAAAATTGGGGGTATGTCAATAGAAAAATCAATTATTTTAAAAATATATTGTAATTCTTTCTGCTTTGTGGTATAATAACAAATGCCAAATCAAAATTTTATAACTACCGAGAATGTTTTTGTCTTTAGGTAAAAACGTACTGCTATACTTTTATGCATTCTTGGTGTTATTTAAGTTTTGGTTTGGCGACTAAGCGGTGCGTTTTTCGGTGTGCACCCTGTGCGCACCTTTTTTTTGCACCGTTACATACTCCATGTTTGCGAGGCAAATTAAACAAGAAACCCCACCTTACGGTGGGGTTTCGCCTTTTTAAATTGTTACGGCAGATCTGTAAGCCGAGTTCTGTCATTTAAGACGGTCATCTATCTAAGCCGGGCATCACTGCCGGGCTTCAGCCACCTACCCGAAAGTCGCCGGGCCAGCTTAATCTTTCCTATAAGGTGTTGCTCCAGGTGGGGTTTACAGCACGCTTCCGTCGCCGGAGCGTGGGTGAGCTCTTACCTCGCCTTTCCACCCTTACCCGAAAAAACGGGCGGTATATTTCTGTTGCACTTTCCTTAAAGTTGCCTTCACAAGGGGTTACCTTGCACCCTGCCCTGTGGAGCTCGGACTTTCCTCACGCACAGGATTTCTCCTTTGTGCCCGCGACCGTCCAATCTGCCGATGTAGCCTATTATACTACAACTATTTCTGAATGTAAAGACTAACTTTAATTACACCATCAATTGTTTTAATACCATCAAGCATTGCTGTTGTAATTTCTGTGTGGGTGTCAAGCATGGTGTATGCATAGTCGCCCTTACTTTTATTAATCATATTTTCTATATTAATGTTGTTCTTTGTAAATACATCGGTAATCTGGTTAAGCATTGTTGGAATATTTTTGTGAGCAATTGTCATACGCGAGCCGCAGACCTTACCCATATCGCAGTTGGGGAAGTTTACCGAGTTCTTGATGTTGCCGTTTTCCAAAAAGTCTTTAAGCTCCTGAGCTGCCATAACAGCACAGTTATCTTCACTTTCGGGTGTTGATGCACCAAGGTGTGGCATACATACTACCTTGTCTGACTTGAGAAGTTCTTCTGTTGCAAAGTCGGTAACGTATGCTGCAACGGTCTCGTCTTCAAGAGCGCTGAGAATAGCAGCGGTGTCAACAAGTTCGGCTCTTGAGAAGTTAAGAAGTCTAACGCCCTTTTTAACCTTTTTGAAGAGGTCTGCATTAAACATACCCTTTGTATCTGCTGTTGCAGGAACATGAATTGAAATGTAATCACTCTGTGCAAGAACTGTGTCAACGTCATTTGCCTTAACAGCGGCACGGGTCATATTCCAAGCGGCATCAACCGAAAGATAGGGGTCATAGCCAATTACGTTCATACCAAGTGCGTGTGCCGCATTTGCAACACGGACACCGATAGCACCCAAACCGATAATACCAAGAGTTTTGCCCGTGATTTCGGGGCCAACAAAGTTTGATTTACCCTTTTCAACAAGCTTGCTTACCTGGTCGCCTTCGCCGATAAGAGTTTTTGCCCAGTTGATACC
This sequence comes from Clostridia bacterium, assembly GCA_045587485.1. Taxonomy (GTDB): domain Bacteria; phylum Bacillota; class Clostridia; order Monoglobales; family Monoglobaceae; genus SIG440. Next base: position 34,483 of record JAZNCI010000080.1, read on the forward strand.
CTGAACAACCTTTCTTGATGCAAGTAAAAGACCTGCAATAACAAGCTCCTTAACTGCGTTTGCGTTTGCGCCGGGAGTGTTGAAAACAACAATACCCTTTTCACTGCACTTGTCAATGGGAATGTTGTTTGTACCTGCGCCTGCACGGGCAACAGCAGCTAAAGATTCGGGGAGCTCCATATCGTGCATATTAAAGCTTCTCAGAATGATACCGTCGGGATTTTCAACTTCATCTCCAAAGGTATATTTATCATCAAATACATTAAGACCGATTTTTGCGATCTTGTTTAAAGTTTGAACTTTATACATTTCTATAATCTCCTTTAGGCATTTTCTGCTTCAAATTTCTTCATAAACTCAACAAGAGCCTCAACACCTTCATAGGGCATTGCGTTATAAATGCTTGCGCGCATACCACCAACGCTGCGGTGTCCTTTAAGGTTTTCGAAGCCTGCTGCAGATGCTTCCTTACAGAATTTCTTGTCAAGGTCTGCATCGCCTGTAACAAAGCAAACGTTCATCATTGAACGGTACTTCTTTTCAGCGGTAGCCTTGAAGAGCTTTGATTGGTCGAGGAAATCATAAAGAAGAGCAGCCTTCTTTTCGTTTCTTTCCTTCATAGCTGTCAAACCGCCGTTTTTGAGTGCCCACTTATAAACCAGACCTGCAACATAAATTGCATAGCAAGGAGGTGTGTTATACATAGAGTCGTTATCTGCCATTGTCTTATAGTCAAGCATTGTGGGAATATCCTCACGAGCGGTGCCCATAAGGTCTTCACGGATGATAACAACTGTAAGACCTGCAGGCGCCATATTCTTCTGTGCCCCTGCATAGATTACGCCAAACTTTGTAACGTCAACAGGTTCGCTTGTGATGCATGATGACATATCAGCAACCAGAACCTTGTCGCCAACATTGGGGATTTCAGGATATTTTGTGCCAAAGATGGTGTTGTTATAGCAAACGTGAACATAGTCGGCGTCTTCGCGTACCATATCGGGCGTGATTTCAGGTATGTAGCTGAAGGTTTTGTCTTCAGATGTTGCAATACATTTTGCATCGCCGTATTTTTTAGCTTCTTTATAAGCCTTGCCTGAGAACTGACCTGATACGATATAGTCAGCCTTACCTGTTTTCATAAGGTTGAGGGGGATTGCCGCAAACTGAGTTGATGCACCGCCCTGAAGAAAGAGCACCTTGTAGTTATCGGGAATGTTCATAAGCTTTCTGAAATCAGCTTCTGTTTCCTTAATGATTGCATCATAAACAGGAGAACGGTGGCTCATTTCCATAACCGACATGCCAGAACCCTTATAGTTGGTCATCTCTGCCGCACACTGTTCAAGAACTTCAAGAGGCAACATTGAAGGACCTGCTGAAAAATTATAAATTCTATCCACAAAAAACACTCCAATCATAAATTTATAATAAATTTAAATATTTCAAATTATAGTATATAACTTTTTTTCTTGTCCGTCAATATAAAATTGATTATTTTTTAACAAAAATCTACCAATAGTTGGTGCGAAACCCCCTGTATATTTCATACAATCCAACCAAAAGTAGGAAAAAGCCAAATAATCTTTGTAATAAATCGCCATTTAACGTGGTGGCAAGCCATGCGCCTGAAGCTGCACCAATTATACCAGAGCAACCTATAATAGCAGCGGTTTTGAATTCAACATTTTTATTTTTTATATGGACAATCAATGAAATAACTGCTGTGGGTATAAAGTAGGTTAGATTTATGCCCTGCGCCATTTGTTGATTTATACCTTCAATTAAAATGAGTGCAGGAATTAAAATTGCTCCGCCGCCAATACCCATCCCACTGATTATGCCACTCAAAAAGCCGGTGATGATATTAAGCATAACTACCTCCTAAAAAATCATTTTTACGGCGGTTATACAAATGACGCCGCCAAAGAGTATCTTCAGCCATTTTTTAGGAATCTTCCCAAGAAGCTTTGCTCCTACAAAACCGCCAGCAATTCCCCCAATCGAAACCAAAGCCCATAGCTTAATATTAAAAAACCCTTTATTAATATATGTTACAGAGCTTACAAGAGACATCATTAATATTATGGCAATAGCAGTAGAATGAGCCTTCTTTTCATCAATATTTAGAAATTTTTCCATAGCCGGAACTACCACCGAACCGCCTCCGGCCCCAAAGAGCCCGTTAAGAATGCCCGTCAGCGCACCAATTATGATTTCTTTATGGTATTTTTTCAACAAAAAAACCTCCAAAAACTTTTTTAGTAGTTTTTGAAGGTTTATGGTTAATTATTCTGTTCTATGCAAATTTTTTATATAATCAAAAAGAATTCCCTCACGCACACCAACATCTGCCACAAGGAGGTTTGGCGAGGAAAGTCTTTTTTTCAACTCCATTAAAGGCAGCAAACCGGCTAGGATAATATCTGCCCGTTCTTCGCCTATTCCGGGCAAAAATTTGCGGTCATGTGGGGGAGTGTTTGCAATAGAGTTAAAGAGAGTGTCGATTTCCCGACCTGAGATTTTGTGATGTGAAATAGTTGTTTTTGAAAAATCCTTCATATGATATTTTGCTAAAGAACGTAAAGTTCCGCCAATTCCCACAATTTGTGCACCCTTCATTTTATCAAGCCATGGCAGCTTTGAAATTTGTGTGGAAATATAATTTATGGCATCGGTAATTTCCCGAGAACTTTCTCCTTTTGAGAAAAACGTTTCGGTAATCCAGCGGGAACCCATGGGGATGCTTATGGCGGGTTTTTGCATATTGCCGCTTTGTATTGCAATAAACTCCGTGCTGCCGCCGCCTATATCGCAGATAACACCCTCTTTGCAGCCAAAAGTTTCTGAAATTGCCAGACAATCAAGTTCAGCCTCGGTTTCGCCGTCTATTACTTCAATAGTAATGCCAGTTGCGTTTTTAACAGTATTAATAAAGTCTTTGCTGTTTTGGGCTTTACGTACGGCAGCGGTTGCAACTGTTCGAAGGTCGGTAACGCCAAATCTTTGCATAATGTGCTTATATTCCAGTAAAGAGTTAACTGCACGAAGTTGTGCCTCGGGCTTAAGACACATATCTTCAGTCATACCTTCACTTAGCTTTATCATACTGCGATAGTTTCCTGTTTGACGAAAGGTTTTGTCGGCATTAATTTCAAAAATGCTCATTCTGATGGAATTTGAGCCTAAATCTATAACTGCAAGTTTTTTCATAAGTAAAAATTCCTTCCAATATAAAGGGCTGCAAGGTTAATAAAATCTTGACAAAAGCACTTAAATATAGTATACTCATTAAAGTTGAATATGCTTGTGTAGCACAGTTGGTAGTGCAGCGCATTCGTAATGCGCAGGTCGCAGGTTCGAGTCCCGTCACAAGCTCCAAGGACGTTTGGTTTTTACCAGATGTCCTTTTTGAATTTTATCATAAAACTTTAATTTTTGTCAACGGCCAGACAAAGCATCAAAACAACTCCGATGACGCAAGAGCAGTCGCTTGAAGCATGCAGTGATTACTATGAAAAGAGAGATTTGAAGGACAAAGAATTACACGGTTAATACTTATAATACAAAAGTCAATGCTTTGAATTTAACATAATGGGCATTGACCTTTAATATTATTTTTGATATAATTTTCGGCAGAGAAAACGCTTGATGGCAAGTAACGTAATTTTTGCCAAAAAGCAGTGAGTTTGGTGCAAAAAGATGGGCAACGAATGGCATCGTGGCATCAGAAAAATTGCCAAAACCCTTGATTTACAAGGGTTTGTAAGATGTCGTACGGCTTTCGTAATGCGTAGGTCGCGGGTTCGAGTCCCATTACCAGCTCCAATAAGAAGCCTCAAACTTTTTGGTTTGAGGCTTCTTGTTTTCATAATTAATTTACTTGAACTTATTGCACTGTTGTTTGAATTCCGTCGGAGTTATTCCCATATATTTTTTGTACAATCTGAAAAAATTAGAATAATTATGAAAGCCGACGCTGTATGCAGTTTCTTCTATCGAACTGTCGTCGTTAAGCAAGCTGTTGAATTTATAAATGCGCCTGAGAATTATATACTTCCGCAAGGATGTTCCGATATACTTGTGGAATTTTGCCGAGAGGTGTGTGCGGTGAACTCCAAAACGATCCGCGATCTCTTGTACGGTAATATCTTCGGTATAGTTTTTTTCGACATATCGCAGGACTTTTTCTGCAAGCGTGCTGACAGTAGCTTTTTCAGCATTCATTATCGTTGTATTTTCAAGCAGCTCCACTATTTTACACATAGTTTCTATTATCTTGCACATTACAAGCGGTTCTTTTGTCAGAGAGTCTCCCTTTTTTATTTCAAGAATCTCATTAAACATATTATCAATGCCGTGTTTTTTCACAATGTCAGCAGGAATAATATTACCCTTCCCCTCTTCTCTTTTATAAAACATTGAAAAAGCAGGAAAGCATCCGAGGGGAAATGAGTCAAGAGCGTTGCGGCACACATAGAAAATAATTCGTTCGTGGAAAGTGTTGTTATCTACATTATGTAGGAAAAATTCCGACGGATTGAACATTATTACATCACCTTCATTGATTGCGTAAGATGTGCCTTCAATGTCTAACGTCCCTTTTCCTCTTTTATAAAAAATAAAAATCAAAGTCTCGTTACGATGGTATCCTTGCCCCGTTGTTTCCGCGGCATTCATACCTGTAATATGTCTCACGCCGTACAAATAAGGAGTTCTGAAATTTTTAATCACATAATCTTTCATGATTTCCCCCTCGCTTTAAATACAATTATACATATAATAGGGGCAAATGTCAATAGTATTTATAATTGCATTTTGTTATCATATATATAATAACTATTTATCAAGGAGGAATTAATAATGAAGAGAATTGCAACACTTATGCTTGTTCTCTGTATGCTTTTTAGCTTCATCCCGTCAGCACTTGCTTTCTCGGATATTTCTGATGCCACCGAAAAAGCATACATTTCTACACTTGCAGAGAAAGGAATCGTAAAAGGCTATAATGCGGATATCTTCGCACCGAATAAGCTCTGTACGAGAGAAGAGTTCATCACCTTCCTCTACCGTGCAACTGGCGAGCCTGCGGTTGAAAAGGCTGCTACATTTGCAGATGTTCCTGCTAATGCTTATTACGCTGATGCAGTTTCGTGGGCGTATGCAAACGGCATCACAAACGGTGCTGGCGACGGTAATTTTGGTGTCGGTAAGACTATCGACCGCAACCTTGCATCATTCTATCTCTACAAGTGGGCAGACTTAACCGACACTGGCTATATGACCGATAGCTGTTATCTTGCTGACTACAAGGACGGCGCAGATGTCGAGCTTTATGCAAGAACTTCTTTTGCCTGGGCTATCGGCAGCGGCGCGTTTGCTTTAAAGGGCGACAAACTCTTCCCCGCTACCGAGATCACACGCAGTTTTGCTACTTCTGCAATCGCAAGACTTCTTGAAAAGCACTACCACACATGGAGCGAATACAAAGACAACGGTGACGGCACACATACACGCGTCTGCAAAAAAGACGGAAGCCACACCGAAACAGAAGCACATACCTTCAACAACGGTGAACTTACAAGCCCCGTTTCTGAGCACTTCGACGGCACAATTACATACACCTGCACAAAGTGTATGAAGACCAAAACAGAAAAGGTCAAAAAGGGAACCGAAATCGTAACCCGCTCTGACCTTGAAGAAGCTATCACCGCTACCGCTTGGGCGTATTATTCAAAGGGCGTTAAGGTTCAGTATGACTCATGGCACTTCTCAAAAATGCACGGCTTCCTCGGCGGCATCTGCCGAATGAGCTGTCGCTCGGCTCCTGAATTTGCGACCAAGGATATGACCTTCTATTCCGTATGTAACGACTATGTATTCCAGACATATTATGAAGGTCTTAATATGTTCCCGCTCGGAAAAGTCACCAATCAGGACGGAATGAGCACAACCGCTACCTTCCGCTACTCCGATAACCAGCGCCACACATACGATGGTGAAGAAACACTCAACGATCCCATCACAGAAGATGATGTTGATGCCGCACTCATCCGTTGGGTCAACTACGACAAATACTCAAAGACAAAGCGCGATGGACTCTACGTAGAAAACGTTCTTGAGTCAGATAGTTTCACAGAAGCATTCCCGGGTCTTGTCTTTAAAAATGACGCTCCTGACGGTGAAAGCCACTATGGATATTACGACGAGAACGGAAACGCTTTTACTCCCGACGAAGCAAAAGAGAAGTACATTCTCCCCTACCTCGCAGATTGCGATAAGAACTTCCGCCACGGCGATGTTGCTATGTACGGCACACACACTATGCTTTACATCGGCAACAACACTTTCCTCCATTGCACAGGCTATAAAATCAACCCATCAAAACAAGAAGATGTCCTTGAGGAGGTTGGCGCAATCCAAGTAGCTTGCGAAGCGAAGGCGGGAACCTCTATTTCAACAAGAGTATCAAAAGCAGACAACTTTGTTGTTGCTCGTCCGCTTGACTTTGTTGCAACAGGCTTTGACAACGACCCGGGTAACGATATCGTAGCTGATGTCAAGATTCCGAAGGAAACAAAAAGCCGTATCAAGTATCCGAATATGGATATCGACAGAACTGTTGATATAACCCACTTCGGAACAGCAGTTCAGAGTGAAAATCTCACATACGAAATTGAGATTTCAAACCTCACAGATGACCAGTTATATCTTGACTGGTATGCACTTGAAAACCACGGCAACTCAGGTAAGGTTACTTACAAGGGCATCACGGTAACAGAAACCATCCCCGAGGGATGCGAGTTCGTAGAGGCAAGCAGCGGCGGAAAATTCGAGAATAACATAATCACATGGAACCTCAGCGATATCAAGCCTGGCGAAAAGGTTTCCCTTTCTTACACCGTTAAGGTTACGGCCTCAGTCGGCGAAACAATCGTAAACAGTGGCGGTATGGTAGCAGATATTCCGTCCAATGTTATTGAGAACACCGTCGGTAGTGCAAAGCTTTCCGATAGCGAAAAGAGCGCTCTTACAGAAATTGATAAACTCGAAGCCTTCGGCGGAGATACTGACTTTGCAGAAGGCATCTACCGCCAACTCGGAAAAACTCTCGAACTTCCGAAGACATGCGATATCATCGATAATCTCTTCACTTATTCATCACACTTCCAGGGTGATAACAGAGAAGTCGGCGGCTTATATGCAAACAACACATCGGTAAATCTCTTTATCCGCCAGACAGAGGCATCAGAAGAATACAACACAGTAAAAAACATGCTCATCGACCGCTACTGGGGCGGTGCAAGCTTCTATGTCGGCGAAAATCTCAAATGGGATATGGCTACCAATGCAATCAAGGAAACTCGCACAGAATTCCTTGAGGCAGGCGACATTCTTGTCTATGCAGACTTAGAAGAAGCGACAGACGGAACAGTTACCTACTCCCCCAACCATATCGTTGTTATGGTTTATGACGGTGAGAAGCTCCTCGCTTCTGACAAATCAGCAGATAGTGTCGAGTATTCCATTTACGAAGGTGATGCTATGGACCTCCAGCTTTTGAAAGCACTTTTCAGCGAATACGGAAAAGGCGGAAAATATGAAGTCTTCTTCGCACTTCGCCCGTCACAGGTAAAGTAAACACATTAAAAAAGGTGTGCACATTGATGTGACCCCAAAAAGTTAGACTTTTTATAGCGTAGCAGTTGTCAAAACTACTACGCTATTTTTATGCAGCCAAAGTGTTGAGTCGATATTGTACTGGACTCATCCACCCAAGTTTCTCTTTGATTCTTTTTTCGTTGTAATATTTTATATATCTTTCGATAGCTTCTTTAAGCTCATTAAAACTGTAATATGTAGTTCCATAATACATTTCTTGCTTTAATAATCCAAAGAAATTTTCCATTACAGAGTTATCATAACAATTACCCTTTCGGAACATACTTTGAAATATTCTGTTTTCTTTAAGAGCAGACGAATATGCACCCATTTGATATACCCAACCTCTGTCTGAATGAAAAGTTCTCCTATAGCTGCAATCAGAGGTTATATCTATTGCTTGTTGTTGTGCCGATAAAATGCTCACTGCTGATGTAGTTTTGCTTATACCATATGTTCATACAGATTGCCATAACCCGCAGATAGCTCCAGGCAACCTCTATTGCATCACGTGCACCCTCCATTGAGCCGTCGAGGGAAATTCCGCTAAGCTGTTTTCCGAAAACAAAAACAACTGCTCCAACAATACTCGCCGCCACAACGCATTCTATGGGTTAATGTAAAAAACAGCAAAAAAGTGGGCAACATTGGGCAACATGGCAACAGCAGAAAAAATCACTCTAACCCCCTATTTCAAAAGGTTAGAGTGATTCATTCTAGCATTCGTAATGCGCAGGTCGCAGGTTCGAGTCCCGTCACAAGCTCCAGAAACACTTGGTGTATTTTGTGCCAAGTGTTTTTAATTTGCCACCGTGCCGACCATCTTGGTTAAAACACTTGCGTGTTTTTTTCTATCAGAGAAATGCTCTCGCATTTCACAATCCTGCGCTATCGATATGCCACCGGCATATCGAATTAACGCTACGGCGTCCGTTCGAGTCGGATCACAAGCTCCAAGGACGTTTGGTTTTTACCAGATGTCCTTTTTGAATTTTATCATAAAACTTTAATTTTTGTCAACGGCCAGACAAAGCGTCAAAACAACTCCGAAACTCTGTTTAAGAATACAGCGGTTTCGGCACGGGTAGCAAAGCCTTTAGGTTTGAATTCTCCGGTTTCATATCCTGATAAAAGTCCATTTTCAACCATTGCAGACACAGCGGTGACTGCATATTCGGAGATGCTTTGAGCATCGTTGAACTTTGCGGATACATTTATGTTTTCATCAATGTTCAAGATACCTTCTTTTTCAAGAATACGATATACCATAACTGCCATATCTTCACGGGTTATATTTCCTGTTGGGTCAAATGTTTGGCCGTCACGTCCGGAGGTTATTCCAAGGACTTTAGCAATACCTATTTCTTCGTAATAGTATCTATCAGGGGTTACGTCAGTGAAATTTTCGACAAACTCTGCCTTTTTGCCAAGAAGACGAACAAGCATCAGTGTAAAATCTGCACGGTTTACCTGTCTTTCGCAGCCAAAGGTTCCGTCGCCCATACCTTTGACAATTCCTTTGTTGTGGAGAGCGGTTATGGCGTCAATTGCCCAGGGATATGCAGAAATATCTGTAAAGAGAGGTTGTTTTCCTGTGTTTGTATATATAGCAAAATCCTGAAGGAGCGGGGTGTGAAGAATGCTTCCCAATCGGTAGTGTGAATAGCCTGTGCAGCCTTCCAGCTTTTTAAGAAAATCTGTCTGGTGGGTGAGTTCGGCAATGCCGTTTTGTGAATACCATACCGATGCAGCACCGGTTTCTTCAGCCACCTTGTATGCCGCTTGACCGATGCAAAGAGAAACCTCGGTGCCCTTAACGGTGTCGGCCCACCATTTTGCAACTGTTTCAAAGTCAGCAGCAGAGTGTCCTGTGTTCCAGTATACTTGAGGAATTATCCAATCAACAAGATTTTCTTTTACCCAAAGTCGGGTGTCAGCATAGTAGTCATAATATGCCTGAATACCGTTTGTAGCACTGCCGTCGGGGTGTGAGCCTTTGTTAGCCCATATTCCGCATGGGCTGACGGAAAAGACCATATCGGGCTTTTCGGCTTTTATGGCTGTGTTTATACGTTTTATAAGTCCGGTAGTATTGCTTCTGCGCCATTCTCCAATATCATTAAATTCTCCGCCGTATGTGGTAAAGGTTTCGGCATCAGGAAAGGAACTGTCCGGGTAAAAATAGTCGTCAATGTGTATTCCGTCAATATCATAATTTTTTATAAGCTCAAGGATGCCGTCAACAACCAATCTGTTAGAATCCGGCTCACCCGGGTTCAGATACAGCTTGCCGTTGGTATGAGTTACGGCAAGATGGGGATACTTTTTTGAAATTGCATTTGGGGGGAGTGTCTCTGCATCACCAACAGAGGATGTGAGTCGGTAAGGGTTAATCCAGGCATGCAGAGCAATGCCTCGCTTGTGTGCTTCGCGGGTTAAATATTCCAAAGGGTCAAAGTTATCTGAAGGAGCAACTCCTGCTGTGCCGGTGAGATATTTAGACCAGGGGAAAATTTCAGATTTATATAGGGCGTCGCCCGTAGGACGCACCTGAAAAAATAGAGTGTTATACCCTAGTTTTTGAACATTGTTCAATAAAGCATCTGCGCTCTGACGTAAGGCATCGGCGGATGTGGTTGGCTTTGAGGGATAGTCCATAGAATATAAAGTTGCTGCCCAAACCCCGTGAATTTCCTCGTTATTTGCAACGACATTGTTGTCACGGGGAGGAAAAATAGAGTTAAGGACACAGAAAAGCCCTGTCAGCACACACAACGCTTTAAAGGTTCTTGATATTTTTGACATTGCAATGAAGCTCCTTTCCTTTTTCACGAAATAATTTTTTTGACATATTATATATTGCAGAATACCAAACTCAGCACAAGAGGAAGGAGTGTAACAGTATGCTTGAGGTATATGATGCAATAGCTCAGATTCACGGCAGCGACCTTGCGCCTGATGTGCACGGAACGGTTAAATTTCTGGGGATTGCCGACGGAAGCTGGGTCGAAGCTGAGATTTTCGGTTTACCTGATTTTAAAGAGGCAATGAGCAACATGCCGCAAATTGGTCCATTTGGATTTCATATTCACGATAGTGATACATGCGGAAGTATTCACACAGACACACCGTTTGAAGCGGCGGGTGGGCATTGGAATCCCGATGGCGAGCCTCACGGAAATCATGCCGGAGACTTTCCGGTATTATTTTCAAATGGAGGAACAGCCAAAATGTTGTTTTTTACCAACAGATTTTTTCCGCAAGATATTGTAGGGAGGTCGGTAGTAATTCACCAATCGCCCGATGATTATGTAACTCAGCCCTCGGGCAGTGGGGGCAAGCGTATTGCCTGTGGTAGTATAGTTGCAGTAAAACCAACATAAAAGGAAGAAACGATTAGTTTCTTCCTTTATTGTATAAAATATTTTAAAGACGGTCAAGCGGAAAATGTCGGTTTAAGTTATTTCTTTAACAGTTCTGCCACATACATCTCAACTGCAATCCATTTATCCATCGTGCCTGAACGCACAGCAAAGATGTATTCACAACCTTTAAGAGACATTTTTTTCAAATACTCGGTTGAAAAACGACGTGACTGCTCGGTAATTTTTTTAATGACAAAAGGGTGCTTACGAGGCTCAAAATACTCAGCAATGCTGTTAGAGGACATTCTGTCTTCAGCAAGTTGTTTAACCATAAGAAGCTCGCTTATGCGTGAAGAAATCAGTGAGAGCACAGTGGAGGAGTTTTCTCCGGCAAAACGTAGAGCGCTCAGCTCTTCAAAAACCGTTTTAGACTTGCCTTCGGCAATGTTATCGATAATATCAAAAATTCGTGCATCTGTGGTTTTGAATACTACAGCAGAGATATCTTGGGCGGTAATTCTTTCTCGGTCACCAACAAAGTTCAGCAGCTTGCAGAACTCCGCATATGCTGCCGACATTGACTGCCCGCAAAGAGCAACCATTTTTGCAAGGTCTGACGCCAGAATGGTTTTACCTTTATCATCAAACATTTTTTCAAGCCATAGCTCAAGCTGTTTGGGGGATAAAAGGTCAAACTTTACGATTTCGCCGTGTTTTTTAAACACATCAAGGTTTTTTTCTTTCTTTTTGTCAAACTCCCGTTCTGTAAAAATAACAGTCATATAATCAGGAATATCAGAAAGGCTTTCGCATAATGCGGAGAAATCTTTTGACTTTGCGTTGCCAAATATACCACAGTTTGAAACAACAAGAAGTCTTCTGTCTGACATAATGGGCACAGACAGAAGTTGATTTTCGATGACCGCAGCTGTAATTTTCTTTCCATCCAGCTTGGCATAGTTAAATTCCTCAAAGTCTGTGTCAATAAGGTGCTTTTTAATAGTCTTTATTTTGTTTTCAAGAAGAAATTCTTCTTCTCCGTAAAAAAAGTAAAGATTGGCAATTTTACCGGAAGAAATTTGTTTATCAAGGTCTTTGGGTTCCATAGCTTAGGCTCCTTTAGGGTTTTGAGAAGGAAATTTCATTTATACCTTCGGCAGTTATGTCAAAGGTAATATTTCCATCTGTGTCGGTGCGGTATACTGTGATGTCTTCGTTGTTCAGAGTGTCAAGAGTTTCATAATGAGGATGTCCATATGAATTATCCTTGCCAACCGATATTATGGCATATGTGGGGTCCGCGGCTTGAAGAAATACCTTGGAGGACGATGTGGATGAACCGTGATGAGAAACCTTCAAAACATCACATTCAATATCGAAGCCTTTGACCATCTCCTTTTCAACACGGGCTTCTATATCGCCAGTTATAAGAAACGAGGTTGTTCCGTAGCTTATATGCAGAACAAGAGAGCTGTTGTTGTGAAAGTTATTACCCTTGCTACCGCCCGGAAATGGGTGAAGAACTTTAATTGAAAGACCTTCGCAATCGGTCTCTATGGCATCACCCGAGGAAACATACTGTATATTTGTGCCGTTATTATTGGCGGCGCGTTCAAGATGTTTCTTTGAAGTATCGGTGTCGTCGTAATCAGGCAAAATAAGAGTTTTTACACCGCCGTCTTCGGTAAGTGACTGTATGCCGCCCATATGGTCGCTGTGATAGTGTGTGACAATGGCTGCATCAACTGACTTGATACCTTGCTTGTGAAGAAAAGGAGCAAGGTGGGTTTCATAGGTATCATATTCGCCGCCGTCAATCAGCAGATTTTCGCCATTTGGTGTGTGGATAAGGGTAGCATCACCTTGTTCAACATCAATAAAAACAACTTGAAGGTTTTCTGTGGCGGTTGTAGTGCTTTCTGGAAAAGTTGTAGTGGCAAAAGCTGCGAGGATAAGCGCAATAACAGAAAGAATATAAAATTGAAGTTTCTTTTTTGAGAACATAAGAATATTCTTCATTATTTATGCCTCCATAGAAGTATTTGAATAGATATATAAGATAAAAGGACTGCCGTATAAGCAGCCCTTATGTTTTTACATCAGAAAATTCGTCTGCCGCATACAAGGCGGAGTGAATAATTTCCGTTTACTATACTTTCGTATTTTACAACATCACCTGTCTGTGGTGAGTGAATCATCATACCGTTGCCGGCGTATATGCCAACGTGATTAACATAACCGCTGCGGTTAGTAAAGCCAACTATGTCACCGGGCTGAAGATTGTTTGATGCAACCCAGGTGCCGTTTGTCATCTGGTCGGCAGCAACACGATTAAGGGTGACACCCAACTGTTTATATATGAAATATACAAAACCGCTGCAGTCAAAGCCGCTGGGCCCTGAACCGCCGTATACATAAGGTGTGCCAAGGTACTTTTTTGCCAGCTCTACAACAGCCTGTCCCTTTGAAGAAACAGCGTCGGAGCGGCTGGGCATCTGACCTTGCATAATATTGATATATTGCGTCGAAACATAACCCGTTATGCCGTTATATGTAACATTAGCCCAGCCAGTGCTGATGCTTTTTATTGACACTGTGTGTCCGTTTGGAATTTGTGCCAGAACAGAAGAAGATGTGGTGGCCGACTTGCGAAGATTAAGCAAAGATGCCGTCACTATTCCGTATGATGGGCCGTCTGCCGCAAATGCGGTAAAGGATGCCGCTGATATAAGTATAACAAAAGCGAGTGTAATCGCCAAAAGTCTTTTTAAATTTAACAAAATATTACCTCCAGATTAATTGCAAAAAACTGCGTTATTCCTTTCTGTCTCTCCCTTCATAGTAGATTTTTGGTTGTTGCAAATGAGCAACAAAAACATAAATACATACTTAGTATACATTAAAAATGTATTTTTGTCAACCGCATTAACAAAATTGTTTCAATTATATTACAATTTAATTACAAAAATCTGGTAAAAGTAAAAATATACGATTAAAGTATTGACAAAAGAAGACTTTTATGTTATTTTAGCAGTAATTAAATAAAAATGCGTTGAAGGAGAGTGCCCCAAGGGTAGGCTTTAGAGAGAAACGGCGGTTGGTGCAAGCCGTAAAAGCTGAATTTGTGAGCTGTAGCTCCCGAGCAGGAAGGAAGAACACCGGATTATTCGGCAAGTAGAACCTTTCCGTGTCTGCTACGTTAGTGCATAGGGTCTGATTTTGGGACCTGAAGGGGCGTTATTGTAAAGGATAACGCAATTTGAGTGGTACCGCGGGTAAATTACTCGTCTCAAAGAATTTCAAATCTTTGAGACTTTTTTATTTTCTCAAAGATAAATTTGGAGGGAAAAATATGAATGAAGAAACAATGACAGGTCTTGATTTTAAAATCAGCGAGGTTGCAACCAGAATCAAGGAACTCCGTCACATTAGCGGAATTTCAAAAGAAACTATGGCAAAGCTTACGGGCGTATCCCGCGAAGAATATGCTGCCTGCGAAGAAGGCAAGCACGATTTGAGCTTTGCTTTTATTTATCGATGTGCGCTTGCCTTTAAGGTGGGAGTAACAGATATCATTGAAGGTGTCAGCTCTACCCTTAAATCTCACGTTGTTACAAGGTGCGGGGAGGGGACAAAGATTGACGAGGCTCACGGAATGACATATTACAATTTGGCATCGGCTTTTAAGGGAAGAGTTTCAGAGCCTTTGTATGTCGAATGTAAGTATGACCCTGAGGCAGAGCAAAATGACATTGATCTTGCAACTCATACGGGTCAGGAACTTGACATTGTGCTGAGTGGTGTGCTGAAGGTTCAAATTGGTTCTCACACCGAAATCCTCCGTCAGGGCGACACAATATATTACGACAGTTCAACTCCTCATGGTATGATTGCCATTGAAGGACAGGACGCTGTGTTTTATGCAATCGTTCTCAAGGGGACAGAACTTGAAAAGACTGAAAAATCGGTTCTGAAATCTAATTATAAGCCACACAGAGAATATAAGAGAGTATACCACGACTTTATTGATACAGTTGAAGACGAAAACGGTTCACTTGTTTCAATTAGCTTCAAAAACGAGGATAAATTCAATTTTGCCTTTGATGTTGTTGACGAAATAGCACGTCGCAAGCCTGAGAAACTGGCAATGCTTTATGTTTCAAAGAACCATGAAGAAAAGCGCTTTACATTTACAGACTTTATGAAGGAATCTGCACGTTGCGCAAATTATTTTGAGTCTTTGGGTATCAAAAAAGGCGATAAGGTTATGATGGTTCTCAAGCGTCACTATCAGTTCTGGATTGCAACACTTGCACTTCAGAAAATTGGCGCAGTTTCAATTCCTGCAAGCTTTTTACTTCAGGAGCACGACTATGAATACCGCTATGAAGCTGCAGGTGTTTCGGCAATTTTGTGTACAGCAGACGATGACATTGCTGACCGTGCTGAAGCGGGTTCAAAAAATGCAACAACCCTGAGAGAAAAGATTATTGTGGGTGGTTCAAAGGACGGGTGGCGTAACTTTGACGAGGAATATAAGACCTTCCCCGACGTATACGAACGCAAAACGGATTTACCCTGCGGTGATGATGATATGCTTCTTTATTTCACATCAGGAACAACAGGCAACCCCAAAATGGCTCTTCACAGCTTCAAATATCCTCTGGGACACTTCCACACAGCAAACTACTGGCATTGTGTTGACCCCGAGGGTCTGCACTTGACAATTTCGGATACAGGCTGGGCAAAAGCTGCGTGGGGCAAGATTTACGGACAATGGCTTTGCGAGGCAGCACTCTTTGTTTATGATTTTGACAAATTTGATGCGGCAGATATATTGCCTATGTTTGAGAAATACAAAATTACAACCTTCTGTGCTCCCCCTACGATGTACAGAATGCTGATGAAAGAGGATATTTCAAAATACGATATGTCATCTGTCCAGCACGCAACAACTGCCGGTGAAGCCCTGAACCCTGAAGTGTTCAAGCAGATTGAAAAGCTGACAGGTCTCAAGATTATGGAAGGCTTTGGTCAGACCGAAACCACCTGCCTTATCGGTAATCTCTATGGCAAAGAATACAAAATGGGTGCAATGGGTAAGCCCGTTCCTCTTTATGACGTGGACATTGTTGACCCTGATGGCAACAGCGTTGGTGTTGGTGAAAATGGTGAAATCGTTATCAGAACTTCGGAGCGTGTACCGTGCGGGTTGTTCAAAGGCTATTACCGCGACGAAGAAAAGACCGCAGAGGTATGGCACGACGGAATTTATCACACAGGCGACGTTGCTTATAAAGACGAAGACGGTTTCTATTTCTATGTAAGCCGAATTGACGACGTTATCAAGTCTTCGGGCTACCGTATCGGACCTTTCGAGATTGAAAGCGTTATTATGGAGCTGCCCTACGTTGTGGAATGCGGTGTATCAGCCGCTCCTGATGAAATACGCGGGCAGGTTGTCAAGGCAAGCATTGTTCTTACAAAGGATACTGTTCCCAGCGAAGAGCTAAAAAAGGAAATCCAGAGCTATGTAAAAGAGCATACTGCACCTTACAAGTATCCAAGAATTGTGGAATTCAGGGACGAGCTCCCAAAGACCACAAGCGGTAAGATAATAAGAGCAAAACTCTAATAGTTATATACAAAAGCCGGCACAGATTTTTCTGTGCCGGCTTTTGCTCATTTTGTAAAATAGTTTAAAGGTACGATTGTGCAATTTTAGGCACGTCCCTAGTTCTTTAGTTCTTAATTTTCGTCCCTAGTTCTTACGTCCCTAGTTCTTAGTTATTTTGCAACAAATTTAAAACCTCGCCTGCGGACATTGCTCCAACATGGCGTTCTGTCTCAGCTCCGTTCTTAAAAAGAATTATGGTGGGAATTGAGGCGACGTGATATTCCATAGCAACAGCTTCTGCCTCGTCAACGTTTAGCTTGGCAATTATTGCGGCGTCACCAATTTTTTCAGCAACCTTATCAAGAATAGAAGCAAACATCTTGCATGGCATACACCACTCTGCAAAAAAGTCTACAAGAACAGGCTTGTCGGTGTTTTCAATGGTTGATTTAAAATTTTCAGCGGTCAAATGTAAGATACTCATTGTTACATCTCCTTTTCGTTAGTGTTTTCTTTTTTAAAGAATATATTCGTTAAATTTCTATTTCAAGTGATACGGGGCAATGGTCAGAGCCCAAAATATTTGTGTGGATGTCGGCGACTTTGATGCTGTCCTTAATAGTATCAGATGTCAGAAAATAGTCAATACGCCATCCTGCATTCTTTTCACGGGCTTTAAAACGGTAACTCCACCATGAATAAACATCTGTTCTGTCGGGATAAAGATAACGAAAGCTGTCACAAAATCCGTTTTCTAACAGCTGGGTCATTTTTTCCCGTTCTTCATCCGTAAAGCCTGCATTACGCCGGTTGGTTTTTGGGTTTTTAAGGTCAATTTCTTTATGTGCAACATTTAAATCGCCACAAAGAATAACAGGTTTTTTCTTGTCAAGTGAAATAAGATAGTTTCGAAAGGCATCCTCCCATTCAATACGATAGTCAAGCCGTGCAAGCTCGTTTTGAGAGTTGGGGGTATAGCAGGTGACAAAACAGAATTTATCAAATTCTAGTGTGATAACCCTGCCCTCGTGGTCGTGTTTGTCGATGCCAATGCCATAACAGACCGAGGTGGGTTTGATGCGCGTAAAAACAGCTGTGCCCGAATAACCTTTTTTGTCTGCGCTGTTCCAATACTGATAATATCCGTCGGTGAGGACTTCTGCCTGTCCTTGCTGCATTTTGGTCTCCTGCAGAGCAAAAATGTCTGCATCGAAATTTTTAAATATATCAACAAAGCCTTTTTCAAGACAGGCACGCAAGCCGTTTACGTTCCAGGAAACAAATTTCATAGTTATTCTCCTTTTGTTGTTAAATATAAATTTAATATATATTATTTATTTGTAAAAGTCAATTAAAAAAGACAGAACGGAAAATTTGATGTGAATTCCAGAAGTTAGACACTTTTGGAGGTGCATATCAATTATCCATCCTGTCTTTTTAATAAGCAGATACTAAGCTGCATTTTCGTTATGAGTGGGGTCTTCAGGGGCATTTTGTGGAGTGACAGGCTCCTGAAAAGTATTGGGGTCAGGAACAGCAATTTCTTCAATGTGCTCGCCTTCAGCGGTTTCGCCTGTATTTTCTTCCTCAATGCCTTCGGGGAGATGCTTGGACTTACAGGGTTCCTTCGGTGTATTGCCGGATACAAACCAGAATCCCGTTACGGCCTCACCGCAGTGCTCGCCCGGGAGCAGGCCTGTTTCGCTGCAATAGCTTACATATTTCACACCCGACGGTGCAGATGGCGTTATTGGCTTTTTGTCCTTGTTGATTTCGGTCATAATTTTGTTCCAAACCATAACGCTGGGGCTTGAAGGGGTAGGCTTGGGATTGTCATAGCCATACCATACAGCACCAACATAATACGGGGTGAAACCTACAAACCAACGGTCGTGGTAATCTGAACTGGTACCGGTTTTACCTGCGGTATACATTCCTGAGCTTAGACGGGCACCGGCACCTGTGCCTGAGGTTGCAACCTCGTTAAGCATACGACTCATAACATAAGCAGCCTCTTCACTCATAGCGATGCTTTGTTGCGGTTTGTTTGAAAGCAAAATGTTGCCGCTTGAGTCTGTAACTGACGTAAAGGTATACGGCTTTGAATATATACCCCGGTTAACAAAGGGGGTGTATGCAGCCGTCATTTCAACGACAGAGATGCCGTGAGTAAGACCACCCAAAGCTAACTGTGAGTAACCTATATCATCTTTGACAAGAGATGTAATACCAAGCCGTTTTGTCAGGAAACTATAAGAGGTATCTGCCCCAAGCTTGTCCAGAACCTGGACGGGTATGGTGTTATATGACCTTCTGACTGCTTCACGCATTGAGACATTACCGCGGAACTTGTTGTCAATGTTGTGGGGAGTCCATCCGCCATATGAAATAGCCTTGTCATTGTAAATATCTGCCGGAGTGATAATTCCGTTTTCGAGTGCCGGAGCATAAACCGAAATAGGTTTGATTGATGAACCGGGCTGACGCAAGGTTTGTGTAGCGCGGTTAAGAACAAGATTTCCGCTCTTTTTACCTACACCGCCTATAAGACCTTTAACCTCGCCTGTGGATGGGTCAATGACAGCCATTGCAGCCTGAGCAGGGTCTTCGCCCGTTGAATTTGGGAAATTATCTGTATTTTCAAATACCTTCTGCATTGCAGCCTGAACATTGGGGTCAATGGTTGCAACAATTTTGAGTCCGCCGGAATATAACATTTTTTTTGCAATATTTTCAGAATATCCAAGCCCCTCAAGAGAGTCAAGAACATCATATACAATCTGGTCTACAAAATATGAATGAATTGTTCCTGTTGAAAGAGTACTTTCATCAAATTCGGCAAACGCAAGCTCGTATGCTACAGCATCGTCGTGTTCATCTTGCGTGATATATCCAAGCTCAAGCATTTTGCCAAGAACAAGCTCCTGCTTTTCTTTGTTGTTTTCAGGATTAAGCAAAGGGTCATAAAGGCTGGGATATTGAGTTATACCAGCTATAGATGCACACTCTGCCAGATTGAGCTCGCTGACGGGTTTGCCGAAAAATTTCTGCGAAGCAGACTGAACGCCGTTGCAGCCTTGTGACAGGTATATGGAGTTTAGATAAAGCTCAAGAATTTCGTCTTTTGAAATTTGTTTTTCGAGATTGACAGCGCGTGAGATTTCCTGAATTTTGCGTGCAGCCGTGCGGTCGGTATTTCGGGTAATGTTTTTTACAAGCTGCTGTGTTATTGTGCTACCGCCGAAGGTGGTGGGCTGACCGGTAAACTTGTTTTTTATAAACACAAATAATGCCTTGGTGGTTCGCTTGATGTCAAAGCCGCTGTGAGAATAAAAACGCTCGTCTTCGATGGATACAATAGCATCTTTCATATCCTGAGGAATATCCTTGAAATCCACCCAAACACGGTTCTGTTCGGCAGAAAGGGTTGTCAGTGGACGTTCTTTGCCTTCGCTGTCAATGTAAACGACCTGGGTAGAGCTGTTATTGATAATCGTTTCTATATCCAAGCTCTCCATCCCACCAAAGAAACCAAGAATTGTCCCGAGCATAATAAGGATTGCAAAAAACAATCCTGCGGCTACAGTGATTGAAAAGACCTTAAGGAATACCTTTTTATAGGGACTCGCCTGAGGTGTTTTTTTTCGTGAAACTTTTTTCAAACAAAACACTCCTTTTTGTCTTGGTATAAAGACAGTAATGCTGAAGTACAGGTATAAAAATTTTGTAAATGTAAACAATCAACAAAAACGTATGTTGCACAGGGGTTGTCCTGCACATACAGAGAAAGGTTGATAAAAGATATGCTCAAAACAACATTCAAAGTTATAATGCTGTTTGTTCTCCTCGCGTTTGTGGCGGTTGCTTCGGGACTTGCCACATATACTGTCACCAGAAATATGGTGGAAGAACAGCTTGCTCAGGCTCACGAAACCTCTTCGCCTCAACAAATAACAGAAATACAGCAAGCGGAAACGGCAAGTCATTCACAAAGCAAAGATGCACGGGCCCAGCAAGACGAATACTATTTTGTTCGTCTGGAAGGTGACACCTTAGAGGTTTATATTGCACATTCAGGCAAGGAAGAGTTTTTATATAATCGCAAGGTTTATAAAAACGACCTGTCCGAGAGTGATTTGGAAATGCTCCATAGTGGGGTAATGCTGGAGAGCGCCTCCGAGCTTACGGCGTTTATAGAGAATTTTACCAGTTAGACTCAGAATTTAAGAGGTGTGCCTGATGCGTCGCAGTTGATAGAGCCGGTAAGGATAAGAATACCTTCAACAATCCCCCACACCGATGATATAGCAGCCAGAGCACCGCAGGAAAGAAGAGATATAAGCAACTGTGCAACAGCCTTTGATGTGTAGCCAAGGTAGAAATTATGTGCACCCAAACCGCCAAGCAAAATCCCTAAAATTCCGGCTGCAATTCTGGACTTGCCGGGTTTTTGAACATAACCCTGATATGTGGGAACAGAATCAATTTTAGCACCGCACTTTCCACAGAATTCGGCATTGGGCTCTATTTCATTTCCACAATTTTTACAAAACATAATAAAATTCCTTTCATAAATAGGATTTATATCAATCTTATTAAATACAAAGTAAAGTATGCTGCACCTGAAAGGGTTATAATACACCAGTCTGCTTTTTTGTTTATTATTGGGTTTTCGAGACAACAGTAAAGAAGTGCTGCAGGCGGGAACCAAAACATAGGATGCAGCCTGAAAGCAGAGTTCAGTTGCCCGTGAAAAAGCTTCAGCCATGCCCGTGAAATCCCACAGGAGGGGCATATTACTCCAAAAACATTTCTGAATACACAACCAGATTGTATTCCTGCGTAAAAGCCAAGGGCAAGGAGCAGAAGTATAAACAGTGCAAGTTTTTTATTCACGTTTGGGCAATCCTTTACCAATTATAATATATTCACATTTTACCATAAAGTACTTTTGGTGTCAAGAAGGAAGAGAAAGGGGAGATAAGAGTGTATAACGCACGCACAGACCTTGCCGTAGAGGCAAAAGAAATGTATATGGAAAACGGAGCAATTATTGAGGAAATTAAAGGAGTTGAGGCGGAGGATGAGGTCTTTGACTGTGGTATCAGTGTAACAAGGGTAATGATTACAGATGAAAACGGAGAAAAGATATTAGGAAAGCCCGAGGGCCGATATATAACGGTTGAGCTACCTGATAATGGGCAGGTCCGGCAGGAAACATATGAAGAGGCTTGCCGCATATGCGCAAAAGAACTTTGCACTCTTTTGAAAAAAAGCGTTGATGACACGGCGCTTGTGGTTGGCCTTGGAAACCGAAATATAACAGCGGATGCCGTTGGCCCTAAGTGCGTGGATTCGGTGTTGGTTACAAGGCATCTTTTAGAATATATGCCCGAGGAAATAGATAGCAGACTAAGGTCGGTATGTGCAGTATCCCCCGGGGTTCTGGGGATTACAGGTATAGAAACGGGGGAAATGGTTAAAGGGCTGGTTGAGAAGGTAAAGCCGTCGGTTGTAATTGCGGTTGATGCCCTTTGTTCAAGGAGAATGGACAGGGTAAACAGCACCATACAGATGAGTGATACAGGAATTACTCCTGGAGCGGGGATAGGCAACAAACGTATGGCAATTGATGAAAAGACTCTTGGGGTTCCGGTGATTGCCATTGGGGTGCCTACGGTTATTGATGCCGCAACCATTGCAGGCGATACTATTGATGTGCTGCTTGAGGATTTGCGGAATAACGCAAAAGAAAATGAACCATTGTATAAAATGTTGTCAATTGTTGCCAATGAAGACAAGTATATACTGATAAAACAGGTGCTAAAGGAGGGTTACGGAGATTTTGTCGTAACACCCAAGGAGGTGGATACTTTGGTAGGGCGTGTCGCAGATATAATTGCAAACGGTATAAATATTGCTCTGCATAAGGGGATTACGCTTGATGATATTGATAAATATAAGTAGCCACAAACAAGGGAGCGTCAAGGCTCCCTTTTAAAACATATACAAAATCTTAAAAATTTTAGTGTTGTATATTTGATTGGAATATGCTATACTTTAAAAAGGAAAGCATACTTTCCTGAAGGAGTGATTAAAATGAAAAAGAATAAAGATATAATACATAAAACATCCATAGGCGGACAGGCGGTTATTGAAGGCGTTATGATGCGTGGGCCTCAGAAAATTGCAACAGCGGTGCGAAAGCCCGACGGAGAAATTGAACTTGAGGAAAAACCCATAGGCAAGGTCAGAAAGAATAAAATTCTTAAGCTGCCCATAATCAGGGGCTGCATTAATTTTTTTGATTCAATGATTTTAGGAATACAGGCGCTTATGTATTCGGCAAAATTTTTTGAACTTGATGAAGAAGGAAATCAGGTTCAGGAGGAGCCGGGGAAATTTGAAAAATGGCTCAATGAAAAGCTGGGCAGTGAAAAGGCGACAAATGCGGTTATATATGTTTCTGTTTGCATATCGCTGGTGTTCAGTGTGGGATTGTTTATTATGTTGCCGGCGGTAATTGTAGGATTTCTTAAAAGTTTAATTAATAATGATATTTTGCTGACTGCCGCAGAGGGTGTTGTGAGGATTAGCATATTCATCGTATATATGGCTCTGGTTTCCCAGATGAATGATATAAAGCGTGTTTTTATGTATCACGGAGCAGAACACAAAACTATAAATTGTTATGAACACGGCGAAGAACTGACTGTTGAAAATGTAAAAAAGCACACAAGACTTCATCCAAGATGCGGCACAAGCTTTCTTTTGATTGTTATGGTAATAAGTATAGTGGTGTTTTCGTTTATTTCGTGGGAAAATCCCATTACTCGACTGCTACTTCGTCTTGCACTTATGCCTGTTGTTGCGGGAATTTCATATGAGATAATCAAATTTGCAGGACGTCACGACAATTGGTTCACGTCAGCAATCAGCGCTCCTGGAAAGTGGTTTCAGCATATTACCACAAAAGAGCCCGACGACAGCCAGATAGAGGTTGCGATTATTGCATTCAATGCGGTTAAGGCTGAGGTAAAGGACGACGATAAATGGTAAATCTTAAAAATCTTCGCAAAGCGGCTGTTGCAGAGCTTGAAAAATGCGGAAACGACAGCCCTCTTGCAGATGTGGACTACATACTTGCTCATCTGTTGGGGTTTGAGAAAAGCGATATTGTTCTTGGCGACAAAGCCATTGATGACCGGCAAAAGACGATTTTTGATAATGCTCTTGCACGACTTAAATCAGGTGAGCCGGTGCAGTATGTTGCCGGCGGATGTGAATTTATGTCACTGTGGTTTCAGGTAAATCAGGCGACTCTTATTCCAAGAGCTGATACCGAGATACTGGTGGAATCAATACTGGATATCTGCAAAGAGCGGAAGAACGTAAATATTTTCGAAATCGGCACAGGCTCGGGGTGTATTGCCATAAGTCTGGCGCATTATTTGCCACAGGCAAAGGTTTTGTCGGCTGATATTTCTAAAGAGGCGCTTGAAATAGCCGCCTTAAACTCGGAACGGTTGGGCGTGAAGGGCAGATGTGACTTTTTAGAATGTAATATAATGAAAGAATTTCCTTTGTTTGATGTTTTGCCCGATATTGTTGTTTCAAACCCGCCGTATATTCCGTGTAAAGATATTGATGGGCTTGAAAATAGGGTTAAGCTGCACGAGCCACGTTCTGCTTTGGATGGTGGTTGTGACGGGCTGGATTTTTATCGCAGGATTGCAGAGAGTGTTCCCATAATCAGCAAGGGTATCCTTGCTTTTGAGGTGGGAATCGGTCAGGCACAGCATGTCGCACGGATTATGTCGGGAAGATTTACAGACATAGAAATACGCCGTGATATTGCGGGGATTGAACGTGTAGTTATGGGCAGACTTAAAAAAGATGCAATTCATTAAATTAGGACTTGAAATTTTTATTCTTATATGATAAAATAACAAGGTATTGTAAAAAATTTTTTGCAGCATGAAAAATTCCGTAGAAAGGATGTTGCGTATGCGCAGGTTTTTCACGGAGCCTCAGAATATTTCGGGAGACCTGGTAGAAATATTTGAGGATAGCAAACATATTGAAAAGGTGCTCAGGATGAGCTGCGGTGACCGTATTATTGTGTTTGACGGTTCGGGAATGGAGTATGTTGCAGAGCTTATTTCTATAGAAAAGAATTTTTGCACAGCTAAAATCCTTGAGGTGAGCAAATCGCTTTCGGAGCCCGAAACACAAATTACATTGTTTCAGGGTATTCCCAAATCGGGCAAGATGGAAACTATAATTCAAAAATCAGTGGAATTGGGAGTTTACAAGATTGTGCCCGTAATGATGGAACGATGCGTTACAAAGATTGCAAACCAAGAGGCGGGTATTGAAAAGTCAAAGCGATGGAATAAGATTTCTGTTGAAGCGGCAAAGCAATGTGGAAGAGGGTTAATCCCTGAGGTTCTGGCTCCGGTTTCCTTTGATGAGGCAGTAGAAATGCTAAGAAATATTCAAGTTCCGCTAATGCCCTACGAGGCATTGGGCCACGAAGGGCAGAGGGGGTTAAAGGATATTTTGGCAAGCAATCCGCAAGCGGCCGAATTTGGCATTTTGGTTGGTCCGGAGGGCGGCTTTTCAGACAGTGAGGCGGAATATGCAATTCAAAAAGGAATAAAGGCAATAGGGCTGGGACACAGAATATTGCGTACCGAGACAGTGGCGAGTGCGGTTATTCCTATAATAATGTTTGACAGAAACGAGATATAAGATTGAATAAAAAGTTTGCATTTATGCAAAAGAAAGGTATTGTGCTTGATATGGCGACAACAAAAACAAATCAGGAATTAAAAAAAGAAAAGAAATTGGCGAAAAGAGCAAAGATAGACAAGGCAACCAACCGGTTTATGGTGAATCTGGTGTGGGGAATTGTTTTGATTATTGCTTTGCTTTATATGCAAAATATGCTTCTTATAAACCCTGGTGCTATGAAGGCTCCTGCAATAATATTTGCAGTGGCAGCAGTAGTTCTGTTTGTGTGCGGCAAAATAGGAGTGATTAAAAACAAAGGCAGAGCATATGACTATTCTGTTTTTACGGCAGTGTTGACCGTAGGCAGTTTGATTATTGCATATTACACCAAAATCCGTCTTGTCGTGGGTACAAGCCTTGATTCAAGGTGGTGGATTACCTGGGCTCCTGTTTCTTTAATCATCGCGTATCTTGTGTTTGCGTTTATCTGGACGGCAATCATCGTTGCAAGAGTTGAAAAAAATAAATAAAAGGTATGCTTATTTACATCTCCAAGACCGTTGGTTTTGGAGATGTTTTTTTCAATAGAAAATTTTTTTATTTTAATGCAACCTTTTGATGTGCTGAAAAGTATTATGTATGTAAAGCAAAAAACACTTTGAAAGAAGAAAGGAAAAAACATTTATGAAAAACATTTTTAAAAGCACTAAAAGAGTTGCTGCAGGTCTTCTTGCGGTAGCAGTAATGATGACAGGTGTAGTTTTTGCAACAGATAATTCAGTTCTTGTTATAAACGGCGAGACGATTGAAGATGCAAAGCTGCTTACAAAGGATGAAATGATTTTTGTTCCTGTTCGTGCTCTCTGCGAAGCATTGGGTATGGAGGTTATGTGGGATAACGATGCGGAATTGGTTACTATTGTAAAGATGCCCATGTATGTGACATTCTCACCCACAGAAGACGCTTACACCTTTGCAAAGACAGCTCCTATGCAGCTTGGTTCAGCTCCCTTTATGAAGAATGACAGAACTTATGTTCCTGCAATTTTTATCAGCGAAATTCTTAAGCAGGAATTTACAGTTGCTGAAAATGGCGATGTAAATGTAACAGCGGTTGTTGACAACAGCATTGGTGCAATTATCGTTGAAACATCCAATGAAAACGGAAATCTGACCATCACAGTTGACGACAGCAAACGCGGTGAGGAGGTTGTTGTTAACATAACCGAAGAAACTGTTATTGTTGATGAAAACGGAGCAGAATTGACACCCGATGCACTTGTAAAGGATGCATCAATCAAAATTGAATATGCAGACTTTATGACAATGAGCATTCCTCCCATTACAAATGCAGTAAAAATTCAGGTTATGGGCACTGTGGTTGAAACCGAAAAACCTGAGGTTGTTTACACAATTATTGAAAAGGATTACGAGAACGGAACAATTACAATCTTTGACGGCGTAATGAACTCCAAGGTTGTTCTTAATGTATCTGATGAGACAATTATCACAGATAAGGATGGCAATGCAGCAGGTGCTGATGCTCTTGCGATTGGTACAGATATAACCGTTGAACGTGCTGAGTTTATGACAATGAGCATCCCTCCTATTACAAATGCATTAAAAATTCAGCTTGCTGAAAAGGAAACGATTACAGTTATTGAAAAAGACACTGAGGACAACACGATTACAATTTTTGACAAAGAAATGAATTCTTTACTTATTCTTAATATCTCCAATACGACAATTATTAAGGATGCAGAGGGTAATTCAGTAAAGTTTGAGGATGTAAGTGTGGGAACAGAGCTTGCAACCGTTGAACACGCAGAGGCAATGACAAGAAGCATTCCACCTATTACAAATGCAACATCAATTGTTGTGTCAAAATAATTTGAAGACTAATCACAAATGCAGGCAGTCAACTGCCTGCATTTTCTTTATATGAAATATAAAGATTAACGGCAAGAAGGGTAATTATAGGGGCAAGGATAACTCCCATAATGCCAAAAAACTTTAACCCTACATATATGCTGACCAGGGTAAGAATGGGATGAATACCAATTTGTCGACTGATAACTTTTGGCTCGGCAAGCTGACGGACAACAAAGACCAGTGCTTGTATTATGATAAGTGATACAAATGAATACATATCCCCATAAACAAGTGCAATCAATGCCCAGGGAACAAGAACGGCTGCAGTACCCAAAACCGGCAGAACATCCACAAGCCCGCATACAATCCCCCACAACAATGGATACTCTTTGCCTACAATCCATAATCCTATCGTTACTAAGAATGCGGTAAGAAGCATTAATATAAGCTGTGCTTTAATATATGATGAAAATGCGTGCAAAATAATATTTTTAATTCTTGCGGCAAGGCTGATAGCCTTGGGTGGGAAAATCTCCTTCAAAAAATTTATAACTAAAAGATAATCCTTTGTAAAGAAAAATGTACCAAGAATAAACATTACAAGGAAGACAAGGATACCAGGAAGGGCTGTTGCAAGATTTTTTGCGGCATCAATCGCTAAAGCGGTTGCCTTGCCAGAAAGCGTGGAGGTATATTCCCATAGCTGCGCCAGAACTGAATCAATAATCTGAGAGGTTTCAGGGGAAAGCGACAGCTTAAATCCGTTAAAGCGTTGAATCATATTGTTGAGGTGAAGTCTGAACGTAAAGATTGTATCAGGAAGGTTCACAACAAGGTTTTTTGCCTGAGAAAAAAGCTGGAACATAGCAATTCCTATAAGTCCTACTACTGATGCAACAATAAGAGTAACCAAAACGGCAGAGCTCACCCCTCGGCTGATTTTTAGTTTACTTTCAAGAAATTTCACAATACTCTGACAAATTGCAGCAATAAAAAAGGCTAGTAAAAATGGTGCAAATATCTTAATAAATAGAGGTAGCAGGAATAACGTTGCCGCTATTCCTGCCGTAATAAGTATATATCTGAGTGTTTTTTCAAAAGTCACCGCAAATGCTCCTTTTACGGCAATCAAAATCTATTTTGAAGTAAGTCGTTCAATGAGGGTATATCCGTGTTCAACCACAACCCCTGTCTTTCGAGCCTCTGCTTCGGTATACATAATATCCGTGGGCTCGGTGTGATTACCGCTTTTGTATATTATATACGGTACAGGGTCGGATGTATGCGTTCTTATTGCCAAAGGTGTGGGATGGTCGGGCATAATAAGCATTGCAAATTCTTCGCCGTCTGCTTCAAGAGCAGCAACAATAGGTGCAACAATTTTTTCGTCAATCAGCTCAATAGCCTTAACCTTATTTTCGATTTCATGTCTGTGCCCTGCTTCGTCAGGTGCTTCGAGATGAACATACAGAAAATCCGAACCGCTGTGCAGAGCCTTGATTGCGGCTTCTGCCTTGCCGTCAAAATTAGTATGCACATTTCCGGTTGCTCCTATAACATCAACATTTTCAAGACCGGCACAAACACCTATACCCTTAATAAGGTCAACAGCCGAAACAACTGTGCCCTTAAGACCAAATTTTTCCTTATATGTATCAAGGGCGGGTTTTGTTCCATTTCCCCAAATCCAGATGGAATTTGCCGGATTAAGTCCCCTGTTAATTCTGTCAAGGTTTACTGGATGATTTTTAAGAATTTCGTAGCTCTTTTTCATAAGGGCAAGAATGGTTTCATCTTTGGGGAGATAGTCTTTGATGCATCTTCCTGAAATATCATGAGGCGGAGTAAGTGAGAAATTATTCTCCTTATTATGCCATACCATAAGATGACGATAGCTGATACCGCTGAAAAATTCATATTCTTCGGTACGCAGGGCTTCATTTACTGCCGCAATAAGCTGTGATGACTCCTCGGTTGTAATTTCGTCAGAGCTATAATCCACCATAGTTTTTTCTTCGTAGCTGTCCTCGTTTGATAGTGTTACTACGTTGGTTCTGAATGTGGTATCCGTAAGCTCAAGATGAACATTCATTGACATTGCCTCAAGGGGTGAACGTCCCGTGTAATATTTTTGCGGGTCATACCCAAATACCGCAAGGTTGGCAACATCGCTACCGGGGGGCAGATTTGCGGGGACAGTAGTTACCATTCCTACCTCGCCCATGGATGCCAGACGGTCGATATTGGGCTTGTGAGCCACCTCTAAGGGAGTTTTGTTACCAAGCTCTGCTACGGGGGTATCGGCCGCACCATCGCACAGAATAACTATATATTTCATATTTAAATCACACCTTTCGTGAAAAATATTTTTACATATTTTAGTTTTTCTCTCTAGCCTTTGCTTTAAGACGCAGTTGGGTATCAAGAATGCGTTTTCTCAGTCGCAGACTCTGGGGTGTTACCTCCAAAAGTTCGTCATCGGCAAGGAATTCAATGCACATCTCTAGGCTCAGTCTTATTGGCGGAACAAGCTTTAATGCCTCATCACTGCCTGATGCACGGGTATTTGTCAACTGCTTTTTCTTACAAACGTTAACTGCCATATCCTCAAGCTTGGGGTTCATACCAACAATCATACCCTCGTAAACGGGAGTTCCGGGGTCGATGAATAACGAGCCTCTGTCCTGAATTTTAAACAATCCATAGCCCACAGCCTCTCCTGTGTCAAATGAAACAAGTGAACCTGTGTATCTTCGGGTTATATCACCTTTATAGGGCTGGTATTCGTAAAATACCGAGTTGAGTATACCCTCGCCCTTGGTGTCAGTAAGAAATTCGTTTCTGTAACCAAGCAGACCTCTTGATGGTATAAGATACTCAAGCCTCATTCTGTCGCCCTGAGGGGACATATGTGTGAGCTCGCCTTTGCGGGAGCCCATTTTTTCCATAACCGCACCCATAGATGTTTCGGGCACATCAATAAGAAGCCTTTCGATTGGCTCATATTGCTGACCGTTTATTGTTTTGTAAAGCACCTTGGGTGTGCTTACCGAAAATTCATAGCCCTCTCGCCGCATTGTTTCGATAAGAATGGATATATGCATTTCGCCTCTGCCTGCAACACGAAAGCTGTCGGTGGTTTCGCCGTCAATCACACGCAGCGAGACATCTTTCAAAAGCTCCTTGTGAAGCCTTTCACGCAACTGACGTGAGGTCACAAACTTACCTTCTCTGCCAGCAAAGGGACTGTCATTTACCGAAAAAGTCATTTCAATTGTGGGTTCGCCTATTTTCACAAAAGGCAGTGGCTCGGGTGAAGCAACAGATGTCACGGTGTCGCCGATTGAAATATCGGTTATGCCCGAAAAACACACAATATCACCTACATTAGCGCTTTCAACCGCTGTTCTGCCAAGACCATCAATCTGATAAATGTTTGTAATTTTTGCTTTGTATGGCTCGTGCTTTTCGTGATAATCGCAAACCATAACCTCCTGATTGTGCTTGATGGAGCCTCTTTCAACTCTGCCAATGGCAATTCTGCCTACATAATCATTATAGTCAATTGATGAAACAAGCATCTGCAGTTCGCCCGTTTCGTCACCCTCGGGTGCTGGGATATAGTTCTTGATTGTTTCAAAAAGAACGGTCAGGTCTTCGCCCTGCTTATTTGGGCTGAGCGATGCTGTCCCTGCTCTGCCCGAGCAATAGATGATGGGGCTGTCAAGCTGTTCGTCATTGGCATTAAGGTCAAGGAGCAGTTCTAAAACCTCGTCGCCAATTTCGTTAAGACGGGAATCGGGTCTGTCAATTTTATTAACTACGATAATAATGCGGTGTTGCATCTCAAGAGCCTTCTGCAGCACAAATCTTGTCTGTGGCATAGGACCTTCTGCTGCATCAACAAGCAAAATTACACCGTTAACCATTTTAAGAATACGTTCAACCTCACCGCTGAAATCTGCGTGTCCGGGGGTGTCGATTATGTTCATTTTAATATCTTTATAGTGTACCGACGTGTTTTTTGCAAGGATGGTAATACCTCGCTCTCTCTCTAGGTCGCCGTTGTCCATAACACGTTCTTCAACAACCTGATTTTCACGGTACACACCGCCCTGTTTCAGCATTTCGTCAACCAAGGTGGTTTTGCCGTGGTCAACGTGGGCGATGATTGCAATATTTCTCAAATCTTCTCTTTTCATAAAATCATTCCTTATCCTTCTAATCAACACAATATTATACAACTTTTTTTAATGTTTGTCTATGGTTATATGCGTATTTTTTTCAAAAACAAAAACTCCGCCTGCAACAGGCGGAATTTTTGTATGTAGTGTTTGCTTCGCGACTATCGGAGATGCACGTTTTTCTTAAAATAAAAAAGGTGTACGGCAATGCCGTACACCGAAAAACGCACTGCCAAGTCGCCAGACAAAATTTAATACATTCAAGCATGCATAAATAAGCAGTACATTTTTGCCTAAAAAGCAAAAAGGCATACTTGAAAATAATATAAATTTTATCTGGCAAAAAGTATTGTACCACAATTTGTCACATTTGTAAATAGTAAATTCCCCCTATTATTCTACATTTCTTGACAAAATATTGCTTTGCTGATATACTGATTACAAATTCAAAACGAAGGGTTGTATAAATATGTGGAAAGAATTTAAAAAGTTTGCTTTTAAGGGCAACGTAATTGACATGGCAGTCGGCGTTATGGTTGGCGGTGCCTTCAGCACAATTGTAAATTCATTGGTTAACGATATGGTTATGCCCGTATTCGGTGCACTTACAGCAGGGATGGATTTTAAATCTCTCAAGGTTGTTCTCAGCGAAGCGACCGAGGTTAAGCCCGAGGCAGCAGTTATGTACGGTAACTTTATTCAGAATGTAATAAACTTTTTAATTATCGCATTTTCAATCTTTATGGTTATTAACACTCTGAACAGATTGAAGAAGAAGGAAGAAACACCTGCTCCCGAGCTACCCAAGGGCCCAACACAGGAAGAACTTCTTGCTGAAATTCGTGACCTTTTAAAAGAGTCTGCAACTGTTCCTGCACTTGAGGAAGCAAAAGAGTAAAAATGAGATAACTAAAGAGAATGTACAAAATCAACTGTACATTCTCTTTTTTTGCATTGGTGACAACTCCTGCGAATATAAATTTCATATATAGGTTTTGAAAGCAGGTTGATAAAGTGCTGAATTATATATGGAGTGGAATGATATTAATATCATTCTTTGTGGCAATTTTTACCGGAAGAATTGATGAAACCACTGCCGCAGCGATGGAGGGCGCAGGAAATGCAATACAGACGTGCATAGGCTTGCTTGGAGTTATGTGCCTGTGGTCGGGACTAGCAAAGATAGCCGAAAATTCAGGGCTGACATCAGTCTTTGCAAAACTTTTAGGGCCTGTTACCAAGGTTATTTTTCCAAAATTAAAAAAAGACTCAGCGGCATTAAATGCAATTGTATTAAATATGGTGGCAAATTTGCTTGGTATGGGCAATGCAGCAACTCCATTGGGGATTGCTGCTATGAAAGAGCTTGACAAAGAAAACCGCCACAGAGGCATGGCAAGCGACGAGATGTGTATGTTTGTGGTGATAAACACCGCATCAATTCAGATTATTCCCTCGACAGTGATTTCTTTGCGGCAGATGTTCGGGTCAGAAAATCCGTCGGACATTGTGGTTCCTGTATGGATTTGCAGTATATGTGGTGTAATTATGGGTGTTTTAGCGGCAAAACTTTTTGAGAAAAGAGGTAAAACCCGACTATGATGAATATTATTTCTTCTTTAGCGATACCCATAATGATAGTTGGGATTATAGTATTTGGGTTGGCAAAACGCACAAATGTTTATGACAGCTTTATTGAGGGAGCAAAGTCAGGACTTGAGAGCACAATTCAAATTGCTGCTCCTCTTGTTGGATTGCTTGTTGGAATTTCTGCACTTCGTGGTTCAGGAGCAATGGAAATTCTGGCAAAATTGCTTGCCCCTGTGACAAATTCCTTGGGAGTGCCGTCTGAAATACTGCCTCTTGCATTACTACGCCCTGTATCGGGGAGCGGTTCTGTTGCCATAGTAAACGATATATTTAAAAACTGCGGTGCAGATTCCTTAGCCGGCAAGATTGCCTCGGTGATGATGGGCTCAACAGAAACCACCTTTTATACTGTTGCGGTATATTTCGGAGCAGTGGGGATAAAGAATGTGCGACATACTGTCAAGTCGGCATTAATTGCGGATTTAACAGGAATGGTGATGGCGGTTGTTACAGTCAGAATGTTAATGACGTAGCAAAAAAATGTTGCACAGGGACATATTATATGATAAAATAAAAAGCATTACAAAAGAAAGGCGGTAATTGTGCAATGAAGGAAAGCTACAAAACGGTCAGCCATATAGCAACTGATGAGATAGTTGAAAAGCGGTCAAGATTTATTGCCGATGTAAAGCCGGTTGAAACCGAGGAAGAGGCGGTTGCCTTTCTTGAAGAAATAAAGAAAAAATACTGGGATGCAAGGCATCATGTTTATGCATATGTGTTGGAAGAAAACAATATTCAGCGTTACAGCGATGATGGCGAGCCGGCAGGTACGGCAGGTGTTCCTGTTTTGGATATGATAAAAAAAGAAGGATTAAGCAATATTATTGTGGTTGTGACAAGATATTTTGGCGGGATTCTGCTTGGAACAGGCGGTCTTGTTCACGCGTATTCAAAGTCTGCAAAGGTGGGCGTCGAAGCGGCACAGCCCGTAACAAAAACTCTTTGTTGCGAAATAACGATAGAGTGTGATTATTCTCTTCTTGGCAAAATTCAAAGCGAGGTTTGTGCAAAGGGCTATGAAATCTGCGGCACCGATTATGCCGAAAATGTTAAAATCTCAGCACACGTAGCAGTTTCGGAGGTTTCGGGGTTTGAGGAAGATATAATTGACAAAACAAACGGACGCATCAGTATTAAACGGGGGAAAATCGGGTACTACTAAATATAGTGGTGTAAAACTTGACAAAACGGAAAATGTTTGAAAAAATCTCTTTCAGGGATTGATTTTATTTAAATTTTGTGGTAGAATATTAAATTGGAAGAAAATAAAAATTCTTTTGACCGAGATTACATCTTTTTAGGCGATTTCGGATAACTACGGTCAGGCTAACTAAAGAAAAGTCTTTGGGTGGGTGAAAAATGGAGAAATATGTTATACTCGGCGGTGCAAGGCTTGAGGGCGAGGTTGAAATCAGCGGTGCAAAAAATTCTGCAGTTGCACTGATTGTGGCGGCGCTTATGGTTAAGGATGTATGTGTTATTGAAAATGTTCCGTCGGTAAGTGATATATATGTTCTTATAAATATAATAAACCAGCTTGGTGGTCATGCTGAGTTTATCGATAAGGGTGTTCTCAAGATTGACAGCAAAAATCTTGATTGCTATGAGGCGCCTTATGAAATGGTCAGTAAAATAAGGGCGTCATCATATCTTATGGGTGCTCTTTTGGGCAGATTTGGCAAAGCAAGGGTTGCTATGCCCGGTGGCTGTGATTTTGGCGTAAGACCCATTGACCTTCACCTTAAGGGTTTTGTGGCTCTTGGTGCTGAATGCTCGGTTGAGGCAGGCGGAATTGTGGATATTCGCTCCGAAGGTCTCAGTGGCGCAAGTATTTATATGGATAAGGTGTCCGTTGGAGCTACTATAAACGTTATGCTGGCGGCGTCTATGGCTGATGGGCAGACTATAATTGAAAATGCGGCAAAAGAGCCTCACATAGTTGATGTTGCTAACTTTCTTAACAGTATGGGTGCCAACATTAAGGGTGCGGGTACTGATGTAATTAAAATCAAGGGTGTTGCTGAGCTTCACGGCGGTACTTATACCGTAATTCCCGATCAGATTGAAGCAGGAACCTTTATGATAGCGGCTGCTGCTACAGGTGGCGATGTTATTATCAAGAATATAATCCCCAAGCATCTCGATTCTATTTCGGCAAAGCTTCTTGAAATGGGCGTTGAGATTGAGGAATATGATGACAGTTTAAGGGTCAGAGCTGCGGCAAAGCTCAAAAAAGCGAATATTACAACAATGCCACATCCCGGATTTCCTACGGATATTCAGCCACAGATGCTTATACTGCTTACCGGAGCAGAGGGTACGAGTATTGTTACTGAAAATGTATGGGATAACAGATTTAAATATGTTGAAGAACTACGCAGAATGGGCGCAAATGTGTCGGTTGACGGCAGAATTGCGGTTGTCGAGGGCGGCGGAAGACTCACAGGCTCGCCAGTTTCTTCAACAGACTTAAGAGCAGGTGCGGCGTTGGTTATTGCGGGTCTTATGGCTGATGGTGTAACCGAGGTGTATAATTTAAAATACATTGACCGTGGCTATGAAGAGTTTGAGAAGAAGCTTCGTGGCTTGGGGGCACAGATAACACGACGTGTTGACGGAGAAAAGGGCAAAGCCGACATTATTGCGTAAATAAAAGAGATCCGCATCAAAGAAATTTGGTGCGGTTTTTACATATGAAATTGAACATGGAGGATATTTTGTGGCAGAAATAAAGATGTGCTCCTTAAGGAGCAGCAGTAAGGGAAATGCAACAATTGTATACAGTGATACCACCAAAATTCTGGTTGATTGCGGAATAAGCGGAAAAGTTTTGTGTGATGCAATGTGTCAGGCAGGGCTGCCTCCTGAAGAGATTGACGCAATGCTTATAACCCATGAGCACAGCGACCACACAAAAGGAGTGGGTGTTGTTGCAAGGAAATATAATATTCCCGTTTTTGCTACCTATGGTACGTGGTCTGCCATGCAAAAGTTAGTGGGGGAAATTCCCCGCGGTTGCCGACGGGTTTTTGACAGAAAAATATCTTTTAAAATAGGTGATATAACAGTTAATGCCTTTGAGATTCCTCATGATGCCGCCGAGCCAGTAGGATATAGCTTTGAATGTGATGGTTATAAGGCTGCGGTTGCAACAGATATTGGTTTTATGTCGGATGAACTCTTTGAAAAAATCAAAGGTAGCCATACAGTCCTGCTTGAATCAAACTATGATTTGTTTATGCTGGATGCAGGTACATATCCATACGAGCTTAAATTCCGAATAAAAAGCGACAAGGGTCATCTTTGCAACGACGATGCCGCGCTAACTGCACGGGATTTGGTAAAGACCGGAACAAAAAAGATAATTTTGGGACACATAAGCCCTGAGAATAATTATCCTGATTTGGCATTTGAAACTACCAGACTGTGCCTTGCAGGCAACGGAATTACGGTTGGCAAGGATGTGGAGCTTTATGTGGCAAAAAAGGATGACGTGGTTATGCCTGAAGAGATATATAAATAAAGGAATGTAAAAAAGCAACATTCAACGGTTTTGATACCGCAAAAACTTTTTTACATTCCTATTTTATTATTTGAAAATATAAATTCTGTTTCCGGGCTTTATACATTCAGCTTCGTTGCCGTTAGCTGCCAGAATAGCTTTGGGCGTGGTGCGGTATCGCTTGGCAATATTCCAAAGCGTATCGCCCCGCTGTACAAAATATACAACCATAGAGGGTACGCATGGTGCAGGGGCATCCTTGTCATAATCAATCGCCGACACATATTTGCAGTTATCTGAATTAACTGCTTTAAGACTCAGGGCAATAACCGAACGTATTTCAATATTGCGGGCATCTGATATTGTATAACTAAGATGTTCAAGCTCTGCTTTGGCATCACAGATTGATGTTTCGCGGATATCCGCAATTTCAAAGGTGTGGCTGAAAGGCAAAACGTGGCTGAAGCCGGACAAAGGAGTATCCTTATCGGTTGTCAGAAAAACAGGATTACAGGTCATAAATCCGGAAACAGTTACGGCGCCTTTTTCTGCCACAACATTTTCGATGCTGGGAATACCGCTGCAATCGCATATCTGGTGTATATCGGGCAGATAGTCGGGCACACAGATAGTTTCTCTTTGTGAAACGTTGGTTTGAGTGGCTTCGATTAGCTGTTCCATAGGGCATTCGTCAGTTTCAATGGCAAGCTCACATTTAAGCCCGTATGCATCGCATATTGCATCACACTCTACAATTTCAGTGGCTTTAAGACAGGCTCCAACGGTTATCTCTGCGTTTAATATACGTTTGTCACCGTCGCCGTCACGACCGATTTCGCTGTTAATATTTTTGATAACATAATCAATCTCGCCGGACATATTTTCGCCAACACCGTCAACCTCAAGAATTTCAGTAAAGGGGACACAGTGTTCCATACACTGTATTGTGCTATCCTCTGCGTTGTCGCAGTACATAGTGCATACTTTTAATTCACCTTTGACGATTGTCTTGCCTTCAAGCAGCTTAATTTCAACAGGAGTTGGCTTGGCAGAAATTTTAAGAATTTCGCCTATGTCGGGTTTTCCTGCCGGAACCTCAAGACGTTCACGAATTATAATATCGCGTTCTGCATCACAGCACGAATTGCATATTTTGAGATGCTGCAAATTGGTTTGCACACTTTCATCGCCTTCAATGGCGGTTGCAATGTCAACTTCAGATGCGGTTGACACTTTGATATTAATACCGATTTTGTTACGAATGTTCAGCTTGCGGCTGTTCACAA
The DNA here is from genome assembly GCA_045587485.1 of Clostridia bacterium. GTDB lineage: Bacteria > Bacillota > Clostridia > Monoglobales > Monoglobaceae > SIG440. The sequence goes on from JAZNCI010000080.1 coordinate 72,360, forward strand.
GTGTAAATTCCGGAGTATCACATTCTGCTTCGGCAACAAGACTCATACCGGGTTTTACTCCCTTAACGTCGATTGTGTGGTTAAAGTCATGAGTACAGCTTATAGACTTTACCGAGCCCAGAACATTGCCATCAGGAATATAAATAATATCCAACCTGATTATACCCTGAATAAAAACCTTGTCTGTCTGCAGGGTTTTTTGGGTAATAAATGCGTCAGAACTCACCCGAAGAACCTTGAGCACATCGGGCTTAACATCAGGAACAATGATATCGCATTCTGCGGTGGTCTGACAGTATCGGGAGCAAACAACCCGTGTAAGGCACAGATGCTCCTTTTTCAGCTTAACAGACATTTTTCTATACCTCATTTCACAAAAAGTTTTTGTATATTACTATGTGAGTTTTAGCTAAGATATGCCTAAAATGCAAAATCACCAAAGTCAATATATTCTCCAAGCAGAACATAAATCAGAGCCAAAACCATCAAGGGATTGTCCTCCTCGCTGCTTTCAAGAAACAAAAAAATCAGAGCAATAAGAAGCAAATCCTCAGATGACAAAAAACCCAGAATTTTTTTTGTTTCAGGATTATAGATGTGTTGGGGTATCATCCCTAACAGGGGACCATAGGGTGGCTTGTTGGTGCTCTTTTGCGATTTTTTAATCGGGGTAAAGACAGAAGATGCACTTGCTGTATGTTCAGGCAGCTGAACCGGCGTATTTTGCTGTGGCCGAGCTTGTGCTTTAGGTGCAGAAGGAGCTCTTTTCTGTGTGTCAGGGAAAGTGTTGGCTGATTTTTGCACCGAATCATGGGGCTTTTGCGGCTGGGTATGGTGAGCGGTATTGTAACGTCTGTATATTTTACACACCTCCCTTTTCTTTGGCTTTAAAGGCTTTCAAAATAGAGGTCAGTTTAATTAGCTTTGATGCCTGTTCAAGTTTTTTCTGACGGCTTTTGGTAAGAAACGGTTTAAGAGAGAGAAGGAAGGCGGTTTTTGAATTATCCTCTTCTGAATTAAGAGCCCGCATAATGCCCGATATTTTTGAAAGAGTTTCAAAATCAAAACCATTTCCGAAGGTTGATAGTGATTCAGGCAAAGCACTGCCGTGGTTTACACTATCGGTTTCCTCTGTGGAGGTAGAGAGCATGCCAAGAAGATTTTGTATCTGATTTTGTCCGTCATCGGATGCAAGCATTTCCTGAATCTTTTCAAATGCTGCTGAGAAATCGGGAGTTTCGTCCATTTTGCCGTTCCTCCTTCAAAAATTATTTTTTTCTGACTATTTGACTAAGCTTTTCCATCAGCAGTGGATTTTGCGAAAGCTGTTTTGCTAATGCTGGATTATTTTGCAATTCCTTGCTAAGCTGGTCGGCATTAAGACCTTTCAATTGTTCAGCGACATTTCCCAAGCTCATTGATTTAATAGCGGTTTCGGCCTGTTTAAGCTGTTCGGGCGAGAGTGTTCCGCTAAGCTGTTTAAGCCCCTGTGCAAGCATCTGGGGTGACATTTTTGAAATCATATCCTGAATATTCATAAAGGTTTGTGCTCCTTTCAAAAAATCTTTTATTCCATTAAACAGTATATGTCAATAAAACAAAATAGTGACAAAAACTTTTATTTATGATAAGATACATTTATGAAAGGCTGTGAAATATTATGAAAGCAATTATATTCAGTGATTCTCACCGCAGCTTTAATCCTATGGTGAAGGCAATAGAGAAGGAAGGCAAGGTTGATTTGATTATTCACGCAGGCGATGTTGTGGGTGATGCTGAGGATTTGCATATAATGCATCCAAGACAGGCGGTTGCTTATGTTAAAGGCAATAATGACTGGTGGGACAATTCTGCGCCTGAGGATAGATTTTTTGAATTTGACGGAGTGAAAATATTCTTGACTCACGGACATAATTACGGTGTGAAATACTCTCTTTCAAAGTTGATTCAAAAGGGCAAAAAAATGGGCGCGGATATTTGCATCTTCGGACACACACATATATCACACAATGAAATGCACGAAGGAATTACGTTATTTAATCCAGGGAGTGCAACCAAGAATTATGGTGTTCTTGATACAGATAAAGGGAGTTTTATCTTAAAAATCTGCGATATATAATCATTATAAAAAATATTTTAAAAAAAGTGTTGACAAGCTACTGTATTTATGGTATCATAGTTTTTGCTGGTCGCAAGAACAGCAAATTATATATGGTAAGCTGGTGTAGCTCAATTGGCAGAGCAGCTGATTTGTAATCAGCAGGTTGCGGGTTCGAGTCCCATCACCAGCTCCAGTTATTTGGAGGGGTTCCCGAGTGGCCAAAGGGGGCAGACTGTAAATCTGTTGCGTCTCGCTTCGATGGTTCGAATCCATCTCCCTCCACCAGAAAAAAGCACTTCTTCGGAAGTGCTTTTTTCAATGAAATTTGTCTTCGGCAAGTGAAATACACTACGTGGATGAAATATTGCTTCGAAATATGAAATATGCCTTGCAGCAACGAAATTTATATCATTAGTTCAAGGTAGACACAGATAAATACGTCGCAACAAGCTGCTATTGTTCCATTGTATTAAGTTCAATAAACTTCTGGCATGCTGTTGATAGATAGTGGTTACTCTTTCGATAGAAAAAAATTTTTCTTGTTACTTCTTTGTCAGCGAGCTTATAATAATATAGCTGTTTTTCAGTGTCCGTGTATTTTATTAAAGTATCGCTTACAAAGGATACGCCTGCACCTGTACGGGAAATGTTGTATGCGGTAACTTGTTGATCAAGAAAAAATATGGTCTTTGGTCTTAGGTTATGTTTTTTGAAAAGGATATTTGCACGCTTGCCGGTATCATTTTCCGGATTAAGTAAAATAAAAGAGCAGTCGCAAAATTGCTTAAGGTCTACGTTGTATTTATCTGACAGATGTTTTTCTGATTTAATATCTTTTGCACTTAAACGATATTTTGCCAATTTGTCATTGATGGGTAAATCACGAGGAACAGCCAAAATAAGATTTTCTGTTTTATATACAGTTGATTTTATTGCAGCATTATCTATGACAGCGTTGTCAATTATTATATCAATGGTGCCAAGACTGAGTTTTTCCATAAGGTTTTTTGTACTATCTTCGACAATTTCAAAAGTGACATCAGGGTAAATACTATTAAAGTTAGATATCATAAAGGGGAGCAGAAAAGATGCAAACAGACTGCTGCCACCTATTTTGACAGAACCACAAACCCTATTGGTGAAATCTGATATATATCTTTCAAAACTATATTCTTTTTCTTTGATTTCAAGAGCATAGCGTATATATTCCCGACCTGCTTCAGTCAAAGAAATGGGAGAAGTCGAACGATCAAATAGAGGCAAGGAAATTCGGTCTTCTATTCTTTTGACAGAAGCGCTAAGTGATGGTTGGGAAACATAGAGTCGTTGTGCCGCTTTGGAAAAACTACCTTCTTCATAGATAGCAATGATATAATGCTTATTAGTAAACATAAAGCCCACCTCATATAACTTTCGAATTATATATAATATATTTTAATATGTATTTGATTATATAACAAAATTGGTATAAAATCAAGAGCAGAAAAAATAATTTTAGGTGAGGTAATTACAATGATGCAATTTAGAAATGAATATGATTCAATTGGAATGAAAGAGGTACCGATTGATGCTTATTACGGAGTACAATCACTGCGTGCAGCAGAAAATTTTAGAATTACAGGCACAAAGGTGCATCCAGAGATGATAAAAGCCATAGCTGAGATTAAAAAAGCAGCAGCGATTGCTAACGAAAAGGCAGGAGTTATAGAAAAAAAGATTGCAGATGCAATAACTAAAGCCTGTGAGGAAATACTTGAAGGAAAATTTGTCGAATATTTTATTGTGGATTCAATACAGGGCGGTGCGGGAACATCTCTGAATATGAACGCAAACGAGGTTATTGCAAATCGTGCTATTGAAATTTTGGGCGGTAATAAGGGTGACTATAAGATTGTTCATCCTAATGATCATGTAAACTGCGCTCAATCTACCAATGATGCATATCCTAGTGCAGGCAGAATTACAACTATAAGACTTTTAAAGAAGGTTATTAAACAGCTTGACACACTTTATAATACATTTATGGAAAAAGCTGTCGATTACAGGGATGTTATTAAAATGGGACGCACTGAAATGCAGGATGCGGTTCCGATTAGCTTTGGACAAGTTTTTCATGCATATGCATCTGCGATTAAGAGGGATAAGGAACGATTTGCACTTGCTTTAGGTGAAATGGCAAAGCTTAATATGGGTGGTACAGCGGTAGGTACAGGCATCAATGCTGATCAGAAGTATATAGAAACTATAGTGCCTATTCTGGCTGAAATTACAAACCTTCCTTTGGTCCAGGCAGATGACCTTGTCGATGCAACACAAAACCTTGATTCTTTTGTATATGTATCTGGTATTATCAAATCATGTGCGACCACACTTTCCAAGATTTCAAATGATTTAAGACTGATGTCTTCGGGACCACGAACGGGTTTTGCAGAAATTAATCTTACTCCTAAACAGAATGGCTCGTCTATTATGCCCGGCAAAATTAATCCGGTTATTCCTGAAGTTATGAATCAAATATGCTTTAATGTAATAGGAAATGATACCACTATTACGTATGCATCAGAAGCAGGGCAGCTGGAATTGAATGCGTTTGAACCAATTATCTTTCGATGCCTTTTTGAATCTCTTGATACATTGTGCAACGGTGTGGAGATTTTTGTTAAAGAGTGCGTAAGTGAACTGACAGTTAATCCCATACAGTGCAAGTCGAACCTTGACAGAAGTATAAGCATCATTACAGCGCTTTGTCCATATATTGGTTACACCAAAGCATCTTCTCTGGCTAAGCAAGCACTTAATAAAAACAAAAACATTCGTGATATAGTAATTGAAGAGAATATTATGACAGAGGAAGAAATAGACAAGCTGTTAGAACCTGACAACATGATATAATATATAATTTTAAATAAGTGTTTGAAAATGATTTACATACCAAATGAATTGAAATAATTTCGCTTTGCACAAATGTGCAAAATTCAGATAAAAAAATACAATAACCCTGCTTTCCAAAACAAAAAATCCTATCGTATGATAGGATTTTTTTGGAGGAGAGGATGGGATTCGAACCCACGGTGCGCTATAAACGCACACAGCATTTCCAATGCTGCGCCTTAAACCATCTCGACCACCTCTCCAAGACCATCATATTATACTACGATTTTCTGAAAAAATCAATAGTTTGAATAAAATTTTTTCGGATATACTATACAGGATAATATATTTTGAAAAGAGGTTAAGGGATAATGAAGCAAATTACTTATAAAATTAAAGATGAAGTAGGAATTCACGCAAGGCCGGCAGGGCTTTTGGTAAAAAAAGCGTCCGAGTTTTCATCTGAAATATTAATAGAAAAGGGAGATAAATCGGTTGATGCAAAAAAGATATTTGGTGTTATGTCCATAGGTGCCAAATGCGGAGATGAGATAAGACTAAATATAAATGGTGCCGACGAGGAGCAAGCAGCTCAGGAACTTTCAAGGTTTCTTGCGGAAAATTTATAGGGGTGGTTATGCGGATATGCTATTTGGGCATATCCGTTTTGTGTTTTTCAAACCAAAAGCTTCCTTATTTTATATAATGCATCTTGGACTGAAAAAAATAATGTTAAAAAAATTAAGAAAAATTTAAAAAAGTACTTGACTTTTATTGAAAAGTTATAGTATAATAGTTGAGCGTGACAAAGACATACGATGATTCCGGAGGTAGCAGACCTTGATTTATCAGGGTGCTGGAAATTTCGGAGGAGATTGTCCGGTTTTCAAAACAGGGCGGAAGGTCACACTTTCAATTGAATACAGCAAGATTTACGGGCTCAGTATGCTGGTGGGCTCGGATTGTGTTGTGTTTATGCCCCGAAACCGCATCTTTGTGAAAGCAAAAGTAAAGGTTCGGGTTTTATTATTTAGCTGTGCGAAACGCCCGGCACAGCGGAAGAAAATCAAAAGTAATTTTTGAAGGAGGGTACAACAATGGCAGCTGAGAAGATCAGAATCAGACTTAAGGCTTATGACCACAATCTTATCGACCAGAGTGCTGAAAAGATTGTTGAAACAGCCAAGAGAACAGGAGCTAAGGTTTCAGGACCTATCCCGCTCCCCACAAAGAAGGAAGTCGTTACAATCCTCAGAGCGGTTCACAAGTATAAAGACAGTCGTGAGCAGTTCGAGCTGAGAACTCACAAGAGATTGATCGACGTTTTGGCACCCAACGCCAAGACAATTGACGCACTTAAGCACCTTGATTTGCCGGCAGGTGTAGACATCGAGCTCAAGATATAGTTTTGGGTATTTTCGGTAAAAAATATGGTCATGTTGGCGGAATACGTCAACCAATAACCCGCATGTATGTTTGATTTCAAACCGATGCGTGTGAATAGGAGGAAAAATTATGAAAAAAGCAATCTTAGGCAAAAAACTTGGTATGACACAGATTTTTGCAGAAGACGGTGCACTCATCCCTGTTACAGTAATTGAAGCAGGTCCCTGCAGTGTAGTTCAGAAGAAGACAGCTGAAGTTGACGGTTATGTTGCAGTTCAGGTTGGCTTCGAGGACAAGAGAGAAAAGTTAGTAAACAAGCCTATGAAGGGTCACTTTGCAAAAGCAGGTGTTGCTCCCAAGAGATATCTCAAAGAGCTTAAGCTTGACAATGCAGCTGAAATGAATGTTGGCGACGAAATCAAGGTTGATATTTTTGAAGCAGGCGACATTCTTGATGTAACCGGCATCAGCAAAGGTCATGGATATGCAGGCACAATCAAGAGATGGGGAACTCACAGAGGTCCTATGACTCACGGTAGCCATTATCACAGAGGCCCTGGTTCATTGGGTGCTTGTTCTTCACCCTCGCGTGTGTTCAAGGGCAAAAAGCTCCCCGGACATTATGGTGTAGACAAGGTTACAATCCAGAACCTCAGTCTTGTTAAGGTAGATACAGAACGCAACCTTCTTTTGGTTAAGGGATCAGTTCCCGGCCCCAAGGGTGGATTGTTGGTAGTTAAGAACGCAGTTAAGGCTAATGCCTAAGCTGAGAGAGAGGAGGATATAAGATATGCCTACAGTAGCTTTATATAACACAACCGGTGCTAAGGTTGGTGATATAGAATTAAATGATAGCGTGTTTGGCGTAGAGGTGAGAACCGACGTTATGCACGAAGTAGTAGTAAACTACTTAGCAAATCAAAGACAGGGCACACAGAGCACAAAGACTCGTACAGAAGTCAGCGGCGGTGGCATTAAGCCCTGGAGACAGAAAGGCACAGGTCGTGCAAGACAGGGTAGTATCCGTGCTCCACAGTGGGTTGGTGGCGGTGTAGCGCTTGGTCCCAAGCCCAGAGATTACAGATACTCAGTAAACAAGAAGGTTAGAAGACTTGCTCTTAAGTCAGCTCTTTCTTCAAAGGTAATTGACGGCGACATCATCGTTCTTGAAGATCTTAAACTTGATGAAATCAAGACAAGCCGTATGGCTGAAATCCTTAAGAACCTTGGCGTTACTGAAAAAGCCCTCATTGTACTTCCTGAGAACGACAAGAACGTTGTTTTTTCAGCAAGAAACATTGAAGGTGTTGACACAACATTTGTTGGAGCAATCAACACATACGAGGTGCTGAAGTCTACAAAGTGCATTATTGTTAAGGATGCAGTTGCAAAACTCGAGGAGGTGTACGCATAATGAAAATGACATCTCATGATATTATAAAAAGACCTATCATTACAGAGCAGAGTATGGAAGGCGTTGCAGATAAGAAGTACACTTTCGAGGTTGCCTCAGCTGCTAACAAGATCCAGATTAAGAAGGCTGTTGAAGAAATCTTCAAAGTAAAAGTTCAGAAGGTAACAACAATCAACTATATGGGCAAAACCAAGAGAATGGGCGTTCATATAGGTAAGAGAGCTGACTGGAAAAAGGCAATCGTTAAGCTTACAGCAGACAGCAAGACAATCGAGTTGTTCGAGAACTAATAAGCCACGAAAAATCGTAGATTAAGGAGATGTAAAAATGGGAATTAGAAAATATAATCCTACAACACCTTCGCTGCGTCAGATGACTGTTTCTACATTCGAGGAAATCGACAAGAAGGAACCCGAAAGAGCGCTTCTTCGTCCCCTCAAGAGCAAAGCTGGTCGTAACTCATACGGCAGAATAACAGTTAGACACCGCGGCGGCGGTACAAAGAGAAAATACAGAGTAATCGATTTCAAGAGAAACAAAGACGGTATGCCCGCAACAGTTATCGCAATCGAGTACGATCCTAACCGCAGTGCAAACATTGCACTTCTTCAGTACGAAGACGGAGTTAGGACATATATCATTGCTCCTGTTTCTTTGAAGAAGGGTGACATAGTTGTATCAGGCAAGGGCGCGGATATCAAGCCCGGTAACACACTTGAGATTGCTGATATCCCTGTTGGTACACTTGTTTACAACATTGAACTTTATCCCGGCAAGGGCGGACAGCTCGTTCGCAGCGCAGGCGTTTTTGCACAGCTGATGGCTAAGGAAAACGGCTATGCTCAGGTAAGACTTCCATCCGGTGAAGTTAGACTTGTTCGTCTTGACTGTCGTGCTAGCATAGGTCAGGTTGGCAACACAGATTATGAAAATATCAACCTTGGTAAAGCCGGCAGAAAGCGTCATATGGGCTTCAGACCCACAGTTCGTGGTGTTGTTATGAACCCGAATGACCATCCTCACGGTGGTGGTGAAGGTAAGTCACCTATCGGTAGACCCTCACCTGTTACTCCCTGGGGTAAACCTGCTCTCGGTTACAAAACCAGAGACAAGAAGAATAAGACAGATAAGTTTATCGTTAAGCGTCGTAACGCGAAATAATTTTAAGGAGGTCACTTCATGGGTCGTAGTATTAAAAAAGGACCTTTCGTTGATGCGAAGTTGATTGCAAAGATTGAAGCAATGAACGAGAAGAACGAAAAAGTCGTTATTAAAACTTGGTCAAGAGCATCTACTATATTCCCTGAAATGGTTGGTCACACAATTGCAGTTTATGACGGAAGAAAGCATGTTCCCGTATATGTTACAGAGGATATGGTAGGTCATAAGCTCGGAGAATTTGCTCCAACCAGAACTTACAAAGGTCATGCAGGTGCTAAAACTTCTAAGTAATCGCAAGATTCTTAAGTTTTCTGTTAATTAATAGGAAAGGAGCTGCAGAGCAATGGAAGCAGTAGCAAAGGTTACTCACGTACGCATCGCTCCAAGAAAGGTGCGTATAGTTATAGACTTAATAAGAAACAAGCCAGTTGGCGTTGCCCTTGGTATTCTTAGAAATACACCCAAGGCTGCAAGCCCGGTTGTTGAAAAGTTGTTGAGGTCTGCTATGGCAAATGCTGAAAACAACTGCAATATGAACGTTGAAAATCTTTATGTTTCAGAAGTATTCGCTGATCAGGGCCCCACACTCAAGAGAGTACAGGCCAGAGCACAGGGACGCGCCTTCAGAATCAACAAGAAGACAAGTCACATCACTTTGAAACTTAAAGAAATGGAATAATATTGAAAAAGGAGGTAATTTAGCATGGGTCAGAAGGTTAATCCCCACGGTATCCGAGTTGGCGTTATCAAAGACTGGGATTCACGTTGGTACGCTGACAAGAAGAACTACGGCGATAATCTGGTAGAAGATTATAACCTCAGAGTTTTCCTTAAGAAAAAGCTCTATCTCGCCGGAGTTGATAAAATCGAAATTGAAAAATTTGCAAATAAGATTCGTCTTTCTATCCACGCTGCAAAGCCTGGTATTGTTATCGGTAAAGGCGGTAGCGAAATCGAAAAGCTTAAGAAGGACGTTGAGGCACTGACAGGTAAGTCTGTTATCCTTAATGTAATTGAGGTAAAGACTCCCGATCTGTGTGCTCAGTTGGTTGCTGAGAACATTGCTTCACAGCTTGAAAGACGTATTTCTTTCAGAAAAGCTATGAAACAGTGTATGGCAAGAACAATGAAGCTTGGTGCAAAAGGTATCAAGGCTGCAGTTTCAGGTCGTGTAGGCGGTGCAGAAATCGCTCGTACAGAACAGTATCACGAGGGTACAATTCCGCTGCAGACACTTCGTGCAGATATTGATTACGGTTTTGCTGAAGCAGACACCACATATGGTAAACTCGGTGTTAAGGTTTGGATTTACAAGGGTGAAGTTCTTGCTGAAAACAAAAAAGTAAAGGAAACAAAAGCTCCTGCCAAAAAAGCGGAAGGAGGAAAAAGATAATGTTATCACCAAAAAGAGTTAAATACAGAAGAGTTATGCGTGGTAGAATGAAGGGTAAGGCTTCGCGTGGCAACAAAGTTGTATACGGCGAGTTTGGTCTTCAGGCTCAGTCACCTGCTTGGATTACAAGCAACCAGATTGAGGCAGCCCGTATTGCTATGACACGTTATACAAAAAGAGGTGGTCAGGTTTGGATTAAGATATTCCCTGACAAGCCCGTAACAGAGAAACCTGCTGAAACTCGTATGGGTAGTGGTAAGGGTTCACCGGAATACTGGGTAGCGGTTGTTAAGCCCGGCAGAATATTATTTGAAATCGGCGGCGTAAGCGAAGAAGTAGCTCGTGAGGCTATGCGTCTTGCTATGCACAAGCTTCCTCTCAAGTGCAAGTTTGTGAGAAAAGCCGATCAGGAAATGGAAGGTGAAATGTAATGAAAATAAATGAGATCAGAGACCTTTCAGCACAGGAAATCGTTGATAAAATTCAGGACCTTAAGGAAGAGCTTTTTAACCTTCGTTTTCAGAATGCAATGAATCAGCTTGACAATCCCATGAGAATCGTTGCAGTTAAGAAGGATATTGCTAAGCTTAAGACAGTTCTGAAAGAACAAGAGCTTGGCCTTAATGCCAACATAAATCAGTAGGAGGTGTAAGGTCTAATGGAAGAAAAGCGTAACTATCGCAAAACCCGTATCGGTGAAGTTGTCAGCGACAAAATGGATAAGACAATCGTTGTTGCAATTAAGGATAGCGTAAAGCACCCCGTATACAAAAAGGTTATGAAGAACACCTACAAGCTGAAGGCTCACGATGAAAACAATGAGTGTGGCATAGGTGATAAGGTAAAAGTAATGGAAACCAGACCTTTGTCAAAGGACAAAAGATGGAGACTGGTTGAAATCGTTGAAAAAGCTAAATAAATTGGCTTTTCCGCAAACTATGATTTAAGGATAGGAGGAAATCCATTATGGTACAACAGCAGACTTTGCTGAAGGTAGCTGACAACAGCGGTGCAAAAGAACTTATGTGTATCCGTGTTCTTGGCGGTTCATACCGTCGTTACGGCAACATTGGTGATGTTATCGTGGCTTCTGTAAAGAAGGCAGCTCCCGGTGGCGCTGTAAAAAAAGGTGATGTTGTTAAAGCAGTTATAGTACGCAGTGTTCAGGGTATAAAAAGAGCTGACGGTTCTAAGATTAAGTTTGATGAAAACGCAGCAGTTATCATCAAGGACGACAAAACCCCCCGTGGAACTCGTATTTTTGGCCCCATCGCCAGAGAACTTCGTGAAAAGGACTATATGAAAATTTTGTCTCTTGCTCCTGAGGTTCTGTAATAAATACCAATAAGTTCCGGGAGATTTTCACTTTAATTGCGAAACGCCCGGATAAGCGGAAATAAAACCGCATAACTAAAGTTGTAATTCCTGAGTAATTGCGAAAGGAGGAAAAAACATGAGTACAAAGATGCATGTTAAAACCGGAGATAAGGTTGTAGTGCTTTCAGGTAAGGACAAGGGCAAGAAAGGTAAAGTATTGTCAGTAAACCCCGAAAAGCGTACAGTTATCGTTGAAGGTGTTTCAGTTGCAACAAAGCATAAGAAACCCCGCCGTATGGGCGAAGCTGGTGGTATTATCAACCAGGAAACTCCCATATACGCAAGCAAGGTAATGAACATCTGCGCTAAGTGCAATGCCGCAACACGTGTTGGCAGAAAGGTTCTGGAGGACGGAACACATGTTCGTTACTGCAAAAAGTGCGGAGAAACATTTGCTGAATAATAATCATTCAAGAAAGGAGGCAACGTATAATGAGACTTGAAGAACGTTATACAAAAGAGGTTAAGGACGCTCTTATGAAGAAATTTGAATATAAGAGTGTTATGCAGATTCCCAAGCTTGACAAGGTTGTTATCAACATCGGCGTGGGTGAAGCAAAAGAAAACTCAAAGGCTATTGATTACGCTATGAACGATCTTGCTTTGATTACAGGTCAGAAGCCGATTATAACAAAGGCAAGAAAGTCTGTAGCCCAGTTTAAAGTCAGAGAAGGTATGAACATTGGTTGTAAGGTAACTCTCAGAGGTTCGAAGATGTATGAGTTCGTTGACAGACTGTTCAATGCAGCTCTTCCCCGTGTTCGTGACTTCAGAGGTATCAACCCCAATTCATTTGATGGCAGAGGTAACTATTCTCTGGGTATCAAAGAACAGCTTATTTTCCCTGAAATAGACTATGATAAGATTGATAAACTTCGCGGAATGGATATCATTTTTGTTACAACAGCACAGACAGATGAAGAGGCTCGTGAGCTTCTGACACTGATGGGTGCACCTTTTACCAGATAAAAAAGGGATAACAAAATTGTCCATCCAACATCTCAGAAATGGAGGAGATTAAAGCTTATGGCAAAGAAAGCTATGGTTTTAAAGCAGCAGAAAGAACAAAAGTATTCTACCCGTGAATACAACAGATGCAAAATCTGCGGCAGACCCCACGCTTACCTTCGTAAGTTTGGTATCTGCAGAATCTGCTTCCGTGAATTGGCTTACAAGGGCCAGATCCCCGGAGTAAAGAAAGCATCCTGGTAAGATACAGAAAGTTCTGACTGAGAAATAAAAAATTCAATTAGGAGAGTCAAGTGGTTAAAATTTTTGGATTCGGATAACCAAACTGACTCACAAAATCCGATAAAAAGGAGGATAAATATGCACATCACAGATCCGATAGCAGATATGCTGACAAGAATTAGAAACGCAAACGATTCAAGACATGCGACAGTTGATATTCCTGCATCAAATATGAAAAAGGCTATTGCACAGATTTTGCTTGATGAAGGATATGTTAAATCAGTTGAGTATATTGATGACAGCACACAGGGTATTATTCGTGTAACGCTTAAGTATGCTGAGAACAAGCAGAAAGTTCTTACCGGTCTTAAGAGAGTTTCAAAGCCCGGTCTCAGAATATACGCATCAAAGGATGAACTGCCCCAGGTATTGAAGGGTTTGGGTATTGCTATTATTTCTACATCTAAGGGTATTATGACAGATAAAGAAGCTCGTCGCCAGAACGTTGGCGGTGAAGTTCTCGCATTTATTTGGTAAGAAAGGAGGAAGATCAAATGTCTCGTATAGGAAAGCAGCCTATTACAATACCTGCAGGTGTTGATGTTAAAATAGGTGAAAACAATGAAATTACAGTTAAGGGTCCCAAGGGCACTCTTGTTCAGACAATGTCAGCTGATATGATTATCAAGATTGACGGCAGCACAGTTGTTGTTGAACGTCCATCAGACGCTAAGGAACACAGAGCACTCCACGGTCTTACACGTACTCTTGTGGCTAACATGGTTATCGGTGTTTCAGAAGGTTATACAAAGAACCTTGAAATCAACGGTGTTGGTTACAGAGCAGCAAAGCAGGGAAACAAGCTTGTTATGAACCTTGGTTATTCACACCAGGTTGAGATGGAAGAGCCTGATGGCATTAAAATTGATGTTCCTCAGCCTAACCAGATTATCATTTCAGGTTATGACAAACAGAAGGTTGGTCAGTTTGCCGCACAGGTAAGAGAAAAGAGACCGCCTGAACCTTATAAGGGTAAAGGTATTAAGTACGTTGATGAAGTTATCAGAAGAAAAGAAGGTAAAACAGGTGCTAAGAAGAAATAATAGATTTCTTCACATACAGGTTTTGGCTGCATAATGATAACTATTCATTACAGCGAGATTCATACTAAACCACAAGGAGGTGCAATTTAGAATGATTAAAAGAAAGAACAGCGAAGAAGCAAGACGTGCAAGACATGCAAGAGTTCGTAAAAAAGTTTCGGGCACAAGCACAACACCCAGACTTTGTGTTTACAGAAGTCTTAAGAATATATATGCACAGGTAATTGATGATACAACCGGCAAAACTTTGGTATCTGCATCAACCTTGGATGCAGAGCTCAAGGCAAACTATGGTGGCAACAAAGAAGCTGCTAAAGCGGTTGGTCTGGCTGTTGCAAAGAAGGCACTTGATGCAAACATCAAGACTGTTGTTTTTGACAGAGGTGGATACGTATTCCACGGCAGAGTTGCAGAGGTTGCAGCAGGTGCCCGTGAAGGCGGTTTGGAATTCTAATATTGTAAAATCGCAGTATCAATTTGCACAGACCGGTTTACCGGTGGATTACATTGAAAGTCAGTTTTTGAAAGAGGTGAAAAACAATGGCAGAAAGAGTAGAGATAACCAAAAAGCAGGAGCGTATTGATGCAAGTACGCTTGACATAAAGGAAAAAGTAGTTTCTCTTAATCGTGTATCAAAGACTGTAAAGGGTGGTAGAACAAGCAGATTCAGTGCCCTGGTAGTAGTTGGTGACGAAAACGGTCATGTTGGATACGGTATGGGTAAGGCAGCCGAAGTTCCGGATGCTATCCGCAAGGGTATCGACGAGGCTAAGAAGAATATGATTACAGTTCCTATGGTAAACACTACCATTCCTCACGAAATCATCGGCGAATTTGGCGCAGGCAGAGTTCTTCTTAAGCCCGCAGCAGAAGGTACCGGTGTTATCGCAGGTGGTCCCGTTCGTGCGGTTCTTGAGCTTGCCGGTATTCGTGATATCAGAACAAAGTGTCTCAGAAGCAACAACCCCAAGAATGTTGTATCTGCAACAGTTCAGGCGCTTGCTGCACTTAAGAGTGTAGAAGAGGTTGCAAAGCTGAGAGGTAAGAAGCCTGAAGAGATTTTGGGCTAAAAACCGGTTACAACCAAGAAAGATAGGAGGTTTTATCCTTGGCTAACACATTGAAAGTAACACTTGTAAAAAGTACAATTGGTTGCAAAAAGGATCAGATAGCAACTGTTGAAGCTCTGGGTCTCAGAAAGCTCCATCAGTGTGTTGAGAAACCCGACAATCCTCAAATCAGAGGTATGATCTTTAAGGTTTCTCATCTGGTTGCAGTTGAAGAGGCGTAATCTTGAGCGTCTCAAATATTGATAAAAAATAAAGAGGAGGTGTACTCAATGAAACTTCATGAATTATCTCCGAGCGAAGGCTCAAAGAAGAATAATTTCAGAGTAGGCAGAGGTCACGGTAGCGGTAACGGCAAAACAGCAGGTAAGGGCCATAAAGGTCAGAATGCCCGCAGTGGCGGCGGTGTTCGTCCTGGTTTCGAAGGTGGACAGATGCCTATTTACAGAAGACTTCCCAAACGTGGCTTTACAAACATCTTTGCAAAGAAGTTCGTTTCTGTTAACGTAGAAGTTCTTAACAAGCTGGACTGCACAGAAGTTACAGCAGAGGTTCTTAAGGAGAATGGCATCATTTCAAAGATTTGTGATGGTGTTGTTATCCTTGGTCGCGGTGAAGTTAACAAGGCTTTCACTGTTAAGGCAAAAAGATTCAGTAAAACAGCTGAAGAAAAGATTATTGCTGCCGGCGGAAAGGTTGAGGTGGTATAAATGTTTGAAACAATTAGGAATGCCTGGATGGTTGCAGACCTGAGAAAGAAACTATTTTATACCCTTGGTATGCTTATAATTTTCCGTCTCGGTTCTGTGATTCCGGTTCCGATGCTTGATCCCACACAGTTGGAGCAGATTTTTGCTAGCACAAACAACTCGCTTCTCGGTTTCATTAATGTGGTATCTGGCGGTGCTTTTCAAAATACAACAATCTTTGCAATGAGTATTACGCCTTATATTAATGCGTCAATCATTATGCAGCTTTTGTGCGTGGCAATTCCTGCGCTTGAAAGACTGCAGAAGGAGGGCGAAGAAGGCAGGAAAAAAATTGCGCAGATTCAGAGAGCAGCCACAGTTGTTCTCGCACTTATCCAGGCTATCGGACTTTATTTTCTGCTTGATAGCTATAGAGCGGTGGTAAACCCCGGTTTTTGGACCGCTGTTGTGGTTGTTACTACATTTGCAGCAGGTACAGCATTCCTTATGTGGCTTGGCGAGCAGATTACAGAGAAGGGTGTCGGCAATGGCATTTCCCTTATTATCTTTGCCGGTATCGTTTCGGGCGGTCCTGCAATGGCTGTATCTCTCTACCAGTATATGCTGGGCGGCACAGCAAGTGTTATCGGCGCGATTGTTTTGATTGTTGTTGCACTTGTTGTTATCGCATTTGTTGTTGCTATGCATGATGCTGAAAGAAGAATTTCTGTTCAGTATGCAAAGCGTGTTGTAGGAAGAAAAATGTATGGCGGACAGAACACACACATTCCGATTAAGGTTGCATCGGCTGGTGTAATGCCTATAATCTTTGCTATGTCTATTATGTCATTCCCTGGAACGATCGCATCGTTCTGTGGAATCCAGGCGGGTGACCCTGGATTCTGGGGTGGTTTCCTCAGATATCTTTCACCAGACCATTGGGTTTATGCAGTTGTATATTTCTTCCTTATTATTTTCTTCACATATTTTTACACAGCTATTCAGTTCAATCCGATTGAAATGGCTAACAATATGAAGAAGAATGGTGGATTTATCCCGGGTATTCGTCCCGGGCGTCCCACATCGGATTTCATAAGCAGAGTTCTTTCAAAGATTACACTTGCGGGTGCAATTTTCCTTGGCTTTATTGCTGTTGTTCCGATTTTTATGAATATCGGGCTCAACATCAACAACTTTGCAATCGGTGGCACATCACTTATCATCGTTGTAGGGGTTGCTCTTGAAACAGTAAATCAGCTTGAGTCTCAGATGCTTATGAGACACTATAAGGGATTTTTGGAATAATAGGACATATGTCCTGAACTTTACAGGGGATGCCTTAACGCAAATGCGATTTAAGGCAGCCCCTTGTGGAGTTTTTATCGGACAATCATAAATTGTAAGGATTTGGATTATACTTTAATATAGGTTTAAATTTATGTTTTTTACGGAAAGGCGTGACCTGAATAATGAATCTTATTATACTTGCTGCTCCGGGTGCAGGAAAAGGCACACAGGCAGAAGCTTTAAGTAAACATTATGATATACCTACAATCTCAACCGGTGCTATTCTAAGAAAGAACATTGCTGACGGAACAGCATTGGGAGAACTTGCGGCAAAATACATTAATGATGGGAAATTTGTTCCCGATGATGTGATGATTGATATTGTGAAAAAAAGATTGAGTGAAGAAGACTGTAAAAAGGGCTTTATTCTTGACGGCTTTCCCCGAACACTCAACCAGGCTGAAGCACTTGATAAATCGGGGATTAGTGTAGATGCGGTTCTTACCATTGAGGTAGAAGACGAAAAGATAATTGAAAGACTTGCGGGCAGACTTGAGTGCAAGAAATGCGGAAATTCTTATCACAAAATG
This sequence comes from Clostridia bacterium, assembly GCA_045587485.1. Classification (GTDB taxonomy): domain Bacteria; phylum Bacillota; class Clostridia; order Monoglobales; family Monoglobaceae; genus SIG440. The sequence goes on from JAZNCI010000080.1 coordinate 89,991, forward strand.
CATAAAAAACCAAAGACCGAGGGTGTGTGCGACAACTGCGGCGGTGTTCTCACAACAAGAGAAGACGATAAGCCGGAAGTTATTAAGCAGCGCCTTGAAACATATTATGAGCAGACAGCGCCACTTAAAAAATTTTATGCAGACCGCAATATGCTGAAGACCGCAATCGGTCAGGAAGAAATAGCAGATACAACGGCAGCAGTGATAGCGGCATTGGAGGATTAGTTCTCCTTGGAGATATAAAATGATTACCATTAAATCGAAATATGAAATTGAATTTATGAAGGCAGCGGGTCGTGTTACCGGTGAAACGCTGAAGCTTTTACAAGAGCTTACAAAGCCCGGAGTTTCAACCTTAGAACTTGACAAGGCTGCCGAAAAATATATAAGAAGCCAGGGTTGCGTTCCTTCATTCAAGGGCTACGGCGGCTTTCCCGGAAGTGTATGTGCCAGTATTAATGATGAGGTTATCCATGGAATTCCGGGAAAGAGAATTCTTAAAGACGGTGACATAGTCAGTTTTGATGTTGGTGCCTGCTATAAGGGGTATCACGGGGATGCTGCCCGCACATTCGGGGTAGGCAACATATCGGATGAGGCACAAAAGCTTATAGATGTGACCTGTGAAAGTTTTTTTGAGGGTATAAAATTTGCAAAAGACGGATATCGGATATCGGATATTTCAGGAGCAATTCAAAAATATGTTGAGGATAACGGATTTAGTGTTCTGCGTGAATACTGCGGTCACGGAATTGGAAGGGAATTGCACGAAGAACCGGAGATTCCCAACTACGTAGCTCCCGGTCGTAGAGGGGTGCGAATCAGACCTGGTATGTGTTTGGCAATTGAACCTATGGTCAATGCAGGAACACGGGAGATTTATGTAGCAGACAATGACTGGACGGTTCTGACACAGGACGGCAAACTTGCAGCTCATTACGAGAACAGTGTTCTTGTTACCAACGGTGAGCCGTTTCTGTTAACTTTATGCGAATAGGAAATAATCTGTAAATCATATAATGAGGTATACAATTTATGGATGATATTTTTAATGTGGGCGATATAGTATTGTCAAAGATGGGCAGAGACAGTGGCAGACACTATATTATTATGGATGTCGAGGGGAATTATGCCTGTATTTGCGATGGCGATAGACACAAGGTGGATAAGCCAAAAAAGAAAAAGCTAAAGCATATAAAATCTACAGGTGAAGCCAGTGATTATATTGCGGGCAAGCTTGCGGAAGGAACAAAGGTTACAAACGCCGAACTCAGACGTGCTGTTTTAGAATTTGAAGAAATCAGCACACAGGTGTAGTTGTTGAGTAATATATGCGACAAAATGCTGACAATTATTAGTTATTATATATCAGGGAGGTGACATTATGGCAAAGGAAGATGTATTGGAGGTTGAAGGTACAGTGCTTGAGGCACTGCCGAATGCAATGTTTCAGGTGGAGCTTGAAAACGGTCATAAAATCCTGGCTCATATTTCAGGTAAGCTGAGAATGCATTACATCAGAATTTTACCCGGCGACAAGGTTACAGTAGAGATTTCTCCTTACGACTTGACAAAGGGCAGAATTACCTGGAGAGCAAAATAATTAAACTTTTAAGTTTTATCTCAAGATGATAAAACGCCACAAAGCAAGCAAGGTTATACCATCATTTTCTGTTATGCAAATACTGTTTTTGGGATATTTTCATAATTATATCCTTGTTTAACGTGTGAAAATTATGGAAATAATTTAAAAGAAATGTTAGTTACAGTGCTTGACATAATGTGAATTTGGTGATATAATAATTCGGTTAGTTGTGTGCGTGTGCACAAGCTATCGTAACTTTTTTAGGAGGTGAAGGAATAATGAAAGTACAACCTTCAGTTAAACCTATTTGTGAAAAGTGCAAAGTAATCAAGAGAAAAGGCAAGGTTATGGTTATTTGCGAAAACCCCCGTCACAAACAGAAACAGGGCTAATTGTGAAAAATCATTAAACTTGTGAGAGCAGAGTCAGGCTTATTCGCCAATTAGTTTAAGCTTATGAAAGCGAAGAAACTCTTCGTGATAAGTGAAATTCTGCTCCGCATTACACTTTTCAAAAAGAAAAATTATTCGGAGGTGAATGAAAGTATGGCACGTATTGCAGGTGTTGACTTACCAAATGAGAAGAGAGTAGAGATTGGTCTTACCTATATTTTCGGTATAGGTCTTTCCACATCAAAGAAAATCTTGGCAGCTACAGGCATAAATCCCGACACGAGAGTTCGCGATTTGTCTGAAGACGAGGTTTCAGCTCTCAGAGCAGAGATCGACAATTACAATGTTGAAGGTGATCTCCGTCGTGATATCGCTCTTGATATCAAGCGTCTCATTGAAATCAACTGTTACAGAGGTCTTCGCCACAGGAAAAACCTTCCTGTAAGAGGACAGCGTTCAAAGACAAACGCAAGAACCAGAAAAGGCCCTAGAAAAACTATGGCTAACAAAAAGAAATAATATTTGTATTGAAACTGTGTCTTTACGGACAAACGTATAGGCTCCGTTAAAATCAGGAGGTGAAAGTTACTATGGCAAAGGCAGTCAAGAAAACCAGACGTCGTAGAGAAAAGAAAAATATTGAACGTGGTGCGGCTCATATCAAGTCAACCTTTAACAATACAATTGTTACCATTACAGATGTTGCAGGAAATGCTATTTCATGGGCATCAGCAGGTGGTTTAGGTTTCAGAGGTTCAAAGAAGAGCACTCCTTTTGCTGCACAGATGGCAGCAGAAACAGCTGCAAAGGCAGCAATGGAACACGGTCTTAAATATGTAGAAGTATATGTAAAAGGTCCTGGCAGCGGCAGAGAAGCAGCTATTCGTGCTCTTCAGGTTGCAGGGCTTGAGGTTAATATGATTAAGGATGTTACACCTATTCCTCACAACGGTTGCAGACCCCCCAAGAGAAGAAGAGTGTAATGTGTGTTGAATGCGTTAAAAGGAGGTAAAAAGCATGGCTAAAAATATGCAGCCCGTATTGAAAAAATGCAGGGCTTTAGGAATTGAGCCGGGTGTTATGGGCGTTCATAAGAGCTCAAACAGAAACCCGCTTAAAGCCGGAAGAAAGAAATCTGAATACGGCCAGCAGTTGAACGAAAAGCAGAAGCTGAAGTTTATCTATGGCGTACTCGAAAAGCAGTTTCATAAATACTATCTTGATGCAACTAAGAAGGATGGCATTACAGGTGAAATGCTCCTCCAGATTCTGGAGTCGCGTTTTGACAATGTTATATTCCGTCTTGGTTTGGCAAACACCAGAAGAGAAGCAAGACAGCTTGTGTCTCATGCTCACTTTTTGATTAATGGCAAAAAGGTAAACATTCCTTCTTATTTGGTAAAGCCCGGCGATGTAATTTCTGTTCGTGAAAAGAGTCGCAGCAGTGTTAAGTTCACCACTTTGATGGGACAGGATGTTATTGTTCCCAAGTGGCTTGATATGAATAAGGATACAATGGAAGGCAGAGTTGTTGCTCTTGCTGAGAGAGACGATATCGATTATCCTGTTGAAGAACATCTCATTGTCGAATTCTACAGCAAATAATAAACTGTATCCGAAAAATTGCCGCGTTTTGCGGCAGGTTCATAAAATTTGCACAGCCCTGATGGACATTACAGAAAAATATGTTCGGAAAGTGAAACAAGGTTTCGCCTTGTGGGATACGCATTTTCTGTTATCCCTGTGTTAAAGAAATTGAGTAGGAGGGCTAAATATGATAGAAATAGAAAAGCCAAGAGTTGAATGTGTTCACGTATCAGATGACAATAGCTATGGCAAGTTTGTTGTAGAGCCTTTGGAAAGAGGATACGGCACAACTTTGGGTAATTCGCTCAGAAGAATTCTCCTTTCATCCCTTCCGGGCGTGGCTGTAAATTCTGTTAAGATAGACGGAATTTTACACGAATTTTCCACAATTCCCGGTGTTGCAGAGGACGTTACGGAGATTATCCTCAACATAAAGAAGCTGGCGATTAAGCTTCATTCAGACGGTCCCAAGACAATTTACATCAATCATGAGGGCGCAGGAGACATCTGTGCTCGTGATATCAAGTGTGATTCGGATGTTGAAATTATCAACGGTGATTTACACATTGCAAAGCTCAACGAGGACGCAAAGCTGTTTATGGAAATCGTCATTGACCATGGTCGTGGCTATGTTTCTGCAGACAGAAACAAGCAGCTTCTTCAGCCTGTTATAGGCGTAATTCCGGTGGATTCAATCTATACACCTGTTATGAAGGTTAATTATACTGTTGACAACACCCGAGTTGGTCAGATTACAGACTATGACAAGCTTGTGCTTGAGGTGTGGACTGATGGAACAATCAATCCCCCCGATGCAGTAAGTTTGGGAGCGAAGATACTCAACGAGCATTTAAATCTTTTCATAGATTTATCTGAAAGTGCAAAGAATGCAGAAATAATGATTGAAAAAGAAGAAAGCAAGAAGGAAAAGGTTTTAGAGACAACAATCGAAGAACTTGATCTTTCGGTGCGTTCTTACAACTGTTTGAAACGTGCAGGAATCAACACCGTTCAGGATTTGACAAACCGCAGCGAAAACGATATGATGAAGGTGAGAAACCTTGGTCGCAAATCGCTTGAAGAGGTTATTGCAAAGCTGGACAGCCTTGGCCTTGCACTTACTACAAACGAAGATTAATTTCCTGAAGGTTTACACCTTTAGTTGAAGCATTTTATTGAAAGAGGTGATAGTATGGCACACCAGAGAAAGTTGGGAAGACCCACTGATCAGAGAATAGCAATGTTAAGAAGCATGACAACTTCTTTCCTTGAAGCAGGTAGAATTGAAACAACAACTACCAGAGCTAAGGAAGTTCAGAAGTTGGCAGAAAAAATGATTACACTCGGCAAAAAGAACACTCTTCACACAAGACGTCAGGCACTTGCGTTCATCACCAAGGAAGACGTTGTGACAAAGTTATTTGCAGAAATTGCTCCCAAATATGCTGAGCGTAACGGTGGTTATACAAGAATTATGAAGGTTGGTCCCAGACGCGGCGACGCAGCTGAGATTTCGATTCTGGAGCTTGTATAAAATATTTGCAAAACGGTGGCGGCTCTTATTTTGAGCCGCCATTTATTCTGTTAAAAATAATATGGTTTATTGACAAGTTGGCAGAAACCATTTTGTATCAGAAAGGGATTTTATGATAAAACTTTGTATTTTTGATATGGATGGTACGTTGGTTAATACCATTGATACTATTTCATATTTTGGGAACATAACTCTTGAAAATTTTGGAATCATGACCATTCCCACAGAAAAATATAAAAGACTGGTTGGAAACGGTTCGCGTGTTCTGATCGAGAGAATGCTTAAATTCCGTGGCGTTGAGCCCGATAATATTGATGAAATACACAAATGGTATATGAATAAATATGATAATGATTTTATGTACCTTACCTGTGCTTATGATGGAATTATTCCAATGCTCAAGGAACTAAAGACTGCAGGAATCAAAACAGCAATTCTTTCAAACAAGGATGATGTTACTGCCAAAAAGGTCGCAGATGAACTTTTTGAAGAAGGGCTTATTGATTTGTGCATTGGCGCAAGAGAGGGGAAGGCTTTGAAACCGGACCCGGAATCTGTCTTTGAGATAGTAGAGGATTTTGGTGTTGCACGCGCTGAATGTCTTTACATAGGAGATACCGCAACGGATATTGAAACTGCAAAAAATGCAGGACTTTATTCAGTCGGTGTCCTCTGGGGTTTCCGTGACGAAGAGGAACTCCGTAACGCAGGTGCGGATGTAATAATCTCTGACCCTATGGAAATTGCAGAGCTTGCAAAAAACAAATAACAAAGATTATCAGTTAAGCCGTGAGAATTTGCTACTCACGGCTTAATATATTGCTTAATTATTATACCTGTCCATATAAGCCCCATATACCCGAAAGCAGAGTATAAATTGGATACAAGAGCAGAAAACCCGAAGCCGGCAAAAGGCACCGCAAGGATACAAAGAGTTCCGGCGGCCAAAATGCGATGTGAGTTTTTTGCAAAGTGAAATTCTGACAAAATGCCAAATCCCTGGGATACGGCAGTAGTGCAAAGCGCCATAAAAAGCACAAGGGTATATATGTATATGGTGAATTTTCCACTGGTTGCCGCAATCTCCAGAAGTGGCATTTCAGAAAGCAGCAAACGGTCAAAAAAGGCATTCATTGTCAGCCAGACAATGAAAATCAGCAAACCAAGAACACTACCACTGACCGCTGATGCACCGAGCAACTGCTTTTTGTTTGCTGTTGTTGATAAAGGAACCAGAACGGCACCGGCAGTAATTGTGTTGTAACTGACATAGCAAAGGGCAGAAATCAGCGGATTTGTTTTAATTCTGTCAAACAGAGCAAATGCCGGTAAGGGCTTAAACAACGAAAAAAGACAAATAAAAATCATTCCGGCAATCATCAAGGGCACCAAAACGGAGTTAAATGCTACAAGCCCTTTCATATCAAAGGAGAAAACGCAGAAACATACAAGGGCAAGGAACCATATTCCGTATTGTGATGAAACGCCGAAACTGTTCTCTGCCAGAGCACCGCAAGCGGACATCATTATAAAAAACCCACAGAACATATATGAGAACATAAAAATCCGAACCAACGGTGCAAAACGCCCCGAAACCAACCCCAGCAAACTGTCAAAGTCAGAGCAACGGTATCTTTGAGCAAGTTGCATTATAATATAACAGATAGCTCCAAAACTGACGGTGGCAATCGCAATTCCGGTAGAATCCGATGTGGAAGGGAGATTGAAATATTCAAAAATCTCTCTGCCTGAGGCAAATCCGGCGCCGATAACAAGACCGATAAATACTGATGAGATATTGATGACTTGTTTCATAGAAACCTCCTTCATCTATGCGATTGTGAGGCGCATATATCTGTTTATACAATATATTGTGGAGTGTATAGTGAATATGCTCTTGAACCAAAAAAATTCCAAAAAACCATTGACAAGGCTTGAAAATTATGATAATATATATCTACCTCTGAAAAGAGGCTTTATTTGTGTTGTGAAAAAACACAATTTTTAAGAAGTAAAAATTTCGGCAGGCATAAACCTTCCGACGGGATATACAGAAAGGGTGAAAAAAATGAGAGTAAAAATCACATTGGCTTGCACAGAATGTAAGCAAAGAAACTATGACACAATGAAGAACAAGAAGAACGATCCTGACAGACTTGAGATGAACAAGTACTGCAGATTCTGCAAAAAGCATACACTTCATAAGGAAACAAAGTAATTTTACGAAAGTAAGAGGTAAATTGAAATGGAAAAGAAACCAAATGTATTCGCAAGAATCAAGGATTGGTTCATTGATATGAAGGCAGAAATCAAAAGAGTTGTATGGCCATCGTTCAAAAAGATAAGAAACAACACATTGATTGTGCTTATTTTCGTTTTGATTGTCGGTGCAATAATCTGGATTTTAGACTGGCTGTTTGGTTTGGGAATGGCCACATTAATTAACAGATAACAGGAGTGAAAGGAGCGTTACGTAAATTATGTCTAAAGAGGCAAAATGGTATGTTGCTCACACCTACTCAGGTTATGAAAACAAGGTAAAAGCCGATATTGAAAAAACTATTGAAAATCGCAATATGCAGGATGTAATACAGGAAATCAGCGTTCCGATGGAAGAGGTTGTCGAAATTAAAGACGACAAAAAGAAGACTGTTATGCGCAAGGTTTTCCCCGGCTATGTTATTATCAAAATGATTATGACCGACGAAAGCTGGTATGTTGTTCGCAACTGCCGTGGCGTTACGGGCTTTGTAGGGCCGGGCTCCAAGCCTGTTCCCCTTACCGACGAAGAAATTGCTGCCATTGGTCTTGAAAAGAAAACAATTACTTTTGGCTTTGACGTTGGCGACAATATTCGGGTTAAGTATGGTCCGCTTGAAGGCTTTGTTGGCGTGATTACCGCCATTGTTATGGATAAACAGAAAATCAAAGCCAAGATTTCAATGTTCGGCAGAGATACTGATGTTGAGCTTGAGTTCAATCAGGTAGAAGCATTAAGCTAGAAATTAGTTTCCCACACGGCAAAATGCCGTTTATATATATCCGCATTGCGGATAGGTGGGAGGGGCGGAGAAAAGCTCCGTTCCCGATATTACCACGTTTGTGAAAGGGAGGTGTCATTAGAATGGCGCAAAAAATTACAGGTTACATCAAATTACAGATTGAGGCAGGTAAGGCTACACCGGCTCCTCCGGTTGGTCCCGCACTCGGTCAGCACGGTGTAAACATCATGGACTTCTGTAAACAGTTCAACGAAAAAACAGCAAAGGATGCAGGTCTTGTTATCCCTGTTGTTATCACTGTTTACCAGGACAGATCTTTCTCGTTCATTACAAAAACTCCGCCTGCTGCAGTTCTTATTAAAAAGGCTTGCAAAATTCAGAGCGGTAGTGGCGTTCCGAACAAGACAAAGGTTGCTCAGCTTTCAAAGGCTGACCTTCAGGCGATTGCTGAGCAGAAGATGCCCGACCTTAACGCGGCATCAGTTGAGGCTGCAATGTCAATGATTGCGGGCACAGCTAGATCTATGGGCGTTACCGTAGAAGACTAATTATTTAGAATTAGTCAATCGAAATTAGTGGGAGGAATACACAATTGAGGTATTCTGCTGAACCACATTAGGAGGAAATGAATAAATGAAGAAAGGTAAGAAATATCAAGACAGCGTTAAGCTTATTGAAAAAGGCAAGCTTTATGATGCTGCAGACGCTTTGGAACTGGTTTGCCAGACAGCCAAGGCAAAGTTTGACGAAACTGTTGAGATACACGTTAAACTGGGTGTTGACTCACGTCACGCTGACCAGCAGGTTAGAGGTGCGGTAGTTCTCCCCAACGGAACAGGTAAAGAAGTTAGAGTTCTTGTTTTTGCTCGTGAAGGCAAGGCTGATGAGGCAAAGGCTGCAGGTGCAGACTTCGTTGGTGCTGAAGACCTGGTTCAGAAAATCCAGTCAGAGAACTGGTTTGATTTTGATGTTGTTGTTGCAACTCCAGATATGATGGGCGTTGTTGGTAGAATCGGTAAGGTTCTTGGTCCTAAAGGTCTTATGCCAAGCCCCAAGGCAGGCACTGTTACTCCCGACGTTACACGTGCGGTTGCTGACATCAAGTCCGGTAAGATTGAATACCGTCTCGACAAGACAAACATTATCCATTGTCCTTTGGGCAAGGCGTCTTTTGGAAAAGACAAGCTTGTTGAAAACTTTAACGCTCTTATGGGCGCAATCGTTAAGGCAAAACCGTCAGCAGCTAAAGGTCAGTACCTTAAGTCAGTGACTGTTGCATCTACAATGGGCCCCGGCATCAAGATTAACTCCGGCAAAATTGATGCATAATTTTTGAAATTTCTATTGACATATGGCGTTTTATGTGGTAAAATGTCATAGTTGATGAAATAATTTCCGCAGACAGCAGGTGGCCATCCCGCCATAATTCCTGCCGAGGATTTTACGAAATTACAAATTCTGGTTTGTTGTTTACGTACTATAACCCTCGCATGTCTGTGAGGGTTATTTGTTTTATAATAGGAAACTCCTATTATAAAAAACAAAATTCAGATTGTCCGTGCGTGATTTTCTGCGGATGGCAAAAACGCATATGGACGAAAAAAGCTGTATCCTTTTCTGCCCGCCGCAGGCGAGCGCCAAAGGCGCTTTTTTATGATTTTATTAGTTGTTAATTTTCGAAAGGAGGAAACTCATTTATGCCAAGTGAAAAAGTTTTAGAGAGCAAAAAGGCCATCGTTGCTGAGTTGGTTGAAAGACTGAAAGAAGCACAGGCAGGCGTTATTGCTGACTATCGTGGTCTTACTGTTGCTCAGGATACAGAGCTCCGTGCAAAGCTCAGAGAAGCCGGTGTTGAATACACAATCGTGAAGAACACTCTTACTCGCTTTGCTGCAAACGAGGTTGGTCTTGAGGGTCTTGACCCTGTTCTTCATGGACCTACCGCTCTTGCTACAAGCAGCACAGATGTTGTTGCTCCTGCAAAGGTTTTGGTTGAATTTGCAAAAGCAAACGAACAGCTCGAAATCAAAGCAGGCTTCGTTGACGGTAAAGTTATTGACGCAAACGAGGTTAAGGTTTACGCAAGCATCCCCAATAAGGAAACACTTATTTCAAAGATGATGGGCAGCTTGCAGGCACCTATCGGAAGCCTCGTAAGAACTCTGGACGCTATCGCAAAGAATATGGAAAGCGCCGAGTAATTCAATTTGTAAATTTAAAGCAACGGGCGGCTTAAAGTCCCGAAATATTAATTATTATGGAGGATAATAAAAATGGCTGATATAGCAAAAATGATTGAAGATATCAAAACACTTACACTTGTAGAAATTAATGATCTCGTAAAGGCTCTTGAAGAAGAATTTGGCGTTTCTGCTGCTGCTCCCGTTATGGTTGCAGGTGCAGGTGCTGCTGATGGCGCAGCTAGCGGTGCAGAAAAGTCAGAATTTGACGTAGTTCTTGCTGCTGCAGGTGCTGAAAAGATTAAGGTAATCAAGGCTGTTCGTGAAATCACAGGTCTTGGTCTTGCTGAAGCAAAGGCTGCTGTTGATGGCGCTCCCACAACTCTTAAGGAAGCTGTTTCTAAGGACGACGCTGAAAAGTTCAAGGCTCAGCTTGAAGAAGTTGGCGCAACTGTAGAGCTTAAGTAATCAATCTCTGCGATAGCAGATATCAAAAAAGACCGTCACTTGCTGGCGGTCTTTTTGAGTATTTAAGCAAAAAAACAGAAATGATTTTAAGATAATTATTTAAAATTAGATTTAGATATTGACAAAATCAGAAATAAGGTATATACTTGTTATGTGTTTTATAGTTAGCGAATACACATATTGCACAAGAAGGGGATGTCTTGTGCTGTTTTGTATCTGTAAACTTAGAACAACAAACCATTATGCATTGGTGCAGGCGTATGAGGTGTGACATAAGACACAATACGCAAAGGGCTGATTTCTTGGTGGCAAGAATAAAGGCGCTAAAACAAAATTGTATCCAGATGCTGATGTTTACGGATTCCTTTTCGGCACCTGTCGGCGCAAGCCTTCGGGATGGAGTTTGTGATATGTCGGTGACAAGGGTGCAGTTTTGTATCGGCATTAGCGTTTGTATTCGTGCAGAGAATGATTTTCTTGCGTTGTCCTGACTTTATGTTGGGTTTCAAACCTTGTGCAAATGCAAGTTGATTCGAAAACTGTTATGTTAAAGTGGAAAATAATGTTGCGTCAGCAAGTGTAAATACAACGATTGATTGCGGATTCATATCAGTATCAATTCAACGAAAGAGGAGCAGGCGTATGTCTGCTTTCTTTTTTTGTTCGAAAAGAGTTTAGCTTTGGTTTTTCTTTGCGGTGTTGATGGAAGAAATTAAAACCCTTTTGATTTCAAGACAATCTTTAAGCAGAGGCTCACATTCTTCAAACGAAAACAGATCTGATTTAATCAACAATCTTAACCAGTATTCTGTTTCTGCAGTTTCTTTCAAAGAAATATGTAATTTAGATATAAAGTCAGCCTTGCTTTGTCCATAATTGGCTTCGTTTATATTTGTGCCGATGCTTGTGCCGCTTCTGACTATCTGTTTAGATATGATATGTTCTTTTTTATCTCTAGTCAAATGTTGCTGCAATTTTATAATTTTTGCCGCAAAGTTTATTGATTTATCAATCAAAAAATTTTCTTTCATTTTCATCACCATTGATATTATACCACGGCATATTAAGAAGTTCAATTATTAATTATTCATCAGCGAAGCGGTTTCATTATTCATTAAAAATCCTGTCGCAGAAATGAATAATGAATGATGAATAATGAAAAATTAATAATACAAAAAGAAAATCCTATCTTGCGACAGGATTTTCTTTTTGTAAGAATCGAATGGTTTGGATGACATATATAATCCCTTGAATTCAAGAAATATAATAAATAGTTTTGCATAAGCAAAACCTCCATAATTATTAATTATTCATCAGCGAAGCGGTTTCATTATTCATTAAAAATCCTGTCGAAGAAATGAATAATGAATGATGAATAATGAAAAATTAATAATACAAAAAGAAAATCCTATCTTGCGACAGGATTTTCTTTTTGGTATGCCCGGTGCGATTCGAACGCATGACCTTCAGAGTCGGAGTCTGACACTCTATCCAGCTGAGCTACGGGCACATATGTTAAGTTTTGAGCGAAAATGATAGGGGTGGGCGTAATGCCCGCCCCTGTTGGTTTGCTATAATAATCATTGTCGCGGAAACGGCAGAATGCCGTTTTAAGCGGAATATCATTCCGCAACTTTCAAGCAAACGGCTTGAAAGCCACGCATGATTGCAATAATGTCGGTCTATGAAAACATTGTTTTCATAGGGGTTTGCGATATTTCGCAAACAAAAACGCTCCCGCGTTTCACCGACTATTATAATGTTAAAAATTTTCTAAGGCATCCTCCAACCAGAAAAAACCTATATCAAATGCTTTATAAAGTCCGTCGCGTTCTGCTTGTTTGATGAGCACAGAGTTGTTTTCAGAATTGGTGCGGAGCTCGATAACAACCTTTTTTGAAATGTCCAGGTCTTCTAACTTTTCGGTTTCAGTCACGCGAAAAACAACCATATACTTTTCGCCGGGATTTCCGTAGTAGATTTCGTTTCCTTTTCTGAGGAGCATTTTGCCCTTATAGGTTAAAACCTCTTCTTTTTTCTTTTTTGTGGGCATCCGACTTCCCCCTTTCAATTATTTGCAAAAAATTTCTTTGCCACTGTGTGACATATGTTAATTAATTATATCAAAAACAGAGCTAAAAAGCAATAGCAAATATGCGAAAATTAAGAGTTTTTTTATACTTTTTGCAATGCTTGTTCAAAGGCAAAATTTACCTAAAAAGCCTGAATTTTCAAAGGTTTTGGGCTGTCGATTTTTGCGGTTGCAAAAGGGGACAAAAAATTTGGTCATAACTAACAAAAAAACACCTAAAATTCTATCATAATAACATTGACTTTTCACATCAAAAGGTGCTATAATGTTAGAAAGATTAAATGGGTATATGTTCGATTTTTTAATCTTGCTAAGCCCAACAGGGTACAAAAAAGGAGGTGGAATTGTGAAGAGAGGCTTGTGTTTTTGCCTGATGATTGCTGTGATTTTTACTATGGTTATGATGCCTGTAAATGCCGCGGAAGAATGGGCAAAAATCGAAATTCAAACTCCATCTGTGCTGCCGAAGGCCGGTGAAGAGTTTGAAGTTGTAGCGTATCTTAAAGACAATCCGGGAATAAGAGGTATTCAATTTGACTTGGTTGCCGAACCTGATGCGGTTGAATGCTTGGAGATTGTTTTAGGGGAATTGCTTGCCGAAGCAATTGGCGGTTCAAATCCAAAGGCACCACCCGGTGCAAGAATTGCTGCTGCGACATTGGAAACGGTCAAGGCTGATGGTGTTATTGCAACCTATAAGTTTGTTGCAAAAAAAGACATTGAAAGCTTTGATGTCATAAAGGTGTCACGTGTTAGTGTTTTGAAAAACTCTGCAGAAAAGTTACCCTACACAGTCGAAGGTGTAGAAGAGGTATTCCTTGAAGAACCTTCAAGAGATAACAGAAAAGAAGAGACTTTTGAAGAACCCCCCGTTACCGAACATCTGTATGCCGATACAGAGGGTCACTGGTCAGAAAGCTACATCAACACTGCCACCGAAAAAGGTCTTTTTAAAGGTGATGAAAAAGGATTTTTCAATCCCGACAAGGATGTCACCAGAGCACAGCTTGTAACGGTGCTTTGGCGTTTGTCAGGCTCGCCCGCAGCCGATGCGGTTGACGTTCCCTTTGCCGATATAAAGGAACAGAGCGACGAATTTAAAACAGCGATTGCCTGGGGATATAACAATGGTTATATTAAGGGTACATCAGCGACCACCTTTGAACCAGATGCTGCTCTCACACGCGAGGCTGCAGTGAAAATACTGCATGCACACTCCGGCGGACAAAGCGGAATGGAAATTGTATTTGCATTTGTCTATGATGGGCATTTCAAAGACAGCAGTCAGATATCTGGCTGGGCAAGAAATTCCGTTTATTGGGGTATCTATCACCAAATGCTTTCGGGTACAAGTGCAGATACCATAAGTCCTCAAGGAACAGCCACCCGTGCTCAGTTGGCAAAAATATTAGTTAACTACATTAATACATATACTAATTAACCTTAATTTAAAAAAAGGAGTTGGAAAAATGAAAAAGATAATAAGCATTTTTGCTTTGGTTCTTGCTATAACAGCGCTTATGAGCATTTCGGCTTTTGCTGCTGGTGAATTCAGCGTTGCAGAAGGCACAACCCTTGGTGAAGGCGTGACAGTTGCTGCTTCAACAACTTTTGATGATGCAATTGATGTAACAGTTCCTGCAACAGCAGGTGCAGATTACAGCATTGTTCTTGTCACAGGAAACGAGCTTCCTACAGACAAGACAACTATTGCTTACATCAACCAGACAACTGCAGCAGCAGGTGCAACATCTGTTGACTTTGATGTGCTTCCTTTGATGGATAACATTACTGACGGCACAGAGCTCACACTTTACATCGGTACAAATGCTGCAGAAGAAGGCCTTATTGCTATTCCTATGATATACACAGAAGAAACAGTAGTTGAACCGGATCCTGAAGAACCTCCGGTTGTAGAACCCACATATCAGCTTGCTGAAATTGATGGCGACAGTTTGCCTGCTACTATCGGTGATGCTTTGGAAATCATTAACTTTACAATTTGGGAGACCAGCAAACTTGATCCTTTTGTTGAAGATGTGGCTGCTTTGACAGCTATGGCTGAAATCGATGGTGACGGATTGCCTGCCACTATTGGTGATGCTTTGGAAATCATCAACTTTACAATTTGGGAGACCAGTAAACTTGATAGTATTTACGGTAATTAATTTTTAGGAGGTAATTATTTATGAAAAAGATAGTTTCTTTGATGTGTGTTATTGCAATGTTGTTTGCTTTTGCAGTAACAGTTAGTGCTGCTGGAACTTCATTTGATATTACACAGAAAAGTCTTACAGCTACGGAAGCGGTTTATGACGTAACAATAACTTCAGATTATGCAATGTATGGTGTTAACGCATATCTAGATGTAACAGATGCCATAGATAAAGGTGTGACAGTAACTGTTAAAAAAGAGTCGGCAACAACGGCACGTTATGTATCGAATAAAAACATGATAATAGTACAATTTGCACCTTCAAGTGGTACTCCGCTTGATCCTGGCACAACAACACTTGCGACAATTACTTTTAATATGACAAACGTAACAGAGTCTTTTGCTATAGACAAGGTAGCTGAGACTACACAGACTACGACAATGTTTAAATACAAAGACCTTGAAACTACGGAAATTGTTGACATTACAGCTGATGTTGCATATAACTACAACGTAACAGTTGTTCCTTATCAGGCTCCTGCTCAGGACGAAACAGTTGAATTGACTCCGGTTGCTGCAGCAGATACTCTTACAGTAGATGGTGTAAAGTATACAAACGTAGCTATTATGCCCGTTAACTTTGCTCTCGAGTCAGGCAAGACAGCAAAAGCTCTTAGCCTTGATATACTGAAAAACGGCGTATCTGTAGTTGAAAAAGCTCTTGATGTAAACATTGCAGGTGCAGGTTCTGTTGACTTCGTTGTAGCTATTTATGGTATTACTGATGGTGCTACATTTACAGCAGTTCCCTCAATCACATATGGCAACTAATTTTATCGGTTGATATTTAACCAGAAAGGTGGAAAATAATTATGAAAAAGTTTTATGAAGCTCCCGCCGTTGAATTCACCGGTTTCAGCGCAGAGGATGTAATCACAACAAGTGCTGTTATTACTGAGATTAACTCAACAGCTGCAGGATTCAATGCTAACGAATTTTCAGCAGCAGTTGCTCAGAAATATGGTGTTAGTACTTCTAATGTTAAAACATTTGAGTACGGTTCATACCAGTGGTAATTCAATAACTATAAATTTCATAAAAGAAGCAGGCATAAAGCCTGCTTCTTTTTGCGTTCAGCCTCCCTCACAGAGGGAGCTGTCACGAAGTGACTGAGGGAGTTTGACTAAAGTACAATATTTGTAGCATTTATAACTCCTTCCGTCAAACCTTCGGTTTGCCACCTTCCTCAAAGAGGAGGGCTATATTTCCTCAAAATCTGCTGCGCCGTGCTTACACAGGGGACAGATAAAATCTTCGGGCAGAACTTCGCCTTCATACACATATCCGCAGATTTTGCACACAAAGCCCTTTTGCTTTTGGGGCTGGGTTTTTGGTTTGACATTATCCTGATAATAGGTGTATGTCATTGTTTCTTTATCCACAATGTTTTTAGCCTCGGTAAGGGTGCATACAAACATTCCGTGAGTATCAAAATCAATATACCGTTCAACCTTTAAGGAGATAAAGGCGTTAATATATTGCGAAGGCACTGCAAGACCGTTTTCGGATGTCCAGAATGGCGTATCTGCAAACTTGTCGGTATCCCTTCCGCTTTTAAAGCCAAAATTCTGAAAAACAGAAAAAGGTGCTTCAACCGACAGACAGCAGACATTCATAATGCCTGTGGTTTTTATAACATCGTGGGAATAGTTTGCTTTGTTAATTGTCACAGCTATGCGGTTTGGTGTGTTGGTAAGCTGCGTAACAGTATTGACAATCAAACCGTTATGATGATTGCCGTCAAAAGATGTGACAATATACAACCCATAGCCTATTTTAAATAGTGCTGTATTATCTACGTTCATAAGCACGGCCTCCTTTTGATTATTTTATGTCAAAAGTCAATATTTTAAAACAATTTTGGAGTTTTTTTCAAAGCTTTTACTTTTGAAAGGGCTTTAACAAGAACAATGGCAATTATATAGTCAACCGCGTGGTGAAGGACTGTACCTATACCGGTTATGTAAAAAGCGGTGTAAAACATATTTCCGTTTGCTGATGACCAGCCGGCGCTTAAGAAAAGCAGTGAAACCAGTGCTTCAAAAAGTGCGTGAAGAATCATGGTAACCGCCCCTGTAAGGATAATGCTGATGTTATTTTTTATCATAAAAGCACCGATAACTGCAAAAATGATATGTGAAAAAGCGCGGGCAGTAACGGCAGGGTCAAGACCTGCAAAAATAAATCCCACAGTTGTGCCGATAGATGTGAAAATCGCAGACACCGGCGAGATGAACATAGCTACAAAAACAGGAACGTGTGCTGTAAGGGTTGCTGAAAACGGCGGTAAATAAACTCTCAGGCCGCTGAACATTGTGGGAATGATTATGCCAAAGGCAATGAGCAATGCGGTAATTACCATATCTTTGGTCTTTAATGTCTTTTTCATATTTAGTTCTCCTTCGGTTTTTGTTGATAATACTATTTTAAGACTTTTATTAAAATATGTCAAGTTTTTCGGGCGAATTAACCATTTTTTCATTGAAATATAAGGACTTTTGTGGTTGACATAGCGCGAAAAAAGGGGTATAATATTATTTAGTAAAATAGGTGGATTGTGTAAAGCCCTTACAGGCTTGAAATACAGGAGGAAGAAAAATGAGTTACAAGAAGTTGTTTACATCCGAGTCGGTTACCGAGGGGCATCCCGATAAAATCTCCGACTTGATTTCTGATGCGGTGCTTGATGCAATTTATGCTCAGGACCCTCAGGCACGTGTTGCCTGCGAGGTTACTGTTACCACAGGACTTGTGGTTGTGGTTGGCGAAATCAGTACTACTGCAAATATTGACGTTCAGGAGATTGTAAGAGAGACCGTCCGCGAGGTGGGTTATGACCGCGCAAAATACGGCTTTGACTGCGACACCTGCGGCGTTATCTGTGCACTTGACAAGCAGTCAACCGATATCGCAATGGGCGTTGACGACAACGGCGAGGGTCATGGTGCAGGCGACCAGGGTATGATGTTTGGCTTTGCCTGTGATGAGACAGAAAGCTATATGCCTATGGCGATTGACCTTGCTCACAAGATGGCAAGACGTCTTACCGATGTCAGAAAGAGCGGAAAGCTCTCATATTTAAGACCAGATGGAAAAACTCAGGTTACAGTTGAATACAACGAAGACGGAACAGTCAAGAGAATTGACGCTGTTGTTGTATCCAGCCAGCACGACGAAAAGGTTGAAATGGCTGACCTTCGTGCAGATATCGAGAGAGAGGTTATCCGAACAACAATTCCTGCAGAGCTTATGGATGCAGATACAAAGATTTTCATTAATCCCACAGGCAGATTTGTTATTGGTGGGCCACAGGGCGATTCAGGACACACCGGCAGAAAGATTATTGTTGATACCTATGGCGGTTATGCACGTCACGGCGGCGGTGCCTTCTCGGGCAAGGACCCCACAAAGGTTGACAGGTCTGCGGCATATGCGGCTCGTTATGTTGCAAAGAATGTTGTTGCAGCAGGGCTTGCAAAATCCTGCGAGGTTCAGCTTGCATATTCAATCGGTGTTGCAGAGCCGGTATCTCTCAGAATTGACACATTTGATACAGGGAAAATCAGCGAGAGAACAATCTCTGAACTGGTTGCCAAGGTGTTTGACCTGACACCAAGCGGAATTATTAATATGCTTAATCTCAGAAGACCAATATACAAGCAGACGGCGGCTTACGGACATTTCGGACGTTCAGATGTTAACCTCCCCTGGGAGGCAACCGACAAAGCGGATATTCTTAGGGAGTTGGCAGGCTTTTAAATGTTCGGCTGTTCTGCGGAACATAGGGGAAAGGATACAATATAAAAGATCTGTCATATTTCGGGCAGGTCTTTTGTGTTAAAAGGGGAAGGACTGATACGCAAGGCTCTTCTCCGGAGAGGATAGAAAAATGGATTATTATGTTTCACCACTGCAAAATCTTATAGACGAATTTCAAAAGCTGCCAGGCATCGGCAACAAAACTGCACAGCGCCTTGCGTATTATGTGCTTAATATGCCTGAGAAATCGGCAAATCGTTTTGCAAATGCAATTGTTGATGCAAAGAAAAAGATTACCTATTGCAAGGTGTGTCAGAACTTTTCCGACAGCGAGGAATGTTCGGTTTGCAGCAGCCCTGCCCGTGACAAAGGTGTTATTTGTGTTGTTGAGAACCCCCGTGATGTAATCCAGATGGAAAAAACAAATGAGTTCAAGGGCACGTACCACGTTCTTCATGGGGCGATTTCGCCTATGGATAACGTGGGGCCTGAGGATATACGCATAAAAGAGCTAATGACAAGAATTACCTCGGGCGAGGTTCGTGAGGTTATTATGGCAACCAATCCCAACCTGGAGGGCGAGACAACGGCTATGTACATTTCAAAGCTGATAAAGCCTTTTGGGGTAAAGGTAACACGCATTGCTCACGGCGTGCCTGTGGGTGGAGAGCTTGAATATGCCGACGAGATAACTCTCGCAAGGGCGCTGCAATGGCGTATTGAGCTATGATTAAGAAAAAAATCCGTGAATTTGCACGGTCTTTGGGCCTGCAGAAGGTGGGTTTTTCGGGTTCGGCGGTGGTGGTGCTGTTTCCTTACTTTGTTGAAGCTGAGAAAGGAAATATATCAATGTATGCAAGGGGGATTGACTATCACCGTGTAGCAGAGGATAAGCTGAAAAAATTAGAGGCTTTTTTACGGACTTTGGGTGCAAGTGAGACGTTAATTCACGCAGATAAGGGTACTCTTGACGACCGCAAAGCAGCATATGATGCAGGGCTTGGCTTTTTTGGAGAAAACGGAATGTTGATTTGCCATGAATATGGTTCATATTTCTTTATCGGTCAGGTTGTGCACAATCTGGATATCAAAGGCGATGCGCCGATGACTGAGAGCTGTAGGGCCTGCGGAGAGTGCAAAAAACGATGTCCCGGAGGCGCTTTGAGCAAGAATGGGTTTGTAATTGACAAATGTCTTTCGGAGATTTCGCAAAAGAGGGGAGAACTTTCCTTTGATGAGCAGAAACTTTTGAGAAACGGCGGTCTTTGCTGGGGCTGCGATGTATGTCAGGAGGTTTGCCCCCATAATAAGAAGTTGCAGACAACAGCAATCCCTGAATTTTTGAATAGGCGTATAACAAGTCTAGAAATTGAGGATGTGTCGGGCTTGAGTAATCGTGAATTTAAAGAGAAATTTGGTGAATATGCATTTTCTTGGCGCGGAAAAGGTGTGCTTGAAAGGAATTTAAAGATATTGTTTTCTCAACTGGAGGACACAAATGAACAAAAATGATGTTTTTCAAATAGAAATAACAGGAACGACCGACCAGGGCGACGGCGTAGGACGTGCAGAGGGTATGGCTGTGTTTGTTCCATATGCTCTTATGGGTGAGGTCGTGCGTGTTATAATTGTAAAGGTGATGAAGTCCTTTGCTTATGGCAAACTGATGGAGGTAATATCCCCATCACAACACAGAATCAAAGCCCAGTGTGAGTATTTTTATAAGTGTGGCGGATGCCGTTTTTGGAATGTGGAGTATTCTCAGGAACTTGAATTTAAACGCCGGAATGTTAAGGATTGTCTGGAGCGGATTGGAAAGATTTATGTTGATGTTCCGGAAACGTTGGGGTGTCTTGAGTGTAAAGGTTATCGCAACAAAGGGCAGTTTCCTGTCAGCAATGACGGGATTGGTATTTACGCACAGCACAGCCACAGGGTTATTGATGTAGGCAGATGTATTATTCAGGGAGATGAAAACTCTCAGGTTTTATCTGCTGTTCGTCAATGGATGGCAGAGTGCGGTGTGGAGCCGTATAATGAAGAAAACCATACGGGATGCGTTCGGCATATTTACACCAGATGTGCTCAATCTGGCGTTATGGTGTGTGTTGTAACGAAGACCGAGGATGTTCCCTTTCGTGAAAGACTGATTGAAGTTCTTCGGGAAAAGGTGGATGGGCTTTCGGGCATTATCCATAATATGAACGAAAAGAGTACAAATGTGGTGCTTGGCACACGATTCAGGACTCTCTGGGGCGAGGATTATCTGATTGACAGCATAGGGCATTGCAAATTCAAGCTGTCGCCCATGTCGTTTTATCAGGTAAACAACGCGCAGACAAAGGTTTTATATGACAAGGTTGCAGAATTTGCACAGCTTACCGGCGACGAGGTTGTGTGGGATTTGTATTGTGGAATAGGAACAATAGGTCAGTATCTTGCAAAGGATGCAAAGAAGATTGTTGGTTGCGAGGTTGTTCCTCAGGCGATTGAAAATGCAAAAGAAAACGCAAGAATTAACGGCATTGATAATACCGAGTATTATTGCGGAACAGCGGAGGAGGTTGCTCCAAAGCTAAAGGGTGAAAGACCGGATGTGGTTATTCTTGATCCGCCACGAAAGGGCTGTGGGGAAAGTCTTCTTAAAACTGTTGCAAAAACAAGACCAAAGCGGATTGTGTATGTTTCCTGCAAGCCATCAACCCTGGCAAGAGATTTAAGAATTCTCGAGGATTTGGGATATAAAACTCAAAAGGTTCAGCCCGTGGATATGTTCCCGAGGACGCATCATATAGAAACCGTGGCTCAGGTTGTGAGAATTGATTAAGAGGTGCGTGATGCAGACGGGGATTTTACGGACCACAGCGAAATTAAAGAACTGGTGAAATACATAAAGGGATAAACCCCGGAGAAACGGTGATTAAATGAACGAAAGAAAGTTTCTTACAGGAAATCAATTGAAGATTATTGCCGCAATTGCTATGGTTATTGACCACACGGGCAGTTATTTGTTTCCAAAGATGACAACATTGCGAATAATAGGCAGACTTGCATATCCCATATTTGCGTTTATGATTGCAGAAGGCTTTACTTATACCAGTAACCGCAAAAAATATTTGCTGAGAATGGTTGTTATGGCTGTTTTTTTACAGACGGCATATACTTTGGTGACAGGGACGGCGTTTCAATGTATATTTGTGACATTTTCTTTGTCAATAGTTCTTTGTATCCTTGCCGATAATGCGATGAAAAGGGAAAATACGCTGCATTGGATTTTGTTTGGCTTGGCGATGGTTGGGGTATGCTTTTACACAACCAGACTGCCAGATATTTTTAAAGGCACAGGCTTTTCGGTGGACTATGGATTTTTTGGAGTAATGTTGCCTGTGGCAGTGTTTATGGCAAAGACAAAGCTTGCTAAATTGATTATATTTACTGTTATGCTTTGTTTGCTGTCGGCGGTTTATGGATACATACAAAGTTTTGCACTTGTGACGGTTCCGCTTATTGCTCTGTACAACGGCAAAAGAGGAAGGCTGCGGATGAAGAATTTCTTCTACATCTTTTATCCGGCTCATATGGCGACTATCTATCTGATACAGCTTTTTGTAAATTACTTGACAGACTGAGTGGAATATACTAAAAACAAGAACTAAGAAAAATTATACGGAGGATATAATATGGAGACGGGAATAAATCTGTTTTGCTTTGGTGATGCAGATGAACTTGATATAGACAGACAGATTGAGCTTATGCAGAAAAATGACTTTACACATACATTTATCTTAGCGGATAATCCATATCTTGACGGCTCTATGGTTGACAAGGTTAAGCGTGCGGGAATTTCATTTGACACTCTTCATGCACCCTTTGACGGGATTAACTCTATGTGGAAGGAGGGTCAAGATGGCGATGAAATGCTGAAAAGACTGATTGCCTCTGTTGAAAAATGTGCAGATTTTGATATACCGGTTGCGGTTGTGCATTTGTCGTCGGGCAAGCCTGCTCCTGCAATCAGCGACATAGGTAATCGCCGTTTTACACAATTGATTGAAAAAGCCGGGGAGAAAAATATAACTCTCGCATTTGAAAATCAACGATTTATAGCCAATCTGGCATCCATATTGGAACAGCACAGCGAGACAGGCTTTTGTTGGGATGTGGGACACGAAGGGTGCTTTACAAAAGGAATACCCTTTATGTCGCTGTTTGGTGACAGACTGACGGCCGTTCACATCCATGACAATCACCATCTGACCGATGAAGACGAGCATTTGATACCGTTTGACGGAATTTGCGACTATCTGCATATTGCACAAACGCTGGCACGCTACAATTTTGGTGGAACGGTTATGCTAGAAGTGTTTCGGTCAGAAAGTGACAAATATAAATTCTATACGGCGGAAGAATACTATAGAAGTGCAGGGGACGCTGCAAAAAAAGTTGCCTATATGATTGAGAGAAAAAAGAAAGAACTGTTTGTTTAAACAAACAGCTCTTTCTTTTTATGCGTGCATATATTATGCGTGAGTTTCATATAATTAAACATCTTACTTGCGAGAAAGGAAAGGCACAATGAAACGATATAGAGCCGTAATAATTGACGGAAAAAAGATTATAAGAAGAGGTCTGCAAATTTGCATTATGACAGTCGTTGCAAGCCTTTTGCTCGTTAATATAAAAATTGCTGACATCAAATGGCATTTGCCTGATGGCAGGCAAATTATCAGCGAGAGTATTCCGGCTATCCACGACGGCAGTGGTACAGGATTGACAATTTCAGGTGTTTTAAAAAAAGCATTTAGCTTTATTCTGACAATCGACCCCTATGACGAAAGAACGGTGCTTTTTGCAGAATTGCCTGTTATTCGTGCAGTGAGCGGAGGATATCTGGCAAGAATGGCAAATGCAACCGTAGAAAGTGTATACAATAACAATAATGGTGATAAAGGTATAGATGACGAACCCAAGCTGCAAAGCCAGCAATATCCAATAAAAGAGGTTGATTCAAGTCAGGCAAAAGCGATAGGAAAAAACTCCGGAAAAATCCTTATTCGAAATGAAACAAATTACAGCATAAATATTGATGAAATGTTGAAAACCCCGCTGACTTTTGATATGAAGGGCGACAACCCCAAAATTCTGATAGTACATACTCATGGCACAGAAAGCTATTCGCCGGATGGAGCCGAAGTCTATCGTGCAGATAAAGGCGACCGCAGCCTTGACAAATCCCAGAATGTGGTTAAGATAGGAGAGGCAATAAAACAAATATTTGAGGAACGCGGGATTCCTGTTATTCATGACACCACATTGCATGACCATCCTGATTTCAACGGGTCTTACGAAAATTCACGTAAGACGGTAGAAGGCTATCTGTCAAAATATCCGGAAATATGTATGGTGCTTGATATTCATCGTGATGCCTTTATATATGACGACGGAAGCAAGGCGAAATTTGTTTCGGAAATAGACGGAAAGAAGGTTGCACAGCTTATGTTCGTTGTAGGAACAGATGCAGGTGGACTTGAACATCCCAACTGGCGCGAGAATATGAAACTAGCATTAAAATTGCAGAATCACATTAACAACAAATATCCCACACTGATGCGTGGAGTGAATCTCCGCACAGAAAGGTTTAATGGCCATACAACCTGTGGAAGTATGATAATCGAGGTCGGCAGCAGCGGCAACACTCTTGCTGAGGCCGTTGACGGGGCAAAATACGGAGCGGGAGCAATTGCAGAATTTTTAAACACCTTAAAATAATCTGAAATGCTTTAACGCGGATTAAGCAGCAATGCCTTTTTCGGAAGGATTGCTGCCTTTTTGTTGTTGTGCACTGTAATACTTTTAATATTTCATCATATATTTGTATGTAGAGGTGAAATAAATGAAGAATTATACTTATAAAGCATTGGAAAGAGATCTTCAAAAATTGAAAGAGAGCTTTCCTCAAACCGAGTACGGAACAATAGGAACATCTGTGTGGGGCAGTGAGCTGCATTATATAAAGCTGGGTCAGGGCAAAAAGAAAATTTCATACAACGGTGCACATCATGGTATGGAATGGATAACATCAGCTATGCTTATGGAATTTGCAAAGGATTTTCTTGATGCAGAACAGTCGGGAAAATGTCTGTGTGGGTTTTCGGTTAAAGCATTATGTGAAAAAGCTTCCTTATACATAATACCGATGCTCAATCCCGACGGCGTGGAGCTGTCGGCAAATGGCATCCCCCAATGGCTGACCAAAGATGAATGCAGTCGCTTGATAAGATATAACGGTTCAGAAGACTTTACAAGATGGCAGGCCAACGCCCACGGAGTTGACCTGAATCACAACTACGATGCAATGTGGCAGCAATCCAAGTCTATGGAGAATGAATACGGAATTTTTGGGCCCGGACCCACACGCTTTTCGGGCAAGGCTCCATTGTCCGAGCCTGAGAGCCGTGCCCTTGCAGAATTTACTGTTAAGCAGGATTTTGATATGGTACTTGCCTTCCATAGCCAGGGCAAGGCAATCTATCAAGGATTTCAGGGCAAGGAGCCGCCGGTATCTGTGAAAATCGCAAATGCTTTTGAACTGATTTCTCCATACAAATTGGATACAACCGAGGGGATAGCGTCTTACGGCGGGTATAAAGATTGGTTTGTTGACAAATTTAGACGACCGGGCTTTACCATAGAGGTGGGCGAAGGCACAAATCCCCTTCCTTTTGAAGACCTTCCTGTAATATATAAAGAAACGCTTCCTTTATTATTAGGGGCAATGACGGTATAAAGGCTTGCTAAACCGCAGAATATGTGATATACTTACCAAAGAAAATAATCCGAAGGGAATGTATATACTATGCAGCAAAAAAAGATAAAGGTTATCGGCGCGGGGCTTGCGGGATGCGAGGCAGCATGGCAGCTTGCCAACAGAGGAATTTTGGTGGAGCTTTACGAAATGAAACCGAAGAAATTTTCCCCTGCACACAAAAGTCCGCATTTTGCTGAGCTTGTTTGCAGCAATTCGTTTCGTGCTGACGGAATATATAATGCGGTCGGATTACTGAAGGAAGAAATGCGTCGTTTTGGCTCGTTGATTATGGAATGTGCCGATGCAGTAAAGGTTCCTGCCGGCGGAGCGTTGGCGGTAGACCGTGATGCATTTGCAGAAATGGTTACTGAAAAGATAAAATCTCATCCCAATATCTGCGTAATAGAGCAAGAGGTAACAGAAATTGATACTGATGAATATACTATTATAGCGGCAGGACCCCTTGCCTCTGATGCTATTGCCGAAACTGTTTCAAAGCTGACAGGAGACACAGCTCTTCATTTTTACGATGCGGCGGCGCCCATTGTTTCATATGACAGCATTGATATGGCCAAGGCGTTTAAGGCGGCTCGCTATGGCAAGGGCGGCGATGATTATATCAATTGCCCTATGAATAAAGAAGAATATCTTGCCTTTCGTGAGGAGCTTGTCAATGCCGAGGCGGCACAGGTGCACGAGGGAGTGGAAAACCCCAAAGTGTTTGAAGGTTGTATGCCAATCGAAATTATGGCGGCGCGTGGTGTGGATACAATGCGATATGGACCGCTTAAGCCTGTTGGTCTTACCAATTCTCACGACAACAGCCGTCCGTATGCGGTGGTACAGCTTCGTCAGGATAACGGTGCTGCTAGTGTGTATAATATTGTAGGCTTTCAAACCCATCTGAAATTTGGCGAGCAAAAAAGAGTGTTTGGTATGATACCAGGACTTGAGAATGCCGAGTTTGTCCGCTATGGTGTTATGCACCGCAATACTTATATAAACTCTCCAGAACTACTGAACTGTAATTATAATATGAAGGAATTCCCCAAGATTTATTTTGCGGGACAGATAACAGGCGTGGAAGGCTATATCGAATCTGCGTCATCAGGTCTGTGGGCAGGGCTGTGCTCAGCTTGTGCGATTAATGGAGAAGCTGCCCCCCAAATTTCGGCAAAAACAGCAATAGGAGCGCTCGCAAAATATATATCCAACCCTTCGGTAACGGATTTTCAGCCGATGAACGTAAACTTTGGTATCTTTGAAGATTTGGGCGAAAGAATTAAGGACAAGCGTGAAAAAGCAGAGCGTTATGCCGCAAGGAGCTTTGAGGAAATTGAGTGTATTATTGGAAATTAACCATCAACACCCCCATAATTTTCAAAAAATCCTTACAAATTACAAAAAACCCTTGACATAATTGACAAAGAGTATTACAATATATGACGTAGAAAGCTATTTTTCGAACAATATATTGTTGTTTGACAAAAAATAGAGAAAATTAAAATATATTTTCCAATACCGAATTTGACAAAAGAATTTAAAATGTGTTACAAAAATGTTACATTTTTAAATTGCTGTTGACATATCCGGTGTTTTGGTGATATAATCAACCTAAGTTAATGGGAGTAGTGCGTGATAACGTGCATTTTTCATTGACAGACATCATCAATTTGTAAAAAAATTAATAAACATATATTTATAATCAAAAGGAGGATTTGAGAATGTATAATCTCAAAAAAGTGATTGCTTCTATCTGCGTTATCGCAATGCTCCTCACAACTGTTGCTTTTGGTGCAACATACAGTGACGTTGCAGAAGATAGTGCTTATTATGAAGCAGTTGAAACACTCAACAAACTCGAAATCGTTAAAGGTTACGAAGACGGCACTTACAAGCCTGAAGCTGGCGTAACAAGAGCCGAAATGGCTGCTCTTATCGCTAGAATCCAGGGCTACGGTGACACAGCTGCCGGCAGTGCTAACACTGGCTTTGCTGACGTTCCCGCTTCACACTGGGCATCTGGCTACATTGCTAATGCTGCAGGTATGGGCATCATCAACGGCTATGGCGACGGCAACTTCGGTCCCGACGCTCCCGTTCTTTATGAACAGGCTGTTAAGATGGTTATGGCTACACTTGGCTACACACCTTACGCTGAAAACAACGGTGGTTACCCTGCTGGTTACCTCGCTGCTGCTCAGAGATATGATGTAGCTAATGGCGTATCAAACGCTACAATGGGTACAGAAGCTAACCGTGGTACAATTGCACAGCTTCTTGTTAACGCAATTGACACACCTCTTATGGCTCAGAAGACATGGGCTACAGATGGTTCAGCTGAATACGTTATCTATGATGGCACAGATTACGCTCTTAAGACTCTTATGAGTGTAAACCTTGGCTACGTTAAGATTCGTGGTATCGTTACAGAAAACGCATACACAGATCTCGACGGTGCTAGCTCAATCGACACATCAAAAGAAGAAACAGTTAAAATCGTTATTTCAGACGCATTTGACACAGCAAACAAGGATTTCCTTGCTGATGACAATGGTGACTACACAGTAAGGGATTACCTCGTTGGCACAACAGATGCTGCTGATTTCCTTGGTAAGTCAGTTCTTGCTTATGTAAAGAAGCTTGACAGCAACGATTACGAAATCGTTTCTATCGCTGCAGACACTGCAAGAAACGACGTTCTTGAAATCGACCTCAGCCAGTTCAATGA
Organism: Clostridia bacterium; assembly: GCA_045587485.1. Classification (GTDB taxonomy): domain Bacteria; phylum Bacillota; class Clostridia; order Monoglobales; family Monoglobaceae; genus SIG440. The sequence continues at coordinate 118,344 of JAZNCI010000080.1, forward strand.
CATCAACGGTCAGGGTAAGTTCGAATACTACAAGACAGCTGATGCTAAGAATGCTACAGCAGTAACTATCGAAGAAGATGTTGTTGTATTCAACAATGTTGGTAACTATACAATGGCAGAAATCTTTGATGTTGAAGTTCTTGACGGTGGCGCAACACTTAACGGTGGTAAGATCACTCTTATCGACAACGACACAACAAACGGCTATGATGTAATCTTTGTTGAGGTTGCTGAAACAGCAGTTGTTGACGAAGCTGAAGAAGGCTACGTTGCATTCAAAGAAGAAACAAGCGTTACAGGTCTTATGGAACTCGTAATTGACGAAGATGACGAAAACGTTATCATCAGCATCACAAAGGACGGCGAAGCTGTTGCAGCTAGCGACCTTAAGGAATGGGATGTTCTCTCAATCATCGCAAGTGCTGATGAGTCTTACATCAAGGCAGAGGTAATTTCTAACGCAGTTGTTGGTACAGTTAAGTCAGTTACTAAGTCTGATACTTCTGCAACAGGCTTTGCATACACAGTTGAAAATGCTAAGTACGACGTAGCTGCAGGCGCTTATGGCGAAGAAGACATTGCTATCGGCGAAGGCGGTACATTCTACATCGACAAGTATGGCAAGATTGCTGCATTCAACGAAGACGCAGCTCTCGCTACAGGTGTTGCTGCTAACTATGCATATGTAACAGCTGCAACTGTCGACGAAGACATTCTCACAAGTGAAAAGGTTGCTATCGTTCAGATGGTAACTGCTGAAGGTCTTGTAACTCTTAACATCAAGGCTACAAACGCTGAGTTGAACGGCGAAGATTTCAGTGCTAATAATGATGCTACTAACGAAAAAAGCGAACTTGAAGCACTTCTCAAGAACAAGGTTGTTAAGTATACAAAGGATTCATCAGACAAGATTAAGACTATAACAACAGCTGATTATGACGAAGATATTACTGCAGCAGCTGGTGCTACTGGAGCTGGCAAGACATACGATGCTGAAAATGGTAAGATTGGCACAAAATATGTAGATGCAGACGCAATCGTATTCTTCATCGCTGGCGATGCTGAAGACAGCTTCCTTGGTTCAGTTGCTGACCTCGAAGACGGAGTTGGTTACACAGTTAATGCTCTTTATGCAGACGAAAAGGCTGAAGACAACAACATTCTTGTTGTAGCAGTTGCAAGTGCTATCAGTCCCAAGGCTAACATGGGTGTTCTTACAGCTATTGGCACATCTGCAAATGACGAAGGCGAAGAAATCTACAGTGTAGAAGTTCTTGTTAACGGCGAAACAATCGTTGCTAACACAACAGCTGATGTATATCCTGTTGCAAACCTCACAGTAGGTGATATCGTTAAGGTTAAGGTTGGCAGCGACGGTCTTATCTCTGCACTTAACATTGTTTACAACTTCGGTGAAGGCGTAAGAGATCTCTCAACTCCTTTTGCTGGCGTAACATTTGCAGAAGGTGCAGCTGGTGCAGACGAACTGTATGTTGGCGGTAAGGTAATCAACTACAAGAAGAGCTCAACACAGGCTACAGTTGATGGCGAAACAATCAAGCTTTCACAGGCTCAGAACGTTATCGTTATCGATGCTAACGGCAGAGACCTCGAAATCAAGAAGAGCAGTGCATCTAACTTCAAGGCATTTGAAGAGCTTTACAACTATGCTAATGCTACTGTAAACGTATCAATCAATAAGGCTACTGCAGTTGAAAAGACACTTGAAGACGCTCAGAAGGCAGCTGACTATGTATACGCAAGACTTTACGACGGCAAGGTTGTTGACCTCGTTATCGTTAAGGGTGCTGATATGACAGTTAGAGCTAACAAAACCATTGCTGTAGCAGCTGCTACAGGTACACACTATGGCAAGACTGTTGCTGAAATCGGTGAATTTACTGTTGTTCAGGATGCCAGAAACATCACTGTAACAGGTACATCAAACGCTATTGATTACTCAGCTGCTGGTTATGGTTCTACACCTGCTAACTACGCTATTGTAAACATCACAGGTCTTGGTGATGCTACTGTTAAGATTAACAAGAATGGCAGTGCATTTGTTGATAAGACAGAATTTGTAACTGATGGTACTCTTGACCTCGTTGTTGGTCTTACTATTCCCAACACAGAAGTTAAGCTTGATGTTGACGGTGTAATTTACACAATCGACCTCGACGGCGTAACTGCTGCTGAATAATAGTTACTAAACTAAAATTAAAGAGACGGCTTTATGCCGTCTCTTTTTTTGTCTATATAAAGGCTCCCCTGTGTAAGGGGAGCTGTCACAAAGTGACTGAGGGGTTGGTTTTGTAGGAAAGTGATTCTGTGTAATTTTGGGGACGTGCCTATTTTTGCACATTTATATTTGTTCTTTATGCTTAATATAGTATATTTTTTCCAGCTGCGCAAATATAAATATTATGCTAAAATAAAGAATATATTTTTTTCTTTTCCATATAATATAACGTAC
>JAZNCI010000081.1:0-53606 GCA_045587485.1 Clostridia bacterium
ATGAATCTTAAAAAGCTTGCAAAATGGAAATGGAAGAGGATCAATACCCCTTCCAAAATGCTTGTTTTTATTGCAAATTTCATAAATATGAAGAAGAACCCGCTTTTTGCTTAATACAAATCGGGTTCTTCGACAGTCTGAGACTATTCATTTGAATAGTCTTTTTAATGGTGCGCCAGAAGGGACTCGAACCCCTGACCTACTGGTTCGTAGCTGGGTAATGTCCTTAAATTATCTTTCAATAATTTGTTGCAAAGTGCCTTGTTATGCGTTTTTTAGCAATTGATATATTTTCGCACAATGTAATTTAAGTTGATTTTAAGTAGCAATAAGTAACAAATAAGTAGCAAAAGTTAAATATACTTATTGACAACTATAATGCAAGAATGTTAATATACAAAAACAAAGATATAAGGGGTGAGTTTTATGTTAGTTGATTATCCTTACGAATGGAGGAGATATATGCTTGAGGGAAAAGTTAGGACATTTTCTTCAGAAACCCCTGAAGATATAATCGAAAAAGCAAAAGAAATCAACAAGAAAGCTAATGAATATGAGGGTAAACCATATTTCTTTTTTGAAAGGTATACGCCTATGCGGAAACAAAAAAATCAACCAAATGAGATGGATAAAATGATTCAGGGCTTAGATTTGCCAGATGATGTAAGCGAAAAGAATAACGAAATAATTATGGAACAACTTGGAATAACTGATGATGATATCAAGTCAGAAACAGATGATTTTATATGTGAATGTGTGGCAGAATATGTTGGCAAAAGCCAAGAAATATGGCAAGAAAAACAATAGAAATTTTATTGAAGGAGTGAGCGTATGTTAGTTGATTATCCATACGAATGGGAAAAATATATGATTGACGGCAAGGTCAGAACGTTTTCTCTATATACACCGCAAGATATAATTGAAAGAGCGAAAGAAATTAACAGGAAAGCCATTGAATGTGAGGGTAAACCATATTTCTTTTTCGAATAGCAAAAGTCACATACAAAAAGTAGGTGCCTTTTATTCATAAAATTATTTTTGATATTTAAAAAAGAGCGGCACAAAACCGCTCCTTAATTACAAATCAACATCTTGCCCGGTATCAGCTTTTATTTTACCCTCAACCGCTTCTTTGATATAACCGTTTACACTTTTCCCTTGCTGCTCTGCAACACCTTGAATGATGTCTTTTTTGCCTTTAGGAACACGTAACTTTATTTCATCATAACTTTTTGCATTATATTTTGCCACAGCCTTTTTTTGTGCTTCAGATATAGCCATAAAATCACCTCTTGACATAATTCAACCAATGTGTTATACTTAAGTCAAGAAAGGAACGGCTTTAGCTGTTTCCGCAAAACGTTTATATTTTAATTATAACCGTCCATCTGCGAAATGGGCGGTTATTTCTTTATGTAAAGTACTATTATCATCACTATTAAAGCAAAAGATATTATTTCTTCCACATCAACACCCCCTTATCACGAGGTGTCGGAAACAACCGCCGCCGCTCCGTTTCTTGATATAATGATTATATCACAAGCTTTATACTGTGTCCAGTATAAAAATACACAAATATACTGGGTACATTTTGTACATTTTTTTGCATACTTTCTATTGGCATATACTGGGTACAGTAGTATAATGTGCACACAAGGTTGAAACAAACCAAATATAAAAAACAAAGGAGTTTTAGAAAATGAGTACAAAAGATTTAATAGGAAAAGTAAGGGAACTTAAGGAACTGCAGAGAATATCTAAGAGCCTGCAGCAGAGATTACAAACATTCAGGATGATATCAAAGCAGAAATGTTGAACCGCAACACAGACGAAATTATAACCGGAGAATATAAAATCCGTTGGAAAGAAATTATCTCTAACAGATTTGATAGCACCGCATTTAAAAACAAGTATTCTGACCTTTACAATCAGTTTACAAAGCAGACCACTACTAAAAGATTTACTATTGCATAAAAAAAGTAGCCTATTACGCAAATACTCTCCCAAGTAATGTACGAGGCTACCCCAAACCGACGGAGCGGTTTATATGGCAATTATAAAGCATTTCCGCTCCGTTGTCAATAAAAAACCAAAAAAGGATGATGAAAAGTGAAAGAAGATATAAAACCCCAAATGATTAACATTATTGTAGATCTACTCAAAGAAACTGAGGATTTAGAACTTATTGACTTGGTATATCGTTTACTCTTAAAAAGTTAATACAAAGACAAAAGAGGGGACAGCTCCCCTCTTTTTACTTGTTTGCCAAATCATCAACCCAGTCAATGATTTTATCCACATCAAAAACGTTATTGCCGGACTTTACTCTTATAAGGCCAGCATCGGGATATAGTTTAAGTTCATCAACGGTGCATTCTTTTTCTTCGCCGTCAACTTCTATTAGTATGGTTAGTCGGTTTTGAACTCTTTGCTCTAACTTTTTAAGGCGTTGAATTATGCCATTATTCATCTATTCTGCCACCTCTACACAAATACCCTCTGCAGATGCAAATATTTTGTCAGTATTTTCAGCATAAACTTTATCAATTGCATTTGAAAGGCCTATATCTTCTCTCAGGCCTCGCTTGCTCCAATCTGCAAGAGTTTCGATGTGCTCTTTGTAAGGGAATCTATAATTTTTGAGAGCAGAACCAGTCGTGCGTAATTCGGAATCTCCAATTTTTTCGCCGGTGTTAAAAGCATACTCGCCTATAAGACGGAGCATTGCACAGTTGCCGTTGAAATCGTTTGCGAGTGCTATTATTTCGTCTTTTCTCAAAATACCGCTCTTTAACAGTTCGAGCGTTGCGAGGTCAACCTTGTCACCCGTTGCCCTATCATAAACGCCAAATATACTGTCACATTCTGCCATTATTTCGTCAATTCTTGCATACGCCTTTTCGATGTGTGCTTTTAGATTATCCTTAGCCTCTTTCTTTGCTCTGTTGTATATTTCCGTATCAATGTTTTTTTGTTTTACATCTCCCCAACCTCTGTTTAGTTCGGCTTTCCAACGATTTTCAATATCAATTACCTTGTCGGCCAAGCGAGTGTATTCCTCTCGTGCGATGGTGTATGCCTCTCTCATTTTCGTTAAAAATTCGGTTACTGTTCTTTTTTGTGCCATTTTAAAATTCCTCCTAGTTTATTTATTATTTTTTTCAAGCGCTTCAATCCTTGCGAGTATGTCAATCTGTTCAACATACTTCAAGCAGTTCTGCAGTAGCAGTCCGCAGGCATTTAGTCTAATTTGCGGAGCGGTTGATTTGTCCTCTGCAATGGTTTTTATCGTGTTAACCGCATTTAGTATCGAGGATTGCAAAGCACTACAAGCCTCTGATAAAATATCTTGCCGGCGCTTTTCATATTCAGCCTTAAACTTTTCATCTGAAAGTCGATTGTAAATTGTGGAACGGCTTGCGCCACTTATCCGCTCCGCTTCTGAAACATTTCCACCGCACGATAACAGGGCGGTTAAAATACTTTCGTCTTTTGCTTTCACCTTATTTTTATACCCCCTTTCGTTGAATATTTTTTAATAGTTTTGTATAGTTTTCTGCCCTTTCTTTAATATCCTGGATACTATGTTTTTTTAACAATTCCCTTGCTAAAAAACATCTGCTATACTGGAAGGTATTGCAGTATTGTTCTTGATGCACCTTTTTATTCTTGGGGTTTTCCCATGTGTTTACTGCAGAACAAGAAATAATCCCCTCGCACTTAATTTCGTTTTTCGCCATATCTTTAAAAAACGGACAGACTATCCTTTCCTCACCATAAGTGGCCATTGACAAAACCTCTTTCAAAATGATATACTAAAAGCATCGGAAAACTCTTTAGACAACATTTGAAGAGCGGAGAGAGGTTTTATCCTCTCTCTTTTTTTATTTGTTCTGCAGTTCCTGTAAGGTTTTCTCTATCTGTTTTAGGTAGTGTAATTCAATTAGTTTATTCGCATCCCTTTCACTGTTGGCCACTCCGTCGTGTCTGAGCTGCTGCCTTATTTCGCAGATTTCTTTTGCCCCTTTGTATTCAGGTGTGTTTCTGATGTCCTCAATGTGCTGCAGTTCTTCGAGTTTTCGCTCAACCTCTTGCAGAAGGTTTTGTTTTATATTTTCAATGAACTCAAGTTTTTTTGCACTCAACAACTTGTTTTTCTTTATGTATTCGGCAGCATCTTCAAAAGTGTCTGTATAAAGCACACGCCCGGCACGTTCTACACTCCACCGTGTTATACCTTCATCTTTTCCCCACAGCTCACACCTTAGATATACCGGAAGATTATTCCGCCTCGATATTTCTTTACTTGCTAAAATCATTGTTTTTATCCTTTCTGTGTTTTAAGTCAGCAGTAGCAGCAGTTCTCTAAGATACACACCGCTACTGCACTATTTTTTTATCCTTACGTTTCTCCAAGCATATCGGCAATTATCTGGTCGGCCGTAAGTGTAGTTTTGTTTGAATCAGTATAGTTGACAAACTTGTTTTTTGATTTCTTTTCCGTCTGCTTTTCAGCATCAGCCTTTGCCCATTTGCGAATGGTGGCTAAATGGTTTTTATAACTCTTGCCGGAACTGGCCATGTATTCGCTTAAATTTTCAATTCGGCTTTGCCAATCATCAGGAAATTCAGTTTTCAGCTTTTCAAGTTCTTCATCAGAGAGCAAAACATTTTTATATTCACCGTATTTGTGGCGAGTGGGTTTGGTGTTTTGCGGAGCAGAACATTCTATACACTCTTTATCTATATCTTTATCTATATCTTTATCTATATCTTCTTCTAGGGAGTTAACGTTAACTTTACTGTTAACTTTACTGTTAATTTTATGCTTGTTTTTTCCCTCTGTTAAAGCCTTTTGTTTTTGTCGATAGCCCTGCATATATGAACGCATATAAGCGTTTCGGTCTTCTATTTTGTCTAAAGACTGATGCTTTCCCCAATTTGGAATAGTAACGGCATTGTTAACAATTTCCACCATTCCAAATTCCTCAAAGGTTTGCAATGCCAGATTTATAGTAGCTTCTTTTCTTCTGAATATAGTAGCTAACATTTTATCCGTATACGGTATGCCATTATTCATTACAAAAACACCGCTATTGTTTTGCTTGCCGGCCAAGCATAATAGTTTAAACCAAATAACAATTATACTGTCAGCTTCGGGCAAACTTTCTATTAGTAGAATTTTTTCATCGTCAAAAATATCTACACAAATCTTTATCCATTTTATGTTCATTATTTCACTTCCTCGATTTGCTTCATCATTTGTCTGGCATTTTTAAGGGTATAAAATATACTCTTTGCCCTGTGTGTTTCTTGGTTTATGTATCTTTTTAATTCTGCAGGCGTTTCCGGCCTAAAATATCCGTTTGTACTTGAAATAATAACTTCACCGCTCCGCCTAAGCTGTTCTATACATTTTCGGACCTCTCTGTTATGTAAGCCGGTATGCTTTATAAGTTCGCTTAAATGTACAGCATTATCCTCACCGCTGCCGATTAACTGCAGAATCGTATGATAAGGCCCAATAGTTGACAAAGGCTGATTTTTTGTGGTATTATTCCAATGACGGATATTTTCCGTTGCCTTTAGGGCTGTGCGTTCGCTTTGGTCGGTTGATTGCACGGCTCTTTTTTTGTTTCTTTTCATTATCCCACCACCTTTCTTACGCCGCCATAATTTGGTACAACGGCAGCAGGCTCTTCAATCTCTCCATTAAGAAACTTTATAAAAATATCATAGTTAATCAAATACTTTTTACCACTCCTAATGTGCTTAAATTTACCATTCAGCAGCCAAGTCCTGATCGTATAAGCTGATATTCCCGTTTCTTCTGCCAACTGTTTTATGGTACAGATATGAGGCGTTTTATTCATACTATGCACTCTCCTTTTTAAATTTTTCAATAATAGAACGAATTTCAGTTTTTTTCTCCGCTGATAGCTCCCGGCGAAGCAAACGAGAGAAGTTGCCGTCATTGATACCTAATTTCTCAGCTATTTGCCACAATTTAAGTCCTGCCGCTTTTATCTCGTTTCTAATGTCTTGGTTTTTCATGATTTTTTACTCCTTTCAAATTTGTTGTTGACTTTTTTGTTACTTTAGTGTATTATGGTAACAAAAGATTACAACAACAATATAGCATAAATCACGATCTGCGTCAACTGTTTTGTACCATTCTTTTAAATAAGTAACAAAATATTCACATTGGGGGTATAAAAATGATAACTAGTAATCAATTTACAGACATAGGAGAAAGAATAAAGAGGCTCAGAGAAGACAAAGGACTAACTCAGGCAGAACTTGCAAAAAAGCTAAATGTAAAAAGAGAAACCGTTAATCAATGGGAAAACAATGTAAGGGATTTAAAAACCCAATATACGATAAGTCTTGCCAAAGAATTTAATGTCTCTGCAGACTATATTCTTGGAATTACTCCAGATATAAAAACAACCGATCCAACCATAAAAGAAATCTGTGAATATACTGGCTTATCTGAAAAAGCTGTAAGGGAAATATCCACTTTAAAAAAATTTCGATACTACTTTCCTTGTTTTATTAAACTTATTGAGAGTGGGGCTATGCGGTTTATTGTAACACATATAAATTCATTCATGCATGATAAAAGAGATACTTATAAAGAAATATTAAAACAACGTTGCCGTATAAGTTCGCACATCAAAGAATCTTTATTAGTTGATCCGTCATATGATTTTTTTGATGATTATAAATACATCGACTTAATTATCGATGAAAGTGAGTTTGAGCAAACAATAGATTTTCAAACGTGGAAATTTCAGCAGGATTTAATAAAAGTAGTAAATGCTTTTATAGATGACTATGTAGAGAAGCCCAAAGAATTAGATATATCCTTTTACAATTTTATAAAAGGATGTGATCCCAACGTAGTTGGTTATACTTCTAATGATGAGTTTTACTTTTTTGATGGAAACAAGAAAAGCTTTTTTGAAGAAGGTGAAAACTAATGGCAAGCATAACAAAGAGGAATAACACCTATACAATAAGAGTATCTCTCGGTTATGATTCTACCGGGAAACAAATACAAAAATTCAAGACTTGGAAACCGCCCTACGGTATGACACCGAAACAGATAGAAAAAGAACTGGAGCGGCAAAAGTTTTTATTTGAAGAACAATGCCAAAGCGGGCAGTATATGGATGGCAATATAAAGTTTTCAGAATTTGTTTGCCTTTGGATGAACGACTATGCAGAGCAACAGCTCAGGACAAAGACACTTACCGAATACAAAAATCTTCTCAAAAGGATAAATGCAGCAATCGGGCATATAAAACTTGACAAACTGCAGCCCCATCACCTAATGGAATTTTATAATAATCTCCGTGAAGAAAACATCCGTGAGGATATAAAGCTCACAGCCCGAATGGATGTAAAACCGCTCCTAAAGAAAAACAACCTTACTCACAAAAAACTTGCTAAGTTATCAGGGCTTTCTATAAATACCGTTGACAACTTTGTTCACGGTATGAATATAACAAAACTATCAGCAGAAAAGATTGCAGCAGCTTTATCTATGCAAGCAGACAAACTTTTCAAGATTGCCGGAACAAACAAAACCCATCTTGCAGACAAAACTATATCACACTATCACAAACTTATATCCTCAATTCTTGAAAAGGCTGTAAAGTGGCAAATAATTCTTTATAATCCTTGCCAGAGAGTAGAGGCTCCAAAGGTTCAAAGCAAAGAAAAAAGCTATCTGGATGAAACGCAGACAGCCGAACTAATAAACTACCTTGACAATGAACCCCTGCAGTATAAAACAATAATAATTACTCTTTTATATTCAGGGATGCGAAGAGGTGAACTGTGTGGTCTGGAATGGAGCGACATAGATTTCAAAAATTCACTTATTAACATTAACAAATCTTCGCTTTACACTGTAGAAAAAGGCATATATGAAGACACAACAAAAACAGAAAGTTCAAAGCGAGTTATTAAAATGCCGCCTTTGGTTATGAATTTGCTGAAACAACATAAAAAAGAACAAACTGCTGAGCGGTTGAAACTCGGTGACCTATGGATTGATTCGGAAAAGATTTTTACACAATGGAACGGAAAGCCTATACACCCGGACACACTTTCAGGATGGTTTAAAAAGTTTTTAACAAAAAACAACCTTCCTCAGATTACACTCCACAGCCTGCGACACACAAACGCAACCTTGCTTATTGCAGGCGGTGCAGATTTAAGAACGGTATCAAAGAGACTCGGACACTCCAATATGTCCACAACAGCCAACATATACACTCACGCAATACAAAGTGCAGACGAAAGAGCCGCACAACTCCTTGACAATATGCTTGCTGCAAAACGGAATGCCTAATTAACAAAAATTCCTCAATAAGTAACAAATAAGTAGCAAAAACACATTTGGAAAATAGTGTAATAAAAAGTAAAAAACCGCAAAGCCTTGTGCAATGCGGTTTTTAATTGGTGCGCCAGAAGGGACTCGAACCCCTGACCTACTGGTTCGTAGCCAGTCACTCTATCCAGCTGAGCTACTGGCGCATATTGGAAAGGCTTTTTATTCTGCCGCCAACGTTTATATATTCTATCATATCTTTTCAGAAAATGCAAGCCTTTTTTTTAATTTTTTATAAATTCTTTCTGTAACAATATTGTAAATATTTTTTCATTTACAATAACAATTATTTTTGGTATACTCAATGTTAGATATAATTCAACAAATTTACTCAGGAAGTGTTAACATATGAAAACAAAAAAATTACTTATAAGATTTGTTTCCTTGACGATATGTGCCGCAATTTTTCTTGGTTCAATCAGTGCATTTGCATCTGTTCTGGGCAGTTCAACAATTGACAGCTATACAAAACAAATCGGCGAGGGTCTTTATTTTACCCACAACATTTTTTACAGCGACCAAAACGGCGTTGGCAAGCAAAGTGAAAATTACATCACCTACACCCCAAACAGCACAGTTATCCCGACAATCACCTATGGCACGGCGCTTTATGGAGGGAACACTCTTTCAAATCAGGTTTCCACTATGGAAGGTCAGGGTATTGATGTTCTTGCAGGAACAAATGCCGACTATTTTTCTAGCCAGACTCTTGTTCCTATGAGCACCGCAATAGTTGACGGCAAAATTCTTACCAAAGACGCGTCAGGTCAGGATGCAATAGGAATATTGGAGGACGGTACCGCCTTTATATCCTATGTATATTTCAACTCGGTTCTTACGCGTGAGGACGGAAGCGAGGTAAATATATATAATATAAACAAATACCGCCAACCCTATGCCGCATATATGATGACACCGGAATTTTCGGATACTACTAAAAATACAACCAAAGGCTTTGACGTAATTCTCGGCTCGGTCGAGGGCGAAATGAAGCTGGGTAAAAAAATTACCGCAGTTGTAGAATCTGTTACCGAAAACTCATCCGCCATTGCAATACCAAAAGACAAAATTGTTATAACGGTTGACTCCAAAGCACCGGAAGAATTTCTTACTCCTATCTCATCCCTTAAAATTGGCGAAAAAGTCACCATAAATTTCAGTTCAACAGGCGATAACCGTTGGTCACAGGTAAAGACCGGAATGGGCTCTGTCGGCGGCAGACTGCTGATAAACGGAGAGGTTAATTCAAAGCTTCCAACAGGTGCCGCTCCACGTACAGCAATCGGCGTTAAGGAAGATGGCAGCATTGTTCTTTATACACTTGACGGCAGACAATCAGGACACAGCTATGGAGCACAGCTCAAAACTTTGGCAAAGCGTATGAAGGAGCTTGGTTGCATTGATGCGCTAAATCTTGATGGCGGCGGCTCTACGGCAGTCAGTGTCCAGCTCCCCGGAAACAACTCTTCCTCTGTTGTAAATAAACCCTCTGACGGCAATGAACGCAAAGTTTCTACACATTTTATATTTACCAACACTGCCATAAAATCAGGTGAAACCACACAACTGCATCTATATCCTTCAACCGCGTATATTCTCAAGGGTGCCTCTCTTCAACTTGATTTAAAGGCAACCGACAGCGGCTTTTATCCCTCACACATTCCCGACGATGCGGTATACAGCGTTCAGGAGGGAAAAAACAGTACAGTTTCTCAAAATGGTCTGTTCTCAGCAAACGACAGCGGCATAGTAACAGTTTACGCAAAAAGCAGTTCATTGACCGGTTCAACATCCATTACCTGCATTGAAACACCCACAAGCATTAATATCAGGAATGCTTCAACCGGCAAGGAAATAAACGAACTTACCATTGACCCCGGTGACAGTATAACACTTTCTGCCGATGCCTACGGCGGTTATAACAAGCTGATTTCGACTTCAGAATGTTTCAACTGGGAGTGTGACAGCAACATTGGTACAATTGACCCGACAGGCACATTTACAGCCACAGATAAATTTGGCGAAAAAGGCAGTATTCGCATATCTGCAGGTGATAAAACCGTTACAATCCCCGTGACCTTGGTTTCAGCAGACAGCAACGACCCTAAAGCTTACCCCGTGATTGATATGGCCCTTGAAAACGGCAGGCTTGCAGGCAGAATAATATGTGAATATAATATTACAATACCAAAAAACGGAATTACCCTTAAAGCAGATGGCAAAAAAGCCAGCCTTTACTACAACGAAGAAACCGGCGAATTTACTGCTGACCTTCCGGAAGACACGAGGAAAATAACCATATTTGCAACCAACGAATCCAAGTTTACCACCTTTAAAACAATGACAGTTGCGGATGGTCTGCTTGAAAACCCTTTTGTCGACACAAAAGAACATTGGGCTGAAAATATCTTGAACTACCTGTATAGCCGAAAGATAATCAACGGCGACCCCACATCAGGCTTGCTGAAATTCTTTCCGCAAAAGCAGATGACCCGTTCGGAATTTGCGGTTATGATTGTAAATTACCTTGATATTGACCCTTCGGATTATTCTGATATATCATTACCATATTCCGACCTTGATGCCATTCCATTCTGGGCACTTGACAGCTTTAAAGCACTCTATGACCTTGGAATTATCAAAGGCAGATATGTCAGCGATACCGAAAGTTGCGCCGACCCGTTGGCATCCATCAGCCGTCAAGAAGCGGCAACAATTGTGACACGTACCCTGCCACAAGGTTTCTTTAAAACATCCGTAACCGCTCCTGATAAATCTGATGTTGCGGATTGGGCAGAAGATGGAATTTCTGTTCTTTTAAACATTGGAGCTTTAAATGGTTACGAGGACGGTACATTGCAGCCACTAAAGCCTTTAACCAAAGCAGAAGCAGCAAAAATACTGTACTCTGCCATGTAAGTATTGACAAATATCAACATATGCGTTAAAATAAACAAAAGGATTATTCCGGTAGGTAAGGCTACCACAGGGATACGGATTGCTGCCGCGAAATGGTGGAGACACCACAAGATGGTTGAACAGGCAATATCGAACACAAGGTATCGTCTAACGCAATTTCATCGCCCTGCGAAGCTAAAGCTTGAACGGTGACATCGCATATTTTGGTTTGTTTCAATCTCCCTGTGTCATTGTTCATCATTGATACAGGGATTTTTGTATATAATATAGAAACAGGAGGAAATGCAGATGATAGAAGAAATTTTAACATTTATAGAAAATAAGGAATTTGTCAAACTGCGAAGTACTCTTTCCGAAATGAATGCACCGGATATTGCAGCAATGCTTGACGAAATCCCCGAGGAATATATTCTGCGTCTTTTCAGGTTGCTGCCCAAGGAGCTTGCGGCAGACACCTTTGTAGAAATGGATGCCGATACCCAAGAGCACCTTATCCAGTGTTTCAGTGATAAAGAGCTCCACGATGTGCTTGACGAAATGTATCTTGACGATACTGTTGATATTATCGAGGAAATGCCCGCAAATGTAGTAAAGCGAATTCTGCGCCAATCTGACCCTCAGACACGTTCGGAAATTAATAAAATCCTTAATTATCCCAAGGACAGCGCAGGCAGCATTATGACAATTGAGTATGTTGACCTTAAAACACATATGACTGTTGCCGAGGCATTTGACCGGATTCGCAAAACAGGCGTTAATAAAGAAACTGTCTATACCTGCTATGTAACTGACCAAAACAGACATCTGCTGGGAATTACCACCGTCAAAGACCTGCTGTTGTGCGACAACTGCGCAAAAATCGGCAACATGATGGAAACCAACGTAATCTACGTTGACACCTTTGATGACAAAGAAGAGGTTGCTAACCTGTTTAACAAATATGACTTTTTAGCAATGCCCGTGGTTGACAAAGAAACCCGTCTTGTTGGCATAATAACCGTTGATGATGTAATCGATGTCATCCAGGAAGAGCATACCGAGGATATCGAAAAAATGGCGGCTATGCTACCCTCTGAAAAACCTTATCTCAAAACATCGTCGTGGGAAATTTTTAAAAACAGAATTCCGTGGCTTATGCTACTGATGCTGTCCTCCACCTTCACGGGTAAAATTATCAGCTCCTTTGAAGAAACTCTTGCCGCCTGCGTGGCACTTACTGCATTTATTCCTATGCTGATGGGTACCGGCGGTAACTCCGGCGGTCAGGCATCTGTTACCATTATCCGTGGTTTGTCCCTGGGCGATGTGGAAATGAAGGATATCTTCAAGGTTCTTGGCAAGGAGTTGGCAGTATCACTACTTTGCGGAATTGCCCTTGCAGTTGTGAACTTTGGCAAAATGATGCTTGTCGACCAGGGAGCAATTCTTGCATCAGGCCAAAGCCCTGTTATGGTCTCACTGGTGGTTTCACTGACCCTACTTGTCACGGTTCTCTGTGCAAAGCTGATTGGTTGCAGCCTTCCAATACTCGTAAAACGCCTTGGCTTTGACCCTGCTGTTATGGCAAGTCCCTTTGTCACAACCATTGTGGATGCTATTTCTTTGCTTATCTATTTTGTTATTGCAATGCAGGTTTTAAATTTTTAGTAAAATTTTAAGCGGATGTATTCACATCCGCTTAAATTAATCCTCCATCAACAACTATTGTTTGCCCCGTTATATAATCTGCTCCGGCTGATGCCAGAAATAATATACTCTCGGCAACATCCCTGGGAAATCCAATTCTGCCCAGAGGAATGTCCTCGCAGAAGGTATCAACATCTTCTTTCGACAGATGGGAATTCATATCGGTATCAATCAAGCCGGGAGCAACACAATTAACGTTTATTCCCGATGGTGCAAGTTCTTTTGCCAACGCCTTGGTAAAACCAATAACCGCTGCCTTTGCCGAGGAATAAATAACCTCGCAGGAGCCGCCACATACACCCCATATCGAAGACACATTTATTATCTTGCCTGATTTTCTCCTTACCATATAAGGAATAACCGCCCTCGTGCAATTCATCATTCCAAAAATATTGGTATCAAAAACCGATTTGACATCTGCATCATTAAAATCAGTGAACAATCCCTGCTTAAGCGCAATGCCTGCATTGTTTACAAGTACATCAATACCACCAAATTCTGCAACAACACTCTCAACCATTTTTTCCGTCTGAATATTATCGGAAATATCAGCACCGAAAACTTCGGCATTACCGCCTGCGGCATTTATTTCATCACGCAGACTTTGAGCAGACTCTTTGCTGTTATTGTAATTTATCGCAACATTATAGCCTTTTTCAGCAAACCTTTTTGCAGTTTCACATCCTATTCCCCGTGAACCGCCCGTAATCAGAACTGTTTTCATACCTTTTCTTCCCTTCTCTTTCGCATCTTCTGAGCAATAGAAACATACTCTTTTTCTCTTCTAGCATAGTTAAATCCTTCATATTTCAGACACTTATCCAAATGTCGCAGCGCAGAACATACATACTCCGATGCATCATTAACAAGGTGTTCAGCATCGAAACCAAAACTATCCCCTAAAATATTAATTGTGTTCTTTACATTTACCGATGCAGAAATTAGCATAGCTTTAAGTGTAAAATCTGAGTTTTCATAGAGATTTGCGGTCATAACAGGGCTTGACAACCTTGCCGCCATATCCTGCAATGTGACACCAACAAATCTTTTTTCATCACGGGCAAACTTATACTCTGTCGACAACATATCATAAACTGTTGAAATGACCGCATTTTCAAAAAGCATTCTTTCTTCATCAGTCTTTCGCTGTGTGGCTATCCTTTCAGACTTTTCTTCTCTTTGAGTATCTGTTATTTCTTTTAAAATCTGCTTTTCTTTTTTCCCGACTCCGTCCTTGCGATTTAATTTACGTTTCATAGGCAACAGCTTTGACATACCCACTATGTCAAAATCTATATACTTTCGTTCTGCATCAACGGCTGCAACCTTTATCTTTACACTGTCGCCAACAGTAAATGTATGCTTTGTTTTCAGTCCCGACATAGCAATTCCGTTTTCAGTCATAATATAAATATCGTCCTCCAAGGCTCGTGCAGGTACAAAACCCTCAACAGTATCTGGCAGCTCTACAAAAAATCCCGATGACAGTATGTGCGTGATAATGCCCTCATACCGCTCTCCGATTTTATCCTGCATATACTCTGCCTTTTTTACAGATTTCCATTCAAGCTCTGCGTCGGCTGCATTAATTTCTGTCACCGTTGCAGTAACTGCAGAGCTTACGGCAACCTCACTGAAATACTTTTTACGCTTTTCGGTCAACTCGCCCTTCAGACTTTCCTTTAATACTCTGTGCACTGCTACATCCGAATAACGCCTTATTGGTGATGTAAAATGACAGTAGGTATCAAATCCTAAACCAAAATGTCCCGCATTATTTTCGCTGTATTTTGCCTTTGCCATTGCCCGAAGCAGCAGATAGCTTACCACCTCTTTAATATCTGAACCCTCAACACTATTGAGAACCCGCTGAAAATCCTTGGGTTTCATATCGGTGCTGAACGAAAACTCCACTCCCAGCAAGGGCAAAATTTCGGCAAGACGTTCAATGCGCAACATATCTGGTCTTTGATGCACACGGTATACGCACGGCAACCCCTTTGACGCCAGGTGTTTTGCTACAGTTACATTGCATATAAGCATAAACTCTTCGATAATTTTGTTTGAAATCGTGATATGATATCTTTCTACATTAACGGGCACACCATTTGAGTCAAGAGTAATTTTTGACTCGTGAGTTTCAAACTCAATCGACCCTTCTCTGACACGCTTTTTATTTAGAATTTCTGCCAGTTTTTTCATCATCTGCAGGGTAGAAACAAGTTCCTGATATTGAATACTAAGTTCATTGTCGCCCTCAAGGATTTTTGTTACATTTGCGTAAGTCATACGTGCAACAGACTTAATAAAACTATTGCATATTTCATAGCTTTTCACCTTGCCTCTGGGTGTTATTTCCATAAACACCGAAACTGTAAGCCGAACCTCATTGGGCTTTAAGCTGCACAGCTCGTTTGAAAGCTCAAAAGGCAGCATAGGAATAACCGTGTCAATAAGATATACACTTGTCCCGCGCGAAAAAGCCGCACGGTCAAGAGGAGAATTTTCGGTCACATAATGGGTTACATCCGCAATATGAACACCAAGGCAATAATTGCCGTTTTCAAGAATGTCTAAAGATACTGCATCATCAAAATCCTTGGCATCATCACCGTCAATGGTAAATATTAGTTTGTCGGTTAAATCCTTTCGTCCCGACAAATCCTCTCTGCTCACAGATTTCGGCATTTTCTCTGCCTGACGCACAGCCCCCGGCGGAAACTGAGGCATTATATGATATGCACTTAAAAGGTCAATAAATTTCATAAACAACGGCAGCTTTTCAAAAGATGCCCCTTCCCTCCTTTTTCTTTAGTTTATCCCGAAATAATTATAATATTTATATGATACAAAAACCGCTCCACTATGTGTTGGAGCGGTTTATATAGCAATTAATTATCGTTTATTCAGCTGTTGTCTCGGTCTGCTGTACAGGATTTTCTGTAACAGGTGCATCTGCTTTGTTGCTGTTTGTTGACAATACTGCAAGAGCAATTGAACTTATAACAAAAAGAGCCGCAACTACAACTGTAACTTTTTTAAGAACGCCGTCGATTGTTCTACCCTTGTTCTTTCCAAAGAATGTTTCAGCTCCGCCTGCGATTGCTCCTGAAAGCCCCTGCTGCTTGCCGTGTTGCATAAGAACAGTGACAATAAGAATAATAGAAATAATAACATGAATAATAATCAAAGCTGTCTTCATTTTAATTTCCTCCTAAATAAATATATCAAATAAACTCTTAGTCCTGATTTTTACGCAGGAAAACAGGAACGTCAATTCCGTCATCCTCGCTCACCTTGTTTGCCTTGGTGTAGAAATTAGACTTTTCTTCAGGTGTAGAAAATACGGGTGTTGCAGGAGTTTCGTCAAAAACAGCCTCTGTCTTCTTTTCGCCGATTTCCTCCATCATTGATTCAAAAATACCTTTTGCAGTTGTATCAGCAAAAGGAGATGTTTCTTCTTTCGCAACCGCTTCAGTCTTAGCCCTCACAGGTGTCGAACCAGTTGCACCGTTAAAGCCAGTAGCAATAACAGTAACCTGAATTTCATCACCGAGAGTTTCGTCAATGATTGCACCGAGAATAATGTTTGCATCGCTGTCTGCCGCCTCGGTTATAAGTTGTGAAGCTGTCTGGATTTCAAGGATACCCAAATTGCTGCCGCCAGTAACATTAAGAATAACGCCCTTAGCACCCTTGATTGATGTTTCAAGCAAGGGGCTGTTGATAGCCTTTGCTGCTGCATCGTGAGCACGGTTTTCGCCGGTAGCCTTGCCGATACCCATATGAGCATAACCTGTATTTTTCATAATAGTCTTAACACCTGCAAAGCCAAGACTGATAAGACCAGGGCTTGAAATCAGGTCAGAAATACCCTGTACACCTTGTCTTAGAACATCGTCCGCTGCCTTAAATGAATCAGTAAGTGTTGTTTTAGTTTCTGCAATTTCAAGCAGCTTGTCGTTGGGGATAACAACCAGTGTATCAACCGAATTTTTAAGCTCTTCAATGCCTGCAGCGGCATTCTTTGCACGGGTTGCACCTTCAAACCAGAACGGCTTTGTAACAATACCCACAGTAAGTATACCCAACTCTCTTGCAATTTCTGCAACAACAGGAGCCGCACCGGTACCTGTGCCGCCGCCCATACCTGCAGTAACAAACACCATATCTGCATCCTGGATTGCAAGGGCAATTTCGTCACGGCTTTCTTCTGCCGCCTTTGCACCAACTTCAGGAACTGCACCTGCGCCAAGTCCCTTTGTCAGCTTTGCACCAATCTGAATTTTTTGAGTAGCCTTAGAAAGTGTTAAATCTTGCTTATCTGTATTTACTGCGATAAATTCCACACACTGAACTTCTGCTTCAATCATTCTGTTTACGGCGTTATTTCCGCCGCCGCCAACACCGACAACTTTTATTTTAGCCGGTCCTGCTGTTTCAGTATCAAACTCAAACAAAGTAATTCCTCCTATCCTTTAGAGCTTGTCCGCAAATAGCCAGACAAATATCCTTCAACGGTCACAATAGTCAATATCTGCCGCTCTTTTATATTCTGTTTTATATGTAAAAATTCATTTTCTCTTTATAAAAAAAGATACTTTCCCACATATACATTTTATTTTAGCATTTAATTTTAATTCTGTCAAGAGAAAAACACTTTATTTTCAAAGGTTTTCTTTAAAAAGAAAAATACTACTCCTGGCTTTTAGCGTCTTTTTCACATTTTTCATCCACATTGCTTTCATTGTTTTGTTCCGATACGGCTTCTTTAAGTGCAAGACGAGCAAGCCGTTCCTTTTCTCTTGCTCTGCGTTCAAAATATATATCAAATGTTATTCTGCGGATTGAAGCCATATTATTGAATATCCTTACACCAAAAACAATGATTGCCGCAAAATAAAGGCTGATGCCCAGAAGGTCGCCCATATAAGTAAGCAGCATCGCAAGAATAGCATTGGAAACAAGCCCTATCATAAACACATTCAAATTAAACTTTTTATTGAGATTTGCAAGCAAAGCGCCAAACACCGAATCAAGTGCCGCAACAATGGCAACTGCAACATAAATAAGTGCCGATGAGTTGAGGTTGTATGGAATTATCAATCCCATCAAAACACCCAATACTCCCGCTGTAATATAAATCATTATTCTGTCACCTCCGGCTCAACCGCTTGTGCAAACTTAAAGGTTCCTGCACCTGTATATTTTTTTATAAGAAGCTTGTTGCTCTTTTTTATGGCCACGTCAATTCCGTAAAAACCTGCTTCATCAATGGCTCCGCCAGGCATTCTTAATGCATTTTCCAACGTGTCAGGATTACCTATTGCCTTTATTTCAAAAGGTGCCGCAAGTTTTGTATTATTTATGCTTACCGTGGGTCCCGCACAGCGTATCTCACTTGTTGCCAAAATCCTTTCGTTATTTATCGAAAGCGCCTCGGCTCCTGATGCACGAAGCTCATTAAGAATAGTTAGCAAATAAGTATCGTGAACAATACCATACCCATCATCGTACAATACCGAATTGGGATTTTGTGCCGCACCATCTTTAATCACAACAATAATTCCACTGCCCTGAACATCTGTCAGACCTGCAATTGTTTCGGCGCGGTTGAGTTCTTCCCTCAATATCTTTGTGGCGCCGCCGCTTTCAGATACTTGTTCTCTGTATTTTGCAAGGTCATTTTGCAACTGAACAATCTGTTGCAGCAAATCCTCGTTTTTCTCCATTTCGGTTTTCAAATCGGTCTGCAGTGTTTCAACACGGTTTGACATCTGCCCAGCAACCGCATTGGTTTTCTTTACACCCTTAATCTGCCAGGTTATGGCAAACACCACAATAAAAACCATCACCGCCATTGATATCTGGAATTTTTGTTTTTTATTCATTCTCATTCTATATGCATCCTCTTTTATTGATTTTCTGTATTTTCCTTTTTTTCGGGATAGGTCTTTTCATCCTCCGGTGGCTTTTCATTTGTTTCCTCTTCATTAATTTCCGCATTGGATGCGGTTTCTTCTTTTTTATCATTTGGGTTTTCACGAGGTCCTACATAGAGCTTGTCGCCACGATAGTCAAAGAGAGCCTTCTCATATTCAGATATATTTTGTTCAATAACCTTTTTGCAAAATTTCAGTTTGTACTCCATATTGTCATAACTACCCAACAGCATATGCAAACGATTTTCATATTCCAACTGCAAATCAGACAAATCAACAAAGCTAATGTAATTTATTTTGTCAAGCATTTCAAGCCGTGAAAGGATTTCCATACATTCAAACATTTTACCGGCTCTTGCGTCATCTTCTGCAGCAATTCTCTCACCGGGCTTTGCTGATGCAATTTCAATTCCTTCAATTCTTGCAACTTCCGAAATATCCTTTGCTTCCTCGCCCTGAAGAACCTTTATAATATGCCCTTTTAAATCAATCATCAAAAAGCGTGATTCATGCTCAGCATATGCCACAGGCTTTGCTTCTTTAACCAAAATTTTAATCTTGTCAGGAAAAACTCTGCGAATGTTTACCTCGGCAATCTCGGGATTTTCTGCAAGGCGTTTTTTTACAGCACGAATGTTGGTTGTAAAAATGTTGTTTCCATTTTGAACCTGTGCCAACTGCAAAATTTCGGCCTCGGTCATAGTTTGCTGACCAACACAGTATACAGTTTTTAC
Source organism: Clostridia bacterium (assembly GCA_045587485.1). Taxonomy (GTDB): domain Bacteria; phylum Bacillota; class Clostridia; order Monoglobales; family Monoglobaceae; genus SIG440. The sequence goes on from JAZNCI010000081.1 coordinate 19,683, forward strand.
ATTAAATAAGGGAGCTTTAAGCACAACCGCAATCATACCAACACACGCAAGAAGAAATATAAAAACTGTCATTCGCCGCTTTATACGGCTTTTGCGTTTTTCCTTCATCATACTGCGTTTAATGCGTTCGTTATCCTCAACCGGGATGCTTTCGGTTTTTGCTTTTTCAGTTTTTTTTACAATTTTCACCGAATATTCTCCTTTCCCAAGACTTGTCCGCACAAGCCGCTATGCGTGTGCATAGCAGTGCATTATTTTCGTTTTATAGATGCGCCCAAAGACGAAAACACATCTTCGATATGTTCATAGCCACGGTCAATATGATGAACTCCTGAAATCTCTGTGTCACCGATAGCAGATAGCCCTGCAATCACAAGTGCCGCACCACCACGCAAATCTCCTGCACATATTTTTGCCCCCTGAATATAGTTGCATCCCGTAACCGCCGCAAGCCGTCCATCTACAATTATATCTGCTCCCATTTTTATAAGCTCGGGAACATGCTTGTATCTGCTTTCAAAAATATTCTCCACGAAAACTGTTGTACCATCAGCAGTGGCAAGTGCTGACATAAACAAAGCCTGTGCATCTGTGGGAAATCCGGGATATGGGGATGTCATAATCTTGCCCAGACCCCGTGGCCTTTCACTACACTTAATACGCACATAATCCTTGCCATCAGTAACAATACACCCCGTATCCCTGAGCATTGAAAGAATCAGCCGTATATGCTCTGCATTTATGTTTTTAAGAACAACATCTCCGCCACAGCAGGCAACTGCACAGGCACAGGTAGCCGCAAAAATTCTGTCGGAAATTATATTATACTCTACTTTTTGTAATTTTTCAACACCTATTATGCGAATTATTTCAGAACCTGCCCCAAAAATTTTTGCACCCATTGCATTAAGAAAATTCTGCAGGTCAACAATTTCAGGCTCACGAGCCGCATTTGTGATTACTGTTTCGCCCTTTGAAATTGCTGTAAGCAGCATAATATTTTCGGTTGCACCCACGCTTGGAAACAGTAAATTTATTGTTGTCGGCTTTATCTCATCCATTTTGCAATAAATATTTCCACCGATTTCCTCAACATTTACGCCCAACTGCCTGAATGCTTTAATGTGCAAATCGATGGGCCTTAAACCTATGGCACAACCACCGGGATATGAAATAACCGCCCTCTTTGCACGTGCAATCAGGGGGCCCAGAAACAGTACCGATGACCGCATACTGCACATAAGTTCATTGGAAATCTCACACCTTTGTATACCAGCTGTATCAATAATCGCCGTGTGTCCGACATTCTCCGCACTGCCCCCGAGCTGCCTTATAATCTCAAGAGCAGCCGATGTGTCTGCCAACTCAGGGCAATTATGTATAACCGATTTATCCTCGTTTAAAATAGTTGCGGCAAGAATTGGCAGGACTGCATTCTTCGAGCCCTGAACATCAATCTCGCCGCTCAGTTTTTTTCCTCCGCAAATCAAAAGTCTGCTCACCGTAACACCTCCGGATTGAATTCATTTTGTATTGATTATATCTACATACTATGTAATTCTCCCCAAATGGTGTTACATAAATTTGCTATTCAGTTTTGGTCAATCCTTATGACTTAACTCCTTTAATATCTTATATATCCGGTCTGTGGAATCAGGAATACCTATGCTTTTTGAGCCACGGCTCATTTTCTCAAGAACTCCGTCATCTTCAAGAATATGGGTGACAGCCGATGCCAGCTTATCCACACAAAGCTCACCTTCACGAATTACAACAGCTCCTCCTGATTTTTCAACAGCACGTGCGTTGTGTTCCTGATGGTTGCCTGCTACATAAGGCGACGGTATCAGTATTGCAGCCTTGCCTAAGGCAGTCATCTCACTTACCGAGCCGCCTGAACGGGCAATTATAAGGTCTGCCGCATTAAGCGCCAAATCCATATCGTATATATATTCCGACACTCTCAGCTTTTTATATTTTTCAGGTTCTATCCCGTTTTTTCTGAAGCGTTCCATTACCTTTTCATACTGATTGTTCTTTCCCGTGGACATAAGTATCTGATACTTCCCCTCCGGTACTATACGCGTTATCCAGTCGGTCGCAACCTCATTTATCTTTTCAGCACCAAGGCTGCCGCCAAATATCAAAATAACCTTTTCTTCACCAAGACCCAGCTTTGCCTTTGCAGAAGGCTGGCTCTCAGCCAGAATTGAAGGTCTTACAGGATTTCCTGTCACCTCAATGCGACGGGCTTTAGGAACAAAATCTGCTGCCTCTGCCATACTCAATGCCACAACATTGGCAAAACGTGACAAAATTCTTATGGTAACTCCGGGATAGGCATTTGCCTCGTGAATAAGCGTAGGCAATTTCATTAATGACGCAGCAAACAACACGGGGCCCGTTACGTAGCCACCAGTGCCAACAACGACGTCTGGCTTAAAATCTTTTATAATTCTTCTTACACGTCCAATGCCGTCAAAAATCTCTCCAATCGTTTTTACGTTTTTAAAACTGAGCCTGCGTTCAAATCCGTGTATATTGATAAATTTTATCTCATAGCCCGACCGCGGAACAAGTGTGCTTTCCATTCCTCTTTCGGTTCCTATAAACAGAAACTCACTCTCTGGTTCCTTTTCCTTTATATGGTTCGCAATCGCAACAGCAGGATTTACGTGCCCTGCAGTTCCGCCACCTGCAAATAAAATCCTCATTCAGATGCCGACCTTTCATTTAATTTGAGTACTTTGACACATTCAGTACAATTCCCATCTCTGCCATCGTTATCGCAAGTGCCGTACCACCATAGCTGAAGAAAGGCAAAGGCATACCCGTAACCGGTATCGACGATGTTACAACCGCAATATTCACCAATGCCTGAATTGCAATAAGAGCTATAATTCCCGTTGCCAGAAGTGTTCCGAAAAGGTCGGGTGCTTTAAGTGCAATTTTTATACCCCTTGTGATAAGAAATATAAACATCAGTGAAACCAATATTGCCCCTAAAAGCCCGAATTCTTCGGCAAGAATTGAAAATATAAAGTCATTCTGCGGTTCAGGAATATTCAGATATTTTTGTCTGCTTTGTCCAAGACCTGCCCCAAAAATTCCGCCCGAGCCTATGGCATAAAGCGACTGAACAACCTGCCATCCCGAGCCCTGAATATCTTCAAAGGGGTCAAGAAATGAAAGCACGCGTGCCAGACGGTAAGGGGATTTGACAACTACAAGTATAAGCACAGGGATTGCCGGCAGACACAAGAGAATAAAATGCCATATTCTTGCCCCTGCCACAAACATCAGCAAAACACAGCTTGCCACAATCAGCATTGTACAACTAAAATGCGGTTCCATCATAATTATCATCGCAACAACACCAATAATAGCTATGTACATCAAAAATACGCCAAGGCTTTTAAGCTCCTTATAGTTTTTAGACAAGCTGTATGAAAAAAACACTATCATTGCAATTTTTGCAACCTCGGACGGCTGAAAATTTATGGGACCTATGTATATCCAGCGGCGTGCATCATTTATCTTTCTGCCAATCCCCGGAACAAGCACCAACAACAAAAGAAGAACACTGAGGCACAGAGCCGGAAAAGCCCACTTTTTCAGTTTCCGGTAGTCATAGTTTGCTGTAATAAACATACCTATGCTTCCCAGAATTGCCCACATAAACTGCTTTTTGAAATAATAAAAACTATCGTGATTTGTGGCTTCGCTTGCATAGGCGATAGGACTGCTGGCACTCAGCACCATAAGCAAACCGAATGTCAGCAATATATATACCGCCACCAGAAACTGAATATCCATTCCTTTGGCAGCCGCAGCAACATCACGCACCTTGGATGCGATAAAACCATTGCCGCCTTTATTCAATTTCCTTGGAGCTGCATTTCTTTTTGCCCGTTTCATAATCACACGGTCTACCTTTCTTTTTTATTTTAGGTTAATAATTTATGCAAAAAATCCTAATACACAAAGAGCCGCCGTTATCAACGAAAATACTGCTACAATCTTAATCTCGCTCCATCCGCACATTTCAAAGTGGTGATGTATGGGGCTCATTTTAAAGATACGTTTGCCCGTCTTTTTGAACCAGGCAACCTGAATAATAACCGAAAGTGTTTCCATAACATACGCAAATCCCACTATTAAAAGCACCAAAGGATTTTTCATATATATCGCTATTGCAGACACAGCACCGCCTAAAAAAAGCGAGCCTGTATCTCCCATAAACACCTTTGCGGGGTATTTGTTATAAATTAAAAAACCCACAAGACCACCAACCAGTGCAGAGCTGAAAATCACTACAGGGGCAGTGCCCTCAACACTCGATGTAATCCAATAAAAAATTCCCACAACAGTTGTTATGCAGGCCGCCAGACCATCAAGCCCGTCGGTAAGATTCACGCTGTTTGTTGCAGCTGTCATAACCAGTATAATAAGCGGAATATATAACCCATAATGTAATTTAAATGTAATCCCCGTAAATGGAATAACAACATCTGTGTCGATAATACCACTGCTTACCATCCATACCGAAAAGCCCAAAGATACAATAACCTGCAAAGCAAACTTTTGTGAAGCACGCAAGCCGAGATTTCTTTTAAGTATTACTTTTATGTAATCATCAACAAAACCGATAGCCCCAAAGCCCAACGCCGCAAGTATTATTGCCGAAATTCCTATAACAGTGTTTCCATCTTTGGAAATCCCGTATATAAGCACACCGCAAACCGCCGCAACAATAACTGCAATAATGAATATAAATCCGCCCATTGTAGGAGTTCCCGATTTTTTTTGGTGCCACTTTGGGCCTTCCTCTCTTATTTCTTGACCAAATTTCAGTCTATGCAAAACTGGAATAAGAAAAATTCCGCAGACTGCTGCAACAATAAATGAAATTAACGCAATTAAAAGTGATTTAACCATTTTATCCTCCGATACTTTTTAAACCTTATCCGCTTCGGCAATGAAATCCGCTATTTCTTCAAGACGCATTCCTCTGGATGCCTTAAACAGAATCACATCATTTGGCTTTAGTATATCCATTATGTGAGCCTTTGCAGCATTGTTATCATAAAAAACATAAATCTCCGACGAGCTGAACCCTTTATCAATAGCACCCTTTGCCAGCATTTCGGCGTGAGGGCCCACAGCAACAAGGCAACCAACATCATAATCACAGGTATAACCCCCCACAATCCGGTGTGCCTCGTCTGAATAATCACCAAGTTCCAGCATATCACCAAGAACAGCCACTCGCCTGAATTCCGCCTCTTGATTCTTGGGCTTTGTTACCGACAAAACCTCAAGCCCTGATTTCATAGATGTGGGGCTTGCATTATAGCAATCCTTAATCATCACAAAATCTTCAAGAATTTCTATATTCTGTCTAAGCCCCTGCGGCTGAAATAGTGCTATCCCCTCTGTAATCTGTGGCATTGTCATATCATACTTTATGCCTATAAGAATTGCTGCCAAAGCGTTATAAACATGGTGTGCTCCTGGCACATTCACTCTGATATGATACATTTCTCCGTCAACCCTGACATCAAATGTTGTTCCGTCGGATTGTTTTTTTATATTCACTGCAACTATATCACATTCTTTATTTTCTATCCCATATGTCAGCGTTTCAAAAGGTACTGTACCTACAGTTTTCCAAAGCAACGGGTCATCGCCGTTTAAAACCAACGTGCCATCACCCGATGGCATACCCTCAAGTATTTCAAGCTTTGCCTTTAAAATCCCATCCTGAGAGCCAAGGTGCTCAATATGCGAAAATCCAATATTTGTAATTATTGCCGTTTCAGGAGCGGCAATTTTGGTAAGCCGTGATATTTCGCCAAATGCACTCATTCCCATTTCAAAAACAGCAATTTCATCTGATTTTTCCATACGGAATGCTGTAAGAGGCAATCCGATTTCGTTATTGAAATTCCCCTCTGTTTTAAGAACCTTAAACTTATTCTCAAGCACACGGGCAACCATATCCTTTGTGCTGGTTTTTCCTACACTGCCCGTAATCCCTACCGAAGGTACGGGAAAACAGTTTCGGTAATATGCCGCAATATCTCGCAAAGCCTTGTATGTATCTTCGCATACTATCACAGCAGAATTTTCTTTATTATAAAATTCCTTGTCAACCAGACAGCACACCGCACCGGAGTTTTGTGCCTGACCAACAAAGTTATGTCCGTCAAACTTTTCACCCCTGAGGGCTACAAATACTGAAGCCTCGCTTATTTTACGGCTGTCTGTTACTACATCTGCAACAAGCGTATCTGTGTCACAGTTTTCAACTACTGCACCACAAGCTTTTGCAATCTGTCCAATGGTCAGAATTTTTTCCAAGCTACACACTCCCCCAGTTTTAGTTTTCAGAAGAATCAATCAGTTTAAGCACTATTTCCCTTTCGTCAAAGACAATTGTTCTGTCTTTGAGTATCTGATACGGCTCATGTCCCTTTCCTGCAAGCAGGATAATGTCATCGGGTTTTGCATTATCAAGAGCAAATTCAATAGCCTCAAATCGATTTTCAACTACTGCATAACGGCAATCAGTTTCACGCATTCCAGCCAGAATATCTTCAATAATTGCTCCGGGTTCCTCGCTGCGTGGATTATCGCTTGTCACAATACAAAAATCCGAAAGCTGACCTGCAATCCTGCCCATTTGCGGACGCTTGGTTTTGTCACGGTCGCCGCCGCAACCGAATAATGTTACTACTCTGCCTTTTGCAAAGCCCTTTATTGCATTAAGTATATTAAGCAGTCCGTCAGGGGTATGTGCATAATCAATGATAACCGTATAGTCAGTGTTTGTCTGAACAACCTCTATTCTGCCTTTTACTCCTTTTGCTGTTTTCAAGCCGGATGCAATCTCCTTCAAAGAAAGTCCGGCGGCCAGACAACATCCTGCAGCGGTAAGAGCATTATACACCGAAAATCCGCCAGGTATTGCAAGGCTTACTCTCTCACACTCGCCTTTATAATTCAAGTCAAACTCTACACCTGTTGCACGGTATTCGATATTCTGTGCCCGCAAATCAGCCTCTTTCTTTGCTGAATATGTCAAAGTGTTGCAGTTACAGCCAGAGCTGAGCTTTTCATATGCATCATCATCAATGTTAAAAACGCCTGTACCGCATTTTTTAAACAATATTGACTTTGCATCAATATAATTTTCCATTGTTCTGTGAAAATCCAGATGATCTTGTGTCACATTTGTAAATGCACCGATATCAAACCGACAGGACGCAACTCTGTCTAGCGCCAGAGAATGTGACGAAACCTCCATTACAACTGAGGTAACACCCTCCTTTGTCATTTTATCAAACAACTGCATAAGCTCTAACGAATCAGGTGTTGTGTGATGCGAGGGAATAACCTCGTTTCCTATCATATTCTGATTTGTGCCTATAAGCCCAACCCGATGTCCGCAATTTTCAAGTATAGATTTCACAAGATAGGTAGTTGTTGTCTTTCCGTTTGTGCCTGTAACACCCAAAAGCTTGAATTTTTTATATGGATAATCATAAAATACTGCTGCCGCACACGAAAGCGCATATCTTGTGTTCTTTACAACAACGGTAGTTGCCGCAGTTTCTTTTATCTCTTTTTCTGCAATTATTGCAACAGCGCCTTTTTCCAGAGCATCCTCTGCATAATCGTGCCCATCGTTTTTAAAGCCTTTTATGCAAACAAACACGTCTCCAGGCTTAACCTCTGCTGAGTTAAAGGCTATTCCCGAAATTTTCACATCTATATTACCCTGAACCGATAAAATTTCAACTCCTGCCAATAACTGAGTTAAAGTCATAATTTATTCCTCCAATGTTAATCACGTACTTCCGCATACCTAAAATCCAGTGTTACGATTGTGCCCGGCTCTACCATAGTTCCTGCCGCTGGTGACTGGCCGGAACATATTGCAATTCCGTCTACATTCGTCAAGCCTTTTATTCTAACGTTAAGACCTGCATTGGTAATACCTTTGTTTGCCTCCGAGCCATAGCAGCCCACCACATTTGGAACCTCAATCGTTTTTGAGCTTTCTTCGCCCTCGGTGTATGCCACAACCTTTGAATTTCTTGCTAATTTGGAATAAGGCTTTGGAACTTGATCCAAAATTACATCGCCGCTACCCTTGATGGTGATATTTACACCTTCTTCTTTAAGAGCGGCCTCTGCCTGTTTGCATGTCATACCTGTAATATCGGGCACCGTTATATCAATCATTTCCAGTTCTTCCTGCGTGTATTCCGGTTCAACACCCAGATATTGCAGACTTTCCTCAAGAATATTCTTCACAACAGGTGCCGCAATCAAGCCACCGTAATAGGTTGAACCAACAGGAGGCTGGTCAAGTATTACAAGGCAAACTATCTCGGGGTCATCAGCAGGTGCAAAGCCGACGAACGAGGCAACATATTTTCCGTTGCCACGGGGCTGTTTTTCGGATGTTCCGGTTTTGCCGGCAATACGAAATCCTGCAAGATACGCATTTTTACCACCACCTACCGAAACAACTGACTCAAGTATTTCGCACATTTTTTTGCTTGTCTCCTGAGAAATAACCTGACGTACAACGGTTGGATTATATTCTTCAATAACATTCTGATTTTTATCGACAAGCTGCTTTACCAGATGTGGTTTCATCAGCTTTCCGCCATTGGCAACCGCCGAAACCATCGTAACCATCTGAAGCGGTGTTACGTTAAAACTCTGTCCGAAAGAAGATGTTGCAAGGTCAATTTCCTTGAAATTTGAAAATTCATGAAAAATACCGTTTGTTTCACCGGGTAGCTCAATTCCGGTCTTATCACGGAAGCCAAAGCCTTTTACATACTTTACAAAATTTTCTCTACCAACCTTTGCACCAATTTCTATAAATGCAGGGTTACAGGAATTCTGCACCGCCTGAACAAATGTCTGAGACCCATGCCCATTGCGGTTTGCACAGCTTATTCTGCGGTCAGCCACCTTGATAGAACCGCCGCAGTAAAAATGATTATTAAACCCCACTGCATTTTCTTCCAACGCCATAGATGCAACTGCAATTTTAAATGTAGACCCGGGTTCATAAGAGTCAACAACAGCCTTGTTTCTTCTTAAAAATTGCGTCACCTGTGTTAATTTGGCGTTGTATTTATCACCTTCAAGCTTCGAGAGTTCTTCCTTTATGTCAGGATATTTTTGTTCAACTGCCGCATTGATTTCAAAGGGTTGATTAAGGTCATAATCGGGTTTAGTTGCCATAGCAAGAATTTCGCCTGTTTTAACATTCATTACAATTGCCGCAGCACCTTCTTCAAGGCCGTTTTCTATCCGTGCATTTTCAAGGTGCTTTTCGGTAAAATGCTGTATGGTTTCATCAATTGTGAGTACTACACTGTTGCCCTCCTGAGCTTCATAATAGCTTTCATAGTTGTCAGGAAGCTCAAGCCCTGCTGTCATATTTGCTGAAACAACTCTGCCGGGAATACCTTTGAGCTGTTCGTCATAAACCATCTCAATGCCTTCAAGACCTTTGTTGTCACTACCTACGAAACCAATTACCTGAGACGCAAAGTTTCCGTAAGGATAATACCTCTTTGTATCCTCAGAAAACTTAACACCGTTGATATTATACTTATTAATGTATTCACGCAAGGCATCCGCCTGGTCTTTTTCAACCTTTTTCTTTATATATTCAAAATTCGATTCTTTATTTATTCTCTGAAGCACTGTTTCATAATCAAGCCCCAAAATTTGTGCCATATTACGTGCAATCTCCTCGGGACTCTGTTTAGTGTTGCTGCGAACATTTTTAGGGGTTATGCTGATTGTTTCAACTGTCAGGTTGTTTGCAAGCACCTTCATGTTGCGGTCATAAATAAGTCCTCTTGCCGGAGTTATAATATTATCGCTGGTCTGCTGTTCTCTTGCCGCCGAGGAAAGTTCTTCACCACGTACAATCTGCAGCCACGCCACTCTTATCATTAAAGCGCAGAAAAGGAAGACTGCCCCTGCGAGCAGCCATCCTATCTTTGTTCTTTGTGTTAATGTACTTTGTTCGTTTTGCACCACAATTACCTCCAAAGAAATTGAATCTCTTCAGACACCGTCTATGTAATTATATTGGATGCAACAATTCAAATATACCAAAACAAACCTATCTTTTATTTAAATATGTTCATTGCACTTGTAATTGTTCCCGTAACGCCGCTCATAGCTACTTTTTTCCGTGAGCTGTCTTTGCTTGCATAGGTTTCTATAGCGTCACCCTGCTCCATATCAACATAGAACATCTGATATCTTTCAGGTCTTACCATTCCAAATCTCTCATTTGCGACTGTCTGCAGTTGTTCAAGGTCGATTGCCTTATCAATTTTAACCTGCAAATCCTGATTAGCAGCCACTATGTCATTATACTGCTTTTCAAGCTGTGCAACCTCACCTCTTGCCTCATTAATCTTTACATAACCATTAACTATAACAAACGCAACCGCAAAGCATATTGCCAACCTCAGAAAATTGGCAATACTGAATGCTGAATGTTTTTTTGTTAAATTCCTAGGTGCTTCAGCAGTCTTATTTTTTTTATCATTTGTGTGAAGTCTTTCATTAGCTAACTGTCGGTCTGAATCATAGCCAATTTCAATTTTGTATGCGCTGCTTGTGTTATAGCCGTACAAATTCGACATTTTAAAGCTTCACCTCTCCTTTATATTTTTTTAACCGCCCTCAGCTTTGCACTGTGTGCCCGGTTGTTGTTTTTAAGTTCTTTTTCTCCTGAAATAACAGGCTTTTTGTTAATAATTTTAGCTATCGGTGACTTTCCGCAAACACAAACGGGAAAGTCCTTTGGACACTGACAGCCCGATGCAAGCTCTGCAAATGCTTGCTTTACAATTCTGTCCTCAAGCGAGTGGAATGTTATAACCGATAACACACCGCCTGGGCTTAACACGTCAACAAAATCTTCAATAGCTTGTTTCAAAATCCCCAGCTCGTTGTTTACCTCAATACGAATTGCCTGAAATGTTCTTTTTGCCGGATGCTTGTCCGCAAATCTCATTTTTGCAGGCACCGCATTTTTTATAATATCACAAAGCTCAAATGTTGTTTCAATCTCACCTTTTTGTCTTTCTGTTACAATCGCTTTTGCAATCTGTCTTGCAAACCGTTCTTCGCCGTAGTCAAATATGATTTTTGCAAGCTCGCTTTCGGTATAGCCGTTAACCACTTCAAATGCGGAAAGTGCGTCATCACGGTTCATTCTCATATCAAGTCTTGCATCCATATTATAGCTAAAGCCGCGTTCTGCTGTATCAAGCTGAGGCGACGATACCCCAAGGTCAAGGATTGCACCATCAATTTTTGAAATACCCAGATTTTTAAGAATGTTTTTTATCTCCGAAAAGTTGCTGTGAACAATGTTGACCATATCGCCAAATTGTTCAAGCCGTTTTGATGCCGCATTGATTGCTGTCATATCACGGTCGATACCCACAAAGGTTGCACCCTTTGAAAGCTTGGAGCAAACCAGACTTGCGTGACCGCCGCCACCCAACGTTCCGTCAACATAGGTGCCTTGCGGTTTAACCTCAAGAAAGTTAACACTTTCCTCAAGCAATACGGAAATATGGTTGAATTCTGCACTCATAGTCCCAATCTCTCCATTGCCCCCTCAATCTCAGCAGAGTCAAGAGACGGGTCGTTCATATAAGCTTCCCAATCAGCCTTGTTCCAGATTTCCATACAGTTGGAAACACCTACAATAACAACCTCACGGTCGAGACTTGCATATTCACGATAAGCAGGGGGGATGACAACACGACCTTGTGAATCTATTTCACATTCGGTTGCACCTGCAAAGAAAAATCTGCGAAGTTTACGTGCATCAGCACCACGAAGTTCAAGGAGTTCGGCTTTAAAGCCCTCCCACTCCTCTTTGGAATAAGCACAAAGGCAATCATTAACACCTTTAGACAGCACAAAAGTTCCACCAAGATCATCTCTGAACTTAGATGGAATACTAACTCTGCCTTTTGTATCAAGGTTGTGAAAATATTCACCGATTAGCATAGCCTTGTGCTCCTTGTGTTTTTAGCGCCATTTTTGTGCCACTTTATGGAATTTCGCTCCACTTCATTCCACTTTCTTCTATTCTACTATACTTTAAACCATTTTGCAATAGTTTTTTGAAAAAAATTTAAAAAAATTGTAATCTTTTTGTAATATTCCTCCAAATGGCATTATTCTAAGGAATTTTTTATTGTGTTTTAGCAACAAAAAGCCGCTGAAACAATAGTTTCAGCGGCGGATTGCCACACAAATAATATTTTATTCTGTTATTTTGATTACCTTAACCTCATTTTCCTCAAGTTTTTCTTTTAATGCCGCATCAGGTCGGGTATCGGTAATAATATAATCTAAATCCTCTATAGATATCAGCTTTACAAAGCCAACACCACCCATTTTGCTCTTGTCACAAAGATAGTATTTTTCTCTGGTATTGGCAAACATCTTTTGTTTTATTCCGCATTCTGTTTCGTTGCTTTCAAGGATACCACCGTCAGCAGTAATCCCTTTACTTGAGAAAAACATTTTGCTTGCAAAGTAATTCTCTTCTATGCTTTTTTCGGCGTGTCTGCCGATAAAGGACTGATTGTTGCTGAGAACTCCGCCCACAGCAATAACCTTTATATGCTCACAGCCCGAAAGCTCAACCGCAACTCTGAGCGAATTTGTGATTACAGTTATATTTTTGCGGTTTTTAAGCTCTTTTGCCATAAAAAAGGTTGTAGTCGATGCATCAAGGAAAATCGTATCTCCTGCTGTTACGTACTTTACGGCTTCTTTTGCCAGACGCATTTTAGCATCAACATTTATATGCTTTCTCTTTTCAAGGGAGATTTCATAGGTCGTTCCTTCCAACGGAACAGCACCGCCATGCGTTCTTCGCAAAGCCTCCTGCTTTTCGAGTTTTTCAAGGTCACGTCTGACAGTCTCTTCTGTGACGCCCAGTTCCAAACTTAAGCGGCTTACCGAAACAACACCGTCTGCATTCAAAAACTCCATTATTTTTTTCTGGCGTTCAAGTGCAAGCATCCAAGTCCCCTCTCTTTCAATACGGACTTTTATTTATTCTTTATTATTCTCACGACAGAACCATTTTTCAAGCCTGTCGAATTTGCGTCGTCTGTGTCGATATGCATTTCTGCATTGAAATCATCGCGAACTCTTACCTGAACGTCATAAAATCTTGTTGGTTTTATGCCATCGACCTCGACATCTACATAATCATTATCCTTGATGTCATTTGCCATAGCATACTCAGGTGTCAAATGGATGTGACGATTGGCGATGATTACGCCTTCCTTCAAATACACACAACCCTTAGGTCCTACAAGCACCAGTTTTTCAGAGCCTGCAACATTACCCGAAGGACGAACAGGTGGGCTGACTTTGAGAATAAATGTATCTGTTCTTGAAATTTCAACCTGAGTGTTCTTGCGGACAGGCCCAAGAACTCTTACATTCTCAATTGATTTAAGGGATGGTCCAACTAACGTAACCACCTCTTCTGACGCATACTCACGACCCATAAGGTATTTCTTTACGTGGAGCTCATAACCCTTGCCAAACAAGGTTTCCAAATCCTCCTGCGAGAGGTGAACATGGCGCTGTGAAACACCAATTTTAATCTGTCCGTCTGTATCTATTTTTTCAACTACCGATTTTACGGCTTTTGCTATTGTGTCTACATCATACATATGCTTCACCCTGAACAAAGGGCTTTTTGTCCTCTGTTCCCTGAATCAGATTTCCGTCTTTCCGGATTGTCTTTAACCTTCCATATCAAAGAACTTTGTTACTTCGGTATGAGGTCTTGCAATAACAGCAGAACCAAAAATGTTTCCAATGGTGTCCGCACTCTTAAGACCTGCCTCAACTGCCGCTTTAACCGCTGACACTTCGCCTGCGACAATAAATGTAACCAAACGTCCGCCAAGTCTTTTTTCGGTGTGGATTACACGCACATCTGCCGCCTTCGTCATTGCATCAAGACCCTCAATTGCAGCAACCAGACCTTCAACCTCAATCATACCAATTGCCTCGCCGGTTGAAACTGTGGGTTCCATTTCATCCTCATCTGCAAAGCTCTTGGGGAGCTTTTTGTTATATTTATCCTTGTTCATATCCAAAAGGTACGCCATCTTCTCGGTTCCGTCACCGGGGTTGGGTATGGTATGAGAAATTATGTATTTGCCCTCTGCCTCTGCATAAGCCTTTCCTGCCTCAACTGCCGCCTTAACAGCCGCAACGGGGCCAGATACCTTTATCTGCATTACCAGTGGTGCCGGAACATCCGCACTGCCAGGACGGGTTCGGTCAAATGCAATTACCTTTACATCCGCAGCCTTTGCACAGAGGTCAGCCGCAACTACTGCTGTTGTAAAGCTATATACTTCTAACATTCCTAATGCTTTCATAGGATTTATTCCTTTCTATGCCTTCTTAACATCCCGCCTAAGGGCTGAGAGACGCTAAGAATCATACGACATATCAAAATTATATATTTTCTTTAGGTTTCACAGTATAAATCGAGCAAATTTTTCTGTCAGACAAGTAAAAAACGGAGGGAATATTTTTGTGTATTCGCGAGTATTTTTACGCCGTATGTCGAGAAATTTGCCGATTTAGACCGTATGAGACTTAGCGTCTCTCTGCTCCAGTTTAAACAATATGGAACCCATCAACCATTACGCAACGTCTTTGACGGGTAAAGGATTTTGCTGATGTGATACCCTCGCCCGTGGGACCTGCAATTGTGAAGGTTGTGTGACCCTCGCCGCCGGCGCCAATACCTGCGTATGAAGGAGCATTCTTTACAAAAATTGTAGTTTCAACTGCTCTTGCAAAGGCTGTGAGTCTGTCAACATTCTTTGAGTGAATGTGTGCCGAGTGGCGGTTGCCATGTTCTGCCTTACAAGCCTCGTTAATAGCTTCTTCAATATCCTTAACTCTTACTATGGGTAGAATAGGCATCATCATTTCAACCTGAACAAAGGGATGCTTTGCGTCTGTTTCACAGATTATCAGTCTGGGATCTGCATCAATACCCAACTCCTTCAGGAAGAGTCTTGCATCTTTACCTACCCATTTCTTATTTATGCCAAACTTGCCGTCTTTTTCAACAAGTGCTACCTTTACAAGTCTGTCAATGTCTGCACCCTTAATTAGGTATGCACCGTTCTTCTGCATATTGCGGATAAGGCTGTCTGCAACCGAATTAAATACAAAACATTCCTTTTCGGCAATACATGGAAGGTTGTTGTCAAAGCTTGCACCATTTATGATATCTGATGCAGCCTTTTCGATATCTGCAGTATCGTCAACGATAACCGGGGGATTTCCTGCGCCTGCACCTATTGCCTTTTTGCCTGATGAAAGAAGCATCTTCACAACACCGGGGCCACCTGTTGCAACCAACATTTTGACAATTGGTGATTTAACCATCTCGTTTGATGTATCCATTGTGGGATTGGCAACCGAAACAACCAGATTTTCAGGGCCGCCTGCCTCTAAAATACCACGGTTAACAAGGTCGACTGCGTAATTTGCAATCTTCTTTGCATTAGGGTGGGGATTGAATACAACCGCATTACCGCCTGCAATCATACCAATTGAATTACAAATTACTGTTTCACTGGGGTTGGTGGAAGGTGTAATGCTGCCGATAACGCCATATGGTGCCATCTCGATCAGGGTAAGACCTGTATCACCTGTTTTTACGATAGGTTGAAGGTCTTCAGTGCCGGGAGTTTTATTTGCAACAAGCTGATGCTTGATAATCTTGTCAGAAACCCTGCCCATACCTGTTTCTTCAACACCCAGCTTTGCCATTTCCTCGGCTTCTTCAAGAGTTAAACGACGGATTGCCGCAATCATTTTTTCTCTCTGCTCAACAGTATAGCTCTTATACTGAATATAAGCCTTCTGTACAGCTTCCAAAGCCTCTGTCATTGTGGGGAATACACCCTTAAGTTGCTTCGGAGTCTCTACCTTTCCGTCCATATTACGAATAACACTTTCAACAATAGCGCTTATGCACTTTTCATCTAACATCTGAGTTTACCTTCCTCTCTGTATTCTGTATCAGTCATTAAAGGCTGATGAAAATTGTTAAGATTGTATATTTTGCCAACCGTTTTATAAATAGCGATTTTCACGCCTTTAAATTACTGTGTTCCACATTTTCTCGTCAGGATTTGCAATAACTGAGCTATCAAGGAACATCGTTCCGTCAGCAACCTCAGCCTTCGCTCTTTCGATTGCGCTTTCAACGGCTGCAACCTCTCCGGTGAGAAGCATATACGACTTTCCGCACATACCCCTTGCCACACGAAGTTCTATAAGGTCTACAATTGCCGTTTTTGCAGCAATATCCGCTGCCATAATAATTGATGCCGCAGAGTAAGTTTCCAAAACTCCGAGAGCACGTTTATCCTTTATATCTGTTGCTCCGTAAAGCGCAGGGAAAATTGTTTCGTGGGGATTGCCCAGAACAAAGCTGTCAATGAGCTTTTCGGGAAACATAGCTTTTACTGTGTCAATTGATGCACGAACTGCACTTAGCTCGCCCTCGATAAGAATAATATACTTACCCGGGCAGACAACTTCGGCCTCAATCACCTTGACCTCGGCGGTCTTAATCATAATATCTGCGGCCTTCATACCGGTGGAAACCGTTGTCAACTCTGCCATTGCCAATGCTTTTGCCATTTAATCGTTTCCTCCTTTTCTTTACCGCTCAATTTCAAGTATAATATAATTTTCTGTAATTTCTTTAACGTTTGCATTATAAGGGCTGTGGATTTCAGCGCCAAGACCCTCGCAGGATGCAATTTTCTGGAATTTTTCAACCTTATCTCCGACCTTAAGGTGCGGTTTTGCCGGCTGACCGATATGTTGCCTGAGTTCAATCTTAACCGTCTTGAGTTTCTTATCAAAATCATCGGGGAGTTCCTCAATGGGTGCCTCGACATTGTATTTTGCAATTCCCAAACGTGTAATCAGCCTTTCCATCGGGACATACCTAAATGGTCTGTGTTCGTTTACACCGGTAATTTTCGGTTCTGGTAATTTAATGCCCTTGTCACGGATTTCATTGCGAAATGTGCCAATAAGCATTGCAGGGGATAACCCCTGGTGACAGGCATACATCTCACAAAGTCTGCACTGCGAGCAATATGCCGAATTAAGCAAAGCCGGAACATCACCTGTCATACCCTTGGTTGCAGCACGCATAAAAGCGTGGGGCTCAATGGGATGTCCAAGCAAATTCCTTGAGCACAAATCAGTACACATACGGCACTGACAACAAGCACTCATTGCCCTGTATATATTAACCTTTGGATTTGTTTTCTTTTTTAAAATAACGGGATGGTTCTGTGGCAACACCAATACCGCATTTGTGGTTTTGGTGACAGTATCCTTTTTCTTTGCAATACATCCCGTCATTGCTCCGCCACTTAGAAGTTGACAATCTTTAATTGTCTCGCCGCCGGCAAGCTCCACCATACGGCTAAGCGGTGTGCCGAGAGGAACTTTAAATGTTCCTGGCTTTTCTACCTCACCTGCAACAGTTACATATTTATAACATACAGGTCTTTTTTCAGTAAGTGCATAGTATGTATTGAGCATTGTTTCAACATTGAAAACTATAACGCCCTCTGAAATTGGAAGCTGACCGGGCTTTACTACTTTTCCGGTTGCCTCGTAAATCAATATAATTTCATCACCTGCAGGATAAACCTCAGGAAGTAATGAAATCTTCATATGTTTAAAATTATCAAGGTGTTCTTCTACCTCTTGAATAGCCTCGGTATAAGCCTTCTTAACCGCAATAATTGCATCTTTTGCACCAACAGCCTTGCGCACTTCATCAAGAGCTGTCAGAACCTCTTTTGCAAAGTATGAAAGAAGCTGTCTGTGGAGCCTGAATAACGGCTCACATTCTGCACAGTTAAGAATAACAGTGTTAGCCTGGTCACTGAGCTTTGCATACGAAGGGAAACCTGCACCACCGGCACCAACTATTCCGCATTCCTTCATAAGCTCTTTAAGTTCTGTCAATTGCATAATTGGTTAATCCCCCTTCCGATAAAACTTCAAAGCCCTTTTATGCAAAATTTGCACCATCATCCACAATGCCTACGATTGCAGCATCAACAGGAGCAGTTTCTCTTCCGCAACCAATACGGGCTGCACTGCCAGTAGCTACCAGGACATATTCGCCAATACCTGCGCCAATGTTGTCGATAGCAACCAACTGTAAATTTTTTGCAGCCATTTTTTCAACAGGCTCAACAATCATAAACTTGTTGCCAACAAGATTTTCGTTCTTGCGTGTGGAAACAACACTGCCGATTACTTTTCCTATAATCATAGTCTTTTCTCCCTTATTTATAACAAAGCAACATCAACGCACGCCTTTCGGCAATCGATGTAATAACGCCTTGTTTGCCTGTGTACGTTTTGGCAAAGCCAGAATTTCGCACAAGCATTAAATTTATGTCTTTCTCAACAGAAAATTACACAATTCCCTGTTGAGAAAGATATGGGCAGAACAGATAGCTCTGCCCACATACTTACTTTAGCCCCAAATTTCTTATTTGAGAACGGGCAAAATCTTCTCAACATCATTGTGAGGTCTGGGAATAACGTGTGTAGCGATAATTTCGCCAAGCTTCTGAGCGCTCTGTCCGCCTGCTTCAACTGCAGCCTTAACAGCACCAACGTCACCACGAACCATAACACTAACAAGACCTGAACCGATCTTCTCTGTGCCAACGAGGACAACGTTAGCAGCCTTAAGCATAGCATCTGCTGCTTCAATTGCTGCAACGAGACCTCTTGTTTCTACCATACCCAATGCTTCCTGTGCCATTGTTTTTACCTCCTTTTTATTCTCTCTGGCTGCCTCGGTTTTTGCCGGTGCAGCATTCTTTTTCAATTCTTCTGTATTGCCGATTACGGCGGTTTTTACTTTAGCGGTAGTTTTTTTCTCTGCCATAACTTGCCACTCTTTTCTTAGAACTTGGGAAGAATCTTCTCAACGTCATTGTGAGGTCTGGGAATTACATGTGTAGCAACCAGTTCACCAAGACGACCAGCCATTGTGCCGCCCGCTTCAACTGCTGCCTTAACTGCGCCAACATCACCACGAACCATAACACTAACTAAACCTGAACCAATCTTTTCTGTGCCAATGAGAACTACCTCTGCTGCCTTTACCATTGCGTCTGCTGCTTCGATTGCTGCAACAAGACCTCTTGTTTCGATCATACCTAATGCTTCCTGTGCCATTTTAAATTTCCTCCTAAAATTTTATATAAGTTGTTAATTATTATTCATTGATTACTGCAATCTTAAGGCCTTCCATCTTTACATTGGTAACGAATGCCTCGTTAATCTTTTCAATAGGGAACTTGTGAGTGATAAGTTCCTTGATGGGAAGTCCGATTGCGATTGCTCTTTTAAGAAAATCAAATGTTGTTGCATAATCGCGGAGTGTGTATACCCATGATCCAACAAGTGTGATTTCCTTAGAGCATAAGTCAAAGTGAGGGTTAATCTGAGCATCGCCACCGTTGATAAAGAAGCCAAGCTCACAAAGGCCGCCACCACTGCGGATAAACTTGTAAATGTTGCTGTGTGCAACAGGTGAACCTGTACACTGGAATCCAAAGTCAGCAGGATGTCCGCCAAAGCTTTCTTTCACTGCCGCCGCAAGCTCTTCAATCCCCTTGTGGTCTTTGAAGTTAACTGCATGGTCAGCCCCCATACGAAGAGCAAAATCAAGTCTCTTCTGTTCGCCGTCAACGGCTGTAATATGTTCGATGCCCATTGTTCTGAGAACTGCGATACAGATAAGACCGATAGGTCCGCAACCCTGAACAACCACACGGCTGTTGAATCTGAGGATGCCTGTTGTCTTTGCACGTTCTACTGCATGGATAAGAACCGCGCAGGGTTCGATGAGAATTCTGGACTCAAGGTCAAGGTCTGATACATTAAAAATTGTAGAACCGCCTCTTATAACCATATAATCAGCAAACCAACCATTAAAATGAATATCATCGTCGGGAACCAGACCATAAATGTCTGCCCCTCCTACGTTCTGCTTATTCAAGTCATACATTGTGATTTCGGGGTCGTCCTTAAGAATAACACAAGTAACAACCTTGTCACCGATGTTAAGGGGCTTACCTGCGCTGTCCTCCTTAACATTCTTACCCATTTTAACAATTTCACCTGTACCCTCGTGACCGAGAACTAAGGGGATAAGACCAAACGGGTCACGCTTGAATTCGTGAGCATCTGTACCACAGATACCGCAGCCTTCAACCTTTACAAGAATATCGTCATCGCCAATCTCGGGAATCTTATATTCCTGAAGTTCAATTTTTTCGATGCCTGTCAGCATTGCAACACGGGCTTTTTCAGGAACCGTACCTGCTGCCTTTGGGGCTGAAGCAACGTCTGTTCCCTGCATACCTGCAAGAACCTGTTTCACAATCTGTTCAATGTCCATATTGTTCATTTTATGTAATCTCCTTTCTAAACAATTAAACATTTAGTTTTCTTTCATAATCTCGTCAAGACAAGCTGCACCATAAGCCGAAAGCACAGTATCCTGTTCTTCCGAACCGCCGCTTACACCAAGTCCACCAACGATCTTACCATGATAAATCAACGGATCGCCTCCGCCAAAAACAACAATCTGTCCGCCGTTTGTATGCTGAATTCCGTATAACGGGCCATCAGGCCTTGCCAATGTACTCAGCTTTTTTGTGGACATTTTGAGAGCAACTACCGTATATGCTTTGTTGAGTGCAACATCATAGCTTGCAATGTAGGAGTTATCCATACATTCAATTGCAATAGGTCTGCCCGCTTCATTCGAAACAGCCGCAACAATGTTAAGTCCCATTGTTTTAGCCTTTGCCTCTACCATTGCAATCAATTTTCGTGCCTGCTTAAGACCAAAGGGTTTTTCTTCTGCACTACCTTCGGTAAGCTGACGCACTGCAGCTTCTACTATACGAGTAAGCTTTTCGTCATTCATAGATGAAACCTCCCGTACTATTTATTTAGCTGTTCCATAACTTTTTTTGTAATCAACGCAACAAGTTCTGTATCATTGCAAGCTGTACCTTCTTCTGCGATTCCGCAATCGGGAATATGGCAGTTGTGGCAGCTCATATGACCATTCTTGTTGTTGGGGCAAAGGTCTGCAGGATGCTTGCCTGACATACCAAATGCACGTCTGACCTCATAAAGTTTTCTCATCTGTTCTTTTGTGAATTCCTGAGGTCCGCCAAGCTGATTTGAAAGGAACAAAAGTTCTGCATAATATTCCAAAGATTCCATCTTATGATAAGCAGCAATCAAAGAATCTGAATACGCAAGAGCGCCGTGATTCTCAAGGAGAACTGCATCATAGTAGGGAAGGTACTTCTCTACTGCATCAGGAATTTCGTTTGTTGAAGGTGTGCCGTATTCAGCAATCGGAACACAACCAAGAGCAATAACTGCTTCAGGCATAATAGGCTGTGTAAGGGGTTTGCCTGTAATAGCAAAGCTTGTTGCATAAATGGGATGAGCATGAACAACAGCCTTAACATCAGGACGATGCTTATAAACCCTCATATGCAGCTTGATTTCGGAAGAAGGTTTAAAACCCTTGTTCGCCTGAATAACATTTCCTTCAGCATCAACCTTACAGATGTATTCGGGTGTCATAAACCCCTTGCTTACCCCTGTGGGTGTGCAAAGGAATTCATTGTCAGAAATTTTCACCGAAATGTTTCCGTCGTTTGCAGCAACCATTCTTCTGTCATAAATCCTTTTACCAATGTCACAAATCTGTTTTTTGATTTCGTATTCTGACATCATGACAATGACGCTCCTTTTATGTAAGATTATTTAATTTACCTATTAGATTTAGGGCAATATACCCTATTCAAATGATACCACTATTACCACTGTATGTCAATAGTCTTTTGTGATTTTTTCTTTGTTTTTGTTGTTTTTATCTAAATTTTTGTGGTTTTCTGTCTTCTGCCAGATAATCTATCAGTTCCTGAATGCCCTCGCCCGTGGTTGATGCAACAAAGAAAATCCTTTTGCAGCCCGCAAGTTCAAGCCATGCCGCCGCCTTTTGGGGCTCTGCATCAGGCTGGTCAATCTGGGTGACAATGCCGATAACCTCGCGGTTTACCTGTGATGTACAACAGGGCGGATACAGTGAATACTGTTCTCTTGCACTGAGTAGCAAACCAACAACGTCTGCCTCGTAGGAATAGAGCGCCAATGCTCTTCCTAAGATTTTGTTTTCGGCATATTCACCGGGGGTATCAATTAGAATATCGTGATAGTTTATGTACTGGGTTTTGTGATAACCAATCTTTTCGCCTTTAAGGGCTTGGGTAAGTGTAGTTTTACCACACTCGCTTCTGCCCACAAGTATCATCTTTTTCATATTATGTTCTTGTGATAGGGCAAACAGTAAAGCCCAGAGTTTCCTGAGAATAATCACAAAGAGCTTTAAGAGCCGCCTCAACTTCCGAAACCGTACCCGTTACAATAAGTGTACCGCTAAAACGGTCAACAAAACCGATTTCTGCGCCGGATGCCTTCATTGCAATATCTGCCGCAATAATTGCGGTTTCTGCAGGTGACATAGTTACTATGCCTATCGCCGCCTTTGAATAATCAATTGCCGGGTCTAATCCAAGCTTTTTATAAAGAATTCTGTCAGGATTTGCAATGATATGGGCAAGTGTAATCTGCTTGCCGGGAACAAGCTCCTGAATAATTCTCATTCTGTCAGAAAAATCCATAATGTTGTCTGCCATCCGTTATCCTCCTATCATACAGGCAAGTCCTGTTTCTTCTACTACCTTTTTAAGCCGCTGGATATGTTCGCCCGGAATTAAATCAACCCCGTGTAACTCATAAACTCTGCCCAGACCCTTATACTTATCCTCACCCAGTCTGTGATAAGGCAAAAGATGAAGCTCTTTGACAGTCTTAAGGCTTTTGGTAAATTCCGCAATATCCCGTATCTCCTGCTCGGTATCATTAAAAGCGGGTATAACCGGAACACGAATTATCAGTTTTTTTGCATCAGCCGCAAGGCGTTTTGCATTTTCAAGTATCAGTTCGTTGGGCTGAGTTGTAAACTGTTTATGCTTTTGAGTGTTTATATGCTTTATATCCATAAGATATAAATCAAGGTAAGGAAGAAGCTTTTGAATTTTATCATAACCCACACAAGCTGTGGATTCAAGGGCAGTGTTGATGCCCCTTTCCTTGCACGCCCTGAGTATTGCCGCCGCAAAATCAGGCTGAGCCAGAGATTCGCCGCCCGACAGAGTAACTCCGCCACCACTGCGGCGGTAATATATTCTGTCCTTTTCTATTTCTGGTATAAGCTCTGCCACAGTAACGTCGCGTCCCATAACCTTTTCCTTGCCGTCAACGAGCATTGTTTCAATTTCGCGCTTCTGGGATTCGGGATTGCAGCACCATTTGCACCTTAAAAAACAACCCTTGAGAAAAATTATTGTACGCACGCCGGGCCCGTCATGAACAGAAAATCTCTGGATATCAAATATCCTTCCCGTTGTGTTTAAGTAATCGTTATTCATTTATACGTCCTTTCTCCGACATTTCGTCGAAAGAAAACTGTTACCTTTCATATCATTTATCAACTAAGACCGTGATAAATTTTTGCAGATTGTGCAATTGACCGATTGAAGTATGTGTACACAAATGAGGTCAATCGTGCAAGATGCGGAAATTTAGCCGGTATTAGAAGCCTTTCTGCTCTGTTCGATTTATTATGTCGTCCTGCAATGATTTTGAAAGCGTTGTGAACAACGCACTGTATCCGGCAACACGAACAACCAGACCTTTGTATTTTTCAGGGTTCTTCTGTGCATCAATAAGTGTTTCACGGCTTACTACATTGAACTGCACGTGGCTTCCCTTCTGGTCGAAATAACCTCTTATCAACGCAACAAAGCTTTCAAGACCCGCTGTTCCCTCTAAAGCTGACGGATGGAATTTCATATTGAAGAGAGTTCCGTTTGACGCAATATAATGGTCAAGCTTTGCAACAGAGTTCGCCGCAGCCGTCGGACCGTTCACATCTCTGCCAGCCGCAGGCGATACGCCATCGGCAATAGGAGTTTTTGCAAGACGTCCGTCAGGAGTTGCTCCGGTCTGTGCACCAAGAGGTACGTTTGCCGATACCGGATATAGGCCTGCCTGATAAGAACCGCCACGTGGGTTTTTGTACTTTTCGATTGGTTTTGTATATGTATAGGCAACATCGCGTGCAAAGGCATCAATCTCGCAATCATCGTTACCAAACTTGGGAACCTCATTTATAAGCTGCAAAATTTTCTGATGCTTATTGCTGCCTCCCTTTGAAACGCCGCCTGCAACTACATTTTTATAAATATCTGAAATCTGTTGTTCTGAAACAGTTACACCCTTTTCAGCCAGACTCTTTACAACTTCAATTGTAACCTTCTGTGCATCATTTGAGCTACTGTCTGCACCAAAGTTATTCTCCAATGCTTCCTTAAGCTCTGCAAGGCTGAACTGTCTTTGTTCAAATACAAGCTTTTTGATTGCATATAAAGCATCTGCCATATTTGCAACACCAAAGCCCTGGGGACCGGTAAAGTTATAAACCGCACCGCCCTCCTGAACACTCTTGCCTCTGCCAATACAATCTTCAATCATACTTGAAAGAAATGGCAGCGGAGCACGTTCCATATGTGCAAGGTCAATTGCATTGTCAGCATCAACCATAAGCTCAATCATATACTCGGTCTGCGCCTTATAAGCATCATAGAATTCACAGAATGTGGTCATATCGTTGATGTCGCCTGTTTTAATACTAATCTGCTTGCCACAATCCTCACCGTTGGAGAATACAAGCTCTATTGGACGGCACATATTAAAGAACGCCGCATCATGCCATCCGTCGGTTTTACCCATTTTCTGGGGTTCAACACAGCCTATAATGTTATACTGTCTTGCATCCTCAAGGGTAAGCCCACGACTTACGAGTGCCGGAATGATAACCTCATCGTTGTAATATGCAGGAAGACCAATGCCTGTTCGGGTAAGCTCACCCGCTCTGATAAGGAATTCATGAGGGGTTTTGTTCCATACACGAACTGAAAGCGACGGCTGGGGGAGCATAATGTGCATTGATGCATTGATACACATAAATGACAAATCATTGGTTGTATCAACGCCGTTTTTATCCTGACCGCCTGCAATAAGATTCTGGAAAAGGCTGTAGCCTGCAAAGCCCTGAGCCGATGCATCATCGCGAACCTTGGTAAAGCTGTTCAGTTTTATCCAGACACAATCCATAAGCTCCTGAGCAAATTCACGGGTAATCTTTCCGTTTTTCAAATCCTTATTATAATAAGGATACATATATATATCAAAACGACCGGGAGAAACTGAGTGACCGTTTGATTCTGTCTGCACAAGCATCTGTACAAACCAGAAACTCTGGCAAGCCTCGTGAAAGCTTTCTGCTCCGAACTGTGGAACACGGCTACAGTTTTTGCTGATTGTTTTAAGCTCCTCGCGTCTTGCAGGGTCGGTACACTTTTCAGCCATTTCATAAGCCAGCCGCGAATATCTCTGTGCAAACATAATTGCTGCCTCGCAGCTTTCAATAACAGCATTTAAGAATATTCTTTTCTTTACTCCATCACCATCTTTGATGTCGATTGCCGACATAGCCGCCTTTGCCTTTTTAATAATGCCATCATAACCAATTCTCAGCACCAGATCATAGTCAACGGTAACATGACCGATACCATTGTAAAAATAGTTTCCGGGAGTAAATATATTGTGGCTGATTGCATCAATTGTTTCAGGACGCATATAGGATGTGGCAAGCTCGCTTGTTGTCTTGCCCTTCCAGTATGCAAATACCTCCTTAAGAGCCTTTTTTGAATCATCTGTCAGAATAAATGGGTCTGCCGCACGTTTTTCAATGGTGTCAAACTCGTCTTCAATCCACTGAAATGAAAATTCAGGAAAAATCTGACAGCTACGCTGTGACTTTGTAGCACTGCCAACAATAAGCTCATCATCATGAATAACAATAGGAAGATTTTCTGCAATATGTTTGAAGGCTTTTGCGCGACGTGTAATCGTGGGCATACCTTCCGTGTTTTTATAGGATTCGGTAAGTAAAACCGCGCGTTCAACCTCAATCTCAGGAGCCTTTGCAAATAATGCATCCTTCAAACGGTCAATACGCGGGCTTTTGGCTATATTTTCTGTATAATACTTTGCCATTTACGTCCTCTCCTTTCTTAAACCATACTTTTCACCTTATTTACTGACTCTATTTTAACTCAAAAACAAAAAAATGTCAACACATTTCAAAGAAAAAAACAGAAAAATTCCAAAAAAATCACAGAAAGATTATTAAATATAAAAAAGTGTAAACCGATTAAGATTTACACTTTTTATAATATTATCTCTTCCAGGTATGTCGCGAAAACAAAACCAGCATCGGAAAAATTTCCAACCTGCCTATTATCATAGTCAACGATAATACAAAGGTAGAAAAAGGTGAATATACCGAAAAGTTTTCCATTGGGCCAACTGCCTCAAGCCCTGGACCAATATTGCTTAGTGTTGCAACAACCGCTGTAAAATTTGATGCAAAATCAAGATTATCAACACTGATTAAAAGCATTACAACGGCGAATATAAGCATATACGCCACAAAAAACACATTAACAGCACGTAAAGTTTCGTGTTCCAGCGGTTTGCCGTTGAGCTTTACTTTAATGGTAGTTTTGGGATGAGCAAGAACCTTTATTTCTTTGATAATGCTCTTAAATAAAATCACTATTCTCGAAACCTTCATTCCACCGCCGGTACTTCCTGCGCAGGCACCGCAGAACATCAACAAGACCAGAATTGTCTTTGAAAGCTGAGGCCACAAATTAAAATCCACCGTAGAATATCCCGTTGTGGTTATAATAGATGACACCTGAAATGCACTGTGTCTGAGAGCCTCGCCCTGATTTTCAAAATAACCCTGAATATTGAAGAATATAACAACCGCAGATGCCACAATAATCCCCAGATATATCCATACCTCCTCCATCCTGAAGGCGGTCTTTATTCTGCGCATAAGGAGCAGATAATAAAATGTGAAATCTATACCACAGAGGGTCATAAATACAGTAATTACAACCTGTATATAAGGCGAATATGCTGATATCCCTGCATTGGTTATCCCAAATCCTCCTGTGCCAACTGTACCAAAGGTAAGGGTTGATGCCTCGAACCAGTCAAGACCTCCAAGCATCAAAAGAGCAATTTCCGTCAGCGTAAAGCTCAGATAAATTCCGTACAAAATTTTCGCCGTGCTTCTTACTCTTGGCACAAGCTTGCCAACAGAGTGCCCCGGACTTTCTGCCCTGATAAGGTGCAGATTACTGCCCCCTGACATAGGTAAAAGAGCAACCAGAAACACAAGAACTCCCATCCCTCCAATCCAGTGAGTAAAGCTACGCCAGAAAATTATGGATTTCGGCAAAGCATCTACATCCAACAGGATTGAAGCACCGGTTGTCGTAAAGCCCGATGCTGTTTCAAAAAACGCATCAATAAAATCAGGGATATTACCCGAAATCACAAAAGGCAATGCCCCGAAAATACTCATTGTAATCCAACTGAGAGCAACAGCAACAAAACCTTCTTTGGCAAACATATTCTTGTCCTTTGGTTTTGTCAGAATAAGAGGCAAGCCCACTATCAGGCACAACGCAATACAAACAGGGAACACCCACTTAATCTGCTCGTCATATATTAATGAACATAAAAACGGAAGCACCATAGCCACCGCCTCAATATTCAGCACACATCCCAATACATAAGAAATTATTCTGTAATTCATTGTTTTTTCCTTCTTAATTATATAAGAATATCGCTTATATCCTTAAAACCTTTATGAGTTGTTACAATAATAACCGTGTCACCTGGCAAAATAACATCTTTTCCTCGGGGAGTAATAATTGTTCCTCTGCGATTTATGCAAGCAATAATTATCCCCGACTTCAAAGAAAGCTTTTCAATTGTCCGGTTTGAAATTGGCGAACCTTCAACAATTCTGAATTCCAACGCCTCGGCCTTGCCATCAAGAACATAATGCATTGTTTCGATATTACTGCCGATAGAATTATTCTTGGCGCGGACAAAACGCACAATATATTCTGCCGTGATGTCCTTGGGATAAATTATTGTATCAAGTCCAAGATTACGTATAACCTCGTCATAGCCTATGCGGTTTATCTTCGTAATTACCTTTCCGTCGGTCTTTGTTTTTGCATACAGCGCCAACATTACATTTTCTTCATCAATATTGGTAAGCGCCACAAAAGACTCCGCATTTTCAATGCCCTCTTCAAGAAGAAGACGGTTTTCCGTTCCGTCAGCATTGATGACCGACGCCTTTGGAACGAGACTGCACAGGAGTTCAGCACGCTGAGGATTTTGTTCAATAATCTTTACGTCAATCCCCGACCTGATAAGATTGTGAGCAAGATACACTGCGGTTGTTCCGCCGCCGACTATTATACAGTCATTTACCTTGTTTGTTTTGATGCCGATTTTCTTTATAAAATACGCCGCATCCTTGATTGTAGCAACTATACTGATGAAATCACCTTCCTTGAGCAAAAAGTCACCACCAGGAATAAACGCATCCTCGCCACGTTCTACACCGCAGACCAGAATGTCACAGTTCAGCTTACTACTGATGTCAACAACCTTAAGGTCGCACAATGGAGAGTCCTTCTGAATTTTGAATTTCAAAATTTCCACTCTGCCCTTAGCAAAGGTATCAATCTGTATTGCAGAAGGAAACCTGAGCGCCCTTGCCATTTCTGTTGCAGCAGTAAGCTCGGGGTTTATTATCATTGCAAGACCCAATTCTTCTTTTATAAGATGAATTTCCTTGTTATATTCAGGATTTCTGACACGGGCAATGGTGCTACAGTCGCCATTTATCTTTCTTGCAATAAGGCATGTAAGCAGATTAAGCTCATCAGAGCCGGTAACCGCAATAAGAATATCCGCATCGTTAATGCCTGCCTCTCCTAAAACCTCAAGACTTGCCCCGCTACCTGAAACGCCCATCACATCATAAGTATTCACTGTGTCCTGGAGGACATGGTGTCTTACATCCACAACGGTAATATTATGACTTTCTTCTCGGCTCAGACGTTCAACCAGCTTTTCGCCAACCTTGCCTGCACCAACAATAACAATATTCATATATCTGTTCTCCGTTTTTTATAGTGTTAAATTAATCTTAGAATAATTTATCTAAGTATAACAAAATCTCTTACTAAAGTCAACATCAAAAACAGCTTTAACTTCACACACCCAAGTTATTTTTGTTTTTTTTACCAAGCCTCTTTATCTCACGACTTGAATGAAAAATCATATACACCGCAACGCTTAGCACAAATATACAAACCGCTCCGCCTGTAGATGCTGTCGTAATCTGTCGGAATGACCAAGAATCGTTTTGGTCGAACGCACTAATAATCGCCGATTCAAGAGTAAAAAGCGACACCACCGCCGAAACAAGACTTATCGCTTTTGCGGCCGACATTAAAGGGCTTTCATACCTGCGATATCTGACCACATTAATCATTGCCACCACCATTGCCGTAAAGGTATATGCCGCCATACCGATTGTGTGGATATAATGATATTCCAGACCTCTGTTCTGTTTGACAACATAAAAAACTATTATTGCAAGAGCCTGATTCATAAGCAGCATCATAATTCCGCAAAATCTGTATCTGTGAAATTCCTTCAGTCGGTTTTCACCCGGAACAGCCACCTTTGCAGTATGCCGCAGCAAAAACACCCGCATAACTATCAGCAGAATATAATACGCCGCCAGAGCATAAAACCACAGCTCGTGAAAGTATATTCCCGATATCAACTGAATAACTGCATAAAAAATATTTATAGATACCGACCCGATCAACGAGAGGCGAACTCTCAGCTTAGGGTCGTTGAAATATTTTTTTAGATTTCTGTCTTTTTCAAGTAATGCCTTTATTCTATGCATATCTACCTCCTTCAATTTATTATTGCCAATGCTCTCCCATCCCATTCTTACCCGAAAATACACTACCGTTTAAGCATATGTTTACCCGTTATTTTTACAACAAACTGTTGCAATCCGCCATTTCATTATACAATAATTATTGTAACATAAAAACAAAAAAGTAGATACATGGTGGTCTCCCATGTGTCTACTTTTATTTTACTATTTCAGCTATCGCGTGGTTTTCGTTATAAAACAAAGCTCCGCAAAGTTTCCTCTGAAGAGCTTTAAATCACTATTTAACTTTTATTTTCTCAAATATTTTTATAAGAATTAATCCAACAATCAGCCCTGCTACACCCTGAACAACATTTGCCGGAATATTAACAGCAGAAGGAACAAATCCATACATAAATCCCTCAAACACATAATATCCCACAATCATTATAGTTTCTGCAACTACACCGCCCATAATCTTTGATACCGTATTGCCAATTTTGCTGCTCATCCACTTGTATGTAAAATATGCCATAAGAGCCATCAAGCCCTTAACAAGAAAAGTTGCCGGTGCATAAACCGCATAACCACTTAAAACATCCGCCAATGCCGAGCCAAGACCCGCCGCCAAAAAGGCATAAAGAGGTGAAAGTATCCATCCAGACAACAACACAACGCAATCACCAAGATTAAGGTATCCCTTGAGTGGCGAAGGAATTCTGATTATCATCGTTGCAACACACGTAAGTGCCGCAAACATTGCTGCCATAATTATTTTTCTTGTATTTGTTTTCATTTAAAACCCCCATATAAAATATTTAAATGCACATTTTATAAAAACAATCATAACCGCCAATTAACCAGTGGTTATGATTGTTTATAAAATCATTCCCACTCGATTGTGCCGATGGGCTTTGGTGTCAGGTCAAGAAGAACACGGTTAATGCCGTCTACCTCTGATGTGATACGGTTTGTAATTTTGTGAAGAACATCGTAGGGGATTTCCTCAATTGTTGCAGTCATTGCATCTGTTGTGTTTACCGCACGAATGATTGCAGGCCAGCCCTCGTATCTCTTGCCATCTTTAACGCCTACGCTTTTCATATCAGGAACAGCAATAAAATACTGCCATACTGTCTTTGCAAGGCCACAGTTGTCAAATTCTTCACGCAGAATCGCGTCAGCCTCTCTCAGCGCATTAAGTCTGTCACGGGTAATTGCGCCAAGACATCTTACGCCAAGACCTGGGCCGGGGAATGGTTGTCTGTCAACCATTGAAGAAGGAAGTCCAAGAGCACGTCCGACTTCACGAACCTCGTCCTTATAAAGCAGTTTTACAGGCTCTACAAGCTCCATTTCCATATCTTCGGGAAGACCGCCTACATTATGATGAGCCTTTACACCGTCGCTTTCAAGGATATCGGGATAAATCGTACCCTGAGCAAGAAAATCTATACCTTCAAGCTTTGCAGCCTCTTCATCAAACACCTTAATAAATTCACCGCCGATAATCTTTCTCTTTCTCTCGGGTTCTGCAACATCTTTGAGCAAATCCAAAAATCTGTCGGTTGCATCAATATAAATAAGGTTTGCATCCAGACCATCACGGAAAATCTGAATAACCTGTTCGCTCTCGCCTTTTCTCATAAGTCCGTGATTAACGTGAACGCAAACGAGCTGTTTGCCGATTGCCTTAATAAGAAGAGCTGCAACAACCGAGCTGTCAACACCGCCCGAAAGTGCCAGAAGAACCTTTTTGTCGCCAACCTGGGCACGAACCTCTGCAATTTGTTCCTGAATAAACTTGTCTGCCAATTCTTTTGTTGTGATACGTTCCATAGTATCGGGTCTTACATTACTGCTCATTATAATTTCCTCCTAAATTTTATATTTAGCCTGAGAGTAGTTATCCAAACAACGGCGTAGAAAAATATCTTTCAGCCGTATCGGGTAAAACAGTAACAACCGTCTTGCCCCTGCCAAGTTTTTTAGCCAGCTTGACTGCCGCCGCAACATTTGTGCCGCTTGAAATTCCGCACATAATACCCTCGCGTGATGCAAGCTCTTTAGCCGTTGTAATTGCTTCTTCATCATTTATAACACATATATTATTATAAATATTCTGGTTAAGAATTTGGGGAATGACCCCATCACCAATACCCATCTGCAAATGAGTACCTATTGAGCCTCCCGAAAGGATGGCTGCGTGTTCAGGCTCAACTGCCCATATCTCAATGTCAGGATTAGCCGCCTTTAAGGTTTCACCAATTCCTGTAATTGTACCGCCTGTACCAATCCCCGAACAGAATCCATGAATTGGTTCATCAACCTGTCTGAGAATTTCAACGCCGGTACATTCTCTTTGTATTTGCACATTTGCAGGGTTTTCAAACTGTTGAGGCACGAATACATTATTATCCTCCTTCTGCATCTCAAGTGCAGTTTTAAGGCACTTTTCGATACATTCGCCAATATTCCCTGCATCGTGTATAAGAATAACCTCTGCACCGTAGTGCTCAACCAGCTTGCGTCGTTCCTCACTGACTGAATCGGGCATAATAATTTTTGTTTTATAGCCACGCACCGCACCAACCAAAGCAAGACCGATGCCCTGATTGCCGCTTGTCGGCTCTACAATAATAGTATCCTTATTGATGATACCCTTTGCCTCGGCATCACAAATCATATTGTATGCCGTTCTTGTTTTAATTGAGCCGCCTACATTTAAACCCTCAAACTTCACAAGAATCTGTGCAGAATCAGAGCCGCCAAAGTGGTTTAATCTTATAATCGGGGTCTCGCCAATGGCTTCTAAAATGTTATCACATATCATATATATCTTCTCCGGATTTGTCATTGATAAAACCTTTATCCATCAATTATATACCTTAATGTAAATCTTGTCAATAAAAAAGGAGCGATTTTTACGTTCCTTATATACTTATATTGTTTGGACATTCTATATGTGTGCAATTTATACATTTATCCATGCTATGTTCAGGCACACAACACATCAAATAATTACATTCGTCACAACAGCACTCTATTAAATCTCCTTCAGCATCTATATGTTCTCCGTTGCCAAGACAATTAACCCCACAATTTCCCGGTGTTAGTTCAATTCCCGTTACATCAATAATCATTTTAACATCAACTTCCCCTGATAAAATTTTCTATTTGCAATAATATTATAGAGTATATAACTCTAAAAATCAATAGTGGTATAAACTCTATATTATAATTTTCTAAGAAAGGGGCGATTTTATGGATATTGCTGAAAGAATCCGCGCTTTGCGCGAAGACAACGATAAAAGCCAATCCGAAATAGCTGAAATTCTTAATGTAGGACAACGAACATACTCAGACTATGAAACAAGAAAAATCCGAATACCTTTAGAAAGTGTTATAATTCTTGCAAAATATTATAATGTAGATATGAACTATATATGTGGAATTACAAGAGAAAAGAAACACTTCCCAAAAGATTAACCATGCATAAAAAGGAACGATAAAAGGCGTCTTCACATAGGGAGAAATCAATTTGGATTTTAACTTAATTTAAAACCCTTGCAACACACTGTGTTGCAAGGGTTTACTTTATTTATCCAAACAGTTTTACTGCTTGAAACACAGTATTTTGGATGTCGGGCAAGTAAAAAACGCAGATAATCCTGTATGGCTTATCGAGGCTTTTTCCGCAGTACGGCGCCAAAATACAAAGTTTCAAG
>JAZNCI010000082.1:0-34934 GCA_045587485.1 Clostridia bacterium
GTACTAAATCTTCTATGCTTATCATTTCTACTTGATATCTGTTTTCATAGCCTTTTTGCATCATCTTTCATCACCATATTTATTATACCACAAAACATAGAAAAAGCCCAGATAATTCTGGACTTTTTCGACAGTCTGAGACTATTCAAATGAATAGTCTTTTTTTTGTGTATGACGGGCATATCAATGCTCTGTGGTGAAAGTCCATACGTCCATACGAGGCATAGTTACCGACAAACTCTAAAGCGATTTGCAAGTTTCACATCGTGAGGTGCGGGAGAGAAGAAACAATAGTGAAATCGTAGCCCTACGAAAAGAAACTTAATGCTAAGGCGTATTTGGCGGATAAGTTGATGCAAAACAACGAAGTCCTAAAGGTACCGTAAGCGAGGCTTAATCAGTATTTCGGACTACTACCAAAAGGTAGCACATATTTAATTTTGAATTGAACCGCCGTATGCCGAACGGCAAGTACGGTGGTGTGAGAGGGCGATTAATTTCGCCCTACTCGATTGTACAACAAAAACAGACAGCCGCACGTGAGCGACTGTCTGAAATTGTAATGCGGTGTCAAACTTTGATGCCTCTTACAGAGGCGAAACCTGCAACAAACTCCTTACAGTGGTTTTGATTGCTGAGAATAGTTTGATTATTTTACCTGCGACGGACGCAATGCAAAGAAGAGTTCATAATCTCTGCCGTCTTCCGTCTTGCATAATGCCTGAAGAAGGTGTTTATTTACATCTTCGCCTTCGTAAACAGAATATGTGGTTTCGTTAGGCGAACTGTCAGATGAGAGAAGCTTTTCACCATCATAAACCATAACAACAATGTGGTTGGGAGAGTAGCCGATTGTACCGTCGGTGGCTTCCGTAACATCTGCATAGATGAGGATATCTCCTGCTTCGAGGAAGGATGTTCTGAATTCCTTAATTCCGTTTGTAGCCATTTGCCATTTGAGGTCATCGCCGACATAGAAGCTTCTGCCGCCCCAGTAGCGGTCAATAAGCATAGCTTTAATATCAGTGTATTCTTTTGCAACCTCTGTCTGACGGATGAAGAGATTCATAGGAGCGATAACTGTTTGGTACAAACCGCCGGATTCTTTGCTACTTCCGGGAGTATGTGAAGAATAAGTGAAGAGGTTGTCAATAATGTCGGTGACTTTCGGGAAGGAAAGATCTTTTCCAATTTCACGGTAAACATTTTCAGCAAAATCTGTGTCTTTGCCAAAGGTTGAAAGTTTGTCAATGCCTCCGTTTGAGATGCTTGCAAGAGCTTCTTTTTCGGTAGCACCAAGTTTTGCCGCCCCAACTGTATTTTTAATGGTGTTAGAGGGGATATCAGCAATCATACCGCCGTCATTGATTACTGTTTCGCCTACATCGGCGCAAACCTTGACCGTGTATGAAACCGCAACACTTTCACCTGGCTTAATGTCATCAAGGTTCCATGTGATTGTACCGTTTTCAAACTTTGCGTTGTTATTTGCCTCAACAAACTCGCATCCCTCGGGGATTGTTTCAGTTACCTTAAGCCCCTTGTAGGTTATTTCACCTGACTTGCCGTAATTCTCCAGTGCATACCAGGCAAGGTAATTCTCGTTGTTTGAACGATTTGAAATCTCAACGGTATATGTAAGATTTTCTCCCGTAACCGCAGTCTGGAAGTGGGTTATATCGGCTGTTCTATCAATATCCATAGCGGGATATTCAAGTCGGCTCTTTGTTTTTGCCGGGATTTTAACATCAACCACAATATCGTTTCCGGGGTCTTCGTCGTATCCAGGGCTTGTTACAAAATCAAGCGGACGTGAAATAACAAAGTTATTGGCCTTTGAAATTCTTGTGGTAAGGGAAGTTGCAGGATCTGTATTGATAGCTATGCGAAGCGCACCTGTATCTTCTGTTTTGTCAACACCTTCGGCGATGTCCATATTGTAACCTGTACAATGGATGAAGGTGTTGTTGCCCACATAAAGCATAGTGTGTGTTTTGTATGTTGCAAAATCGCCGGGGCGAAGATGTTTGTCACAGTCTTCTATGTAGGGCATAATGTAATCGGTTTTTACCTGCTCGGGGGTGAGAACATTTCCGTTGGCATCGTAATATGAATAATGCGTTTCACCGTCGGGAGCATCGTTCTTGTAAGTAAGCCCCGGAAAAGCTTCGGTGAAGCTATCTGATTCGAAAACATTTTCTACATAGAGATTGTTGCGCGATGATTCTGTGTACTTGTCATAATTAAGCCATCTTATGATAGCCGCATCAGCATCATTTTCGGTCAAGGGGTTGTTCAGAGTTTCTTCACGGTCATATGTATGACGTTGGTTATCTGAGTAACGGAAAATGTCGGTGGTAAGGATTCCGAAGGGATTAGTGATTTCTCCGAGTGGGTGCATATTGAGACCTTCGTAATATGCCAGATATGTATAGTCTGAGCATACGGAATATTGGGTCATATCTTTTGTTGCGAATTCAGGGGCTGATTTGGTGCTCAATCTGCAGAAGCCACCGAG
Source organism: Clostridia bacterium (assembly GCA_045587485.1). Lineage (GTDB taxonomy): Bacteria > Bacillota > Clostridia > Monoglobales > Monoglobaceae > SIG440. Next base: position 2,519 of record JAZNCI010000082.1, read on the forward strand.
ATATCTGGAAAGCTTTGAAAACGCTGTTTCATCGTACTGAATTTTCGGGCCTTTGACGAAATAAGCCCATCCGACATTTACAACGGCTTCTTCAAGGCATGCACGAGTGACAATCTCCGTGCCAGCCTTAATATTTTCCTTTTTTGAATTCATACACTTTGTGCAGGTGTATGTAACTTCACCGTCGGTATATTCCGAAACAGGTGTTGTAAGCTCGCCGTTATTGTAGGTGTGCGCTTCTGTTTCAATATGGCTTCCGTCTTTTTCACAGATGCGGGTATGAGTACCGTCGCCGTTGTCCTTATACTCGCTCCAGGCGTGATAATGCTTTTCAAGAAGTCTTCCAATTGCGGCAACTGCAAAGCTGCGTGTTACTGTTGCTTTCGGAGAGAGACTATCCCCCAAAGCAACAAACGCACCGTCGCCGATTGCCCAGGCATATGCAGTTCTTGCGTAAAGCTCGACATCCGCACCATCCTTATATGAGGTAAGGTAGCAGCTTGCGTTCATATTGCCGTTGCCAGTGAGCTGTGCCCATTTGTAGAGATAGTATGCTGCAAGGTTGCGATCGAGTGTCTTACCGACGCCGAACTTGCCCTCTCCTGCGCCGTTCGTGATTCCGTTTTCATATGCCCACGAAACAGCATCTGCAAAGTATGCGTTTTTCGACACATCCGAAAATGCCGAGGTCAGTTCAATCTCGGGGGACCCTGCCGCCCTGTAAAGGAATGTTATGAATTGTTCTCTCGTGCAGTAGTCATCGGGTGCAAAAAACTCGTTGCTGTATCCCTTGACGATTTGTTTCTCCGCAAGGGCAGAAATATACTCATTTTCGGGAATATCGCGCACATCCGAAAATGCGGATATTGACGGGATGAGTCCCGTGAGAATACAAAGAACAAGTGTTAGCGTAACTATTTTTTTCATTAATATTTCCTCCTTATTGATTTAATTGTGACTTACGCCTGTCAATTTCGCAAAGTATCGAATAGAAATAATATAATCCCTCATTATGTTTATATCTATTCTCATTGCTATTTTGTATGATTGCATAGAACGGTTCTAAAAGTAAATAGCAAATGCAATGCTTGCAGAATTTTGGTTATAACAGACAAAAATATTTATGTATTGCTGATATTTGTATACAAGAAATGGTATATATATTATATCATTCATTGGATTTATAGCTTTTTATATATGAGCCGTCACCATGGGCATTTATCAGAACAGAATTTTTTCTTCCTTTTATTCGTTTTTCTTTCAACTCTATCGGGAACTGTCTTCACTAAAAGTGTCCTTTCCGGATAAGAGATAGAAGAGATAGTTTTGCTACGCAAAACATAGACTGACAAAGAACCCGTTTTTTGCTTAATGCAAAACAGGTTCTTCGTCGGTTTGAGACATCCAGTGAATGTTTTTGTAGTTTATTTGCCTTATTTTTTTGTGAAAAAATTTATAATTTTTCTATCAGCTCCATACGGATAAAGTAGCCTCTGTCGTGATTGCATACCGGGCAAACAGGAGGTGCTTCTTTTCCTTCGTATACAAAACCACAGTTAAGGCACATCCAAGAAATTGAAATATCAGATACAAACAACTTATTCTGCTCAAGAAGGTCTGCAAGCCGACCGAAACGGTCGCCGTGGACCTTTTCTATTGATGCAATCTTGTTAAAAATTCCGGCAATCTGTATAAAACCCTCTTCTTCAGCGGTTTGTGCAAAGCTTTTGTATACGGTGTCGTGCTCCTCAAATTCGTTGTGCTGTGCTGAACGCAAAAGACTGATTATTGAGTCGGATATGTCCACTGGATAGGTTCCTTCAATGGGAATGTTTTCGCCCGAAAGACTTTTAAGCTGGTTATAAAATACCTCGGCGTGTTCCTTTTCCTGTCCTGCAGTAAATGAAAAGGCGGCTTCTACAACGTGAAGATTTTGAGATTTCGCCGTAGATGCTGCAAAGGTATAACGATTTCGTGCCTGACTTTCTCCTGCAAAGGCAAGCATCAGATTTGTTTTGGTTTTACTTGTTGAAAATTCTACAGGCATAATTTACCTCCGTATAATGTTTTTTACAGCATTAGTATGGGAGATTTTTTGGAATAATATACTTGCAGAAGACCAGTAAATATGATAGAATAAAACAAAATAATTCGAAAGGAAGAACCGTATGCCAGGTTTTAAACGTTGGAATTTTAAGACATATAAGGAACATATAAAAAAGAACAAAGGTATTTTTGTGGTTTATATTCTGTTGCGTGCGATGGTTATTGGTGCAATGGTTTTGTCCTGCATTCGTGGGAATTATGAAAATTTATTCTATTGCACTTTGACACTGGTGCTTTTTTTAATTCCGGCTTTTTTCGAAAAGAATTTTGACATAGATATTCCCAATATTCTCGAAGGAATTATCTTGTTATTTATATTTGCGTCGGTTGTTATGGGTGAAATGGGAAACTATTACACAAAAATTCCTATGTGGGATACCATTCTTCATACGATTAACGGCTTTTTGTGTGCAGCAGTGGGGTTTGGACTGGTGGATATTTTAAACCGTCACGAAAGAGTAAGCTTCAGCTTGTCGCCATTGTTTCTGGCATTGGTTGCATTTTGTTTTTCTATGACAATAGGCGTGTTGTGGGAATTTTTTGAGTTTGGTATGGATATCCTGTTTGACAAGGATATGCAAAAGGATATGGTGATTGATAAGGTTGTTTCGACCTGCCTCAGCGGAAGTACAAAGACTCCATCGGTAATAGAAAATATAAAATCTGTTATCGTGAACGGAAAGCAACTCGAGGTCGAGGGTTATCTTGATATAGGACTTTTCGATACAATGAAGGACTTGATAGTCAATTTTATCGGGGCGTCGGTGTATAGCATTATTGGTTTCTTCTATGTGAAGAATCGTGGGAAAAACCGTTTTGCAGGCCATTTTATACCCAAGCTGGCAAACGAAAGAGGGGGAGATGATTCGGAAGATGAAGCTGAAAAATCTTAATCGTATTGCCATAACCACAGCATTAATGGTTGTATGTGCGTGGATTAGTATTCCCGCACCCGTGCCATTTACTTTGCAGACATTTGGGGTTTTCCTGACGGCGGGGCTGTTGGGAAAAAACAAAGGGACAACAGCGGTACTGGTGTATATCCTGCTTGGTGCAATAGGGTTGCCTGTATTTTCAGGAGGCAGAGGCGGTCTGGGGATAGTGTTGGGTGAAACAGGCGGTTACATAATGGGCTTTCTGCCGGCGGCATACCTTGCTGGCTTATTTTGTGAAAAAAATAAAGAACCCTTTATGCTGTTTGCATCAATGGTTCTTGGGTTGATTGTCTGCTATGCCGCAGGCAGTATCTGGGCATATTTTATGTTCTTTAAAGCTGGCCATGCAGCTGTTGTTGCCGTGCTGACAAAACATATTTTGCCATTTATTATTCCTGATTCGGTAAAGCTGGTTTTGGCAACTTTTGTAGTAAAAGAACTGAATAAAAGGGGAATATAGGGCCTATTTTGTTCCAAAGAATTTCATTCCGTTTTCGCGTGTTATGCGGATTACATCATCAACAGGAATTTCTTTGACCTCGGCAATTTTTTCTGCAATGCGATATACCATACTGCTGTCGTTACGCATACCACGGAAAGGTTCAGGTGTCATATATGGACAGTCGGTTTCAATAAAAAGTCGCTCAATAGGAATCACCTTTAGTGCCTCAATTGCACGGCGTGCATTTTTGAATGTGACAACTCCTGTGAATGATATATAAAGTCCCATCTCAAGCAACTCTTTTGCGGTTTCGGCACTTCCGGAAAAGCAATGGACAACACCGTTGGTTATTTGCTTTTCTTTAAGAATGGCAATGCACTCACCCTTTGAATCTCTGTCGTGTATTACAACGGGCATATTCAGCTCCTTTGCCAAATCAAGCTGTGCACGAAACCAGAATTTTTGTTTCTCGGGGTCGGCATCGTCATAGTGATAGTCAAGGCCTGTTTCGCCGATTGCGACAACTTTGGGATGAGCGGCAAGCTGCCTGAGAGTTTGGATATCGTCTTGGGTCAGCAGGTTGACATCGCTGGGGTGAACACCTGCCGTTGCATAGATAAAATCATATTTTTCTGCCAATGCAATTGAGTCAAGCGAGGATTGTATATCAAATGCAATGTTGTTGACCAGTCCAACCCCTGAACTTTTAATTTTTTCGATAACTGTATCCCTGTCTTCGGCAAATCTTGTGTCGTTAAGGTGTGCGTGGGTGTCATATAAAAAATTCATAATAATTTCCATAGCCTTTCTGCCCACAAAGAGTAATTTAAAATACACGCATATTTCATTGTGGGCAGATAAGGCGTGTAGCGGAAATTTGCACATCGCCGTTTTGTGTCTTTTGGGTACGGAAATTCGGCGGTTCAATAAATTCCACCGGAGGTTTAACGCAATTTTTTACGTTAATATCTCCAAATTACAGGGCAACCGAAAATACGGTTGCCCTGATTTTATTCTATTTTATCTTTTTAAGAAAAGCTTCAATTCTTGTAAGAGCTTCATTTATGTTGTCAAGGGAGTATGCATAAGAGCATCTTACGTGTCCTTCGCCACATTCGCCAAAGGCGTTGCCGGGGATGACCGCAACCTTCATATCATAAAGGAGCTTTTCACAAAAATCATTTGATGAAAGTCCTGTTGATTTTATTGAAGGAAAGGCATAAAATGCACCTTCAGGCTCAAAACAATCAAGACCCATACTGTTAAAACCGCTGACAATTATTTTGCGGCGGTCGTTGTATTCCTCACGCATAACCTTAATGTCGTTATCCCCGTTGCGAAGAGCCTCAATTGCGGCATACTGTGCTGTGGTCGGGGCAGACATAATAGCATACTGATGTACTTTGGTCATCTGCGCAATAATATCGGGATGTCCACAGGCATAGCCAAGACGCCAGCCTGTCATAGCATATGCCTTTGAAAAACCGCTGACAATCATTGTGCGTTCATACATTCCGTTAATTGCAGCAATAGAAATATGCTTGCGTCCGTAGGTCAGCTCTGCATATATTTCATCGCTGAGGACCATTATATCATGATTGATAATAACTTCTGCAATTTCCTCTAAATCCTCACGGGTCATAATACCGCCGGTGGGATTATTGGGATAAGGAAGAACAAGGACCTTTGTCTTTTTGGTAATTGCCTTTTCTAATGAATCTGCCGTAAGTTTAAATTTATGCTCTGCTGTGGTTAGAACAGGCACTGCAACTCCGCCACACAGTTGTGTAATGGGCTTGTAGCATACAAAGCTGGGCTCGGGGATAAGAACCTCGTCGCCAGGCTCAATTACAGAGCGGAGAAAAATATCAATTGCCTCGCTGCCGCCAACGGTCACAATTGTTTGAGTTTGCGGGTTGTATGACAGATTAAAACGCCTGTTCATATACCGTGAAATTTCACTGCGCAACTCCATAAGACCACGGTTTGGAGTATAGTGAGTATGTCCTTTTTCAAGTGAATAAACACCCTCGTCACGGATATGCCAAGGGGTAACAAAGTCGGGTTCACCCACACCTAAAGAGATAACATCATCCATCTCAGCAGCAATGTCAAAGAACTTTCGTATGCCTGAGGGTGGAATGTTTTGTACGGCGCTGTTTAAAAATTTTTCGGGATTAAAAATCATAAAGACAAGCCTCCCTGTCATCATCGGTTTGGGGATCGTAAACTATTCCATCGCTCTTATAGCGTTTAAGAACAAAATGTGTTGCTGTACTCAGTACACATTCCATAGGTGCAAGATATTCGGATACAAACAGTGCAATCTGCTGAATACTCTCACCCACCACTGTTATGCCAAAGTCATAGCCGCCGCTCATCAGGTTAAGGGATTTCACTTGGGGAAACTGATAAATACGTTCGGCAAGGCGGTTATAACCCTGGTTGCGTTGGGGAGCAACCTTCATCTCGATATATGCGGAAATCTTTTCGTACTCGGGAACCTTATTCCAGTTTATAATAGCACCATAGCCAACAATAGTGCCGTTTGCCTCGAGGGCATCAATGGCGGCCGCGGCCTCGGGGACTGTTATATCTGCCATTGTGGCGATTTGTTCCAATGAAAGTTTACAATCCTTATGAAGAAGTTCAATAATTTTTTCTGCGTTTTTGATTTCACTCATGACTTTAGCCTCCAAGTTAAATAGTTAACATTAATATACCATTTTTTTGAAGTATAGTCAATTAAAATGAACAAAGTTTTCTGATATTGTTATTGAAAGGTGCAAATTCGACTAAAAAACCTTGATTTTTATAGTGATATGTTGTAAAATTAAAAGAAATTGTAATAGATTATTTACAATTACTTCAAAGACAGTTTAAAATGTTATGTTAAAATAATTACAGCAAAATTGAGCGAGGTGGTTTTTTGAATTTGAACAAAATGACTGAAAGCAAAATACAGGCATTCAGTCCCAGAGAGGTATTAAATCGTGACAACTCAGCAAAATCAGGGTTTTGTAAAAATATATCAAGCAGATTTTCAGGCAATGGCAGAAGAAATGACTATTCATATTCGTATTACAATGAAAGTCCTTACAAAAAGCGAGCAAGACTTTTGTGGCAGGAATTCAGAACAAAAATTATAAGCACAGCGGTTACCGGACTAGCAGTAATTGCAATTTGCACTGTGGTGAACCTTTTTGACTGGAGGTTGGGTTTTGAGGTTATCGTTGACGGCGAAAATATTGGTTTTGTAACCGACAGACAGGTGGTTTATGATGCGATTGACGAGGTGCGTGACGAGGTAAAGCGATATCTTGGCAAGAATAAGACCTATGATAAGAATCCGGCATTTGTACGCAGGCTGGTTGAGGAAGATACCTTAGCTGACAAAAACAAAATCAAGTCGGCTCTGCTTTCCAATGTTGACACAATGGTCGAGGGCTATGCAATCTATATTGACGGCAAGGTGGCTTTGGGCGTTTCTACTCGTGAGGCAGCCGACTGGGTATTTTCAAATTATAAAAAGAAATATGTAGGTGCGGAAATTGCCGAGGATATGTCGGTGGATTTTTGCGAAAAGGTTGAAGTAAAAAAGGAATTTTTGCACATCGCGCTTCTTGAAACTCCCGAGGAGGCAATTGAGGTACTTTCGGGAAATAATCGTGAGCTCACAACCTACACTGTGAAAAAGGGTGATACTCTTTGGGATATTGCTGATAAATACGATACAACTGTTGAGCATATTCTGGCAATAAATAATGATTCTGTTGAAGGCAATCTGCGTGAGGGAACGTTGGTCAGGGTAGAGGAAACCGTTCCGTTGCTTTCGGTGCGTACTGTACAAACTGTATCATTGACCGAGGCTGTTCCGTTTGAGGTTGAGGAAATCAAAGACGGCTCGATATATGAGGGAAGAACTGTTGTAGCCCGCAATGGCAAGGAGGGTGCAGCCAAGGTTCTGGCACGTGTTACAAAGGTAAACGGAGTACAGACAACAAAGGATGTTATCGAAAGTGAAACCCTTACTCCGCCAGTAAGCAAAATTATCAAGGTTGGAACCAAGGAAAGGCCACCTACAACAGGGTCTGGTACATTTATAAATCCCACTTACGGAACACTTTCGTCGCGTTATGGCTCTCGTTGGGGCAGAAGACATCAAGGAATTGACATCGCAGGTGCTTATAACAGTGACATCAAAGCGGCAGATGGCGGCGTAGTCACGTATTCGGGCTGGATGTCAGGATATGGGAATTATATTATAATAAACCACGAAAACGGATACCAGACTGCATACGGTCACTGTGCAGCACTTGGGGTTGGCGTGGGTGACAGAGTAGCCAAGGGCGATGTTATTGCCAAAATGGGCAATACGGGACGGAGTACAGGTACTCATCTTCATTTTGAAGTCAGAAAAAACGGAGAATTTGTTAATCCTTTAAAATATGTAGGATATTGATGTGCGGATTAAAGCATAAATCTGATAAAAACATTCAGGAGGTGTTTAGAATGAATAAAAAAATACTTATAGTAGACGATGAAAAGCCCATCGTTGAAATTCTTAAAATAAATCTTGTCAAAGACGGCTACACCGTTTTTGAAGCTTATGACGGCGAAGAGGCTGTAAGCAAGGCTATGGCGGAGGAGCCTGACCTTATCTTGCTTGATGTAATGCTTCCCAAGCTAGACGGATTTTCGGTGCTTAAGAAAATCCGTGAGAAATCTTCTGTGCCCATTCTTATGCTTACAGCACGTGAGGAAGAGTTTGATAAGGTGCTGGGTCTTGAGCTGGGTGCGGATGATTATATCACAAAGCCCTTCAGTATACGTGAGCTGATGGCACGTGTCAAAGCGAATATGCGTCGTACAGAAACTGATTTTGCAGACCGTCAGGAAAAGACTGTGGAGAAACTGGAAATTGGATGTTTTGTACTTGATTATAACAGATATGAGCTTTATAAATCAGGTAATCCTGTGGAAATTACCATTCGTGAATTTGATTTAATAAAGTTTCTCGCAAGTCAGCCAAACAAGGTGTTTTCGAGACAAAGTCTGCTTGAAAGTGTCTGGGGATATGAATATTACGGCGATGACCGTACCGTAGATGTAACCGTAAGACGTTTGCGTGAAAAGGTAGAGGACGACCCCTCCGAGCCAAGGTACATAATGACTAAACGTGGCGTTGGCTACTATTTTCAGGCATAATGCTAGGGGTAACGATTGTTACTGTGGGAAAAATCAAGGAGAAATTTTTCACAGACGCCATTGATGAATACGCAAAAAGATTGTCAGCGTATTGCAGATTTAAGGTGGTGGAGGTTAAAGATGAAAAAACTCCCGATAATCCCACAGAAAATGAGAAAAATATTGTTCTTGACCGTGAGGCTGAACGCATACTTCAAAAGATTCCAAAAGGTGCAAAGGTGATTTCATTGTGCGTGGAGGGAAAGCAGATGACCTCGGAGAAATTTGCAGACCTTATCTCACGCAGTACGATTGAGGGAGCAAGCAAGCTGGTTTTTGTAATAGGCGGTTCGATGGGTCTTTCGGACAAGGTGAAAAATATATCAGATTTAAGACTTAGCTTTTCGGAAATGACCTTTCCGCACATGCTAATGCGCGTAATTCTTGCGGAACAAATTTATCGTGGCTTTACTATTATTACGGGAAAGGCTTATCATAAATGAAAAAGACCACCATCGGTAGTCTTTAAAAATACAAAGATTATTTTAAGATATAAACCTTCATCTGGCGTCTGCCAAAGTTGATAGCCTCTGACCTTGTGTTAAAGCAAAGGTCAATTCTGTTGCCCTTGATTGCTCCGCCGGTATCGGCTGCAATGGCAGTACCATAGACATACGAGCCGTCAGCACTTTCAATATAGAGTTTTGTTCCCAAAGGAATGATACTGGGGTCAACAGCGACAATTCCATAGCCTGCACGTCTGCCTGTGGCTGTTATGCCATAAGCGGGATGAGAAGGACTTTTGCCACAGCTTGACGCATCATATGCTGTTGCATTTGCATTAATAACCTTGCTGTATGAAAGGTTTCCGCTACGTGATGTCTGTAAAGTTCCTGCTGATGCAATTTTATAGGTATCAATAGTCTTTTTGGGACCAACCTCGGTAATCTGTGAAACTGCATTGGTAACAACATCTTCTTTTACAGTTTCGCGCGATACCTCCACGCCGTCCTCGAAATGGATTTTGTAGGAAACCTTTTTCTCACCGGGAGCACCCTTTTGAATAATCTTGCGGCGACCTGCGGCAAGTGCCTTGTTTTCACGAACGGTACTCTCGAAAGGAATTTCTTCAACAACCTCAACAACCTTTTCTGATGTTCTAATAAGTGTTATTTCGTCAAAGTCAGAAACCTTTGCGGTGTATGCAGGGGTTGTTTTGTCGGTTTCCTTTGCATTGTAACCAAGCTCGCCAAGTATTTCTCCGACAGTGCGTTTTGTTGCAATGTGCTCGGTGGTGTTACCTTTTTCGGTAACATATACGTGAAAGGCACGGTATATTTCAATTTTCATATTGTCCTTAAGTACTGTGCTTTCTGCGACATTCATCTTGTCGTTTGAACCAAGGTTAATCCCCTCTGACTTAAGAACATCTTCAACATATCGATTAAATGTAATGACTTCTTTTGCGGAATTTTCTCCATCAATGATAACGACCTTCTTGCACGCAATTGCCACACTGCAAATAATTACAAGTGCAACAGCTGTAAAAATCGAAGACATCAGGATATTCCGTTTGGCTGATGAGGATATGTTAAGCATTCTATCCTTCAGACCATTTAGCATCAAATCACCTCTGTTTTTTATATTTTTGCGACGGCAAATCCGTCGCAACAGAGCCCATTATACCCGATTTTTGACTTAAAAGTCAAATTTGATTATCCCGAATTAGCCTAAAATAATCCTTTTAAACTTGTAAAACGAGCCTTCAAAAGGTGACAAAGTTTAAAATTCGCCCGTTTTCTCTTGTTTACTCTTGTTTTCTGCGAATTTGTAGGGCAATTGGAAGATTATGGAATTTCTGGATATGCTTGAATATAATTCCATAATATGGTACAATGTACTAATATATATTGTAATATAACATCAATAAAAATATACTCGAAAAATGAAATTTAAAAGGAACATTTTATGAAAGACATAATAATTCATCCATATGAACGTCTTGATGACCTTCAGACAAAAAATAATTTACGGCTTATCCAAAATCCCGGGTGGTTTTGCTTTGGGGTAGATGCGGTGTTGCTTTCGCATTTTGCATCAAAGACAATCAAGGCACGCTCTGTTGTTTTGGATATGTGTACGGGGAACGGTATTGTTCCGCTTTTACTATCCGAAAAATCGGCGGCAGACCATATATCAGGGCTTGAAATTCAGGAATGTGTTGCCGAGATGGCTGAGCGGAGCGTTTTGCTTAATAATATAGAAGAAAAGGTCAGAATTGTTACAGGTGATTTAAAGAACTCGGCAGAAATTTTTGGAACAGAGTGTTTTGATAACATAACCTGCAATCCGCCATACAAGGAAAATCATGGTGGTCTTAAAAATGCCGAACAGGTGGTGACAATTGCAAGACATGAAATTTTGTGTACTCTTGAGGATATTATTTCAGTTGCGGCAAAATGTCTTAAGCCATATGGCAAGCTGTGTATGGTTCACCGTCCCGAACGTCTGGCGGATATAATTTGTCTGATGCGTCAACACCGCCTTGAACCCAAAAGACTGCAGTTTGTGCATCCGTCGCCTTCAAAGACGGCAAATATGATTTTAATTGAAGGGGCAAAGTATGGCAACCCCAAGTTGTTTTTAGAGCCTCCCCTTTATGTATATAATAACGAAGGAAATTATTCGGACGAGATAAACGAGATTTACGGAAGAGAGGTAGCAAAACAATGAGCGGAATACTTTATCTGTGCCCCACGCCAATAGGCAATCTAGGGGATGTGACCATTCGCACACTGGAGGTGCTGAAAAGTGTTGATTTAATTGCTGCCGAGGATACACGAAACACCTTAAAACTTCTTAATCATTTTGAAATAAATGTACCACTTACAAGTTATTATGAGCACAACAAGGCTCAAAAAGGCGGGGTAATTCTTGAACGCCTTAAATCGGGGCAGAGGGTTGCCTTGGTTTCGGACGCAGGGATGCCTGCAATTTCTGATCCGGGCGAGGATTTGGTCAGGCTTTGCATTGACGAGGGAATTCAGGTAGTGCCGCTTCCGGGCCCGTCGGCATTTACCACGGCACTGGTTGCATCTGGCATGCCGACCGGGAGGTTTGCATTTGAAGGCTTTTTGACAACGAATAAGCGTAACCGAAAAATTCATCTTGAAGAAGTGAAAAATGATACCAGAACACTGATTTTTTACGAGGCACCTCACAAGCTGATGACAACCCTTTGCGATATGCTGGACTGCTTTGGTGACCGTGAAATTGTTCTGGCGAGGGAGTTGACAAAAAAGTTTGAGGAGTTTTTCCGCACAACAATTTCAAAAGCCATAGAGCATTATGAGCAAACGCCGCCCAAGGGTGAGTTTGTGCTGATTGTAAAAGGTAAGGACGAAAAGGAACTCAATGAGGAAATCCGCAGTGAACTGCCAAAGCCTGAGGAACTGCTTCAAAGGTATGCTGAAGAAGGTTTTCGTGGCAAGGAGCTTGTAAACATGGTTGCAAAGGAACTTGACCTTCCCAAGCGTCAGGTTTATGATTTGCATTTAAAGATGAAGAATGAAGGGGAATTAACGTGAAAAATCACGTTAATCCTCCGGCGGAATTTATTGCACCGCCAAAACTTTCGTGCCCATACGGCACGAAATGGCGATGTGCGTAATTCCCACTACACGCCTTATCTGCCCACAATAAGATGCTTGTGTATTTTAATTAATATTTGTGGGCAGAAAGGCTATGGGAATTATTATGAGCAAGCTGGTTTTTATAGTAGACGATGAAAAAAATATATGCGAGCTTATTCGACTGTATGTTGAAAAGGAGGGTTATGAAACCTGCACTGCATATGACGGAAATGAGGCAATGCAGATATTCAGGGAACGAAAACCTGATATTGTGCTTTTGGACATTATGCTGCCTAAAAAAGATGGTTGGCAGATATGCCGCGAAATCCGCAGTATATCAAACACACCTATAATTATGCTTACTGCAAAAGGCGAGCTGTTTGACAAGGTACTGGGTCTTGAGCTTGGTGCGGATGATTATATAGTCAAGCCGTTTGAGCCAAAGGAGCTTGTTGCCAGAATTAAGGCGGTTTTGCGTCGCAGTTTCTCATTTGATACAGAGAAAGAAGAGAATTTGCAGTTACTCAAATTTGAGGGACTTACCATCAATCGTGAAACCTATGAGGTATATGTTGATGATTTGCTGGTCGAGATGCCCCCCAAGGAATTTGAGTTGCTTTACTTTCTTGCGAGCAATGCCAACAAGGTTTTTACCCGTGACCAGATACTTGACGAGGTGTGGGGGTATGAATATTTTGGAGAGTCAAGAACAATAGATGTACACATAAAAAGATTGCGTGAAAAAATTGAGCCGGTTGAACGTGTAAGTCCGGCTTGGTGTCTTAGAACAATCTGGAGTGTAGGTTATAAATTTGAAGTGAAGGCGTAAAAAATGAAGAAAACAGTATTTTCAAAAATATTTCTCAATAATGTTATAATTATTACGGTAAGTATGCTTATTCTCACGGTATCTGGATATTTGCTGATTTCAGGAGCGGTCTACAAAGCTCATGTTGATACACTAAAGGATAATGCCAGCTCAATTTCGGGATTTATAAACAGCGGTGTTCCACCTGAAAGACTTGAAAATTTTCTCTATGGATTTTCGCACAGTGCTAAAAAGAATATTCTTATCATAAATAATAATGGAAAAATTATTATGGAATCAACGGTTGACAACACATATAACTCAAATGTGAAGTATGTTAATGAGCAATATTGCAAAAATGTTTTAAGCGGTAATGAACACGTGGAAAGCGGAACTTTGGGAAATGTATATAAGGCAGATATGTTTACTTTGCAGCTGCCTGTGGTTGAGAGACATTTAAACCGTGTAGTCGGGGCTATATTTATAAGTGCACCTGTACCTGAAATGAAACAAATGCAGGGGCAGCTGTTTAAAACTATGAGTATGGCGTTGGTTGCTGTTTTGCTTATATCTCTTATACTTTCGTATGCACTGTCAAAACGAATTTCAAAGCCAATAAAGGGTGTGGTGAAAGCAGTAAGAAGCTTTGCAAAGGGTGATTTTTCAAGCCGTGTAGAGTCGGATAAAGATGGGCATAATATTACTGAAATCAAGGAACTGACGGATTCCTTCAATAATATGGCGTTCCACCTTGAAAAGGCCGAGGATATCCGAAACAATTTTATTTCGGATGTTTCTCATGAACTGCGAACCCCAATGACCTCTATCGCTGGCTTTGTCGACGGTATACTTGACGGAACAATTCCTGAAGAACAACAAAAGGAATACTTGACAATAGTAAAAAGTGAAATTTTGCGGCTTTCTTCACTGGTGAATTCTTTCCTTGATGTTACCCGAATTGCAGGCGGCAGGCAAAAACTCGAGCTGTCGGATTTTGATATTAATGAGCTAATAAGAAAAACGCTTTTTAATTTTGAAAACAGAATATGTGAAAAACGGATTTTTGTTGACGTGATTTTTGAGAGCGATGGTTGTATTGTAAGGGCAGACCATGATGCGATAACCAGGGTTATGACAAATCTCATTGAAAATGCAATAAAATTTACTGAGGATGAAGGCACGTTGCGTATTTCAACCAGTGTGCGTCAGCAGGAGGTAATAGTATCGGTTTACAACACGGGCTGTGGAATTTCCGAGGATGACAAAAAACTTATTTTTGAAAGGTTTTATAAGGTAGATAAATCCCGCTCTGTTAATCGTGAAGGAACGGGGATTGGTTTGTATATCGTCAAAGAAATAATTAATCGCCACGGGAAAAGTATTTTGGTCAATAGTACCGAGGGCGAATACGCCGAGTTTGTATTCACTGTAGATAAAGGAAAAGTTTAACCTTGATTAAAATTTTAAGATTTATTCATATTTTTGTAATATTTCGGTGATAAACTAAATGTATAAAACCACAGAAAGGAGATATTTCCTATGAATGAATTCGAAGAAAGAAATTTTTATCCTGCAGAAGAAAAGGATACTACAGATGAAATGGTTGAAATAAATACCGAACATAAAAATGATATTGAAGAAACAACAGAATCAGTATATGCTGTTGCGAAGGAAATCACTGAAGAACAATCGTCGACTGACGCATCAGGACATTTTGTTCCCTTTACCGAAACGGTAAAAAACAAGCAGAGCTTTAAGCGTTATATTGCAATAGCTGTTGCTGCGGCAATTGTGAATTTGGCTGCGTTGGGAGGTCTTTTTGCTGCAGGATATAACCTTGGTGCACATAGCAGAGGCAACGCATCAAATGTGCTTGCTAATCTCAGCAACAAGACAGATGATACAGACGGTGCAAAGGAAACTGTTGCTAAAGGAGCAGAGCTTACAACTGTTGAAATTTCTAAAAAGGTTGGTCCTGCAGTTGTGGGAATTACCAGCAAAATTCAAAGTGCAATGAGCTTTTTCAATACTCCGATGGAAAGTGAGGGCACGGGCTCGGGAATAATTATCAGCTCTGATGGCTATATTGTCACCAACAACCACGTTATTGAAGGAGCATCGTCGGTTTCAGTGACCCTGAATACAGGTGCTGAATACGAGGCAAAGGTTATTGGTTCAGATTCAAAGACAGACCTTGCCGTTCTTAAAATTACCCCTGATGAACAATTGACAGTTGCGGAGCTTGGCGACTCGTCGGCAATTGAGGTTGGAGAAAGGGCTGTTGCCATAGGAAATCCCCTTGGTATGGAGTTCTTTGGCAGCACAACTCAGGGTATTATCAGTGCAATAAATCGAACAATCACTGTTGATAATCGTACAATGAGCGTTATCCAGACAGATGCCGCTATTAATGAGGGTAACTCAGGCGGTGCATTGGTTAATGCATATGGTCAGGTTATAGGCATAAATGCAGTAAAGATTTCTTCATCGTCGGTCGAGGGTATGGGATTTGCAATTCCCATTTCCGAGGCAAAGCCTGTGCTTGAGGATTTGATTAAATACGGTTATGTGAAGGGCAGACCGGTAATTGGTATTTCAAGCCGTGATGTAACCGAGTATATGGCAAATCGTCAGGGATGGCCTGTTGGTGTTCAGGTTATGGGCATTCAGGTGGGCAGCGGTGCCGAAATTGCAGGTCTGCAGCAGGGTGATATTATTACTAAGGCAGACGGCAAAGCGGTAAAAACCACAGATGAACTTAACAAGATAAAGGATTTGCACAAACCGGGCGAGGCGTTAAAGCTCGAGGTTTGGAAATACGAAACAGGACTTACCCAATCCGTATCAATCAAACTTTCCGAGGAAAGACCGAATTAATTGATAGTTGTTATCTTAAGAGGAACAAAGATTTTTGTCTTTGTTCCTTTTTCAATTTAATTAAGGATTTTTTAGAAAGATTTTGTTTTTTATTGAATTCAATGTAGATATATGGTAGAATAGATTTAACGAAGTTAAATCTATTCAGCTAAATTCGCCTGACGGCGAGCTAAATGTGCTAAAGCACGCTAAATTACTTCGTAGCTAAATTGACCTACGGTCAGCTAAAAGGCGAATTTTATTTAGCTACTCCGAAGGAGTTATTTAGCTGTGGAGCAAAGCGGAATAATTTAGCTTTGAACGAAGTTCAAAATTTAGCTAAAAGAAATTGATAGGATGTGAGAATATGGCGGAAAGCATAATGCTTGATAAAGCAAAAGATTTTGCAGTTGAAATTATAAATATGTGCAAAAACATCAAAGAAACAAAAAGAGAAAGCGTTCTAACAAATCAGCTTATGCGTTCGGGAACATCAGTTGGTGCAAACATTCACGAATCAAAATATGCACATGGCACAGCCGATTTTATTTCAAAAATGCAGATTGCATTAAAAGAATGTTATGAATCAGAATATTGGTTGGAACTTCTTAATCGAACGAATTATATCAACGATGAGCAATATAAGATAATAGTAAATAATTGCGGACAAATTCGTAGGATGTTGATTTCGTCAATTAACACTGTGAAAGAGAAAATGAAGTAGGAGTGATTGGATGAAAAAAGCAGTATTAACTCTCATAACAACTGTTCTCATTGTATTTTTAGTGTCTTGTCAAACGAAAACAGTTACTGATGTAGAGCACACAATTGGATTTTATAATTTATTTGGGGAAAGTACCGAAATAGTAACGAAGAGCATAGACTTTGGTGATGTTCAAGGAGTTACAAAGGGAGAACAAACTATATATACATTTGATTGCGATAACAATGATGAAGGATTTGTGCAAAAACAACTCGTTTTTTATAATGATGTTTTAATGGCCGAAGAAACATATTTTAATGATGCTGAACAAGCATATTATTTTGCTAAAGAATATCGCGAGAATTTTGAACTCAACTATGGAGAAAAAGATACATATCCCAATGTTAAGGCAACAAATTCCGATTATTTTGATAATATAAGTGGTGTTGAAGACCTGAAGGATAATTGCCTTTATTATGAGGATTACACAGTTGAGATAAGTGACATAAGAACTAATAAACCTTGGCTGAATGACGAAAAAGCAGAAAAGATGTTAGGCGATATAAAGTATTCTCGAATTGATTTAAGATTGGAACTCAGAGTTGACAATTCTGACTCAGCTTCTGTTGGGGTTAAATATATTGTCATTCGATAGTTCTTTGCAGGGTATGATATAAATTATGATTAAGAAAGCCGCATCTAAATCGTTCACTTATTTTATAATGAGTTTGCAGAGCAAACTCAATGAATTGCCTTCGGCGTGAATTGAAAATTAAAATTTTCATAAATTGAGCCTTACGTCTCATGAATTGCACTTCGTGCATTAGAAAGGCAATTCAATTCATGGAGCGTAGCGAGAAATCATGGCGGGCCGCCAATTCATGACAACAAAGCTGTCAATTCATCTAAAACACTTGCATCTAAATTATGCACGAATTTTAGAATGTTTTCATCCAAGATGACTAAAGAAGAAAGGACACACAAATGAAATCAACAAAACTCACCAAAGATTTTACAAACGGAAACATAGCAAGACAACTGTTTTTCCTTATGATACCTTTTATGCTGTCAAATGCACTTCAGGTATTATATTCCACAATAGATATGATAATTGTCGGAAAATATGTAGGCACGGCGGGGCTTTCTGCAGTTTCACAGTCAAGTTCTATTCTCAATTTTGCAACAATGGTCTGCCTTGGCTTTGCAAACGGTGGTCAGATTCTTATTGCCCAGGCAATAGGTGCCGATAAGAAAAAAGAAACCAACAGCATCATAGGAACTTTGTTCACAGTTATCCTTTTGATGGGACTTCTTTTTTCTGTCATAATTATTTTCTCAAAAAGTATTGTAATCAAAGTTATGAACATTCCTCCCGAATCTGTTGAAATGTCAGACGATTATCTCATCATCTGCGGTCTCGGTATGATGTTCACCGCAGGATATAATATGGTGTCTGCAATTTTAAGAGGTATGGGAGATTCAAAAAGACCTCTTCTTTTTATCGCCATCGCCTCGGTTGTAAACCTTGTTATGGACATTGTTTTCACAGGTTTCTGGGGATGGGGTGTTGCGGGAGCCGCATGGGCAACAATCATCGGTCAGGCAGTTTCATTCCTCTTTTCAATCTACTATCTCTACAAAAACAAAGAAGATTTTGGCTTTGATTTCAAACTTTCAAGTTTTAAACCCATAAAAAAATATGTAAAAATGATTCTGAACCTTGGCGCACCAATGGCAATCCAGTCAGGATTTATAAACATTTCAATGCTCTATGTAAATTCCATGATAAACACTCTCGGTGTTGTGGAATCTGCAACCTTTGGTGTGGGCGTCAGAATTGATGATATTATGAACAAAATTTCAATGGGAATTCAGTATGCGGCTCTTCCTATGATAAGTCAGAATATTGCCGCAAAAAAAGTGGAACGCGCTCAAAAAGTTGTTCGTTGGGCATGGATTTTCTCTGCAAGTTTCACCATAGTTTTCCTGACTCTCTATCTATGCTTCGGAAAAGAACTCTTTATGATGTTCTCCGATGATGCAAAAGTACACGCCCTTTCAGGCACATTCATAAAAGCGATTGTATGGATGTTTATTCCCTTTGCCATAATGCGCGGAACAGGTGCTTTTGTTCAGGGAATCGGAAACGTAAGGTTCGGAATGCTCCTTTCAATTCTTGATGGCGTGGCGCTCCGAATAGGATTCAGCTGGCTTTTCGGAATCTGCCTTGGTTTTGGCTTTTTTGGATTTGTCCTCGGATACGCCCTTGCACCCTACGGCTACGCAATTCCGTCTCTTATATATTTTTTGAGCGGAATATGGAAAAAGAGAAGAGTTTTGGCGGATGATATTTAAGATGCGGAATATCGAGTAATTTATAGAATTTTGATTCTGGCTTGGTGTGAGGCTAGTAGAGAATGTCAAATTTTGACGAAAATAAATATGTTGACAATATCCTACACTTTGTATATAATATAAAATATAGGATATATTTATTGTATAAATAATAGGAGGTAGTTATGAATATAAATACTGAAACAATTACAACAATGACAGAAGCAAATCAGAATTTTTCGAAGGTTGCCAAAGTGGCGGAGAGTAATGGTCAGGCGGTTATATTTAAAAATAACAAACCAAAATTCTTGCTTATTGATGTGGATTCAAATTCTTATTTTGATATTACTGATGATGAGAAAATTGATGTAGCTGCAAGAAGAATTATGGACAGATTTAAACCTGCTTTTGAGGAGTTGGCAAAATGATTAAACTAAGTAAACAAAAAGTTTTGCTTTTACATCAATTGATAGCAGAAGAAACGGGCGGCAGTGTTGGCGTCAGAGATGTTGGACTTTTAGAAAGTGCTCTTAACAATGCGTATGCTACTTTTGGTGGAGAAGAACTTTATAAGACCAAAGAAGAAAAAGCGGCAAGTCTTGGATTTTCGTTAATATCTAATCATGCCTTTGTTGATGGAAATAAAAGAATTGGTGTTTATGTTATGCTTACTTTTTTAGAGGCAGAGGGTATAAAAATGAATTGTACTAATGAGGATGTTGTTGATTTTGGATTATCTGTTGCTTCAGGTAATATGAAATATGACGCGATTTTAGAATGGATAAATAAATTTAAAAAATAGTTTTTTAGTCTTAACTTAACACGAACTTAATGAATGTCGAATATTGTTGAAAGGAGAAAGAAAATGAAAAAGCGGTTTTTAATAATTGCATCTATTATTAGTTTAATTTTAGTAATATGTGCATTTAATTATAAATGGATATATTATCGCTTTTATCCCTTTGACAGAATTACAGGAGAATATGAAATTACTGTAAATGGTAAAGAAATAGATATTGTTGACGAGTATTATGAATATGAAATTGGTGAGAGAATTAGACTTGAAAATGATACTGAAAACTTTAAAATCAAAGCTGGTGCATACGGCAATTACACGATTGGCTTTGTGTTAAATGATGATATGCTATATCAGTTGACTAACGATGAAAAGTTTAGGGAATGTGGAGATGTTGATTTATCAATAAACTATTTTAATACAAATTGGTGGTATATTTCTTCTCTTGATATAGAATTTGATGTCATTGAAGAAAACGGCGAATGGTATGTTAATTGTGATGTACAGTTAAAAGAGCCGACTGAAGACTTTAAAATAATTACTTCTAATAAATCAAGAAAAATAAAGTTAGATGAAATTAACAATTCTGTATTGAGTATCGGTCCATAATTTTTGCTCTAACTTAATACGAACTATGCGGTTGAGTATCAACCGCAATGAATTGCCTGACGGCGTGAATTGAAATCAAGGATTTCATGAATTGAGCCTTACGGCTCATGAATTGCACCTTTGGTGCATTTTAAGGCAATTCAATTCATGGAGCGAAGCGAGAATTCATGGCAGAGCCAATTCATGACAACGACAGTTGTCAATTCATTTTTTTGACTGACTTGATGTGAGACTTGAATATATTTAACTTTGTTAAATATATTCAACTAAATTCGTGTTCCGCGAGTTAAATGTATTTGCGTACGCTAAATTACTTTGTAGCTAAATTGACCTTGCGGTCAGCTATAAGCGAATTTAATTTAGTTGTTTAAAAAACAATTTAGCTAAAATAAGTGGCGTCTAAAATGCACATGGATTTTTATATGAAAAGGTGATTTTTGTGATAAAAAAATATATACTTCCAATATGTCTTGCATTTATTCTTTTACTTTCATTTTCAGCATGCAATAATGATGAATCTGGATATGATTTAAATGATATTAAAGTTTCTTCATCTGTAACTACTCTAGGCGAGGGTGAAATGAGCTTTGTTTTTACGGTTGTAGATGCCGACGGAAGTGAAACTCTATTTAATATTTTTACAAATAAAACAACGGTTGGTGAAGCGTTGAAAGAACATAATCTCATAGATGGTGAGACCAGTCAGTTTGGGCTTTATGTTAAAACTGTTAATTCCATAAGCTATGATTATGTTAAAGACGGAAAATACTGGGCTTTTTATGTTGATGGCGAATATGCCCCTAAGGGCGTAGATAAAACAGAAATTAAAAAGGGAAGCTCATATATGTTTAAGGCGGAATGAAAATGAAACTTTGCATAAAAGAAATGGTAGTATTCAGTTTTCTTGGGGCAATAATGTATGTGTCTAAGCTTGTTATGGAATTTTTGCCAAACGTTCATCTTGTTGGTGTTTTTGTTGTAGCATTAACAGTTGTATATCGAAAAAAGGCTCTGTATCCAATCTATATATTCGTTATACTCACAGGTTTATTTTCAGCCTTTTCAATATGGTGGATACCATATCTTTACGTGTGGCTTATTCTTTGGGCTGTGGTTATGCTGCTTCCCAAAAGTATAAAACCTTCTTATAAGCCATTAGTGTATATGACTGTGTGTGGACTTCACGGGCTTTTATATGGAACTCTTTATGCACCTGTGCATATGCTGCTTTTTGGTATGAGCTTTAAAGGCATGCTAGCGTGGATTGCAGCCGGTTTTCCTTGGGATATTGTTCATTGTGTGGGTAATTTTTTCTGTGGATTTCTTATTTGCCCTATAATAACAGCAATAAAGTTGGGTGAGAAATGAGCATATAATATTTTATCTTAAGGCCGATACAACCGAAGGGAGAAAACTGGCAGAAAGACTGTCAAAAGAAGAAATAAAAAAGCTTTTTCCGCAGTCAAAGTTTGATTTAAATGTTGATGCTGAATGTAATATATGAAGAAAGGTTATTTAATTAAGAACGCGGTGACAAAAGTGAAACAGATTTTTTTTAGAATTAAAAAGTTTTTTACAGAGCATAAAACAACAAAAGCGTGGGGGCTTGCTCTGCTTAATGCATTTTTGATATATTACTGTCTGGAGCTTGGCAACAAAAACCCTTTGTTTAACGGATTTTTGTATACAGGTATAAATATTTTGACAGTATTTACAGCAATGGCAGCGGTGTTCTTTTTTGTTCAGCGTTGGTGGATTTCATCCATTGTGGTGGGTGTTCCCGCATTGGTGCTGGCAGTTGCAAATTACTATACTATTCTTTATCGCAATTCTCCCATATCAACACAGGATATACATAATGCAGGCACAGCGCTGGATGTTATGGGAAATTATTCATTCCCAATAAGCGGTTTTGTGGTTGGGACAATTGCTGTTTTTACAGTTTTAATTTTTGTGACAGTCAGACTGCGTCGTATTGAGCGTGGGATAAAGTCAAATTTCAAGGTTGTGGCGGCGAGAAATATATCTCTTGCACTTTTTGGGACATTATTTATGCAATGTGTATATTTTGCCCCAAAACCCTTAAAGCCCCGAACCACATTTGTGTGGTCCTGGGAGGATTCGTATTACAAATACGGATATATCGCAAGCTCCATTGAGGTTTTGCAGAATTCACTTAATATGGTTAATATGCCCCAGGGCTACAACGAAGGAATTCTTGAAAAATGTGTATTGGATAAATTTAACGAAGAAAGTTTACAAAATACGCCCGACGTGATTTTTATTCTTAACGAAACCTTTTATGATTTGCGTGATTTGATTGACTTGTCGGGTGAGGAGTCAGCAATGCCGTTTATTGACAGTCTTCCCAAAGGGCAGACGGGCAGAGCGGTTGTGGCAGGCACGGGCGGCGGCACCAATAAAAGCGAATACGAATTTTTGACAAGCAACACAATTCAGCTGATGCCGGGTATTACTCCCTTTAACTACCTTGATTTTGATAACGCAAACAGTATAGTCAGTTACCTGAAAGAGCAGGGCTACACAACATGGGGGGCACATCCTGCCGAGGCACTAAATTATTCAAGGGGAATTGTTTATCCCAAGCTGGGCTTTGACAAGGTGCTGTTCGATACTGATTTTGGCGAAATTGAAAAATATGGTGACAGGAGCTATGCAACAGATGCATTTTGTTATGAAAAAATGCTCAGTGATTATGAAAATATGGGTGAATCCCCACGATTTATGTATCTTTTAACCATACAAAATCACGGCAACTGGGATTTAAACTCTGATGACAAGGATATAATAAAAATATCTAAGGATTTTGGCGAGTACACCGATGATATCGAGGAATTTCAGTCCTGCATAAGCCTTTCGGATAAGGCATTCAAAGAATTAACCGAATATTTTGAAAGGTCGGACCGACAGGTTATAATCTGTATGGTGGGCGACCATGCACCTTCGTTTGCTACTGGACTGCTGGATGAAATTGATATAGACAAAACCTTTGCATTGCGGTCTACCCCATATGTAATATGGTCAAACTTTGATATGCAGACCGAATTCCCTCAAACTGTTTCAATGCCGTTTATGGCACCGATGACACTTCAGGCGGCGGGTATTGTGCAGTCACCGTTTTATCAGCATATGAATGTATTGAAGGACCAAACACCTGTTCTTACGGCGTTTAACCTCTATAAAAATTCCGCAGGCGAAACATTTAATTATTCCGACGAAACCGAGTATAAGGAATCAATTGATACGTATTTTTATATGGTGTATAATAATACAAGCCCCAAGGCAGAAAGAATACAGAAACTTTTTGAGGTGAAAAATGATAAATTTAAGCCATGACAAGCATATTAGAGAATGGATTGACAAAAACCGTGATGAGATAATACGCGAGTGGATTGAAATATCCAAAATTCCTGCAATCAAGGGTGAGGCAGAGGAGGGTGCACCCTTTGGAAGGGCTTGTGCGGATGCTCTAAATGCCTGTGCGGAGCTTTTTGCAGACCACGGCTTTGATGCCGAGGTTTATGTGAATTCGGGATATGCACTTGCAAATTATGGTGAGGGCGAAAAGACAATAGCTCTTTTCGGACACAGTGACGTTGTTCCTGTGGGTGATGACTGGATTTATACCAAACCTTTTGAGCCTGTTGTGATTGACGGAACTCTCATCGGCAGAGGGGTGGAGGATAACAAGTCAGGAATTATGGCGGCACTTTGTGCAATGGAAATTATCAGGGAATATAATATTCCAATCAAAAGCCGTATTCAGACATTTATCGGGTCAGAAGAAGAAACAGGAATGACTGATATTGAAACGTTTGCTCAGGAACAGCCTATGCCCAATGTATCGTTGGTGCTTGATGCTGATTTCCCCTGCAGTATTGGTGAAAAAAGCATCTGTCATTTTTGGGCAAAAACAAAGACCGGTGCAGTTGATATAATTGATTTTAACGGTGGTGCGGCGTTTAATGTTGTGCTTGACAAGGTAACGACAAGGGTTAAGGCATCGGATGAATTGAAGGCAGAGCTGACAGCGAAAATCGCAGAAAGAGAAGAATTTACACTTAATGAAGAAAACGGTGTGCTAATACTTACCGCCAAGGGTCTTGCAAAGCACGCCTGTGAGCCAGACGGATCGGTGAATGCGGCAAAGCTGGTTGCAGAACTGCTTAGTGGGGCAGAAAGCCTTGATATCGTTGACCGACAGATTATGACCGATATAAACAAAATTCTTGGCTGTCATTACGGAACAACAATGGGTCTTGACCACGATGATATAAGGTTTGGCAAGCTGACTTTTGTAAATGGAATGGTGAAAATGAGCCAGGGTAAAATCTGTCTTAGCTTTGATACACGTTATGGCTCTACACTTGAACCTGAAGAATTTGAGAAAAAGGCTGAAAAATCATTTAATGATATGGGTTGGGAGGTTGAGATAGATAGCAATATGAAGGGCTTTTCCATTGCTGATGACAGCCCAATACCTGACAAGCTTGTGGAGATTTATAACACTGTTACGGGATTTGAAACCGAGGCTATCCGTCTTGGCGGGGGCACATATGCACGCAAGATTGAAAATGCATTTTCTGTGGGGACAAAAACTTCACGCAAAGACCGCACAACTCCCTTTATGGAAATGCCTGCAGGTCACGGCAATGCACATCAGAGTGATGAAATGATTGACTTGGAGACATTCTTTGATGCGGTAAGAATTATCACCCACTATATAATAAATATAGACGAATGTCTGTGAGGGGCTGCTAAAATTGTCCGGACCGCAAAAAGCCGGGATAATTTTAAAAAATACACACTGTAAATTAATATGAAAATATGCTCATAATGAAGAAAAATCGCATTTTGTAATGCGATTTTTCTGTTTTTATGCCTTTTTGCTACGCACAAACCTCGCCTCTCGGTGTACACAAGTACACCTTCGGGTAACCCAAAGCCATAGCTTTGGCTCGGTTTATGTGTTCCAAATCAATTTTAGCTATCCCCTAATGGCGGAACAATTCTTATTTTTGTTCTTTATCAGTAGAATGAACTTTAAATTTTTTTATCTTTGAAGTATCAATTTCATCATCATCTTCTATGTAGGCATCTTCTGCGTCAATCTGTATTTGTTTCAGTTTTTCTATTATGTCTGTAATTTGATTAAATAGTTTAAAATAAAGTTTTTTGTAGTTTGGCATTATAAAAATCCTTTCTAAATTAAAAAATGCGACAACCGAAGTTGTCGCACGAAAAACGCAAACTCCGAATGTCGCGAAACAAACGGAATAAAGATACTTTTCGAGTAACTTAGTGCCCTGGAGTTCGCATTTTTGCCAAAACACTTTAACACTAAATTACTTAAAAAAGGATACAATATCCCTACAAAAGTATCATTTTTATTCAGTTTGTTTCGCAAAAATTATTGTATCACAAATCTACAAAAAATACAATAGAATTAAATAAAAAAGTGCGACAAAAAATGTCGCACAATATGAAAATATCTTGAAAAATGTATAATTTTGGTGTATAATGCATATAGGCAAGATTTCTTAACGGTGGTTTTACACCGGCGGTTATGCCCGCCTTTACATACAAGCACTTGTGCTGAGTTTGTGAAAGGAGGGATGCTTATGAAAAGTAAGCATGTTGCTACATATGGCAAAAAAACTGTTTACAGTTTTGGTAATAATCACTTTGATATTACTATTTCCCATAAAAGCACAATAGCCGCCCTCCGCCAAGGTCGGCTATTGTAAAATAGTTCGTATCTGGGCATAACCGTTTGAGGTCTTGCCTTTTTCTATTTTTATTATATCCCTAAAACCAGTTTTTGTCAACTCATTTTATGAAATTCTTATTTCTTCATAGGAATTCCCTGTGCGTCAAGACTTGCGATAATTGAATCAACAACCTCCATAGCCTCTTCTTTGGTGAGAGTTCTTTCTGGGTGTGAGAATACCATTCTAACGGTGATTGACTTGCCGTTTTCGTCGGTGTATGTGTCAACCACAGATACATTCCTGATAAGGTCGCAGTTTGCAGCCTTGATTGCATCACCGATGGGTGCATATTTGTCTGATACAAATGATACGTCAATTTCCATTTCAGGGAAGCGTGAAGGCTCCTGATATCTTATGCTTGCATTTGCTATAGCCGAGAAATCCTTTACATCAATTTCTGCAAAAACAATTGATGCTTTTTTGTCAATATTTTTTGAAACGGTGGGATGAACAATACCCATTCTGCCGATTTCATTGCCGTCGCAAAGGATTGCGTTAAGGTTCTTCGGATGCTCGTATGAATGGGTTGCATCAGCCGCCGCAAAGGTCAGCTGGCTGTGCTTGATGTCGTCTGCAACAACTGCAAGCATATCACGAAGCTCAAGGTAAAGTTGTTCGATGCTCTTTGTCTTGCTGAAAAGGGTGATTGCAAGTTTTTTGCGTTCTGCACAAAGATTATCGGGTGTCATTCCGTTAACGGTTCTGCCTATTTCAAAAATGCCAAAGTCTGCTGCCCAGCCTGTGTTGGATTTAACCTGACAAAGCTGTGTGGGTACAATTGAATTTCTGATAGTTTCAATGTTGGGGTTGGTTGCATTCACCAGCTTGATGTTGGGCTCAATTTCAATGCCTAAGCTCTTATATTCATCATGGTATGCCCAGATATAAGAGTGAACCTCGTGGAGTGAGAACCGCTTTACAAGGATATCCTTAATTCTGTCCTCGTCGGTCTTTTCCTGTGCCGCACGGATTGGGTAGAGGGGGGCATCCGCTGTGTGAATGTCAAAGTTGTCATAGCCGTAAATTCTTGTAATTTCCTCGATGATATCCGCCTTCATTGTAACGTCCTTGGTTGCACGCCATGAGGGAACTTCAACAGAAAAGTCGCTGCCATTCAGCTCCACGCCAAAGCCCAGAGCCTTAAGGGTTTTAACAATGGTATCTGTTGAAATATCGATGCCTGCATAGCGGTCAACAAATGACTTGTTAAAGTCGATGTTGATTGTGTCATACTTAAATGCATATTCATCGGTAAGTGATGAAACAACGCGGGCATCGCTGTCAATATCGGTAAGCAACTTTATAAATCTTGCAATTGCAGAAACTGTCATTTCGGGGTCAAGACACTTTTCATAGCGCATTGATGCATCTGTTCTGTGGGCAAGACGTACTGTTGATTTACGGATTGAAACTGCGTCAAAGGTTGCAGATTCCAATGTGAGAGTTGAAGTGTCTTCAACAATTTCAGAATCCAGACCGCCCATAATACCTGCAATTGCAACGGGTGTATTATCGTTGCAAATCATCAGGGTGTTTTCGTCGATGTTGCGGTCGATTCCGTCAAGAGTTTTAAAGGTAAAGGGCTTGTCAAATCTCTTGATTCTCAGCTTTTCAACTTTGCGTGAGTCAAATGCGTGCATTGGCTGACCCATTTCAAGCATAAGATAGTTGGTAAGGTCGGCAAGGAGATTGATGCCTCTCATTCCGCAGTAGAAAAGACGTATTCTCATATTTACGGGGCTGACATTTTTTGTAATATTTTCAACCTGCAGGCAGGAATATCTCTGACAAAGGGGGTCTTCAATCTTCATATCAATTTTGGGAAGATGGTTGTACTTGTTCAGGTCAACTGTTTCAAGTGGCTTTAAGGGGCGTCCTGCAAGTGCCGCAAATTCACGGGCAATGCCATAATGACCCCAAAGGTCAGGACGGTTAGTGAGCGACTTGTTGTCAACCTCAAAGATAATATCGTCAATGGCATAAACGTCTTTTACATCTGTGCCGTTTGCAATTTCAGCAGGAATTTCCATAATGCCTTCGTGGTTGTCGCTGATGCCAAGCTCACGTTCACTGCAGCACATACCGTGTGAGGGATAGCCCGCAAGCGGACGGGGAGCAATGGTAATTTCGCCAATTTTTGCCCCAACCTTTGCAAAGGCAGTCTTCATACCCACCTTAACATTGGGAGCACCGCATACAACATCGGTTAAAGCTCCGTCACCTGCGTCAACTTTCAAAAGGTGGAGTTTTTTTGATTCGGGGTGGTCTTCAACAGATTTGATTTCTGCAACCACAATGCCTTCAATATCGCTGCCCTTGAAGAAAATTTCATTCTCAACCTCGGCTGTGGAAAGCGAGAATTGATTTATAAGCTTAATTTTATCGAGTCCTGACAAATCAACAAAGTCAGAAATCCAGTTCATTGATAAAAACATAATTCTGTATCTCCTTTCCGATTATTTGTCGTCTGTGAACTGTGACAGAGTTTTAAGACTGCCGCTGTTCAAATCACGAATATCTTTTACGCCGTATCTCATCATTACAAGTCGGGTAAGACCAAGACCAAAGGCAAAACCTGTGTATTCATCGGGGTCAATGCCGCCTGCTTTCAGCACTTCGGGGTGAATCATACCACAGGGGCAAAGCTCAAGCCAACCGCTGTGCTTGCAGGAAGGACAACCCTCGCCACCGCAGATAAGACAGTTGATATCAAGCTCAAAGCCCGGTTCCACAAAGGGGAAGAAACCGGGGCGCAGACGCACCTTTACATCCTTCTTGAAAACCTCTGAGAGCATTGTCTTCATAAAGAAGATAAGGTTGGAGATTGAGATATTTTTGTCCACCATAACGCCTTCCATCTGGAAGAAGGTGTTTTCGTGGTTGGCATCGGTTGCCTCGTTGCGAAAACATCTTCCGGGGAAAATTGCCTTGATGGGAACACCGTCGTTAATTAAAGCATCTTTGTATTTTTTGTATATTGCGTTCTGCGCCGCAGATGTGTGCGACTTCAAAAGCTGTCCGTTTTCAAGGTAATATGTGTCCTGCATATCACGGGCGGGATGGTGCTTTGGAATGTTAAGAGCCTCAAAACATTCATAGTCGGTAACTATCTCGCTGTAGTCCTCAATGTGAAAGCCCATAGAACGGAAAATTTCCTCACACTCACGCTGAACAAGAGTGATTGGATGATATGAGCCACGATTAAGGTTGGCAGGGCTTGACACATCAATATCGGGCATTGCGTTAATTTCTTTTTCAATTTCTGCAGCCTTCATTTCTTCAATTTTTGAGGCAATTGCGTCTGTTGCTTCGTTTTTAAGAACATTAACCTCCTGACCAAAGGTTTTCTTTTCTTCAACTGTGAGATTTTTCATTTCCTTAAGCAGTCCGGTAATCAAACCGTTTTTGCCAAGGTATTCAACTCTCAAAGCATCAAGGCTTGCCATATCGGCAACAGTAGCAAGCTTTTCAAGGAATTCCTGCTTCATTTGTGTTGTTTTTTCTGACATATAATATTTCCTTTCTATATATGATAAATAATTGGTTACTAAATAAAAAAACTCGCCCCAAAAACTTGGGACGAGTATAAATTACCCGCGGTACCACCCGACTTCAGAACGAATTCTGCACTCAAATACGTTTTTGACGTGAACGCTTAAACACCCTGCTTATACCACAGCTTTCGCAGGAAACTCCAATGCTGAAATTCACAATCGGGATTGCAATGGATACTTTCAGCCAATGATATCCAATCTCTAATGCAATTTTGCCGATGCTACTTACACATCTTCATAGTCTACACTCCAATAAATAATAGCATTATTTTTGCAATTTGTCAAGGGCAAACTTTATAAATTCTTGACAACAGAATTGTGATTTGATAAAATAAAGTATGGGGTGGTTTTGTTGAAATTCAAAGTGTTTTTTCTGCTTCTTTTGCTGATGCTTTTTGGCATAACAGTCAATGCGACAGAGGACAGATATATTATAAAATTCAATGATTCGGTGCAGTTTTTCAATGCTGACGGCTCAAAAAACAATAAAGATTATCTCAGTGTGCCTGCCGATGAGCTGCAGGACTATATTGATGCAGGCGTTGTAGAATATTATGGCCCCGACTATGAGGTGGAGCTGTATGCAGCCACCTGGAATTTAGACAGCATTAAGGTGGATTTTCCTCACTTTATCGGTTGCGCAGGTACGAGTGTGAGAATCGGTATAATTGACTCTGGCATAGTTGATGGTATTGCTCCTAATGTATTACCTGGATATAATTACATTGACGAAAACACAGATACATCCGACGATGACACGTTTCACGGAACATTGGTCAGTTCCCTTGCGGCATCATCGCCTTATGGCGTGGCTATAAATGCACAGTTTGTACCCCTAAAATGTTTCAGGCAGAAGACGGCAAATCTTTCGGATGTTTTTGATGCACTCGTTGATGCTGTTGATGTGTATAACTGTGATGTTATAAATATGAGCTGTGGTATTTCGGAAACAGATATTACAGCACAAGGAAATGAAATTTTAAGATTGTTTGAGAAAAAAGTGGATTATGCTGTCAGCAAGGGCGCAATTCTTGT
Source organism: Clostridia bacterium (assembly GCA_045587485.1). Lineage (GTDB taxonomy): Bacteria > Bacillota > Clostridia > Monoglobales > Monoglobaceae > SIG440. The sequence continues at coordinate 33,308 of JAZNCI010000082.1, forward strand.
TGCCGCAGCGGGAAATGACTATAACGAAACAATTAATTATCCTGCCGCCTTTGATAATGTAATAGGTGTTGGCTCGGTAAACGACAAAGGTGAGCGGTCGGATTTTTCAAATTATAATTGCAGTGTGTATGTGGTTGCTCCAGGAGAAGCTGTTGTGACGCCATGTATTGAAGAAGGTGAGGTAAGCAAGGAGTATGTTTGGCTACCCAACGGAACCTCTTTTGCGGCACCTCACGTATCAGGCCTTGCTGCAATTGTAAAGAGTATGAATAAGGAAATAACCCAAACAGAATTTGCACAGCTCCTTGCGGATACGGCGGTTGAAACCAAGGCGGATACTGTTGCAGGTTGGGATGAACATTATGGCTATGGGCTGATTGACTGCGAGGCAGCGGTTAATAAGCTGATTGAGGGTCAGGTTACGCATATTTCACCTGTATGGTTGACTAGTGACTCGGTTAATGCTGTGATATACAACAATACATCAGAAAGCAAAAAAACATTATGTATATGTATTTATTATGATGAAAATGGCAGAATGACTGATTGTGTTCCAACCGAGGTGGAAATTGATGCATACGATACTTACTATTTCCGTAATCCGCGTAACGAAAACAAAGTGAAATATATGGTATGGTCCAATGATGGCAAAATTGCGCCTTTGGCATCGACAAAGGAAAAGTAAGTTAAAATAATTAAAGAATAATAAAAATCCGAACCCTTCACCGATTGGTACAAGGTTCGGATTTATACTGTTTGGTGCAGGTAACAGGACTGTTACTCTTTTTAAGGGAGTCCCCTGTTATCCTGCTTTTTCTATATTCAGTTCGCTGTTAAACTCTACTGTTCCAACAAACTTATAATAAATATTTATATCCTGATAAGTTTCGCCCTGATATTCGTACTTTTCGCCGACCTCAATTCTGTCGATAAGCTCATGGAGAATCTCATATGTGAGTTCTTTAATTCCAATGTACTTTTCAATCAGATTTACAAAGTCTATGGCATTATCCTTTGACTTGTGATATTCGTTAAGCTCGCTTTCAATTCTTGATGCTTCGGCTTTTAATTCTGCCTGTTCTTCTTCATATCCTGCGAGGAGTGATGCCATTCTCTCGCTTGATAAATTCCCTAAGATTGAATTTTCATATGTCTTTGTTATCAGAAGTTCAAGCTCATTAATTCTCTTATTGGCTTTTGAAAGCTTTCGCTGATTATCTTTTGTTTCTGTCATAATCTTTTGCTCATTGCATTTAAGTGCCGCTTTGTATAGGGCATCTCTGTGGGTTTCCAATAGGACTGTCTTTGCATAGATATCTGCAAGGACTACACCATATAACTCGTCATACCTTATGTAATGTGATGGGCAGTATTTCTTACCCTTCAGGTTATATGTGTTGCATACATAAGACTTGGTTGCATTGGAGAACACCAAGGCTTTTTTACAATCCATACATTTTATTATCTTGGCAAAGATTTGTGTTTCACCTGTTTTGGTTTCTCTTGCCCGACTTTCAAGCAGTTTTTGTACTTCATCAAAGGTCTGCTTATCAATTATCGGCTCATGGGTGTTTTCTACCACAATCCATTCATCCTTTGGGACATCCCTGAACTTCTTTGACTTAAA
>JAZNCI010000083.1:0-29013 GCA_045587485.1 Clostridia bacterium
GTGTTTCTTGCCCTAAATATGGAAGAATAGTCCTGAGAATGTATTCGTGAAAGGCGACGGTCGCAGCACGCCTTTTTTCTGTGTTCATATACTCAGGGAACCAAATATCCTTTACAAATCTTTCAAAGGTAATACTGTCAGAAATGGATACAGGTTGTATGTTGAGTATATCCTCAGCAAGCTGATGCTCCCAAACAGTTGCTTCCTTTTCTGCAAGTGCTTTTAGTTTATTTTCACTCATTTGCTTTTCAGGAAACCAGGTCTTGCATTTAAAAATTTGTTTACCGTTTTCATCTCTTCCAAGATAGGCTTTAAACTTGAAAGAAATAATTGTTCCGTTTTTGAAATTTGGATAAATTGTAGCCATAAAATACTCGCTTTCCCACACAAAAACGGAAAAGTTGTTGACCTATTTGTTGACCTGAACTCAAAATTTGAGAATCTCAGAAAAAACAAAAAGTCCTGCAAACGCACTGTTTACAAGACTTTGAGATTGGTCGGAGTGACTGGATTCGAACCAGCGGCCACTTGAACCCCATTCAAGTACTCTACCAAACTGAGCCACACCCCGAAATCACTTGTACAAGTATACACCAAAATCCTTTACTTGTCAAGCATTTTTGTTAAAGTTTTTGAAGATTTTTTGCAACGTTGCATATCTGCCCGTTTTCCCTTAATAAATTATTTCTTTTCCTTTCGGTAATTAAGTATGGTAATACCACCGCAAATAAGGATTAGTGCCAATATCAAATTAATTGGTTCAACATTGCTTTTTTCTGTAAGCATCAGGTTTGAAAGAAACACCCCGAATACTGGTGTCATAAAGCTGTAAATAGAAACTTTTGATACAGGATTATACTTAAGAAGCACTCCCCACAAGGCATATGCAACAGCTGACAACAGTGCTAAATACAAAAGAACAGCCACAGCCTTAACACTTGTCAAAACAATAACACCGCCAGTTAAAACACCTACCATAATCATCACAAATCCACCAAAAATAAACTGATAACCGCTGATTACAACAGGATCTTCGCGATTAGAGTATTTCTTCATCAAAGCACCCGATACACCATAGGCAAGGTTTGAAAGCAAGACAAAGCCATCTCCAAGAAAGTTAAGATTAAAGTTCAGCCCTTCAAGATTAATAAGGATGATTCCTGCAAAACCTATAACACAAGCAATTATCTTTTTAAATGTTAATTTCTCGTGTCTGAAGAGCAAAGTCGCACAAAGAATCGAAAAAAACGAATTCGAACCGCTGATAACAGTTGCTTTTACGCCGGTAGTGTTTGCAACACCTATGTAAAATAAAAAATACTGAATAATTGTCTGAAAGCAGGACACATTTACAACCGCTCTCAAATTTTCCGCCTTGGGAAATAAAAATTTTCTTCGCGCTATGCTATAAATAAGCACAGTTACCACACCGGCTGTAAAAAATCTTATTCCTGCAAAGAGTATGGTTGACGGAATATTTCGGTGGGGCAAAATAAGTCCATAACCAATTTTAATAAATGGAGTTGCACTTCCCCATAACGCACAACAGAACATCGCCGCCACTGCCACAAAAATAACATTTGTAAGTAATTTATTCTTCTTTTGTTCCATTTTCATTTCCCTCACTATTGTTTGATTTTACAACCACTTTCTCCTTAAATAATTTAATTATACATTCTCAAACATCTTTGCAAGCCTTCTTGCCGATTTTGCCAGATTTGTAATGCCGTCAAAAACGTTTCTCTCATTAAAGGCTTCAAGATAAGCACTTGCCTCTAAAGTAAAATAGCCCTGATAATTAATTTTCTTAAGAGCGCTAACCACTTTTTCAAAATCTATATTCATTGAAAACGGAATCTGATGCGAATCGTGCAATTTATCATTGTCGTGAATATGTAGTGCTGTAAGTCTGTCGCCAAGTGCCAATATCATTTCAGCTGAATTTGTGTTAATGCCTTTCATTTCGGCATGCCCAATATCAACGCAAGCGGTAAAATAACTGTCATCTACGGCATCAAGCTGTGCATTAATGCTTTCGGGAGTAGCGCACATTGCACCATAAGCGTGTCCCTTTTCATCATCCCAAAGCCACATATTTTCGGTTGCAATCTTCACATTACATTCCTTTGCAAAAGGTAAAATCTCGTTATACATTTCAACATTTTCTTCAAAGCTTACACGGTTGTTGGGGTGAATTACACAAATTTCTCCGCCCACCTCTGCCGTACATTCAATCGCCCGTTTAAAAAGTGACCTTACACCCTCACAGTCTGACGGATACGGTGCGTGTGACTGATTGCATACTATTCCGTTATCACTTGCAACCTGTTTAAGTCTTCTTGCAAATTTTAGATAATCTCTGCCGGCAAGGGGATGATTACATTCCAGCAAGCAACGATTCTTCCAATCGAACTTGCGCATACAATACAACGAAAAGTCCCAAGCATCGAAGCCTGCCTTGGCATAATATTCTATCGCTTTTTCTTCACCAATAATTCTGGCTGCTGAATTAATTTCCGACGAAATTTTCATATTTTTCTCTCCTTTCCGTTAAAGTTAACAGGCTTGCTGGCAAACCCGTAAACAATATTCATTTTATTATCACAAAACACCATGATTAAAACCTAAACAGGCGTTCTTAAAAATCAAAAACGCCTGAGATTTTAATATTAAATTTTAATTAAGAATATACCCCTTTTGTTTTATTACATCAACAACCTTTTGTGCCATTGTTTCACAGATAGCCTCGCCCTTCGCCTCGACCATCACACGGATGAGAGGCTCGGTACCGCTTTTGCGGAACAAAATTCTGCCGTCGCTTCCAAGAGCCTTTTCAACCGCTGCAACTGCAGCTTTGACATCAGGGTCGTTAAGGGGTGCATCCTTATCAGTAACACGGACATTGACCAAAAGCTGTGGAAATCGTTCATAGCCGTCACTGAGCTTTGACGCAGGCAGCTTGCTTTCAATCAGAACCTCCATTATCTTGATGGCTGTGATAAGTCCGTCACCCGTTGATGCATATTTCGAAAAGATAATATGCCCCGATTCCTCGCCGCCAAGGCAATAATCATTTGCCTGCATTGCCTCGTAAACATATTTGTCACCTACATCGGTCTTGACATACTGAATGCCCATCTCATCAAAAGCCTTATAAAGACCGAAATTAGACATAACCGTTGTGACAACAGTGTTGTTGTTCAGCATACCCTTTTCTTTCATATATTTGCCGCAAAAGTACATAATATTGTCACCTGTCAGCGTATTTCCGCACTCGTCAACAGCCAGACATCTGTCAGCATCGCCATCAAAGGCAAAGCCGATATCAAGATTGTTCTCCTTCACCAGTTTGCAAAGACCTTCCATATGTGTGGAGCCACATTCATGATTTATGTTAAAGCCGTTTGGTACGTTTCCGATAACATATGTTTCTGCTCCAAGAGTATCAAATATATTTTTGGCAAGCATCCATGTACTGCCGTTTGAACAATCTATGCCCACTTTAATTCCCTTATATGAATTACGTGCAAGTGAAATAATATAGCCTGTATAACGGTTTCTGCCGGCAACATAGTCAATTGTTCTTCCTATATTCTCGCCTTTAGCAAGCGGCAACTCGTCGATAACACCGTCAATATATGCCTCTATGTCTGCGATAATTGACTCGGACATTTTTTCGCCCTTGCTGTTAATCAGCTTGATACCATTGTCGTGATAGGGGTTGTGGCTTGCTGAAATCATTATTCCGCAGTCAAAATCCTCGGTACGCACCACATACGAAACCGACGGTGTTGTGGTAACGTGCAGAAGATACGCATCTGCACCGCTGGCGGTTAGCCCCGCCGCAAGAGCATATTCAAACATATAGCTTGAACGTCGTGTATCTTTGCCAATCACAACATTACACTTGTGCTCCTTGCCGTAATGCCAGCCAAGGTATCTGCCTATTTTAAATGCGTGTTCAACCGTTAAGTTAATGTTGGCTTCACCACGAAAGCCGTCTGTTCCAAAATATTTTCCCATTAAAAGTTTCCTTTCAATTTAATTTTAAACATTCCGTCGTCTTAATTCTCGCTGAAAATAACAGTTACGTCAGGATGCAACTGGAGAATAGACGCAGGAACAAGGGGAGTAATAGGACCATTAAATGATTTTTCAACAATATCCTTTTTATTCTTGCCGTTTGCGATAAGCAATATCTTTTTAGCCTGCATAATAGACATCATACCCATGGTTATAGCTTTTTTAGGAACATCATCCTTTGATGCAAAAAAGCGTGCGTTTGCCTCAATGGTAGACTCATCAAGAGCAACTTCGTGAGTTTCGCCAACAAACACCTCGTCAGGCTCGTTGAAACCTATATGACCATCTAAACCAATTCCCAAAAGCTGCAGGTCTATTCCGCCTAGAGATTTGATAAGCTCGTCATAACGCTGACCTTCTTTTGCAAGGTCAGCCGCACAACCGTCAGGAACATGGGTCTTTGTCTTGTCAATGTTGATTTTATTAAACAGATTATTGTCCATAAAATATCTGTAGCTCTGGTCGTTATCACCCTTTAGACCCTGATATTCGTCAAGGTTTACAGATGTAACCTGTGAAAAATCCACATCGCCTGCCTTGTTGTACTCTGCAAGCTTTTCATAAGTGCCAAGAGGCGTTGAGCCTGTCGCAAGGCCAAGCACACAGCAGGGCTTTGAAATAACCTGTGCCGCTATAATGTTTGCTGCCTTTCTGCTTAATTCGTCATAATTGTTTACTTTGATAAAATTCATATATACTCTCCTTTATTATCAAACACCCGTGTATACAGGTGGGGAATAATTTCCCATATGTTTATTTTGCCCTTTAAATGCACTTTTGTCGTTTTGTATGCATTCTTACGACACGGGACAGTGCCGAAGAAGTACCCGCCGAAAATTTCGAATTTCTTCTTACCTCGTCACCGCACATATATTTTGCACGGCCTGGCGCTAAACAGTTATACCGCAAGAGATTCGGTACTGCCTTACACAGCAAACTTTCAGTGTCTCATAATACTGAAATTATTTATTAGTTGTATATTGCAACTAAATCTTAGCTGCAATATTCTCCTGACTTTTGAATATAGAATTTTCTTTTAGATATCCCCTTACCATTGAAAGCGGATAAACAGTGCAATTTTTACCGATTACTGTGCCGGGGCACAGAACACTGTTGCAACCAACTTCGGTGAAATCTCCCACCATTGCACCAAACTTTTTAAGCCCAGTCTCGATTTTTTCATCGCCATTCTTGATTGTAACAAGAGTTTTGTCGCTTTTAACATTTGAGGTTATTGCCCCTGCCCCAAGATGCGACTTGAAACCAAGAATTGAGTCGCCCACATAATTAAAATGCGGGATCTGAACATTATCAAAGATTATTGAGTTTTTCATTTCGGTAGAATTCCCTACCACACAATTTTTCCCCACAATAACACCACCACGAATAAACGCACATTGTCTTATCTCGGAATTTTCGTCAATGATACAGGGTGCAGCAATATGTGCTGAAGGATATACTTTTGCAGATTTTGCAATCCACACCTGAGGTTCAGCCTCGTCAAACTTTTCTTTGTCAAGAGTTTCGCCTAAAGCAATTACAAAATCCTTGATTTTGCTCAAAGCCTGCCAGGGATATTCGCTCTCTGCCAAAAGAGGTGCTGCTATTGTATATTTTAAATCAAAAAGCTCTGCAGTTTTCATATTTTTTCACCTCCCTCACCAAAATATTTTAACTTAAATTTGATATTTTTTCAATAGTTTTATTCAATATTTATATTATTCCTAAAGTGCATTATTATATTCAACCGACAGCAAAGTCAATCCCTTTCCTGGAAGAGTTTTGCCCGCAAATTCACGGTTTTTTGTCTTAAAAACTTTGTCTATGGTGTCTGCGTCGCGTTCGCCTGTTCCCACCTCTAAAAGTGTTCCTGCCATAATTCGAACCATATTATAAAGAAATCCGTCACCTGTCACCGCAAAGGCCACATCATCACCAAAGCGTTGCACGCCCACACTGTATATTGTACGTACTGTTGACTTTTTTAATCGCTTAACCGAGGAAAATCCCGCAAAATCGTGTTGACCCAAGAATTTCTTTGCTGCTGTCTGCATTGCTGCAACATCCAGAGACTTTTCAACAGTATACATAAAACGGTGTCCAAACACATCCTGAACCGAGCTGTTGTGTATGCGATAAAGATAGGTTTTGCGTTTTGCACTTAGTCTTGCGTGAAAGCGCTCGTCTGCCCGGGTTAGCTCTGTTACCGCAATATCATCCGGAAGATACCTGTTAAGATATTCCTGAATTTCTTTATCGCACATTTCGGTATTAATTTTAAAGTTGGCAACCTGACCTTTGGCGTGAACACCTTTGTCTGTTCTGCCCGAGCCGTAAATTTCCACACTATGACCCGTCATTTTTTCAAGAATGTCCTCTATCTTGCCCTGAATGGTGTTTTTTGTGTTCCCTTGTCTTTGCCAGCCATTGTATCTTGTGCCATCATACTGAATAATAATTTTATAGTTTTTCATTTATTTTACCTGCTTTGCAAGATACTTTTTCATCACATTCCCCGCAATAGGAGCCGCTGCATCGCCGCCGCTTCTGCCGTCATTTTCCAACACCAACGCAATAGCAATCTGTGGGTCTTCTGCCGGAGCATATCCCACAAACCAGGCGTGGTCTGATGACGTTTCATTTTCGGCAGTTCCCGTTTTTCCCGCAACAGTTACGCCGCTGATTTGAGCACGGGTGCCTGTTCCGCTTTGCACTGTTTCAATCATAAGCTGCTGAATATACCGGGCACACTCTTGTGAAATCGGGTGTCGAGTTACTTTTGTTGCAGTTTTTCTTACGGTGATATCATTCTTTGTAACACTTTCAACCACATATGGTTTCACCATTTGCCCGTTGTTTGCCACCGCAGAACAAATCATGGCCATCTGCATCGGAGTTGTGAGAATTTGTCCCTGGCCAATGCTGACAAGAGCACTGTCTTCCTTAGTCATTTTTTTATACTCTATCCTGCTGCTCATTGTCGGTATATCAAAACCGAGTGTCGAATTTATACCAAAGCGCTCTGCAATCTCGGTGGTCTTTTCACTGCCCAATTCATAACCCACCGTGCAGAATACCTGATTACTTGACACCCCAAATGCACGCTCTAAACTGATTTCACCATATGCCTTGTTGTTGTAGTTTTCAACCTTTAAATCGCCCGCCGTAAAGCTGCCTGTATCTTTGAATACACGCTCCTTCATTCCGTTTTCAAAGGCTGCCGCCGCTGTCACAATCTTATAGGTTGAGCCAGGAGGATAAAGGCCCTGAACCGCCCTTGCAATAAGCGGAGATTTTTCATCCTCGACAATGGTATTCCATTGTTTCTCAAGTGTCGCCGCATCGGGGTCAAAATCCGGGAGGCTCACCATTGCAAGAACAGCCCCTGTTTTGGGGTCCATTGCAATAAGTGCACCACGCCTGCCACGCATTTGCTCATAGGCATATTTCTGAACAGAATTATCAATAGTCAGATTAAGGTCAAAGCCTTTTTTCTTGTCGCCCTGAAACAAGTCAAGGTCACCCTTGCCGAGCAGCTCGCTGTCATATTCACGTTCAAGAAGACTTTTTCCATATACCTGAGAGCAATATCCGATAACGTGGCTGTAAAGTCTGCCTTGAGAATATTCACGTCTGTTATTCCCGTCTTGTTCAACTGTTTCAGCCAGAACAAGACCATTTTTGTCATATATTGTTCCTCTTGTGACATATCTTTCGTCGTCCCATTGACGGCGGTTGTACGGATTGGTAGAAACGGCATCCGCCCTGAACAGATTGAAATACAAAAGATATGTCAGCAGTGCCAGAAATAGAGCCGAAATAACAATCAGAACACGTATAATTTTTTTATTCACATTCATCCCTGCGAGCCTCCTTTCTGTCCTCGATGGCAGAAATTGCCTGCATTATTCCAAGGGAAGCAAAGCTGACAACGATGGAGGTTCCGCCATAGCTGACAAAGGGAACGGTTATACCCGTCAGTGGAATGAACTTTGTAACACCGCCAATGATTATAAAGGTCTGAAGAGCAAACATCAATGTAAGCCCAAGACCAACTGCCTTGTTGTAAGGATTTTCGGTATTGAGGGTTATTTTAAAGCATCGGTACGACAGCAAAAAGAACAAAATAATTACTGCCGCTCCGCCAAAGACACCCATTTCCTCGCAGATTGCCGAGAAAATAAAGTCGGTGTGAACCTCGGGGATGTAATGTGGTGTGCCGTTGCCCAGACCTCTGCCAAAATATCCGCCCGCCGCGATAGCAAAAAGCGACTGTGCAATCTGGTAGCCCTTGTTTGAAACATCTGCCCAGGGGTCGAGCCACACACCCACACGCACCTGAATGTGATATAAAAGCTTATATCCCAAAAATCCTACTATCGATGCCGCAGCAGCATTTGCCCACAAAAACCATCTCTTTTTTTCGTACACATATATCATAAATATGAATATTAAAAACACCACCAGAATGGTTCCCCAGTCACGCTGCATAACAAGAAACATAATATAGGTATATGTAATTATACCCGTCACATATATAGGCTGAATTTTAAAGAATGGTTTAGTCCAGCTTTCCGAATAATGGCACGCAAGAAACATAATATAAAGAATTTTTATTATTTCAGAGGGCTGAAAAGCTATAATCCCCAAGTTTATCCAATTGCGTGAGCCATTGACAGTTTTGCCATAAATCAGAGTTATAACAAAAAGGGCAATTCCTCCTGTGGCATATAAAAACCACATTTTATTCCAGATACGCACATTGTAGTATATACAATACGCAGTAAAGAATACAATTCCGCCTATACCTATCCACACAATCTGCCGTGCCCCCATAATTATGTCAAGACGGCACAGCATTAAAACACCCATAGTCATAAGCATAGACGCAATGAGCATAAGAAACTTATCACCCATACGGCAGATAACCAAAATGGAATACATCAAAATGAACAGACAAAGCAAACCAAGCCCAACATAAAGCACGTTGAGCTGATAATCGTTTACCATATACAAAAGCAAAAAACCCAGCACGTTCATCACAACAAGAAGGTACGCAGGAAGTCTGTAATTTGCTTTGCTCATTCTTGCTCCCCCTCAAATATGAACTTAATCTCACCAAAGGAAATTTCGTCGCCGTCCTCAAGAATTCTTACTTTTTTCAGTTTTGAGCCGTTGAGATATGTGCCATTTTTGCTGCCCATATCGCCGATATACCACGCACCATCGTCATACCACACCTGAAAGTGCTCCACTGACAGGAACATATGATTAACAGCAATATCACAATCCTTGCCCCTGCCAACAATGACACCTTTTCCGTTTATGCGGTATGCAGATTTCATTTTCGCCTCTGCCGCATAGCGGTTTTTAACAGTTTTAAGTACTGCATAGATACTGCGTTGTGCAGGGGCACTCGATGTTTCATTGGCTAGATTCTTTGCCCGTTCCTTTTTCCCCGTCTTTTTTATATCCATATATATAAGAGCAATAACACTGAAGATAAACAAATATATTATTGTTGTAAATACATAGCTCAAAAGCGAAGATATCATTGAATAAACAGACATAAGACTCACCCTTTTCTTCTGTATATTTACCTGAAGGGGTTTCAGGAATTACTCTCCCGAAGTGTTGAACATTGCGTTTAAATCTGCTGTAATGGTCGCCTTTTTATAATTGCCTTTTCTTATTCTTACATCAGCTTTTTTTGAAAGGTATGTGATATAATCGTTGATTGTAAACTTGCGTTCCATACGCTGAATAATGTGATAACCGTATGAGGTTTCAACCAATCCGCTTGTTTCGCCGATTTCAAGAGCAAATGACGCATCTGTAAACTGAGGTACCATTGTGCCATCATCAGCAAAGGTATAGCCCTCGGCACTTGCACTGGGGTCGTCATTATATTCTTCCATCAGCTTATCAAAATCACCGCCCCCATTGAGCTTTTTCAGAACTTCTTCTGCCTCTGCCTTTGCAGCAGCCTTCTTTTCGTCGGTTACATCGCCAAGCCCTTCTTCATCAAAGGCAACAAGAATATGCTTAACGGTTACCTTTTCGGTATCGCCTGCTGCTGCTTTGAGTTCTTCGTCTGATATATATTTACCCAAATCCTTTTCGGCATCAGCACTAATCTTTTGGGTCAGCATTAGTATTTTCTGCATTTTCACAAAAGAGTCTTCGTTTGGATAACCTGCTTGGATAAGACCCGAATTGAATTCATCCCCGTAAATATTTTTGAGCTCCTCTATCTGATTTGCAATTTCTTTCTCTTCTTCATCAGTCAGGGCTATCCCCCTCTTTTCGCCCTCAGTGATAAGAGCATATATGGGTATAAGCCTTTCTGTTGCCATGCCCTTTGCATATTCGGTATAGGTCATTTTTGTTTCAAAAGCCTTTTCGCCCCAGTTCATCTGTGACACATCTGTCAGCAGGCCTGTCTGAATCAGAGAATATACACAATTTGCACCCATCATATTGGCGGTGTATTCAAATACATCCTTGTCAACAGCCCTGTCACCTATTGTCATAACAACATCCTTTTTGTCTGTAAAACTGTTAACTGCAGCCATAATGGGGTTTTCATACTTTATGTTATCACTCCTTGCATCAACACCTGCATTCTCAATCAATGCATTTGATACAATTGTGTTTTCGCCTATGCCCTGTACACTGCAAACCCAATATGCCGCCAATGAAACAATCACAATCACTGCTGCACAAATTGTAAAATACAGATTTCTTTTTTTCTTCTTTGTTGCAGAAGTTAAAACAACTTTTTCATCAGTCAAGGTTTCTTTCTCTTCATATTCAACAAACTCAAGCGTGGTTTCGTCAACAGCCGCTTCTTCTACAATCTCTTCATTCAAGTTTTCATTTTCTCTGATGTTTTCGTTTTCCATATCAAGCACTCCAATCTTTAAGTATCTTACATTTTAATTATACACCCAATTGCAAAAATCGTCTATACCTTTTCAATAAATTCTTTTACAATATTAAGATAGTCAGTATTCTTTAAATTCTCCTTAAAGGTGTATATAATCTTTGGTTTTTTGCCCGTTTTAATAACCGCCTTGCCGGATTTCAGATAATCGCTGTTTACAAACTCTGAAAGGTCAGGGGCATTATCGGGCAGAAAGTGCAAAACAAGATTGTTTCTGCCGCCCTTTACCTCGGTAAACAGTTTATCGGATGCCAGCTTTCTTATAAACGAAATAAGCATAAGATTATTAACAGTTATCGGCACATCACCGTATCTGTCAAGAAGCTCGTCATATACATCTCCCAATTCTTCTGCACTCTCAATCGCCGCAATCTTTTTATATGCCAGAAGTCTTTGACTGTGTGCCTTGATATAGCTCTCGGGTATAAATGCGCTGACCGGAAAATCAACCGATGTTTCAATCTCCTCCTCAATGGGTATCCCCTGCATTTCGCTTACCGCCTGGGCAAGGAGCTTGCAATACATATCATAGCCCACGCTGTCCATATGTCCGCTTTGCTGAACGCCCACTACATTGCCAGTGCCTCGAATTTCAAGGTCACGCATAGCAATTTTAAAGCCCGAGCCAAATTCGGTAAACTCACGGATAGCCTTTAGCCGCTTTTGTGCATCCTCGCCCAGCACCTTGTCTCGGTGATATGTGAGGTATGCATAGGCAAGTCGGTTTGAACGCCCAACTCTGCCTCTTAACTGATAAAGCTGTGCTAGACCAAGTCTGTCAGCATCCTCCATAACTATTGTATTTACATTTGCAATATCAAGCCCCGTTTCAATTATGGTTGTGCACACCAAAACGTCAATTTCACCCTCTGACATTGCCATCATAATCTTTTCAAGTTCTGACTCTGACATCTGTCCGTGTGCCACGGCCACTCTTATATCGGGGAGCATATTCTCAATTTCCTTGGCGGTTTTTTCTATTCCCTGGACACGGTTGTGCAGGTAGTATACCTGCCCACCCCTGCCTATCTCCTTGGAAATCGCCTCGCGGATTACATCATGGTCATATTCCATCACATAGGTTGCCACGGGATATCTGTCACCCGGCGGCTCAGCAATAATGCTCATATCACGTATTCCAGACATTGACATATGAAGTGTCCTTGGAATAGGCGTTGCAGAAAGAGTTAAAACATCAATTTCCTTTTTCATTTCCTTAATTCTTTCTTTATGTGCAACACCAAAACGCTGTTCTTCGTCAATTATAAGAAGTCCAAGCTTTTTGAAAAGCACTGTCTTTTGCAAAATTTTGTGCGTGCCGATTACTATATCAACCTCGCCCGATTTGAGCCTTGCCACAATATCCTTTTGTTGTTTAGCAGTACAGAATCTTGACAAGCAGGCGATATTCACGGGATAATCCTTCATCCTCTGTCTAAAATTATTGTAGTGCTGATTTGCTAAGATTGTGGTTGGAACAAGGTATGCTACCTGATACCCGTCCATCACCGCCTTGAATGCTGCACGCATAGCAACCTCGGTTTTGCCATAGCCAACATCTCCGCAAAGCAAACGTTCCATCGGTCTTGGCCTCTCCATATCATGCTTTACCTCTTCGATGCACCTGAGCTGGTCATCAGTTTCTTCATAGGGGAAGGCTGCTTCAAAATCACGTTGCCACTCGGTGTCCTTGGAAAATTCAATCCCTCGGATTGCCTCGCGCTGAGCATACAGCTCCACAAGCTCCTTTGCCATATCCTGACATGAATTTTTAACCCTTTGCTTTGCTCTGTTCCATTCCTGACCGCCAAGACTACTGAGCTTTACCTGACCGCCGTCACGACCGATGTGCTTGTAAATCAGGTTGAGCTGGTCGGCAGGAACATACAAGCTGTCGCCGCCCTTATAAATCAGCTTTAAATAATCCTTCTGCGCACCTTCGACGGTAAGGCGTTCAAGCCCCACATACTGACCGATACCGTGGTTTTGATGAACAACAAAATCACCCACGTGCAAATCTGTAAAGCTGTCGATGCGGTTTTCCTTTGAAATTCTTGCCTTTTTGCGCTTCTTTTTACTTTCGCCAAAAATCTCCTTATCACTGATAACAACGGTCTGAATAAGGGGGTACTCAAATCCACGTCGCAATCCGCCGTGAGTAACAACAATCTTGCCCGCTTCGGGAATTTCATCAAAGCTCTTTGCCAGTGTGCAGGAAATCTCTTCGTCATTTAGTTGTGTATAAAGGTTCTCTGCACGACGTTCGGAACCTGCAAGTATAATTGTTCGGTATTTGTTCTTTTTATAAAAGTCAAGGGCATCATAGAAGAATTCCATTTTCCCGCCAAAGCTGTTTAAGCTTTTAGCAGTAAAGCTGACCAACTTCTTTGGCTTGATGTCGGGGTTTGAATGTGAAAGTGCCGACAAAGAAATCATTCCAAGCTCTGACATTTTCTTTATATGTTCAAAATAATCGCCCGTATACTGCATCGAGCTTTTCGGAATTATTCCACGCTCAAGCATATCCTTTAGCGTTTCATCAAATCGGCTTTTTTCGATTTTTACCGACTCTGAAATTCCTGCAGGGTCATCTGCAAACACCAGATAGTCATTACCTATATAATCCAAAAGGGTGGGAATTTTTTCGTCATAAAGATATGGGATGTATTTATCTCGTGACGGAAACACTATTCCCTGTTCTATTCTTTCGGCATCACGCTTAAGGTTTGTAATCAATTTTAATGTTTCGTCGGTCTGTTCTTTTTTTCTGCACACCCTTGCCGCTTCATCATTAAGGGCTTTTGCACATTTTGCACGCACGTCACTTCCTGAAACAAGCTCGCTTGCTGGGGTTATACGGGCAAATTCAGCACCATCACCCGATGCTGTTCGCTGTGTTTCAATGTGAAATTCCCTCACCGAATCAACCATGGTGTCAAAAAACTCTATACGAAATGCCATATCGCTCCAAAATGGGTAATAATCAAATATTCCGCCCCTGATGCTGAACTGTCCCGGGCCCTCGACCATCTCCTCGCGCTTGTAGCCAAAATCCACCATTATGTCACAAAGCTCATCCAACTCAATCTCGTCACCTGTCGAAAGCTCCAGCGCCTTTTCACTGTATAATTCTTTTGGTACGGTTGCACTCATCAGTGCCGACATTGTTGTAACCACACAAAGTTGGTCACCTCCGTTGCAAAGGCTGTCAAGGACTTCAAGACGTTGTTTTTTTATGTCATTTGCCGCCGCCTCAATATCATAAAAAACCAAATCTTTTTCGGGAAAGAACAACACTCTACCCTGAAAAAAGAATTTTAAATCCTCATAAATTTCCTTTGCCTTTGCCTGATTTGCCGCAACAACCAATGCCTTTTTGCCCATTGCTTTTGCCGTACAAAAAACAAGGTGTGCCCTTACTGAATCGGAAACACCCATAACACTTACAGGGGACTGATTTCTTTTCAGCCCCCCCTTTATCTCTTCAAAATCAGCTAAGCTTTCTAAAATTTTCAGAAATCCATCCATAGCCTCACCATTTAATTTATCCGTTATATACAGACATTGCCTTTTCGGTGCCGTTTTTAATAATTTCACCAACCGCCTCTGCCGCCTTTACCGCAACAGGAACAAGCACCTCAATCTCGCCTTTGCTGAAATGACCAAGAACATAATCCGCAAGATCATAGTCGGGGTTTTCGGGGCTACCTACACCAATTTTTATACGTGGGAACACCTCTGACCCTATTTGATAAATAATGCTTTTAATCCCATTGTGACCGCCTGCGCTGCCCTTGGGGCGGATACGCATTTTGCCAAGGGGCAGGGATATATCGTCATAGATTATTATTATTTGGTCGTTTTCAACCTTATACCAATTTTTAAAATCCCTGATACATTCACCGCTGAGGTTCATAAAGGTCTGGGGCTTTATAAGAACAACCTTTTCGCCCTCAATAGCTCCTTCACCGTAAATGCCGTTGAATTTAACCTTTTTTATGTCAATATTATACTTTGCCGCAACCGCATCCAAGGCATCAAAACCTATGTTATGGCGACTGTTTACATATTTCTTTCCCGGATTTCCCAGTCCTGCTATTATATACATAAATTATCGTTCCTTTATTTTTCTCAGACTCCTACTGAGATTTTACTTTGGTCCACATCTCTGCATAATATTTCTTGGTTTCGGGGTCCTGATACCTGAAATACTCGTCATTGCTGTTATCCTGTCTTGGAACATACGCCTCATTTCCTTCATAAACGGTATCACGGATTTCTTCAAAAGCGCTTTCAACCGGCGACGAATATCCTACCGCCTCGGAATTTGCCATTGCATTCTCAGGACTCAACATAAAATCTATCCATTTATGGGCAATGCTTATGTTAGTACAATCATTTGTTATAACCATACCGTCAATCCACAGGTTTGTTCCCTTATCGGGAGTGAAAAATCTGAGGTTTTCGTTCTCGGACATAATATATGCCGCATCACCTGAATATACAATTGCCATTGCCTTGCTGCCGGCAATCATACTGTCGATAACATCATCACCCACATATATGGGGTTCATTATTTCACGCTGCTCAACAAGCCATCTGTAAGCCGCATCAATTTCACTTTTCTCAGTTGTGTTCAGAGAATATCCCAGTGCCTTAAGAGCAATCATAAACGAGTCTCGCTCGGAATCATACATATAAATGTTATCCTTATACTTTGGGTTTCTCAATAACTCCCACCCAGCATCAAGGTCAGCAGAATCCACAATAGTCGTGTCATAAAGTATACCCACATTCCCCCAGAAATACGGAATTGAATACTTGTTTTCAGGGTCAAAGGGACGGTCAAGGATTGCAGGAATTATTCCGCCAAGATTTTTGAGCCTTGACTTATCAATCTCCTGAATCAGCTCCTCCTTGGCAAGACGTTCAATCATATAGTCAGAGGGGATAATTATATCATATTTTTCACCACTCATAACCTTGGTATACATCGACTCGTTTGAATCAAAGGTTTCATATATTACCTTGCAGTCATACTCCTCCTCAAAGGCGGTAATAAGACTGTCGTCTATGTATTCACCTGCGTTATATACCTTTAAAACAGCTTTATTGTTCTTTAGTCCAAATACAGCAAAGCCAACCAGTGCACAAAGTGCAACAATCCCTGCCATCCTGATTTTGCTTCTGGTTTTGTCGCTGAGGTTAGAAAGAAGGCTTTTAATTTTTCCGCCCGGAGCAAGCCTTACAAGTGCGACACCTATTACAATAACCAGTATAACTATTGTAGAGAGTGCATTGATTGTTGGATTAATACGCTTTGTGGCGTTATACACAATCATTGAGATATTTTCGACACCGTTTCCGCTTACAAAATACGAAACCACAAAATCGTCAATAGACATAGTAAAGGCAAGAAGCATACCTGCAACAATTCCCGGCTTTATCATCGGCACAATAACCTTGACAAGAGCCTGGAAGGGCGTTGCCCCCAAATCCATCGCAGCATTGGCAATATTCACATCAAGCTCACGGATTTTGGGGTATACCGATGTTATGACATAGGGTGTACAAAAGCAGATATGTGCAAGAAGCATTGTAATATATCCCTTTTCTATCTTCATTGCCGTAAACAATATCATCAGACCGATTGCCGTAACAATGTCGGGGTTCATAATAGGGATATTGTTGATATTTAAAATCCATTCTTTAACTATCTTCCGGCTTTTTGAAAGCCCGATTGCCGTAATGGTGCCAAGGATTGTCGAAATAGCAGTTGCAAACACCGCAACCGAAACAGAAACCCACACAGCCGACATAATCTCGGAATCATTAATAAGCGCCTCGTACCACTGAAACGAAAATCCCGTAAACTTGGCAAAGGAACGCGACGAATTAAAGGAAAATATCATTGTTATAATAATTGGCACATAAAAGAACGCAAAGCAAAGTGCCACATAAAATCCCGATGAAATACGTGCTAACTTTTTCAACGCACAGCCTCCTTAAAATCAGTTTTCATCCTTCTCAATCTTCTTCATCCATCTGATTGAGAAGAGGATAATTACAGCAAGTAAAAGTGATACGGCACTGCCAAAGTTCCAGTCGCCCACCTCGATAAACTGTTTTTCAATCAGATTTCCGATAAGCATATACTGGCCGCCGCCAAGTATTTTGGGAATCATAAAGGTAGAAATGGACAGCAAAAATACCATAATTACACCATTAATAACACCCGGGATTGACAGCTTGAAGGTTACTTTTAAAAATGTCTGTATAGGGTTTGCACCCAAATCATACGCCGCCTCGACAAAGGATTTATCCATTTTGCTGAGTGATGTATGAATGGGAATTATCATAAATGGCAAAAATTCGCAAATCTGCCCAACCATAACAGCAAAATCAGTATACATCAGCCCCAGCGGCTCTAAAATGCTCTTCCACGCATATATCCTGATAATCATATTTATCCACATAGGGATTGTTACCAAAAGTATTAATATGCTCTGTGTTCGTTCCTTGCACCTTGAAATTATGTATGCCATAGCATAGCCCAGTATAAGACATATCGCCACAGTAACAAGACCCATTTCTATGGAGCTCATAAATACCTCAAGATACACAGGCTCAACAAACTTTGCAAAATTGTCAAGAGTAAACTGTATATTTATAAGAGAATTGCCGCTGTTTGTCACAGCATATAAAAATATCATAAAAATCGGAACAAGAATAACTATAAACGACCACACTATATAGGGTCTTACCAGATTTTTAAAGTATTTCATACCCTTCTCCTTTCAAATCAGTTCATCTTCCACATAACGTGAATATCTTCAGGTCCGAATGTCAAACCCACATTTTTACCCACAGGGTGATAATCGGTGGTATGTATCATATACTGACGATACTTTGACTGTACCATTATTTCATAATGCACACCCTTGAATACGATGCTTGTAACCGTTCCGCAAAGCTTTGCAGCATCAGGCGATACAATATCAATATCCTCGGGGCGAAGAACAACCTCAATTTCCTCGTTGTTCTTAAAGCCTTTATCCACACACTCAAACTCAAAATCATCAAAAGCAACCAGACAGTCACGAATCATAATTCCCTCAATGATATTTGACTCGCCTATAAACTGAGCAACAAAGCGGTTTTCAGGCTCGTTGTATACATCAGTGGGAGTGCCAATCTGCTGAATGTAGCCGTCGTTCATAACAACCACGGTGTCAGACATCGACAAGGCCTCTTCTTGATCGTGTGTTACATATATAAATGTAATTCCTACCTCCTGCTGAATTTTCTTCAGTTCAAACTGCATTTCCTTGCGGAGCTTGGCGTCAAGAGCACCCAAAGGCTCGTCAAGAAGCAGAACTTTGGGCTTGTTGATAAGAGCACGGGCAATCGCCACACGCTGTTGCTGACCGCCGGAAAGTGAAGTAACATCACGTTTTTCATACCCCGAAAGCCCAACCAGTTTCAGCATCTTTTCAACCTCCTGCTTGACAACTGACTTATCCGTCTTTTTTATATTAAGACCAAAGGCAATATTTTCAAAAACGTTAAGGTGCGGAAACAGAGCATATTTCTGGAATACGGTGTTGACCTCACGCTTGTATGGGGGAACCTTGGAAATCTCGATACCGTCAAAAAGGATTTCGCCGTCGTCGGATTCGTCAAAGCCGGCAATTATACGCAAGGTTGTTGTCTTGCCGCAACCCGAAGGACCAAGCAGAGTCAAAAATTCCTTCTCATTAATTTTCAGGTTAATACCCTTTAAAATCTGCTGATCATCAAATGTTTTGATGATGTTTTTAAGTTCAATTAAAGCGCTCAATTCATAACCTCCTTAAAAGAATGGTGGAGTTGATATCCAAATCAACTCACAATCACGTTTTCCATTGTTTTGTATATGATAATTTTCATTGCAATTGACATAAAAGGTGTCGCCTTTTTTCAGATGATACTTTTCGCCGCCATAAATCAAATCTGCACAGCCACTGAGAACAAAGCCAAAGTCCTCACCGTCATGTGGAATAATCTCCTGAGAGCTGCCGTCGGGATAAATTGTTATCCGTATAGGCTCCATCGCATTTTTCTGAGCATTTGGAACAAGATAGTCTATTCTGTACTCCTGTTGTTCATTCTCATAATAATCCTTTTCGGAAAAGACAATTGATTCCTCGGATTTTTCAGAAAAAAACTCCTGCAAAGACGACCCAAGAACCTCCAGCAAATCCTCTAAAGTGGAAATTGACGGTGAGCAGTTGTTGTTTTCAAGCTGTGATAAAAATCCCTTTGAAAGCTCACTTCTGTTTGCAAGTTCTTCAAGCGTTAGCTGATGCTTGATACGCAGGCGTTTCAGCTTTTTGCCTATATCCACAAAATTCACCCCTGAAATTTAGTATTACAAAACTTTTGTTTTAATGCTGTAAAACAAATGCTATTATACATAATAATAGAAAAATAATCAAGTACTTTTGCGAAATTTGTTGAAATATTTTACAAGCCCAACAGCTTAGCTGCATTTTTATAATATATTTTTTCCTTATCCTGCTTTGACAGGTCAAGGGATTCAATCAATCTCATCTCCCACGAAGGTCTGTGCCATGGCATATCCGAGCCAAAGAGCATCTTGTCGGGGGTGTGCTTGTCCAGAATTTCCTGTGCAAAGCTTTTTGGCATATTTCCATAGCCAAACGACAAATCAAACCAGACATCCTTTCCGCAAAGGTGTTTTTGTACAAGCTTTGCACAACCCGCACCGCCCCAATGTGCCGCAATAACAGGTGATGAAAACCAACCAAGTGCACGTTCTAAATTTTGAGGCATACAATGAAACGGCTCGCCGTAGCCATAATCGTGTCCTGCGTGGAAAAGTGTTATCAATCCAAGCTGTGAAATCTTTTTGTATATGGGCTTCATCCTTTCGTCATCCACAAAAAAGCTCTGATATTCAGGATGCAGCTTAACCCCTTTAAGCCCCAGAGCCTTAATACGTTCAAGCTCCTCCAATGCATCGGGGGCATCAGGATGAACCGATCCAAAAGCAATAATTTTTTCGTCCTTGTTTATCTCCGCCGCAAAGTTATTTACATTTGTCTGCTGCTGAGGATTTGTAGCAATTCCCAAAACAACCGCGATGTCAACGCCGTCCTTCTCCATTTCCTCCTTCAGACTTGCAAGAGTCCCCTTATGCTGTGGGATAAGACCGCCTGATGTATGACTTAAAGTTTCGATGGCACGTTCTGCAATTTTTTCAGGGAATGCGTGTGTGTGAATATCTATAAGCATAAAATATCCATAGCCTTTCTACCCACAAACAGTAATTGAAAAATATTTAACACCTTATTGCGGGCAGTTAAGGCGTTAAATGGATATTTCGCCCATGTGCGTTTCGCCTAGGGCGAAAATATCGCACGGGCATTTAAATCCTGATAACGTGATTTATCACGTTAATCTCCTCCATTTTTCAATATTATCATAAAAGAAAAAAAATGTAAATGATTCAACTTTATTTTGCTCCAAAATGCAAAAAATATGAAGACACCAACCCGATACGATTGATGTCTTCATTCAAAAAATTTGTATTATTTTATTAATTCAAGAATATCCGACCCATCATCATAAAATGCAGCCTCTACCTCCAAGTGTTCTGCCTCGTTTATAACGCACACATAATATGAAAATTCCTTATCAGGAACATACCGAACACCCTTAGTTGTTACAAAGTCAGCAATGCTCTTTTTTGTTTGGGAATCTGTTATTCTTTCAATGCCTGTCAGCTCGCTGAAGTTCTTTATTCTGTATGCCTGTACCATACCGCCCTTTCCATAGGATGCCGTTGCATGCTCTTCGACGCTTGTATATTTTTTCCAGTCGTCTTTTGTCAGCACGCACAGGTCACGACTTTCCCTGTTGAACAGTTGTTCTTCAAAGCCGTGTTTCCTTATCCATTGTAAAGAATTTTTATAATTTGCATTAATGTTTAAATACATAGTATTAAGATATCGGTCATTCGCATTTTGAGGTGCATATTCAATGGATACGTTCATATTCCAGACATTTTCATCGCGCATCTGGCTGTAATCAAGACTCATAATATCCTCTTCAATACACGAATAAAATTCCTTTATCGACTGGCTGTTGTTAAAGAGCGCATTACCATGATTAAAGCCAATATTATAGATTTTGCCAATATTGGTGTCAAACAGCTCAACAACCCTGCGTTTGTATTCATCAAACTTGTAAAGATTTTCGAGAATTTCATAAGCTTTTGCCTGATTTATGGGATAACGTCTTACCAGAGTTTTACCGTTTTTCAATTTGTATTTAATATGCATTGCGGTGTTGTAGTTATAATCCGCTCTGTGCTCTTTAGCAGTATAAATATTTTCCTTTTCTACAAGCTCTTTATGAACAGATAGTGTATAGGCTTTTATTTCTTCATTATCAAGCCAGGGAACATCAGGCTGATAATAATATTCATAAATTGCGACATTCTCAATGTCCTCAATATCAGGAACACGGGTTTCGTATCCGAAAAAGCTGGTAAAGGCAAACACGCATATCATTGCACAAAATGCCGCCACAAACACCAGATAGCCCTTGTATCTGTTCCACACCTTAAGGCTTTTAAACAGTATCATTTCTGCCGCAAAGTATACAACCACGCTGACTATTGACGTAACTATTATGGGTACTATCGGTCTTTCGCCCATCATATAGCTGAAAATTGCAAAGGAGCCAAGGGCTGCAATAAATGTCACCAGATATTTGTAAATGGGGTTAAGACAGCTAAATGCCGCCACATCCTCGGCAGTTTCCATTCTGCGTTTTTTGTAAAGCAGCCAGCCAAGCACATAAAATACCACCGCTATCACAATCATAACAGCCAGCTTTATCCAATCAAAAGCAGGAGCATTTTTAAAGCTCAGGTCGTTGGCAATTTCTATCAAATAAGCAACAAAGTTCCACTCCATTGACTTGTTTAAGAATTCATTTGTCTCGTAATATCCATATATAAAGCAGGACGCCAAAGCCGAAAATGCCGCCGCAAAAATAATCACAAAGCAATGAATCAATCCATTTAATCCCACAGTCGCAAAAGTATTGCCCGTAAGCATTGAAACAAATGTTGAAATTGAAAACATCAAAAATACTGTAAGCAGATTTACACCCGTCCACACCAGACAAGAGGTGATATTAAAAAATGCACCATACACCGAAAGACTTAAAATCATAAGTATTATTCCGTTGAGAACAATGGGCGCTGCCATAAGTGTAAGTGCCGCAAGGATTGTTGATATATAATTTGCCGTTCTGGAAACAGGCAGGCTATGCACAAACACTGAGGTCTTTTTCGAATGAACAAATCTGTATACCAGCAGTGCCACAACCGTTGGCACAAAACAACCTATTATCACAGGTAAAAACAGATATTGATTGTCAAGGATAAGTGCAATGCCCCTCTCTGCCATCAAATACCATCTGTCATCCTTATCAACGCCAAGAAGTATTACCAGTGAAGTTACCATAAAAAGGATAATGGAGTAAAGAACAGCACCCCACATATATCTTCTTAATGTTGATTTGAAAATTCCTTTATTAAATAATGATGTTTTTGTAGTCATAACCCAAACCTCCCAACTCATAAATGAATACTTCCTCCAGTGTCAGACTGATACGTTCGCAAAGGCTTGGCATAAGGCTTTGCATCTGCTTGTTGGTTTCCGTTAAATCTCCACGGACTATCACGTTATAAACCGAGCCAACCTTTGTCTTGTGCAGAATATTTTCTAAAGTGTCAAGCTGTTTTGGCGCATCCTTTGTCAGCACAAGCTGATACTTGTGAACATCGCCCTTGAGGTCATCAAGAGACTTTTCAAGAATCATTCTGCCCTTATGTATAATGCCAACCCAATCGCATATGTCCTCAAGCTCACGCAGGTTATGTGATGACACAAGAACTGTCATTTCGCGGTCGGCAACGTCGGCAATCACAAGATTAAGCACCTGTTTGCGCATCACTGGGTCAAGCCCGTCAAGAGGCTCGTCAAGGATAAGAACATCAGGCATCGCAGAAAGACTAAGCCAGAATGCAACCTGTTTTTTCATACCTTTTGACAACTTTCTTATCTGTCTTTTCTCGTCAATCTTAAAAATCTGGCTTATGGCACTATATCTTGCCTCATTAAAGTTTGGATACATATCTCGGTAAAACTTTGCCATCTCTTTAATACTGAATGTGCTGTAATAAAACCAGTCATCCGAAATATTCAGGACTGTCTGCTTTATTCCTTCATTTTCATAAATATTTTCGCCGTTAATTGTTATTTCACCCTTCTTTGGGGTAAGAACACCGTTTATGTGGTTAATTAATGTAGTCTTTCCTGCCCCATTTGGGCCAATAAGACCATATATTGTACCTTTTCTGACCTCCATATGCACATCGTCAAGTACCTTGAAGTCATCAAAGTATTTAGTTACACCTTTTACTTTTATCATAAGGACTCCTCCTTTTCTGAATATACATTGTTAATAATGTTTTGCAGCCGTTCCTTATCCTCGCCAAGATAGGCCAGTTCCTTTGCCGCAAGCCTCAGCTCTTCATACAACTCGTCACACCGCTTTTGACTATTAATTTGTGATACGGGGGATACAAAGTTGCCCTTGCCCTTGATGCTGTATATAAAGCCCTCCTGCTCTAGCTGCTTATATGCTCTTTGAACCGTGTTGGGATTAACCGTCAGGCTGATTGAAAGCTCTCTCACTGACGGAAGCTGTTCGTCAGTTGCCAATATTCCGTTTATTATCAACTGCTTAAGCTCCGCCTCAATTTGTTCGTGCAGCGTTCTGCCGTCTTTGTAATCCAGATTTATCATTTACCCACCTCCTTTTATCACAACTGTATCGTTTGTATTAATACAGCTAATATAGCACGTATCTTTTCGGTTGTCAACATGTTTTGGCAAAAAAATATAGAAATCCAAATTTTACGGATTTCTATATCTCTTCATTTTTAGTTGTCGTTGTCTACATCCCACGAAAGAATCGAGCCGTCATCAGCCTTTATGTCGGCATCATATTCGGTGCGGTCTTTCCTGAACTCCACCTCATACTGCCACACTCCGTCGTCACGGTCAAGCTCGACCTTGTCAAAAGTAACTGCGTCGGCAGATAATCCTGCCTTTTCAAGAGCGACTGACTTCGCCTTTTCCTCACCGATAAACTGACTTTTATCAGTTTTACCTTTATTATCAGGCTTTGTCATATTGCCGTTACCATTATTGTTGCCCGACTGTGCCATATTGCCCGTACCGGCAGTACCCATATCTACCACATCATCAACTGCTCGTTTTGTTCCTTCCATCATACTTTCGCCGGCTTGCTTGGCATCATCAACTGCCGATGATGCGGGATTGTTGTTTGTTGTGCATCCCGTAAACAGACATACTGCACTTATCGCTCCTACGGCTATAACAAACAGCTTTTTCATAAAACGACCACCTTTCTAAAAAATTTAAAGAACAAGTGACGGTGCGGTATATACTCTTGCTGCATATTCGCTGTCAAGCATATAAAGTCCCTTTGAATCGTTTCCGAACAGCTCCATTTTGGTAATCATATCTTCGGAATTTTTCTCCTCTTCAAGCTGTTCCTTTACGAACCAGTCAAGAAACTGCATTGTTCTGAAATCTTTTACATTGTATGCCTCGCCGTATATATCGTTTATCAAGCCTGTAACATATCTTTCGTGCTCCAAAGCCATCTCAAGCGGGTCCATCAAATTCTTTGGCTTCTTATCGGGTTTTGCCACAGGCAACAGTTCAATCTTTTCGCTGTTATTCTGCAAATACTGCAAGATAAGCATTGCGTGGTCTCTTTCCTCCTGAGCCTGAATTTTGTACCAGTTTGAAAAACCGTCAAGTCCTTCTCTGTCATAGTATAAGGAAAAATCAAGATATAAATACGCAGAATATAATTCCTTATTTATCTGGTCATTAAGTAATTCTCTCACTTTTTCGTTTAACATTTTGTTTTCTCCTTTAAATTAATTAAAATATTTTATTTAATGTACAAAAAGCGGCTGAGCATTAATTCTCAACCGCTTTGGAAAATTCTTAACCGAAATATCTCTTTAAAAGTCCCTCTAAGCCTTTGCCGTGCCATAGTTCATTGTGAAACTTTAATTTTAACATTTCTATCAACTACACAATATATAGTGTTAAATATTTTACATAATTTGATATATAGTGTTATTTAGTTTTTAACTTACCATTCACAAAAGTGTATTTAGGCTTATTTTCCAATATTTTTCCACTTTGCTCTGTGTCTAAATCTTCTTCATAACCCTCAATCATAGGTTTTACGCCAATGCCTTGTATGATTGCTCTGCTTTCTTCTTCAACTTCTGGACTTACTTGTGTGTAATAATGAATTGTACTCTCTATCTTTTTATGTCCTAATTGCTTTCTTAAAAAGTTGATATTTACGTGCAGTTCATTAGCAACAATAGTGGCGTAGGTATGTCTTAAATCGTGCCACCTAAACTTAATACCTATTTCTTTTGCAATTCTCTGTACTATCTTACCACTATCAGGAGTTAAAAACTCACCATTAGGTTTTCTATTTATAAATGGAAGACCTGATAAATACAGTTCCTCACCATCTTCTGTATAAGCCCTAACCTTTTCTGTATCTCTGTATGCTGTACCCATTTCTTCTTGTTCTTTTTTACGCTTTTCATACAAGATTGTCAAATACACATACAAATCTTCATTAAATACAACCTCACGCTCTGCTTCATCTGTTTTCAGTTCTGTCAAAGTCCAACACTTATCTATATAGAGCATTTGCTTATTAACCTTTAATTTTCTATTCTTAAAATCTACGTCCTCGAAAGTCAAAGCAAAAATCTCTGACACTCTTAAACCTGTAAGCAAACCTATATAAAAACTACAATGTAGATTTGTAGTCCTTAACCTTTCTTCTAATCTTGTCAAATCAGTATCAGGTATTCTAACACCACGCCTGCGCTGTGTGCCTCTATCCCTTACTTTTTCAACTTCAAGCATCCTATTTTCTTTAACATAACCATTACGCTTTGCATAGGAGAAAATACCAAACAAGGTCTTATAAAAACCATTTATATATTCACTACTATATACAATCTGCCTTTTATATCTACAATCTGTTGTAGGTTTACCAAGTCCATTCATAAAGTCGTCTAACTCTTGACCTGATATACTTATTATATACCTATCACCAAAAACATATTTAAGGTGATTATTATATAAGGAATAGTGTCTTTTAAGTGTATTAGGTGATTTGGTATCTGCTTGTGATTGTATCCATTCTTCAAATACTTCTGAAAAGAGTTTACTATTATTACTTACAAACCCTTGACTTTTTGCGTCCTCAATAGCCTTTGCTCTTGCCTCACTTGCTTCAAGTGCAGTCTTAAAACCACTCTCTCCACCTTCAAGGGTTTCACCATTCACCTTAACCTTAAATCTATAAGACCAAGTTGCCGCACCTGCTACTTGACGCACACCTACATATTTTTTAGAAGATTTATAATCACCAGCCATATTTTCCACCTCGAATACACGAAACATCTCTTTTTCTTATTATAACGCTTTTAGGTGGAAAATACAATAGATTTTGAAAAATAACCAAATTTATTATAAACCATCGACAAAATCACTTTAATATGATAAAATATATTATAAGAATTAACTTTTAGGAGGAATAGTTATGAAGAAATCTTCTAAAAAACCCATAGTAGTCGCTACTCACCCAGCAACAAAATTCTTAAATCACAATGTATTAGAAGAATTAAGAATTATCTTAAAAGATAAAGAAAATATCTATGAGCGTTTTCACGAGTTACACATCAAAGGTAAAGAAAGAAGAGGAAATGTTTGTTATCTTACCAGAGAAGAAATTATGGAGTTTATAAAAGAAAATTGTCAAGGTGATTATGAAACATATCCTAATGAACTCAAAAATACACTTAAAATATGTGCAAATGCAATTTCAGGTGCTCTGAATTGGAAACAATTTCAGCAAGTGTATCGTTTTCAGCCTGAACTCTTAAATGAACTGTGGGATATCGATTTTGAAGATAGCAAGTATGAAACTCTTTCTATGAGTGAATTAGAGTTTTTACCTTGTTTCAGTTTTTATGTGGAGTGTCCTATGGACTTCTTTGATAATGAATATGAGGGTTTCTTTGTTTATTTTGACACGCATGATTTCTTAAATGATATATATGGACTACAAGTTATGTTTATAAGCAAACCTATACCTGTAAAATATGGTGATAAAGCAACACACGAGTATAATGTATTTAATATGACTTTATCTTATGATTTTAGTTCAATAAATATTTGTGAGAAGGAAACAGGAAAGACTTTCACTGTCAATGCAGAACCAAAAGAAATGTTAAGATTACTAAACCCTCATACTTTTGAGCAGTTAGGGGAAGAACGAGCATTAGAAATCATAATTAAAATAAATCAGATTATTACATACCTTGCCTGCTCTAATGCTGACTTTACACTTGTGAAAAAAGCAACACGCAAACCTGACCTTAAAAGAACTCATATATCTGACCTTGAACATACAGAGTACCGTTTGGGTGATACATACGCAAGGTTGGCAAGTGGTAAATCAGTAAATACCCGTTATTTAGGTGATAATCCTGAAGCATATACCAAGTCAGAAGAAGTAGAAGTAAATGAAAACCCTACTGAAAGAGAAGTTGGATACAGAAAAACAGGATACCACGTTAGACCGCATATGAGAAAGGCACATTGGCAAAGTTTTTGGTATGGTAAAAAAGACGGTTCAGAAGAACGAGTTAAGAGAAGAAAATTTGTATCTGCTGTATTTGTTAATAATACAGGTGAAGAAATTGAAATGCCTACAAGAGAGATAGTAAGATTAAGATTTTAAAAATATGGGTGGAACTCATCGAGTTCCACCCATATTTTATGTTGATTTAGAGTGTAGATAATAGACACTCTATTTTTGTGCGTTTTAGTGTCTAAATAGAATTGTTTTCTGGTTATTTTGACAAAATGTAAACCAAGTCTTAAGTTTATCTTGACGATTTTATGCTGAAGAGTTACACTGTGACCAAAATCAAGCAAAGGAGTTAAAAAAGTATATGATTGTTTCGTACATTAGAGTCAGTTCTGATTCGCAAAATTTGGATATGCAGAGAGCAAGTATTGAACCCTACAAACCTGAAAGAGTTTTTGAAGAAAAGATTAGTGGTAAAAATATGGAAAGACCACAATTACAGGAAATGCTTAATTTCGTAAGAGCCAACGACGAAATTGTTATATATTCCCTATCAAGAATTTCAAGGTCACTAAAAGATATGCTCATTATAATTGACAAACTCATAGAAAAAAAAGTCACTTTAATCTCTATAAAAGAAAATCTTACCATATCTGACAATAATGCGACAACACGATTTTTTGTATCTATATTGGGCTGCTGTTGTGAACTCGAAAGGGAAAACATAAGGCAGCGCCAGGCAGACGGGATAAGGGAAGCTAAAAAGCGTGGAGTATATAAAGGAAGAAAACCAATTCAGGTTGAGGACTTTGGAGAGTGGTATGAGAAGTGGCAAAGGAGAGAGTTTACCAAAACTGCTCTTGCAAAAGAGTTAGGTATCAGTAGGCAAACTTTATATAAACTTTTTGAAGAATACGAGAAAACCCACGCCATAACTGAAAAAACTGCTATTTGATAAAATTATTTTGTAAATTGTTGAGAATACAAGCAAAAACAGATAAGATTGAAAAGTATTTTAATTATTTTTCAATCTTATTTTTATTTTGGTATGTCTTTACGAGAGCAGACCCACTTAATTGGTAAAAAACAGCAAAAATTTTTAAAAGCTAAAACATGTATAATCTTTTTATAAAACGTGTCCATTATTTTTATAAATATTGTGAGAAAGT
>JAZNCI010000084.1:0-31481 GCA_045587485.1 Clostridia bacterium
TAATGAAAGTATATAATTAGGAGAAAATTATGGGACTTACAATAGCACAGAAAATAATCAAATCCCACCTGCTCGAGGGCGAAATGGTGGCAGGGAGTGAAATTGCGCTTCGCATAGATCAGACCCTTACGCAGGACGCAACGGGTACAATGGCGTATCTTGAGTTTGAGGCTATGGGTGTTCCCAGAGTAAAAACAGAAAAGTCGGTTGCATATATCGACCACAACACTCTGCAAAGTGGCTTTGAGAATGCTGACGACCACAGATTTATAGGCAGCGTTTGCAAAAAGCACGGAATATATTTTTCACGACCTGGTAACGGAATTTGCCATCAGGTACACCTTGAAAGATTTGGCATTCCAGGTAAAACCCTTATCGGTTCTGACAGCCATACACCGACCGGTGGTGGTATTGGTATGATTGCCATTGGTGCAGGCGGTATGGACGTAGCTGTTGCTATGGGTGGCGGTACATATTATATCACCTGTCCAAAAATTGTAAAGGTTAATCTTACCGGAAAGCTTAGCCCCTGGGTTGCGGCAAAAGATGTAATTTTAGAGGTTCTCCGCAGACTTTCTGTTAAAGGCGGCGTTGGCAAAATTATCGAATACACAGGCGAAGGCGTGAAAACACTATCTGTTCCTGAACGTGCTACCATCACAAATATGGGTGCTGAGCTTGGTGCTACCACCTCTATCTTCCCATCCGACGAAACAACAAGAGAATTTCTCAAGGCTCAGTCAAGAGAAGAAGATTACTCACCCCTTTGTGCCGACGAAGATGCAGTTTATGACGAGGTTGTTGATATCAACCTCAGCGAGCTTGTACCTCTTGCTGCCTGCCCTCATTCCCCTGATAATGTTAAATCTGTTGCAGAAATTGGCGAAATGAAGATTGATCAGGTGTGCATTGGTTCATGCACCAATTCATCACTTCTTGATATGCTGAAGGTTGCATACATCCTTAAAGGCAAGACCGTTCACCCCGATGTATCGCTGTCAATCGCTCCCGGCTCTAAACAGGTTCTTAATATGCTTGCTGCCTGCGGAGCATTATCCGATATGATTGATTCCGGCGCAAGAATTCTTGAAAGCGCCTGCGGCCCTTGTATCGGTATGGGTCAGTCACCTAACTCGGGCGGTATCTCGCTTCGTACATTTAACAGAAATTTTGAAGGCCGAAGCGGCACCAAAGACGGTCAGATTTACCTTGTTTCGCCTGAGCTAGCAGCAGCATCTGCCCTTACAGGAGTGCTTACAGACCCCAGAACTCTTGGTGATATGCCCGAATTTGAACTTCCCGAGGTATTTACCATTAATGACAATATGGTTGTTCCCCCGGTGGCTGCCGATGATATGGACAGTGTTGAGGTTCTTCGTGGTCCAAACATTAAACCCTTCCCTGTATCCAAGGCGATGCCTGATGAAATTACGGCAAAATGCAGCCTTAAGGTTGGTGATAATATCACAACAGACCACATTATGCCTGCAGGTGCAAAGATACTTCCCCTCCGTTCAAATATTCCCAAGATTTCAGAATACTGCTTTGCTGTTTGTGACGAAAAATTTCACGACAGAGCACTTGAAATGGGTAAGAGCATCATTATAGGCGGTTCTAACTATGGGCAGGGCTCGTCAAGAGAGCACGCAGCGCTTGCTCCGCTTTACCTTGGTGTTAAGGCTGTAATTGTTAAATCATTTGCAAGAATTCATATGGCAAATCTTATAAATGCTGGTATTATCCCCCTGACATTTGCAAACGAGGCAGATTATGATAAAATTGAACAGACAGATGAACTTAAAATGACCCATCTTTTTGATAACATCATAAACGCAACCGAGCTTACTGTTACAAACGTAAGTAAGGGCTTTGATTTTAAAGTTAAACTTGACCTTTCGATGCGCCAGCGTGAAATGCTGAAAGCAGGTGGTCTGTTAAACTACACAAGGGAAAACAGTAAATAAACTAACGGAGGAACATAAAATGGAAAAAATCAAAATGACAACTCCCCTTGTCGAGATGGACGGGGACGAAATGACCCGAATTATATGGAAAATGATTAAGGACATCCTTATTCTTCCATATATTGATTTGAAATCAGAGTATTATGACTTAGGTCTTGAATATAGAAACGAAACAGACGATAAGGTTACATTTGACTCGGCATATGCCACAAAAAAATATGGTGTTGCCGTTAAGTGCGCAACCATCACACCCAACGCAGATCGTGTCAAAGAATATAAACTTAAAGAAATGTGGAAATCACCCAATGGTACAATCCGTGCAATTTTAGACGGAACTGTTTTCCGTGCCCCCATTATTGTGAAAGGCATTACCCCCTACATTCCCACCTGGACAAAACCAATCACAATTGCCCGTCACGCATACGGGGATGTATACAAAAACACCGAAATGCAGGTTCCGGCAGGCTCAAAATGCGAGCTCCTGTGCACAGATAAAGACGGTAAGGAAATCAGACAGACCATTCACGAATTCACCGACAGTGATGGTATTATACAGGGTCTTCACAATATTGATAAATCAATTACCAGCTTTGCACGTTGTTGCTTTAATTATGCCCTTGACACAAAGCAGGATATATGGTTTGCAACAAAGGACACAATTTCAAAAAAATATGACCATAGGTTTAAAGATATTTTCAACGAAATATTTGAGGCAGAATATAAAGAAAAATTTGATGCAGCGGGTATTGAATATTTCTATACCCTTATCGACGATGCAGTTGCACGTGTTGTACGATCAGAGGGCGGATATATCTGGGCCTGCAAGAACTATGACGGCGATGTAATGTCGGATATGGTCGCAACAGCTTACGGCAGTCTTGCTATGATGACCTCTGTGCTTGTATCACCCGACGGAACATACGAATACGAGGCTGCACACGGCACAGTTCAGCGTCACTATTACAAGCATCTGAAAGGCGAGGAAACCTCAACAAACAGCGTTGCAACCTTGTTTGCATGGACAGGTGCTCTTCGCAAAAGAGGTGAGCTTGACGGTTTGTTTGACCTTTGTGCTTTTGCTGACAAGCTGGAGAAAGCTACAATCAAGACTATCGAAGATGGTACTATGACTGGCGACCTTTACCTCCTTTCAAGTCTTGAAAACAAGAAAAAGGTTAATACAGAGGAATTTTTGCTTACAGTAAGTGAAAATCTCAAGGCAATGCTTTAATCTCTCTTTTTAATATTAATTGGAGGAAATTTTAATGGAAAAGCAGGTATCCCCATCCGTCATAAATCGTCTTCCCAGATATTATCGTTACCTTGGCGAGCTTATGAATTCGGGTGTTGAAAGAATATCATCAAAAGAATTAAGCAAAAAAATGAGCGTTACTGCATCACAGATACGCCAGGATTTAAACTGTTTCGGCGGTTTTGGGCAGCAGGGCTATGGCTATAATGTGGAGTATCTGTATGGTGAAATTGCAGGTATCCTTGGGCTTAATTCAAAATACAAAGCAATTTTAGTGGGCGCAGGTAACATTGGTCACGCACTGACGAGCAACACAAATTTTGAAAAACGTGGCTTTGAGCTTATCGGAATTTTTGATAACGACCCAGAAAAAATTGGTATGGAAATTGACAATCTAAAGGTTCTGGATTCGGCAAATATGAAGAGTTTTGTTGAGGAGCATAATCCAACTATGGCTATTCTGTCTGTTCCAAAAGCAGTAGTCAATCAAGTTACACAAGAGCTTATTGATTGTGGAATAAAAGCATTTCTCAACTTTTCATACGCCGAAATCACAACCAAAGATGACATTGTGGTTGAAAATATTCATTTGGGTGACAGCTTAATGCGTCTATGCTATAAAATTTCCGAAAAAAACTCTATTGAAACTGAGGGCTAAATCATGCGTGTTTATGCTCTTGTAGGGAAATCAGGAACAGGTAAAAGCTATCATTGTATTGATTTGGCACACGAAAAAAATATTGAAGGCATAATTGATGACGGTCTGCTTATTTCAGGTGGACGTATTCTTGCCGGCACATCCGCCAAGCACGAAGCAAACAAAATTGCCTCAGTCAAGCGTGCAATTTTTGAAAATCCCAGACATGCTGAGGATGTTGCTGATGCAATAAAAAGCAACTTGCTTGAATCGGTTCTTGTGCTTGGTACATCTGACCGTATGGTAAAGCTTATTGCCAAGCGGATAGGCTTGCCGGAGATTGAAGAAATAATTTATATAGAGGATATTGCCACACCTGATGAAATCAACACAGCCTTCGATATGCGCAACAAACAGGGCAAGCATATTATTCCTGCTCCTGTGCCCGAGGTGAAAAAGCAGTTTTCAGGTTATTTTTTAAAATCTCTTGTTATTCCGGGAAAGCGTGGCAGAATCAGCTCAGAGGACACAATTATCCGCCCTACCTACAGTTATTTGGGCAATTTTAAAATATCCTCACGGGCTGTCGCAGATATTTGTCGTTATGAAATTTTAAAATTTCCGGAAATTGCAAAAATATATAAAATCCAAAGTGTATCAGACAACGACGGATTCATTGAAATTTCCGTGGAAATATCATTCAGCTATCCCTGCAATATTCCAAAAATAACCGACGAGCTGCAAAAAAAGCTGCGTGAGGCAGTGGAATACAGCACTTCAATTTGTGCAAAAGAAATTAATATATTTATTAAATCTCTGACAGTAAGTGAATGAAACGAACAGGTGAATTTATTATGATAAGACTTTATAACATTGACCATTTCAGCCTTGATGAAACTTTTCTTTGCGGACAATGCTTTCGTTGGAAAAAAGAAAGCGACGGTACCTTTTACGGAGTTGTGGGCAACCATGCTGTTAAAATGTATTATCACGACCCAAAAACAATCTATGTCGAAAGTTCAAATCCTGACCTTGTATACTGGAGCCATTATCTGAACTTTTCAAATGATTATAATATTATCGAGGAAAAACTGTGGCAGGACGAAAAGCTGAGGCCCTGTATCGAAAAGGGTCGAGGAATAAGAATTCTTCGTCAGGATTTGTGGGAAACAATTGTTTCGTTTATTATATCTGCAAACAACAATATTCCCCGAATTAAAAAAATTATTTCAGCTCTTTGCGAAGCTTTCGGTGAAAAAATAGACTTTGACGGAAAAACTTTTTACGGGTTTCCTTCTGCCGAGGTTCTGTCGGTGCTTACTCCCGAGGATTTGGCTCCAATCCGTGCAGGCTTCAGGGATAAATATATAATCGATGCTGCTAAATCGGTTGTATCAGGAAAAATAAATCTCGAAGAACTTCCCAAAATGAGTAATGTCGACGCAAAAGCTGCCCTTATGAAAATAAAAGGTGTTGGCAGCAAGGTTGCTGATTGTGTTTTACTTTTTGCTCTGGGAAGGTATAAAATCTTTCCTCAGGACGTATGGATTAAACGAATTCTTAACGACCTTTATGGTGTTGAGGAAAACGAAATCACTGTTTTTGTAGAAAAAAACTTTGGCAATTTTGGCGGTGTTGCTCAACAATATCTATACTATTATTATGCCATAGAAAAAAACAATAATATTACAGCATAAAATCAAAATCGAAAGGATTTATTTAAATGGATGTAAAACATGCATTACTTGAAAGACGTACAATACGAAAGTTTATCCAACAACCCATTCCAAAACAAGATTTGATTGACCTTGTTGAATATGCCAGACTGGCTGCATATCCCGGAAATAACCAGTCACTTAAATTTGTTATTGTTGACAAAAAGCCTTTGGTTGATACTGTTTTTGAAAACACCAAATGGGCAGGCTATCTTGCTGACGGAACACCAAAACTGGATGAACGTCCTACCGCATTTATTGCAATTTTGGGCGACAAAAGCCTTAATAAATCCTTTGAGGTAGAATCAGGTGCTGCAGTTACATCAATGATGCTTGGTGCATATGAAAAAGGCATTGCAAGCTGCTGGATAGGTTCGCTTAACAAAACAAACATAATGAAAGCACTCAAGCTGAGCGAAAATGACTACTCACTTCCTTATGTTCTTGCTCTCGGTTATCCTGCACAGGTAAGCCGTGCTTGCGAAATGAATGATGGCAATATAAAGTATTTTCTTGATGAAGAAAATACACTGAATGTACCAAAACGTTCATTGGATGATATTCTTATCAATATTGATTAAATTTATATCTATTTACTGTTTTAAGTAATATGAATAAGGAACGGATTAACATATATAATCCGTTCCTTTTTTTCACTTATTTTAGTTTTTTTATAGCTTTCAGGGTTTCGCCAAGCCTTTTATCGAATGCTGGCTTTGTATCAAATCTTTCACCACATACACATTCTGTATAGAAAGAATAATTCTGAACTCTTTCATCTATCATTGAAATTAAGGGCATATCACATTTAGTACAACAGTATACCCCCATTTTTGTTTTTGGAGTGTTACAGATTTGTTTTGTAATATCGTTATAGTGACCGTCCCGTATAACCTCGATGCTGCCAAAATTTCCACAAGTACAAATAAATGCAATATTCAGATATCTATAGCCAGCTTTATTTATACTGCCTACAATCTTTTCGCAATTATCGCAAAATACCAAGCTACCACCTTGTGTTAAAAACCTTGCCCCCGAAATTTTTGTAATAGTATTCTTTGCCACAATTTATTTAACCGGTGCTACATTCTTATCCTTAAGAACAACGTCATGTGCACCGCCCTCAATGATACTTGTTGCAGAAACAAGAGTCATCTTTGCGTTTTTCTGGAGTTCAGGGATTGAAAGCACGCCACAGTTGCACATTGTTGACTTTACCTTGTTGAGTGTAAGTGCGACATTGTCTTTAAGGCTACCTGCATACGGAACATATGAATCAACGCCCTCTTCAAATGACAGCTTTTGTGCGCCGCCCATATCGTACCTTTGCCAGTTTCTTGCACGGGCAGAGCCTTCGCCCCAGTATTCCTTCATATAGTTGCCGTTTACAGACACCTTGTTTGAAGGGCTTTCGTCAAAACGTGCAAAATACCTGCCAAGCATTACAAAGTCAGAACCCATAGCAAGAGCAAGTGTAATATGATAATCGTGAACAATACCACCATCAGAGCAGATAGGAATATAAATTCCTGTCTTTTCAAAATATTCATCTCTGGCTGCAGCAACCTCCTGAACAGCAGTTGCCTGACCACGACCGATACCCTTTTGTTCACGTGTAATACAGATTGACCCGCCACCGATACCAATCTTGATAAAGTCTGCGCCTGCTTCTGCAAGAAACATAAAGCCCTCGCGGTCAACAACATTTCCTGCCCCAACCTTAACTGTGTCGCCATATTTATCACGGATAAACTTGAGTGTTCTTGCCTGCCATTCAGAAAAGCCCTCTGAAGAATCAATACACAGAACATCTGCACCTGCCTCAATAAGCGCAGGAACACGTTCTTCATAGTCACGGGTATTGATACCCGCGCCAACCACATATCTCTTTGATGAATCAAGGAGTTCTGTGGGATTTTCTTTGTGCGCATCATAGTCTTTTCTAAAAACAAAAGCAACCAGACGACGATTTTCATCAATTATGGGAAGTGAATTCAGTTTATTATCCCAGATAATATCATTTGCAGCCTTAAGAGTTGTGCCTTCAGGTGCATAAATCAGCTTTTCAAAGGGAGTCATAAAATTCTTTACAGGAGTTGAAGGATCCATACGACTGACACGGTAGTCACGTGGTGTAACAATACCAAGAAGCACACCTTCGGCTGTGCCGTCTTCAGTAACAGCAACAGTATTATGACCTGTTTTGTTACGAAGCTCAATCAATTCAGCAAGAGTCTGGTCAGGTCTTATATTAGAGTCACTTGCAACAAAACCTGCCTTATGGTTTTTAACTCGTCTTACCATCGCTGCCTCATCTTCAATTGACTGTGAGCCATATATGAAAGACACACCTCCCTCTTTTGCAAGAGCAATAGCCAGCTTTTCACCTGAAACAGACTGCATAATTGCAGAAACCATAGGAATGTTCATTGTAATTGCCGGTTCTTCACCCTTTTTAAATTTAACAAGAGGAGTCCTGAGACTCACATTGCTTGTCATACATTCTGCAGAGGAATATCCCGGAACAAGCAAATACTCACTGAAGGTATGTGAAGGTTCATTGAAATAATAAGCCATTTTTAATTCTCCATTTCTGTTTAGGTATTCATATTTATATATAATAGTTTATTATACAATAAATTCTGCTAAAAAGCAAGGCATAAACAAAACTTTTTTACATTTTTAACCGTAATTTATTGTTTTATAACTATTTAGAAAAAGTGTCTTTTAAATAAAAAAGAGCATATGGATATTTCACCATATACTCTCAGTTATATTTTATCTTTGAACTCTGCCTGAACCGTCGCCGCCAGCCAGCTTTTCAACCTCGGCAACTGATACTCTGTTGTAGTCCCCTTCAACCGAATGCTTAAGTGCTGATGCTGCAACAGCAAATTCAATCGCATCCTTTGATGACTTGCCCGAAAGCAGAGAATAAATAAGTCCGCCACCGAATGAGTCACCACCGCCTACACGGTCAACAATGTGAAGATGATATGACTTTGAGAAATAGTAATCCTCACCGTCATAAATCATACCTGCCCAATCGTTGTCACTTGCAGAAATTGATGTTCTGAGAGTTATTGCAACTTTCTCAAAACCAAACTTGTCAGCAAGCTGCTTTGCAACACTTTTGTAGCCTTCGTGATTAAGCTTTCCACCATAGATATCTGTGCCTTCTGCCTCGATACCAAAGACATCCTTGGCATCCTCTTCGTTTGAGATACAAACATCAACATACTGACAGAGGTCTGTCATTGCCGCTCTTGCCTCGTCACGTGTCCAAAGTTTTCCACGATAGTTAAGGTCGCAGGAAATCTTAACACCTTTTGCCTTAGCAGCCTTGCAGGCATCCTTGCATATTTCAACAACATTGGGGCCGAGGGCAGGTGTGATACCTGTGAAGTGGAACCAGTCAGCACCTTCAAAAATTGCATCCCAGTCAAAATCAGCGGGTTCTGCCATCTGGATTGCTGAATACTTTCTGTCATAGATACAAACGCTGCCACGCTGTGATGCACCCTTTTCAAGATAATAAATACCCACTCTTTCGCCACCACGAACAATCTTTGATGTATCAACACCAAAATATCTGAGGCTGTCAACTGCTGCCTGTCCGATTGCATGCTTGGGAAGTTTTGTTACATAGCTTGATTCCAAGCCATAATTTGCCAGTGATACTGCGACATTTGCTTCACCGCCGCCAAATGTTGCCTGCATCTGGTCATTTTGAAAAAATCTGTAATACCCGTTCGGTGCAAGTCTAAGCATCAATTCACCGAATGTAATAACCTTTGCCATTTTAAATTTCTCCTTTTTTATTATTTTTTTGATGTAGAAATGCTTTGCATTTCCATTATATTTCCAAAACACTCTCGTGTTTTGCAATCCTGCGCTAAAAACAGTCCACTGGACTATTTTCTTTACGCTCCGGCTCTTGCCTTTTTAATATTCTCAACAAATTTCTTTGCTGTTTCAGTAATTGCGACATAATCGCCTGTTTTTGCACCTGCTGTAAGAGCACCGCCTGCACCGCAAGCTACTGCACCCGCTTTAATCCATTCATCAACATTATCAACAGAAACGCCGCCTGTGGGCATCATTCTTGCCTGAGGAATAGGACCGTTAATAGCCTTGATAATCTTGGGACCAAACACTTCGCCGGGGAATATCTTAATAATATCAGCACCCGCCTCCATCGCCGCAACAACCTCTTTGATTGTCATACAGCCGGGCATATAGGGAACTCTGTAACGGTTACAGAGCTTTGCAGTTTTTTCATCAAAATAGGGACTTACTATGTACTGAGCGCCTGCAAGAATTGCAATTCTTGCAGTTTCAGAATCCATGACTGTTCCTGCACCAAGAATAATTTCGTCCTCAGAATATGTATCAGCCAGTTCTGCAATAACCTTGTCTGCATGTGGAACTGTGAATGTAAGTTCAATTGCCGGAACACCTCCTGCAATACAAGCATCTGCAATTTTCTTTGCCTGGTCTGCGCTTTCTGCACGAACAACCGCAACAATACCCACATCTGTTATTTTTTTAATTACGTCTTCTTTAAGCATTGTCATCCTCCTAATTATATTAATATTATGACATTATAATTATAAATCTTTTATTTATTTATGTCAATATAATTTATTGGGTTTTTTCTTTTTTAATTGCTTTTTATATAATTCCAAAAAGAATAAAACCTACGGTATTAATTCCAAAGTTTGCAAACATATGAACAAACCACGAGGCATATATATTGCCGGATTTTGAATTCATATAATTAAATATAATTCCTCCTGCAAAAAGCCCTGTCAGTATTAATGCAAAAATCAATGTTGAAAACCACCCAATCATCATAGCAACGTGATACAATGCAAAGGCTGATGCACTAAAAATCATAGAAATTTTTTCCCCTGCAATACGCTTCAGTGTCAGATAAGCAAATCCCCTAAAGAAAAACTCCTCCAATAATGAATTTACAAACGAAATATAAATTGACACAAACACAAAATTATCTTTTGTTACGCCGATGTTTTTCGTCAGAGATAAGGTTACTGACGAGAAATCAAAAACGTTTCTCAAAAGCAAATATCCGCCTAAAATAATAGCATAAACCGGTATGCACAACAGCAATGCCTGTCTTATATTTTTTCTATCCGCAATAAACAGCCTTTTTAATTGTAATTTTCTATCAAAGAAAGACCATATAAATGGCACTGCAAGAAACACTGTAAGTTTTACGCCGGATTTCACCGCATACTGGGGTTGAATTATCCCATCAACCACTGCCATCAAAACACAGCATAATATAACAATAATACATATGGCAACCGTCTTTCTTCTTAACATCTTTTCATTAGACATGATTTTACCATCCTTTATACTAACTGTATTTTTTCTTAAAGCCTAATACCTTTTATAATCAAACATTGGGAGGCAAAATTGTTATATCATTCCCCTGGAAATAATCTGTTCCGTATTCCTGTATTTCAAATCTTCCGTCTGAATACATAACGTGAGTTACCGACGCATTAGTCGCCCAGGGAATATCCTTTATTTCATCAATAGTGTATCCGTCGCAAAAAGCTTTAAACACACGTATTGGAGTTGCGTGGGTAAAAATCAGAACCGTTTTGCCAATATGTTTCTCTGCAATACGTGTAATTTCATCAACAATACGCAACTGAAGCTCCTCGACCGACTCTCCACCGTCACATTTTGCTCTGCCAATATTGTTAAGCCATACCGCATATGACTCTTTAAAGTTTTTCTCAAGGTCAGAGAATAATCCATTTTCCCATTCTCCGGCATAAATTTCTCTGAGATTTTTGCTTTTTATAATATCAAGGCATTTCATTTCTGCAGTATGTAATGCCGTGCTGTATGCTCTTTTCAAATCGCTTGAATAAATCACATCTGCATGAATATCCTTTAAAAACTCTGCTGTGTTCTGTGCCTGATTGCGACCTGTTTCTGTCAAATCAAGATCTGTGTGACCAAGAAAGGCTTTCCGTTTATTGCCCTCTGACTCACCATGACGTATAAGATATATATGTGTGTTCATTTAATTGCATCTCCTCTTGAATAGTGCATCTGCCGCTACAAACATTATTGTAATAAATTACAATAAACACTGTGTAATCATTGTAAACATTATTTTTGTATATTTATTTTTGCAAGACCTGCTTCGGCAGTTTCCTTATAAGCCTTGTGCATATCAATTCCCGTCTCTTTCATAGTTTGAATAACATTGTCTAAAGAAATTTTTCTTGTATTCCATAAAAAGCTTGCTAAATTAACCGCATTTATTGCTCTCATAGCCGCCACCGCATTTCGTTCAATACAGGGAATTTGAACCAATCCACAAATCGGGTCACAGGTAAGCCCCAAATGGTGTTCAATAGCGATTTCAGATGCATATTCAATTTTATCAATAGAAAATTCAAACAATTCACCAAGAGCAGCTGCTGCCATGGCACAGGCACTTCCAACCTCTGCCTGACACCCACATTCGGCTCCGGATATTGATGCGTTGGTTTTTATTAAATTCCCGATAATACCGCCTGTTATAAGAGCACGAACAATACTTTCATCGCTAAAATTATTTTTTTGTTGCTGATAGTATAAAACCGCAGGCAAAATTCCCGCTGCCCCACATGTAGGAGCCGTAACAATTTTTTCTCCGGATGCATTTTGTTCACCAACCGCAAAAGCATATGCACAAACCATTCGATTTTCTTTTGTAACAGATGTTTCATCTATATGCTGACTGGAATATAGCGACTTTGCCTTCTTCTGAACGTCTAACCCTCCGGGAAGAGTTCCTGTGTCAGCCAGTCCGTTTTTAATTGACGCTTTCATAGCATCCCATATGCTACACATATAACCAAAAAAACCTTTGTTTTCGTTTTCAATTGCATATTCCCAGAGTCTTATGTTCTTTTCTTTACAATATTTTGCTATGGAGCTAAATTTATTAAGTTTATATATTCTTTCAGGGCTCTCAACAGCATCATTTTCAAAAACAATACTTCCGCCACCTATACTGAAAACCTTAATTCTTTCTGTCTCAACACCATTCTTATAAGAAATCAGTTCCATTGTATTAGGATGCGGGATATTATCATAAATATAATTGAATTCTACATTACACTCATACGGAAGAAATGTTTTTCTGATTACCTCATCTGTACAATGTCCTTTGCCCGTTTTGGCAAGAGAACCATAAAGAACAGCCTTGAATCTGTCTGCTTCCTTGTTCTTTTCCTTAAACATCATACATGCTTTTTCAGGACCAATTGTATGCGAGCTTGACGGGCCTCTGCCTATTTTATATAATTCTGTCAACGATTCCATACCGCTTTCAGTGTCTTTCGTTTTCTCTGCTAAAGGTGTTGAATTATCAAAAAAGATTTCTACGGGGACATCCAGTATCTTTGACAAACGGATAAGATTTTGCCCCGATGGATTTGAAAGCCCTGTTTCCCATTTTGAAACTGCCCTGTCGCTGACGCCAAGTAAATTGCCAAGTTGTCTTTGAGTTATATTTTTTTGTTCTCTCAGTTCTTTGATTTTACTTGAGTAAAATTTCTCCATATTTATTTACCTCATGCAAAGTATTTTTTTAATATTATTAGCAAAAAAATTCCAACTATAAAGGCATTTGAAAATATTGTCAACATCAGTTCATTCTAATATAATCTTTATTTTATAGACATATTCTTCCACTTGCCTATACGATAGAATACCGCAGTCAATACTGCTCCTATCATCCAAGATGCAAGGAGTGAAATTTGTATACACTCACATCTGCCAAAGGGAAGCTCAGGGGTTTCGGTAAGATATGAAATTCCATAAGCAATCGGAACTCGGATTGCCACAGTTGTTGCAAGAGAAATCCACATTGGAGTCATTGTGTCACCTGCACCACGCATAATTCCGGAAAGACTCTGGGTAACCGCAACGGCAATATATCCTGCAGCAAGAATTTTCATCAAATAGTAACTCATATCAACAAGGTATTGTGTATCTGTAAAAATCCCCATAAGCCATTTACCAAACAAAAGTATTATACCTGTAATCACAGTAGAACAGGCAACCGCAATCAACGTACCCTGTTTAGCACCTTTGGTTACACGTTCATAAAGTCCTGCTCCCACATTCTGACCTGCATATGTGGTCATCGCCATACCAAATGAGAAATTGGGCATCATAGCAAAGCCGTCAACACGCATAATCACAACATTCGCCGCAATAAACTGCTCACCGAACTGATTGGTCAGCGACTGTACAATTATCATAGCTGATGACATAATTGCCTGGGTCAATCCCGAGGGCAATCCCAATTTAATTATTGTTTTAACATACGTTCCAAGAGGTTTAAGATATTTCCATTCAAAATCAAAAAATTTTGTCATTCTGGAAAGTTTAATAAAGCACAAAAATGAAGAAACAATTTGAGCAATTACTGTTGCAAGTGCAACTCCCCCAACGCC
This sequence comes from Clostridia bacterium, assembly GCA_045587485.1. Lineage (GTDB taxonomy): Bacteria > Bacillota > Clostridia > Monoglobales > Monoglobaceae > SIG440. The sequence continues at coordinate 14,064 of JAZNCI010000084.1, forward strand.
CATCTCAAGAGATGCAACAAAATAAATATCAAGAACAATATTTATTACTGTTGCCACAAGGAGATATACAAGAGGCGAAAAAGAATCACCCAATCCTCTTATTATTCCGCTAAGGATATTGTAAAAACCCATCCCCGCAATACCTACGAGAGAAATTGTCAGATAATCTGCACAACCATCAATAATTGACCCAGGTGTATTAAGCATATTGAGCACTGGTCTTATAAGAGGGGTTGCCACAATAATGAGAAATATACAAGAGATTATTGTTACCGTAATACTGTTACCGATTGTAGAAGAAAGACCTTTTCTGTTTCTTGCACCAAAAAATTGAGAAACCATAATGCTTGCACCTGCGGAAATACCAATAAACAGCACCAACAGCATATGCAGTATCGGACCTGCACTGCCAACAGCCGCAAGGGCATTATCACCTATATATTTTCCGACAACAATACTGTCAACAGTATTGTAAAGCTGCTGTGCAATGTTACCTATTAGCATAGGGAGAGTAAATTTAACAATGCTTTTCCAAGGAGTACCCACCGTCATATCAGTGGGTGCAAATAATTCTTTTAACACTTTTTCTACCTCGTTCCAATAAATTCCACAAGTTGCAGTATATCATAAATTCGCTTCAAATACAACACATATCCTGAAAAGAAGTACAAAAAACATAAAACAACATGACCCCAAAAGTTCAACTCTTTCAGGGTCGGTTGTATTAAATTTCTTGTTTATAAGTAAAGGAGCCTGATTGCATTTTTACGTTTAAATATTCTCAAATACTTTTTTTAAAATTCTACCGTTGTTTACCCATTCCTTAGCATTTGATGCAAAATGATAATCATAAGAATAGACATTGCAAACTTATTATTTTATAATATTTGATTTTTCTTTCGTGTAAAAAACTGAATAATTGTCACAATAACAACCAAACCTATACCAATACTATCTGTCACAATTCCGGGATAGATAAGCAACAATCCGCCAACAAAAGAGAGAACGCGCTGATACCAGGGCATATTGTGAATAAAATATCCTTCGAGCGATGCTGATACTGCAAAAATACCAAGTATTGAGGTTATACAGATAAGAACAACCTCCCCTATCTCAGTATCAACAAGAAGCATTGCCGGATTAAGTGCAAATACATAAGGAACTATAAATGCACCTATAGCCAGTTTTGTTGCTGTAATTGCCGTTTTCATTGGGTTTGCCTGAGCAATGGCTGCCCCTGCATATGCCGCCAGTGCAACCGGCGGTGTAAGGTCGGCAACAATGCCAAAATAAAATACAAAGAAATGCGCTGCAATCGGTGGAACACCCATACGGGTCAGAATAGGTGCACAGGTTGCTGCCATAATACAATAGTTTGCAGTTGTAGGAACTCCCATACCCAGCACAATACAACAAATCATCGTAAGGAACAAAGCAACTATAACCTGATTTCCTGCAATTGCAACAATACCATTAAGCAAAATATTCGCAAGACCTGTTGATGAAATAATACCTGCAATAATTCCTGCAACACCGCAAGCTGTAGCAACGGCAATCATCCCCTGACCGCCTGACGCAAGAGCTTCCCAAATCCGTTTTGGAGTCATTCGGCTTTCTTTGTTAAACATGCTTACAGCTATTGCCGTAACAATTGCAATCGCAGCAGCATATGCAATTGAACGCTTATTTGTACCAACAAGATAAATCAATAAAATGAGCGGTATCAGGAGATATAGTTGTTTCAAAAGCGGAAAAACTCGTGGCAACTCGTCCTTGCTTAAGCCCCTGAGACCATTTTTCTTTGCTTCAAGGTGAACTGTTATAAACACACCCGCAAAATACAATATAGCCGGCAAAATTGCACGTATAACAATATCACTGTATGGAACACCTAACGCCTCTGCCATAAGAAATGCTGCCGCACCCATAATTGGTGGCATTATCTGTCCACCAGTGGATGCTGATGCCTCTGCTGCAGCCGCAAATTCAGGCTTATAACCAGTCTTCTTCATAAGAGGAATAGTAACCGCACCGGACCCTACTGTATTCGCTACCGAAGAACCCGAAACCATACCTTCAAGGGCGCTTGCAACAACCGCCACTTTTGCAGGTCCGCCCGAAAAACGACCGACAATAGCGTTTGAAATCTTTATAAAGAAATCTGCAATTCCCGTTCTTTCAAGAAAAGCTCCGAAAATAATGAACACAACAATAAACTTAGAGCATACATTGACAGGTGTTGAAAGAATGCCCTCCTTGCTGTAGAACAGACGTGGAACAACATATTTCACCTTGCCCCAAAGACTGGGATTGCTTGCTCCCCAAATCAAAGCATACACAATAAAGACAGCTGCAACCACCACGATGGGCAGACCTACACTGCGACGACACACCTCAAGGAGAGAAACTATGCCAAGTATGCCTATTATAATCTGATATGTATCAAACTTACTGCCCTGGGCAACAATAGCTTTTGCATTAAATGCAAAATACAAAAATGCGCCTGTGCCCATAATCAAAAGGATTACATCATACCAGGGCATAAAGTTTACTTTTTGCTTACCTTTTTTAGCAGGGTAAACAAGATATCCAAGAAAAATAATAAATGCCACAAAGGTGGTCAGCCTGAATTCCTCAAGCCAACTGGCAAAAAGTGTAACGTAAATACAAAATATTGAAAAAACAGCAAGAAAAAAATTTACCATCATTTGCGGAATACCCTTCCACAAGCGAACATTTGACTCTCTATCAAACTTTTTCATTACGGAATCCAGATCCATTGGCTCTTGAACAGCTATTGTCTTTGATTTGCCGAAAAAAAACATAATACCTCCTACGCATTAAAATGGCTGTGACGAGATTTCGTCACAGCTATTTAATATCTACATTTGTGTATTTACTTTACTGAACTGCTACTTCAATTCCCTTTTCAGCAAAATATTTTGCAGCACCTTTATGGAAGGGAACTGTCATACCGCCTGTTGCATTTTCAAGGCTAAGTTCTGCCCCCTTTGCATGTTCAGCAGTAATTGCATCAACATTATCAAAAATTGAAGCTGTGAGCTTATATACATCGTCTTCTGATGCATCAGCACCTACAATCAGTGTAGCCTTTACTGTAACAGTTGTTACATCCTCTGTCTGACCTTCATATGTGCCGGCAGGGATTTTATGTGTTGTGTAAAATGGGCATGATGCCATAAGAGTTTCTGCAACTGCTCCGTCAATAGGAACAAGATATGCATCGCTTGTAGTGCAAAGCTCTGTAATTGCAGGCGTTGGAGGACCTGCAACGATAAACGCTGCATCAATCTTGCCATCCTTCAATGCATCTGCACTGTCAGCAAATGACTGATACTGAGCCTTAATATCATTCTCGGTAAGACCTGCTGCAGTAAGAACATCTATAGCATTGAAATAAACACCTGAACCGGGAGCACCGATTGAAACCGACTTACCTTTAAGGTCTGCAACACTCTTGATCGAAGGATTCATTGTAACAAGCTGAACAGCCTCTGCATAAAGACCTGCTACAACACGGAATGAATCAATCTTACCGTCTTCTTCAAATGAACGTGAGCCTTCCCATGCATATGCCATAACGTCAGACTGAACTGTACCAAGCTGATAATTGCCTGCATCAATTTCCTGAATGTTTGCCTTTGAGCCGTCGGTCGAAACAACCGTAACATTTACACCTGCGTTGTTTGAAATATACTGTCCAAGGACACCGCCGTAGCCGTAATATGTACCTGATGTACCGCCTGTACCCATTGTCATTTTTGTACCTGCAGCACCCCCGCAAGCTGCAAGTGCAAGCACAAGTGCTACTGTCAGTACTATAGAAACTATCTTTTTCATTTTACTTTACTCCTTTTAAAATTTTAAAATATAAAAACATTATATACTATTTTATTAAATTTTTCAAGTAAAAAATAAATTTTCATAAGAAAAATTTATATTTTTTTAAATTTTGGTAATTTACTTATTCTTTTATTAAAAACCAGTATAAAACATTCTTTATAAACAGATGTGTACAACTATAATTCTTTTGAAATTTTTGTTCTGCTTTTATCTTAGTGCTTTTACCACAAAACCGCCACAGTATTGCACTGTGGCGGTTTTTTAATCACATAACATTTATTAGAACTTAGATCTTGCAGTATAATGTGTATGCAAGAGTTCGTGTGACTTGTGGCTACCTGGTTTTTCAAGGAACTCTGAATAGAGCAACTTGATATCGGGGTTTTCGTGTGACTTGCGAACGGGAAGAGCCTTATCTTCTGCATAAAGACCTGCTGCACGCTTTGCCTTAACATCCACATCCATACGAGTCTGTGAGTCAACAATGGGCTGACCACCGCCTGTTACACAACCACCGGGACAAGCCATAACCTCGATAAAGTGATAGTTTGCCTTGCCGTCACGGATGTCATTAAGAATCTTTCTTGCATTACCAAGACCATTTACAACAGCAACCTTAACCTCGGTACCTGCAACTGTAAGAGCAGCTTCTTTAATGCCTTCAGTTCCTCTTACCGCCTCAAAATCAAGCTTATCAAGTGACTTACCTTCAAGAACTTCAACAACAGTTCTGAGAGCTGCCTCCATAACACCACCTGTTGCACCAAAGATTACACCGGCACCGCTTGCCTCTTCAAAGGGGTTGTCAAACTTTTCATCAGGCAGCTTGTTAAAGAGAATACCTGATTCTTTAATCATCTTTGCAAGCTCTCTTGTTGAAATAACCGCATCAACATCACGGAGCTTGTTAACCTCCATTTCAGGACGTCCAGCTTCAAATTTCTTAGCTACGCAAGGCATAACCGAAACTACAAACATCTTTGCAGGGTCAATACCCATCTTTTCAGCATAGTAAGTCTTAAGGATTGCACCAAACATCTGGTGAGGAGACTTACAAGATGAAAGGTTATCAAGAAAGTCGGGGAAGTTATGTTCGCAGAACTTAATCCAACCAGGGCTGCATGATGTAATCATAGGCAGCTTGCCGCCATTCTGAAGTCTTTCAATGAACTCTGTTCCTTCTTCCATAATTGTAAGGTCAGCACCTGTATCTGTATCAAATACGCCGTCAAATCCCATTCTTCTGAGGGCTGCAGCCATTTTGCCTGTAACGGGTGTACCGATTTCATAACCAAATTCTTCACCAAGTGCAACACGAACTGCAGGAGCAGTCTGAACAACAACGTAACGTTCAGGGTCATTGATTGCTGCCCATACATCGTCTGTGTTGTCCTTTTCACGAAGTGCGCCAACAGGGCAGGCAACAATACACTGACCGCAGTTTACGCAGGGAACTTCACCAAGAGACTTGTTGAATGGTGAAGCAATTGTTGTTTTGAAACCTCTTTCTGTTGCATCAATGACAGAAACAGTCTGGATTGTCTTACAAGCGCTTACGCATCGACGGCAGAGAACGCACTTGTTGTTATCTCTGACAATAGAAGGTGAAACCTCGTCGATATCGTATACGTTTCTTTCGCCTTCATAGGTAATCTCCTTAACACCAAGGTCATCTGCCAGCTTCTGGAGCTCGCAGTTCTGGTTTCTTGCACAGGTCAGGCACTTGCGGTCGTGGTTTGAAAGAAGAAGCTCAAGGTTGATACGGCGAGCATCTCTTACCTTTTGTGTGTTTGTAAGAACCTCCATACCCTCGGATACTGGATACACACAAGCAGCCTGAAGATTTCTTGCACCTACTACCTCTACGATACACATTCTGCAGGAGCCTGTTTTGCTGACATCCTTCAGGTAGCAAAGGGTAGGGATTTCAATATTTGCACTGCGGGCAGCCTCTAAAATAGTGTAATTGCTTGGAACGCTAAGAGCCTGTCCGTTGATTTTTATATTAACCATTTCCATATTATTCACTCTCCCTCTCTGTTATTTCTTGATGATTGCGCCAAACTTACAGCTATCCATACAAACGCCGCATTTTACGCACTTTTCAGAATCAATTGTGAAGGGTGACTTGATTTCACCTGTGATAGCACCAACAGGACATTTTTTAGCACAAAGGCTACAACCCTTACACTTGTCTGCAACAATTTCATATTTAACGAGTTTCTTACATACGCCTGCAGGACAAACCTTATCACGAACGTGTGCTTCATACTCGTCACGGAAATACTTGAGAGTACTGAGAACAGGGTTAGGAGCTGTCTGACCAAGACCGCAAAGAGCAGTTGACTTTATGCTGTAGCAAAGCTCTTCCATCTTGTCAAGGTCTTCCATAGTTCCGTTACCTGATGTAATCTTCTCTAAGATTTCATAAAGTCTCTTTGTACCAACACGGCAGGGTGTACACTTACCGCAAGATTCATCAACTGTAAATTCAAGGAAGAATTTAGCAATATCAACCATACAGTTGTCTTCGTCCATAACAATAAGACCGCCCGAGCCCATCATTGAACCGATTGCCATAAGTGAATCATAGTCAATAGGTGTATCAATAAGGTGTTCAGGAATACATCCGCCTGAAGGACCACCTGTCTGTGCAGCTTTAAACTTTTTGCCATTGGGAATACCGCCACCGATTTCTTCAACAATCTCACGGAGAGTTGTTCCCATAGGAACTTCAACCAGACCAGTATTCTTTATCTTACCGCCAAGAGCGAACACCTTTGTACCCTTACTCTTTTCGGTGCCAATTCCCTTGAACCATTCTGCACCGTTCAGGATAATCTGAGTAATGTTTGCATAGGTTTCAACGTTGTTAAGGAGTGTTGGCTTCTGCCACAAACCCGCAACAGCCGGGAACGGAGGACGAGGACGGGGCTCACCGCGGTGACCTTCGATTGATGTGATAAGAGCTGTTTCTTCACCGCATACGAAAGCACCTGCGCCAAGACGGATTTCCAAATCAAAGTCAAAGCCTGAATCAAAAATATTTTTACCCAAAAGTCCGTATTCTCTAGCCTGAGCGATAGCAATACCAAGACGCTTAACTGCAATGGGGTATTCTGCACGAATGTAGATATAACCCTGGTTTGCACCTACTGCATAACCTGCAATAGCCATAGCCTCGATAACTGCGTGGGGGTCACCTTCAAGAATACTTCTGTCCATAAATGCACCGGGGTCACCCTCATCGGCATTACAAGCAACGTATTTCTGGTCATTCTGTGAATTATAGGTAAACTGCCATTTTGTGCCTGTGGGGAAACCGCCGCCGCCACGACCGCGAAGACCAGATTCCTTAATTACGTCAATAACTTCCTGAGGAGTCATTTCTGTAAGCACCTTACCAAGCGCCTGATAACCGTCAATACCGATATATTCTTCGATATCTTCGGGGTTGATAACACCACAGTTGCGAAGAGCAATTCTGTGCTGTTTTTTGTAGAAATCAACCTCGTTAAGGCTCTTGATGTTGTCTTCTTCAACTGTTTCAGCATAAAGAAGTCTCTTTACAACTCTACCCTTTACGAGATGTTCTTCAACGATTTCTTTAACATCCTCGGGAGTAACTCTGCTGTAGAAAGCACCCTCGGGATAAACAATCATAATAGGTCCTAATGCACAAAGGCCAAAGCAACCTGTTTTTATAATTTTAAATTCTTTTTCCAAATCATGTGCCGCAAGCTGTGCTTCCATTTCCTTGATGATAGCATCACAGCCGGATGATGTACAACCGGTACCACCGCAGCAAAGAATATGACCTCTAACCATATCCATCTTTAAACACCAAACCTTTCTGTATTTTTTATCCGAGCTGTTTGATTACTCTGCAGCACCGATTGTATATTTTGTAACTATGCGTCCGTTAACGATGTGTTCACTAACGATTTCAGCAACCTTCTTGGGGTCAACCTTTACATAAGTAACCTTTTCTTCACCGGGAAGCATAACTTCAACAATTGGCTCCAGACGACAAACGCCGATACAACCTGTCTGTGTAACTGCTACGTGTTCAAGGTTTCTCTTTGCAACCTCTTCCATAATAGCGCTCATTACAGGTCTTGCACCTGCTGCTATACCGCAAGTTGCCATACCAACAACAATGCGTACTGCGTGATCGTCTTTTCTTAAATTAACAGAGCCCTTTGCTTTGTTTCTTATTGCTTCAAGTTCAGCCAAGCTTTTCATTTTTTTACCTCCGTTTTACACATTAAACTAAATTCAGTTCCTGCTCGCCCTCCGATAAAAACTCAGAAAGCCATAAATAAACCTCAGGTGCCGAGAACGGAACATCTCCCAGCACATTTTTTATTTCAGTGGTATCAACCTCAAAAATCCTGCTACCCACAGAATGTCTGTATAAAAAATTAATATTTTCATACGAGGTGAACAGACCAAGCATAGTTTCAGCCATATCTCCAAGAGGCTGACGGTCAATATGACTGTAACCAAACACCGCAGTAACGCAGGTTCCCTCTCCCACCTGTGACTTAATTTCTAAACCGCCACCTGTTGTTTCTGCCGCTGATTTAAAGAGCGGTATACCCAGACCTACCTTTCGGGTAGTGCGTTTTGTAGTGAAAGGGTCAATAACCTTTTCAAGAAATTCCTTTGTCATGCCGCAGCCGTTGTCACAAATTTTAACCGTCAACTTATCTGATGCTATATCCTCACAAACAGTAACACAGATTTTTGTGGCACCTGCCGCAACCGAATTCTGAACAATGTCCAGAATGTGAAGTGAAATTTCTCTCATTACATTTCCTGATACTTTTTAATGATGCCTTCAACATCGTCAACAACCAGTCTGCCATAAACATCATCGTTTACTGTCAAAACAGGTGCTAAGCCACAGGCACCGATACAACGGGTAGCCTCGATTGAGAAAAGACCATCAGGTGTACATTCACCAACTTCAATTCCCAGAATTTCTTTAATCTTGTCCAAGATATCACCCGAACCCTTAACATAACAAGCTGTACCCAAGCATACGCCGATGTGATACTTGCCCTTAGGGTTAAGCGAAAACTGTGTGTAAAATGTAACAATACCGTAAATTTCTGCCAGAGGCACATCAAGCCCTTCAGAAATCATTTCCTGAACCTCGATGGGAAGATAGCCGTAAATTTCCTGTGCCTTGTGCAATACAGGAATAACTGCTCCATCCATATTCTTGTGCTCTGCAATAACAGCCATGAGCTGTGCTTCCTGTTCTTTTGTGCCGTTGAATGGAAGTGTTTTCTTTTCCATTTCTACTTTACCTCCTACCTTAATTTATGTCACCAAAGCCGACTATGCCGACCCATAACATACGCATTTACACCCTTTCAATCACTTTGTTAAAAAAGTGTCAATCAAGCATACAACAAAATTATATCAAAAATATCAATAAAAATCTACATTTTATCAAAAATACTTTTCTAAAACTTACACAAAAATTCTAGGATTTTTTGTGTATTTTTATCATTATTGCTCAAATAATGTTCTCTCTCTGAAATGTTTTCAAGATAATGTGCGTCAGAGTCCGTCAAAATACCATATTCCGCGTATATTTGCCCGTATTTTTCCATACCTAGTGTGGTAATTTCCAACCCATCCACATACAGGTCAGGTGGCAGGAAACCAAGATTAGATGTGACACTGTAGCTTGATTTATCAATATGAGCAGGAATAAACAATCCGCCGCGCTTTTTTGTTTCGACAGAAACCTCATATATATCAAGATTTAAAGCATTTACAAGGAGTTCCTCTTCTTCGTCCACTATTTCGTCCTGTGCATTCATAATAAGCTGTCTGCCAAATATTTCGGGCTGATTTTTAATACCCTGCATATTTTTATGCACAAAAGCACTCATATCCTCGGCAGCATCAACATCGGGAAAATAGCAAAGCACATGAACCTCCTCAGATGTTGTAACCTCCATACCTGGAATAACCTTTATTACACCCTTTGCAGCTTCCATAACAGCACGAACATTTCTGCAGGAATTATGGTCGGTAACCGAAATAATATCAAGACCCTTTATGCACGACATATTCACAATATTGTTTGGTGTCATATCCTCATCACCGCAGGGAGACAGTGCAGAATGGATATGCAAGTCATAATAAAGCCTCATATTCCCAACTCCGCAAGTTTCACCGCAGCATCATAAGCCGAAATTTCACCGCCAAGAATTATAATATCCTGCTCTTTTGCACGTTCAACTGTTTTTTCATCAGGAACACACCCATCAGCCAGAATTATACAGGCAGCATCAACCAATGATGCTACTGCAACAATATTCACATTGGTCTGTATTGTAATCCATATATAACCTTCCTGAACCTTTGACATTGCAAGGCTGAGCAGGTCGCCTATGTAACAGCCCTTTGCCGTTTTGTCAGCAAGTTCCTCCCCAGCATAAAATTTAAGATTAAGCTTGTCGGCAATATTCTTCACATTCATTTGTTTCCCTCCGTTTTTTCTGTTTTGGAAAGATGCATATTTAGATTTTCAAGTTCAATCATATCGTGTGCAAGAGCACTGACCTTTTCCCTGAGTTTAAAGATACAGTCGGTCTCCTTTGCATAGCCCCTTACAATATCTTCTGCCAACGTACGACAGCTTGGAGAACCGCACGAACCGCAGTCAAGCTTTGGAAAGCCTTCATATATTTCATTAATCTTTGACATTTTTTGCATAGCAATATTAATGTCGTTGTCAAGGTTCATTATAGGTCTATAAAGTATGGTTTCGTCCCAAAACATATTCATATCATCAAACGGAATCATTTCATCATCCAGCCCACGGCATATCCGCTGAATTTTTGACCTTGCTGAAAAACTGTTTTCAGCCGTAAGGGGACCCCCGACACATCCACCCGGACAAGCAAGAGCCTCAACATAATCAATATCATTCAACTTTCCGTCTTCAAGTTCTTCAAACACATTTATAACATTATGTATTCCGTCAACAGCAATATACTTTTCAGCTCCCGACGTCTCGGCCTCGCCACCGCTTGTTGCCCATATTACCCCCGAACGTCCTGCATTTCTCAGTTCGCGGACATTTTTATCAGCAATTTTGTTTACAACACGGGACATTTTTATACAAATATCCTTTATAGGAATAACACCATCTACCTCGGACCTTTTGACAGTATAATTTCCCTTTACAAAGGTTGCTTTTGCCGCACAAGGACTGATAAAGAATATTCCGATTTGTTCGGGCTTTAGTCCGGTTTTTTTAACCGCTTCACTGCGTGCCTGAACAGCCGATACTTCCATAGGAGATTTAAGAGGAACAATGTTTGAAATAAGATTGGGGAACTTAATTGCAATAAGTCTGAGCACAGCAGGACAAGCCGACGAAATTACAGGCCTTGGCAGTTCTCCTGATATCATTAATTCTTTTGTCTTTCGTGTTATAAGCTGAGCACCACGTGCAACCTCAAAAACGTCATCGAATCCCAAATCAAGCAGAGCACTAAGCACCATATCAATGTTTTCGGTTTTTGAAAACTGACCGTAAAAAGCAGGCGCAACCAACGCCACATTGTGTTTGAATTGTTGCAGCATATCAAGCCGGTCAGCAACAGCCTTCTTTGCGTGATAGGGGCAAACCCTTATACACTCACCGCAGTCTATACAGCGTTCTTTAAGAATTTTCGCCTTGCCCTTCTGAACCCTTATCGCCTGGGTTGGGCACCGCTTAAGGCAATGTGTACAACCCTTACATAAATCTCTGTCCAATGTTACAGAATGCCAGTATGTTTCCATAAATCTACACATCCTTTCCGCCCACATTTAATTTTCACAGTAGACAATATGCATTGAAATTCAGATTTTGGCAGAAATAACCAACGTCACCTTTGTTCCCTTGCCAATTTCCGTTTCAATATTCATATAATCCGAATATTTTTTCATATTGGGGAGCCCCATTCCTGCACCGAAGCCAAGCTCCCTGACCGAATGGTCTGCAGTTGAAAAGCCTTCCTTCATCGCCATATCAAGGTCAGGAATTCCGGGACCTTTATCTTTCATAATAATAATAATTTCTTCTGACGAGATGTCAACATCTATATCACCGCCGTAGGCGTGGATTACCATATTAATTTCGCCCTCATACATAGCAATAGCAACCTTACGCACAACCTCAGGATTAAAGCCAAGCTGATTAAGTGTCTTTTTTACCTTGCTTGAGGTTTCACCAGCACGGGTAAAATCGTCACCGTTAACGGTAAAATGTAATTTTATAACCTCGGCCATTGTTTATGCCCCCTTTTCATCACCTGTCAACCCCCTGCAATACAGCTTTCCGCTGGCAACATAAAGAGTATGCTCGGTCGAAAGTATAGCAATATTCTTTGCCTTTGCCAAAGTAATTACATTTTCGTCGGGACATTTTCCGCGAACAAACACAATAGCACAAATATCCATCATTTCAGCAGTTCTTACAACCTGAGGATTAACCAACCCCGTAAGAAGCAAAACTCTGTCGTTTACAAACGCAAGAACATCGCTCATAAGGTCGCTTCCGAAAGCAGACTTAAGTTCTGTATCCAACATATCCTCACCTGTCAGCACCTTTGCATTTAATATTTCCTTAATTTCCGATAGTTTCATAATTTTCTCCGTTCTGTCGAATGTCGACATTATTCTTTTCCCTTGTATGCTTTATTTATTTTCTGATCAACCTCAAGCTCTTTGCCGGTTTTCAGAATATTTCGTCCGTATTTTCTATGTAAATCAAAAATCGTAGCCTCTAAGGTACGGTTCTTTAATTTTTCATTTTCCTTTTGTGGCTCTAGCTGGTCAAAAATCGTAATCTGACGGAATTCCTCGTCTGGGGAGCTTTGAAAATGACTTACTGAAACTCCTATAAGCCTTACACTTTCCTTAATCTTCTCATACCGCAACAGTTCTCTTGCAATACCAAAAATATCCTTTTGTGAATTTATCGCATCGCCGGTTTTTGATCTGGTAATACTTTTCATATTACTGAATTTCAGCTTAAGTGTCACAGTCCTGCCCCAGACATTACTACGTTTCGCCCTGAAACTCACGTCCCCTGCCAGAAGCAGAAGAGTATCCTCAAGTACAGAAATATCGGTAATATTTGTTTGAAAGGTGTGCTCTCTGCCGATTGATTTAACAGCACTGTCTGACACCACCTGACGGTCATCGTTTCCAGATGCCATTTTCAACATTTCACGCCCCGATGCACCAAGGCTGTCAAGCAACTGAGGCGGAGTATTAAGCAAATCCTCAATGGTCACAATGCCCATAGCATTCAATCTTTCAGCAGTTTTTGAGCCTATGCCGCTGATTATACCAACAGGTCTTTTATATATTAATTTAATCAAAGCCTCTTTATCAGGAATTATAAAAAATCCATCGGGTTTATTTTCCTCACTGGCAAGCTTTGCCCCCATCATACAGTAAGAGACTCCTACCGAGCAGGTAACACCTACATTCTCAAAAACTTCCTGTTTAAGGCGACGTCCTATTTCCTCACCACTTCCGAAAAGTCTTAAAGATGCCGTAACATCCATATAGCCTTCGTCCAGTGCAACAAATTCAATACAATCGGTGTATTTAAGCATTGCTTGATGAATTTGTTCGGATACACGGGCATATTTCTTCATATCTCCGTGCATAAAAATTCCGTGAGGGCATCTGCGGTATGCTTCTTTTATGTTCATTGCAGAATGTATCCCGAATTTACGGGCTTCATAGCTGCAAGTCGAAACGACACCACGCTCAGATGGCAATGCACCTATTATAAGAGGTTTCCCCTTAAGCTTTGGATTGTCACGCACCTCTATTGCTGCAAAAAAGGCATCCATATCAAGATGAATTATCGTTCTGTTCACTTTATTTTGACTCTTCTTTCCTTAAGCGCTCTATTCCTCGGTACACATCAAAATACGAAGGTGCGACCTCACCTTTTATTCGGTTGCTGTATATCATTATCTTGTCTTCAAAGAACAAGCCAGCAACAGGATTCAACTCTTTAAAGCAATCAATTACCGCACTATATCCATCCTCAATTCCCGAAATGCTGTATTTGGTTCCAAGCCGGTTTTGTGCCTCAAGCATTTTTTCATTGTGAAATCCGAATATATTATCCTCTGCTGTTATCATTGAAAAGCCAATTTCAGGTGAAACAATATAGCTGCCGACGAACATATCAAAATCACCTTTGTCAATTTTCTCCTGATAATCGTCAAATTTAACCTTTTCAAGAGTAATTGAAAAACCCTGTTCCTCCAACTGTTTTTCAACAAGAACGGCAATAATCTCACGGACAGGATTTTCCTCGTTGTACAGAAGTTTGAAATCAGTTTTAAGGCTGTGCTCGTCAATATTCTTTGTATACATAGCTCCGGACAGTTTCCACTGGTTATCCTCAAGAACTTTTACTGCCGCTTTTTTGTTGTGCTTTGTTTCTATCTCGTTATTGCCGCATACAAACCACTTTGGATGAATTGGCATCGTCGTGGCTGTTGCATAGCCCATCATTGCTTCTTCAATAATTTTCGTCCGGTCAATCAGATATGAAATTGCCTGACGGACCTCAGGCAATGCAAGCGCCTCGTTCTTGTGATTAAAGCCTACAAAATGAAATACAGGTGTTGACATAGCCGTATACGACGATGAAACCGGATCTGCAAATCTACCCCAGTTCATATCCTCCGCCAAAGTCATATCTATACTGCCTGAACTGAAAGTATAAAGTGCCGTATTATTGTCAGGTAGCATTCTCACCAATATATACTCAGTTTCAGAAAGCTCGCCCCACCATTGGTCATTTCTCACAAGATAAAAGACATTTCCTTCGTTTCTGTCTTCAAAGCTGTATGGACCTGTGCCCACAGGGACAAATGTCTCAACATTTATATTGTCAGACCCCTTTTGGATAATAGGAAAATACAAAAGATTTACAAAATTTGCCCAAGGCTCATTAACCTCAACCTCAATTTTGTACTCATCTGCTTTCGTTATGTTTTTTATGTTTGATACATTATAGGAATATATACTGTCATGATGCTTTTTAATTTGGTTTACTGTGTAAATAACATCATCAGCACCAAAGGTTGAACCGTTGTGCCAGACTACATTCTTTCGAAGAGAAATGGTCCACACTTTGCCATCGTCTGACACCGCCCAACTATCAGCAAGACAAGGGTCGGGATACAAGCTGTCTGACAAGCTAATCAGGCCCTCGTACACTATCCCCAACATCTGCGCATTTGCCTCGTTTTTGCTCAGTATCGGACAAAGGGTATCCGGCTTATATGAATAAATGGATATTTCAGCCGCATCTCCCGGTTTCTTGCTTTGTTCAGTATTATTTTTGTTTTTTTTATCACATCCGCACATCATAAACATCAGTATAGCTGCAATAAATAATGCCAATAGTTTTTTCAAATTAATTTCCACCTTTATCTCAATGAAATAAATGCACCCATTCTACCCGTTGTATCCTTGTTGACACGGTAAGAATACAGTATATCGCTGTTGCACATAGTACACATTTTAAAAATGTCGATATTATCCGGTTTTAAACCATACTTTAAAAGAATTCTCTCGTTTGCCGCCCATAAATCAACCATAAATTTTCCGTTGCCGCACGCTAAAGCCAATTTGCTATCAAACTCACAAGCTACCTCGCTGCCTGTTTCAAAGCAGCATTGACCAATTGAGGGACCGATTGCGGCAAAAATATTTTCAGGTTTTGCATTGAACTGTTCTGTCATAATTTTTATGGCATTACCCGAAATTTCACCGACTGTTCCTCTCCAGCCAGAATGTACTGCAGCTATAACTCCTGCCGATTTATCCGTCATCAGTATTGGCACGCAATCTGCATAATAAACAACAAGCGGCAACTGCCTGACATTTGTCACCAAACCGTCAACGTCCATAAATTCACTTTCACGGCTGACACCCTTGCCGGCATCCTCTTCGGTTATAATACGTATATTGTTAGAATGGGTCTGTCTTCCTGCGGTAATCCTTTCAAAATAAAAACCCATATCGTCAGAAACCATTTTATAATTTCTGGTTACAATATCCACATCATCACCCACACGAAAGCCAAGATTAAGGCCGTTCACCTTGCCACGGCTCAATCCGCCGCATTTTGTGGTAAAACAATGGTTAACACCGCCACCATCAATCAAGCTGCTTTTTAAATAAACTCTGTCAGCTATATTAATCTTTGTCACTTATTTGCTCCCTTAGTTCAACGGTCGAAAAGTACAAACTTTCAACATCAGTCACTTTTTTTGTTTTGTTATCAATTTCAAAAACTGCCCCATTAAACCAGACCTCGCCCTCAGCCTTTTCAAATCTGAATTTCTTTCGAGTATAGTATAAATCCATAATTATCTCTTTTTTAACACCCAGAACAGAATCCCGTACACCCGTCATGCCAATGTCAGTGATATATGCAGTTCCTTTGGGAAGAATATGGGCATCTGCTGTCTGTACGTGGGTATGAGTGCCAAAAACCGCCGCCACCTTACCATCAAAAAAATTACCAAAGGCAAGCTTTTCGCTTGTGGTTTCGGCGTGGAAATCAACAAAAATTATATCCGCCTTTCCATCCAACTCACGCAGAGCCCTTTCTGTCGCACGGAATGGACAGTCAACAGGCTCCATATTAAGCCTGCCTATTGCATTGATAACACCAATTCGTATATATCCCAAATCATCAATATAATATCCACAGCCTTCGGTTTCAGATGGATAATTAACAGGTCGTATCACTCGTGGAATATCTGTAAGCACCTGACTGTATTCCTTATTGGCAAAGGTATGATTGCCAAGCGTGATAATGTCAACTCCGCATCTCAGCAATGTATTGGCAATATCCACAGTTATACCGTTTGTGTTGGCCGCATTTTCGCCGTTGGCTATGCAATAATCAATTTTATATTTATTTTTTATTCTCCCTAAATTATTATATATAAATTCACGTCCATCTGACGCAACAATGTCTCCTACCGCAAGAATTCTCATAGAATGTTATTTCCTCTCTGTTAACTTTAACAATATACCCTCTCAATAAATATATAATATTTTTTGTTTTTTATACAGAAAAGGCTGCCGTAGCAGCCTTTTCCGTGGAGCAAAGGCTCCTTATTTTGCATATTCAACTGTTCTGAGCTCACGGATAACATTAACCTTAATCTGTCCGGGATATTCCATTGTGCTCTCAATCTTTTTAACAATATCCTTGGCAAGAAGAATTGTCTCATCATCATTTACGTGGTCAGGTTTAACCATAATTCTGACTTCACGACCTGCCTGAATTGCAAAGGATTTTTCAACTCCGCTGAATGAATTAGCAATTTCTTCAAGAGCCTCAAGTCTCTTGATGTATGATTCAATATTTTCACGTCTTGCTCCTGTACGTGCCGCAGAGATTGTATCTGCCGCCTGAACAAGACATGCTACCAGTGAATTAGGCTCTACATCACCGTGATGAAGTCGGATCGTAGCCAT
>JAZNCI010000085.1:0-120386 GCA_045587485.1 Clostridia bacterium
TTGGAGGGTTCTTTTTAAATGTATAGAAAATCAGAGATTTTCTTTTTTATTCCAAAAACCTCTCGGTTTTTGCAAACTTACACTACCAACAGTTCACCGAACTGTTGGCTTAACGTTCCAGCTGCCCGGGAAAGTAAGACGCTGCCGGAATTTGCAAAAGGATATCCAAGCGGATACCCTTAATTACATTGTATTAAATTTCTTCATTTATGTTTTCTAAATCTTCACCATTTGAAAATTCTTCTTCACACATATCAAGATACATTTCTTCTGCATCTTGTTGCGATTTTTGTAGGTTTTCAATTGTTTCTGTAATTTCGCTAAAAAGTTTGTGGTATAGTTTTTCATAATCTGGCATAGTATTATCTCCTTTAAATAAAAAATGCGCCAACCGAAGCTGACGCACAAAAAACGCAAACTCCAGTAGTCGCGAAACCAATTTATACAGAATGAGATACACACACACTGATAAATGGAATTTGCATTTTTATCAAATTCAAATATCAGTATGTGCAAAAATGAGAATGTTATCCCGAAAGAAAATATACCTCATTTATTAAATTGGTTTCGCAAGACTATTCTATCACAAATTTTAATTAAAATCAAGTATTTATCCCACATTACATCAAGGGGCCGTTTAGGGACGTGCATTTTTTGGCACATTTTGAGGGATATTTTTTCTATAATTTTTGTTAAAGGTTTAAGGCCTGCAAAGGCTGACCCTGACAAAAATCGCCTTGTGAGGTTTGATTGGGGAATGTTTACGAAAAATGGCCTAAAACAGCGTAAATCGGTCACGCAATCAGTTTCATTTGCGGGCGTGACCGATTTAGCGAAGGCACAAAGAGTTTGTGCAATCTGAGCGGCGTGGGTTTATGCGATTTAAGTATCTACATTCCCCTGAGAACCAAACCGGCGAAAAAGGGGTGCAAGGGGATTAAATCCCCTTGAAGACTATTATTTAGTAAAATAAAAGTGCAAAACTTAAATAAAGGTATGTAAAAGCCCACACAAGTTTTCTGTGTGGGCTTTTCAGTATTTGTTAAAATTTCTTATTCAAGCTCAAAAGCGCCCGTATATAATTGATAATATTTGCCCTTTTGAGCAATAAGGTCATTGTGGCTGCCGCGTTCGATAATTTTGCCGTGGTCTAGAACCATAATTACATCAGAATTCTTTACGGTTGAAAGGCGGTGAGCGATAACAAATACCGTCCTGCCTTCCATCAGTTTATCCATTCCACGTTGAACAATCTGCTCTGTTCGTGTATCTATTGATGAGGTTGCCTCGTCCATAATCATAACAGGTGGATCGGCAACCGCCGCACGGGCAATAGATAATAGCTGACGCTGACCTTGCGAAAGGTTGTCGCCGTTGTTTGATAGCTCGGTATCATAGCCATTGGGCAGACGTGTGATAAAGTCATCTGCACCTGCTAGTTTTGCGGCTGCAATACATTCTTCATCGGTTGCGTCAAGGTTGCCGTATCGAATATTTTCCATAACAGTTCCTGTAAACAGATTTGTTTCCTGCAGTACAAGCCCTAATGAACGTCGAAGGTCTGATTTGCGTATTTTATTTACGTTTATACCATCATAGCGAATTTTGCCGTCCTCTATGTCATAAAAACGGTTAAGGAGATTGGTTATGGTGGTTTTTCCTGCACCGGTTGCACCAACAAAGGCAACCTTTTGTCCCGGTTGAGCAGAAAGACTTATGTTATGAAGAACGGTTTTCCCCTCTTCATAGGCAAAGTCAACCTCACAAAGCTGCACGTCACCCGAAAGAGGGGTGTAGGTAATTGTTCCGTCGTTGTGTGGATGTTTCCAAGCCCATTTGCCGGTGCGTTTGAGAGACTCTGTTATGTTTCCGTTAGCGTCTGTTGAGGCATTTACAAGGGTGACATATCCATCATCAGACTCGGCTTCTGTGTCAATAAGGGTAAAAATTCTGTCGGCACCTGCCATTGCCATTGCAATGGAATTAATTTGCTGTGAAACCTGATTTACATTGCCGGTAAATTGCTTTGCCATATTAAGAAATGGGATGACTATATCAATGCTAATTGCGCTGACCGAGCCTGCAATAAGAGTAGAAATACCAATGTTGGGTAGCTTGGCAATAAGGAGAGCACCTCCTATCAGGGCAATAAGAACATACAAAATATTGCCTATATTCTGAATAATGGGACCAAGAATATTTGCAAAGGCATTGGCACGAAAGTTATCCTGAAAAAGATTTTCACTGATTGTATAAAAATCCTTGCAACACTTGTCCTCACGGTTAAAGACCTTGATAACTTTCTGCCCGGTCATCATTTCCTGAATAAAGCCCTCGGTCTCGCCTAAGGAACGTTGCTGCTTTCTAAAATATTTTGCTGAACCCTTGCCGACTATTTTTGTAACAAATCTCATCATTACGACACCGATAAGAACGGTAATGGCAAGCCACAAACTGTAATATAGCATTATGCACAGAACCGATATCAGCAAAATGGAGCATTGCAGTATGGTGGGTAGAGCGTGTGAAACAAGTTGTCTTAATGCATCAATATCGTTAGTATAACGGCTCATTATGTCGCCATGACGATTTGTGTCAAAAAATTTTATAGGTAAATTCTGCATTTTTTCGAACATAGTACAACGCATTTTGTTTAAGAAGCCCTGAGTGATATATGCCATAAACTGAGTCTGACAAAGAATTGCACAGAGTGAAAACAGATATAACCCTGCAAGGATGCCGACTTTTGGTAAAATTACTGCCGAGGCTGACTTCCAGTCGCCAGAGGTTACCCAAACGCCTATATCAGCAAGCACCTGTTGTTGAAAAATAGCCGGCAAAGCCGAGGTTATTGCAGATATAATAATACAGACTGCGGAAATAGAAATCAAGACGGGATATGCCTTGAAAAGCATTTTAATCAGACGAACAATACTACCTTTTTTAATTGGCGGTTTTGGACTATTCATTGGCTTTGTTGGTCGCATCATTGTCACCTCCGTTAGTTTGCTGACGGTAAATTTCGCGGTAAATTTCGCTGGTTGTCATAAGTTCGCTGTGATTTCCGGCTGCTGAGATTTTGCCGTTTTCCATAACAACAATCAGGTCTGCATCCTGAACCGATGAAATACGCTGAGCAATAATGATTTTTGTTGTTTCAGGAATGTATTCTTTAAATGCTGTACGAATCATTGCATCTGTTTTGGTATCAACAGCGCTGGTTGAATCGTCGAGAATAAGAATTTTTGGCTTTTTGAGAAGAGCACGGGCAATACAAAGTCGCTGTTTCTGACCGCCTGATACATTGCTGCCGCCCTGTTCGATAAATGTATCATAGCCTTGGGGAAAGGCGGAGATAAATTCGTCTGCCTGAGCAAGCTTACAAGCCTCAACAAGCTCTTCGTTGGTGGCGTTTTCGTTGCCCCAACGAAGATTTTCCTTAATTGTGCCTGAAAATAACTGATTTTTTTGTAAAACCATAGCAACACTGTCACGAAGGGCGGTAATATCATATTCCTTAACATCGATACCAGCAACCTTTACTGAGCCTTCGGTTGTGTCGTAAAGTCGGGGAATAAGCTGAACAAGGGTCGACTTGCTGGAACCCGTACCGCCAATAATTCCAATGGTCATTCCTGATTTTATATGGAGGTTTACATCCGAAAGAGCGTATTTTTTTGAGGCCTGGGAGTATTTAAAGCTTACATCGCAAAAATCAACAGAGCCGTCCTTAATCTCAAAAACGGGATTTTCAGGGTTTGTCAGGGTGGATTCCTCCGAAAGCACCTCCGAAATTCTTTTCATTGATTCCATTGACATTGTAATCATAACATAAATCATTGACAGCATCATAAGGGACATCAGGATTTGCATACCATAGGTCAGCATTGCAGAAATCTGACCTATGTCAAGATTACTACCCATACTTGAAATAATGAGATAGGAGCCAACTACAAGAACGAATACCATATTAAAATACATACAAACCTGCATAAGAGGATGGTTAAAGGCTATAATTCGCTCGGCTCTGGTAAAATCACGGCGGATTTCCTCGGCTGCATGGCCAAACTTTTCTTTTTCGTAGTCTTCGCGCGAAAAGCCTTTTACCACGCGCATCGCACGGATGTTTTCTTCAACCGATTCGTTCAGCTTGTCATATTTTTTAAACACACGGTGGAATGCAGGCATAGCCTTTTTACTGATGAACAACAGTCCGCAAACAAGTACGGGAATGACGACTATAAAGGTCGATGCCAAAGCACCTCCCATAATGTATGCCATAATAACCGAGAATGTAAACATCATCGGAGCACGCAATGCAGTGCGGATTGACATCATATATGCCATCTGTACATGGGTGATGTCGGTGGTGAGACGTGTTACCAGCGAGGATGATGAAAATTTATCAATATTTTCGAAAGAATAGCTCTGAATTTTTGTAAATATTTCATTTCTGAGATTTTTGGCAAACCCAGCAGATGCTTTTGCACTGGTATAGCCTGCGAGTGCACCGCATAAAAGCGAAACAAAAGCCAACAGAACAAGCGACAACCCTATAAAAACAAGGGTTTTCATTTCAATAGAGGTTTTTATCTGGTTTACAAGATTTGCAGTAATAAAAGGTATAAGACATTCAATAATTGCCTCACCTATAATAAAAATAAAGGTCAGTATAGTTGGAGTTTTATATTCTCTTACACACGATAGCAGTTTTTTAATCATAAAATCTATTCCCTTCGTATATACACAAAAGCCGCAAGGAATTGCGACTTTTGCGTATATTTTAATATGTAAAAATTTTTTTGTCAACAGATAAAATAAAAAGTTAACAATATGTTTACGTTTAGCGCTTTTCAGCAAGAGAAATATGCTCCTTACGCATATTTCCGGGTGAAATTCCATAGCGGTGCTTAAAGGTTTTAAGAAAGTTTGGCAACGAGTTGAAACCCGATGCAAAGCAAATTTCCGAAATGGATAGATGCCCTGACAGGACAAGCTTTTTTGCATACTCCAATTTGAGCTCGTTGAGATATTCTTTATAGGTTTTGCCCGTTACCTTGTGAAAAAGGGAGCTGAAATAGTTCATATTAAAGCCCGAAATATCAGCCGCCAATGCCATTGACGGATTATCTCTGAAATGGCTGTGCATAAACAAAATTACCTTGCGGATACCTGAAATTTGTTTATCAGAGTTGTTGCTGAATTCAAAGTCGTATTTTCTTAAAAGAATGATAAACAGGCACTCAAGCAGGTTTTTTATGTAAGTTTCGGAATATGCCGTGGTGTTGTCAAATTCGTCAACCATCTGCGATATAATCGAAACCGCATTTTCAAATTCTTTAGGGTTAAGACTGAAGGAAAGGTTTGTTTCGACACTCAGAATTTTTTGCAAAAGCTCATCATCAAGAAGATTTTCGCTGAACATAATGTTAAAAACCTCGGCGCCGTTGCTTTTCACACTGTGAAAGTCAGTGGGGTTAAGGAGATATATGTCGCCGGGAGCAAGATTTTGTGTAACGCCGTTAAGTGACTGCACTGCCGTTCCACTGAGCACAAGCTCTATTTCGAAGCAGTCGTGCCAGTGCAGGGCATAATCGTGAAGACTCTTTTTGCGTATAAGCAGATTTTCGCGACTGTTTTTCATATTTTTTACAAGTATTCGGGTGCATTCGGTTACGCTTTTCAAGGCCTCACCTCCGGAAGTTTGTTTAAAATCTTTCGACTCAATTATATTTCAAAAAAATTAAAAAGTCAACACCAATGTTAAATTTTGATATAAACCAGTCTGCAGTTTTCAAATATAGCGACTGCAAAATTATTAAAGGATGGGGCAACTGTAGAAAATAAACAGAATTTTATGTGTTTAGTTATTTTCTACAGCATACACTGTTATAGGGACAATATCTGCAGGGGTTAAAGTCTGAAACAAAGGCAGGGTTAATATCTATTTTTCCAGACAAAATATTGTCTGCAGATTCGGCTGCTTTTTTGTCGGCATCCGTCAGGGCTTTTTCGAGCAAATCCTTTTGGAGCAGAGATTTGCCGCTGCATTGTATATAATGCACAGCCTCCTTGCTTGCATACTCTTTGTCGATTCCTTCAATTACAGCAGCATCATCCATAATTATTCCGTGAGCGGCGATTTTGTCGCTCATTTCTTTCTCCCATTGGTATTTGTCAGGCGGGATGCTACAGCCGATAATGGGGTCATTCATCTGCAGATAAAACATTGCTGCCACCTGCGAACCCGGAATATGCCGACGCAAAGCATTGGCGTATATCAGGGGCTGAAAATGTATTCCCGCATCTGCAAGAGCCATATCAAGTTTGCGCTCCGAGGATTTATAATCTGTTATCGACAGATTGCAAATCCCATTAATTTCAGCACTGTCAACACGGTCGATAAAGCCTTTAAGACTAACCTTTCCAAGCTGTGTCTTAAGCTCGTATGGGGGGTATGTTCCGTGCTTTCCAAAGCTGATTTCAAAGCCAGTGGGGCGGAACTTGCTTTGGGAATAGAATTTTATCAGCTTCCAGGCTGTTGCTGTTGCAATATTTTTAAGCCTGAGCATCATATATCTGTAATAGTGCGAGCCAACATAAAGATTTTCGTTTGTGTTTTTGCCTGCCTCTTCAACCAGCGCCGAGATTTCACTAAAACATTCGTCACGTTCAATGACACTGAAATCCGCGTTTGTCTCAGCTTTGGCTTTAAAATAATCACAAAGAACGCTGTGAAGAATGTTGCCTGCGTCTGAGGATTTAAGACCTCCCAGCATACGCTCTTGTGCCATAAGCCCGTATCGCATAAAGAATGAAAAGGCACAGGCATTGTATTTTTCGAGTTTGGATACACTAAGGGTAAGGGGCAGACCATAAAGCTCTTTTGCAATATCAGGGGTAAGACTGTTATCGTCAAATTTTGACAGATACATTTCGTGAAGATGTTCAAGCTGTGCTGAATAAATGTGGTCGTCCTTAAGGTGGTTGTAAGCCGCTTTCATAATTGGAGACAAAAGATGAATATTCCATTCTTTTTCAAAAAGCTCTGCTGAAAGGCGGGTGAATGTGGATTTGGGGCTTTCTGTGAAAGTCAGGGCTTTTGTGTTGCTGCAAATTTCGTCAAGCTGGGGGAAAAGGGAGTTTTTCAGTGTAATTAAAATTTCAGATTGATTAAGGCTCTTGCCGTCACGGTCGCTGACAGGAGCAGATATATAAAGCTGTTCCTTTGCGGTGGTGAGAACCGAATAAACGAGGAACTGTTCTTCCTTCTGACGCGTAAAGGTGTCGGGGGCAAGGACAAGACCGGATTGTTCGAGTGTAAGTCGTTCGGCATCAGAAATAAGCCCCTCAGATTTGTAATCACGGGGGAAAACACCGTCAATCGCACCAAGAACAATCACAACCTTGCAACCCGTACTGCGAAACATATCAACAGAACTGATGACAACCTTGTCACGGGTGGGTGGAATCATACCTACATTCAGCTCGCCACAGGCGGAGGAGAACAGCTTGTAAAATTCTTCAAAGGTTGAAAATTCATCCTGCAAATAATCGCCTATCTGTTTAACTACTGAAACAAAGCTGTTCCACACCAGGCGCAGCTGTTCTGCCGACTCGGGCTCTGACGAAAGCTTGAAACTGTTTATTTTGTTGTCAATCTGATTTTCAACATCAATATCCTTCAGCCATTCGAATAATTTTTCGCAAATTTCTTTTGTTGTTTTTCTGCCGCTAAACTTTGATGAAAGGTCAAGGATAGGGTTTATAAGTTTTGACTTGACCGAATTGATGTAATCCATATCAAACATATGAGGGTCGGGATTATAGCTCCATTTGTTATAGCTGTTCCATTGACTGTGGGTAATATCTGCGGCAAGAATATAGTTTTCGAAAATATCGGTTTCATCAACGGCAATGCCAAAAAATCCTGACCTTGCAATACGCATAACACGTTCATATGTAAAACCATAGGAAAGGATTTCAAGTACCGAAATAATCATTCGGATAAATGGATTTTCACTGAGGGAAATTTTTCGATCAAGAAAATAATTTATTCCATATTCTTCAAAAATACTGGGAACAAGCAATTCGTAATTCTCCATATTTCCTGTAAGAATAAGGAAATCATTAAAGCAGTAGCCCTCTTCGCGCAATAGCCTGCGTATAAGACCTGCACAGAATTCAACCTCCGAATAAAAATTATCGGGACGCACCAGGTGAATGTGTTGTGGCTTTTTGGAATAGGTTTCGGGAGAATACAGAAAGAAATTTTCTTTAAGATGCTTAAGATCATCATAAATCTTGTTCTGTGGGGTATTATTTAAAAATAAAGGAGCGGATACAGCGATTCCGTTGCTTTGGGCAATGCCAATCAGCTTGTGATAGGTGTTAATTTGTGTCGAGAAAACATCAAGTCTGCTTTCGGTATTATTACAGCAAAGAGCAACACACAGGTCGGATTTTTGCATAAGTTGCGACAGTACTGCATATTCTGTGGGAGTAAAGCTTCTGAAAAAATTGACATAAATGCTTCCCTTCAAAAAATCTGCTTTTACAATTTTAGGTATAATAAGCGCAAGATTGTCTTCAGAGTTCGAATGGTCACGTTCAACCAGAGAGTTAAAGGTTCTGTATATGAGAGACAGGTCACGGAGCTTTATACCAAGCCTTTCATCGGCAGTGTTATCTGCAGCATCCTGAAGTGCCGATGGTGAAATCCCATAGCGTTTGAATTCGGAAATGGCAGACTGTATAAGGCCGGCAAAGCCATGCTGATTGATATTGCGTCTGAAAAACATTAGATCTTTTCCGGCAATTTGCAGGGCACGTTGTGTCATAATATGCTTGCCTGCCTTGTCGATATATCTTGTGCGCAAAGGTCCTGTTTTTGAAAAAATCAGGTTGCAAAGCCTTGAAAAGGTTAGAATCTGAATGTTATTCTGAGCAGAAAGCCCCAAAATGTCAATCAGTTCGGCCTCTGCGTACATTGAGTATTGTTCGGGCACAAGAATAAAAACAGATTTACCGGCTTCGGCATCTGCTGTTGCACGTTTATATATTTCATTCAGCTTTTGATTTTCATCGGTAGAGCAAATGAAATTAAGCATAGCAAGGCTCCTTTATCGGGGAAGTTTTTATCGCAAAATATCAAGCAGTTCGGCTATATCGTCGCCTATAAAGTCGGGTTCTTCTTTTTCAAGGATGTCCCGTGAAAAAGAAGTTGTTACTCCAAAACAGAATGCCCCTGATGCCATTGCAGCCCGTATGCCGTTTATCGCATCCTCAATGATGATACATTCCTCAGGGTCGGCGTCAAGCTCGTCCATTGCGGTGAAATAGATTTCGGGAGAGGGCTTTTTGTCGGTTACGTCGCTGCCCGTAACGATAACATCAAAAAGCTTAGTGTCAATATTTGCAGCCTTCAGCGAAGCATACAGCTTGTCTGCCGCCGAGCTTGATGCAATACACAGATGAAATCGTGCTTTTTTTAGCTTGTCAATCAGGTTGTGAACAGAGGGATAAACCTCTAAATCCGTACAAACATATTGATTAAAAAGCTCATACATCCGTACCATTGCAGGACTAGCCATATTTTCCTTTTTGTGCTTTTTGCAGATTTCGGTAATAAATTTATCCTCACCTGCACCAAGGTATGGCTTAAAGTCTTCGGGGGTGGCGGATATTCCAACTTCAGAAAGGGCTTTTAAGGCAGCTTTTACGGTGACGGGCTCGGAATTTATCAGAACTCCGTCCATATCAAAGATTATGAATTTTATGTAGTTTTTGTCAAAATCAAACTGGGGCATTTACCTTTGCTCCTTTTTGTGATATAATATTAGTGCAGGTCTTTTGAATACTATATGGTGCATCCTTGCTGATTTTGTGCCTTTCCGCTGTGACGAATCTTGCAAGGCACAAAGCATTGCTGCAATCCGTCGCAACGAAAATCCATCAAATTCACCTGCGGATACACAAACATATATTGTTCAAAAGACCTGCACACAGGGTTTAGAATTTGAACAATATATAATCATTACTAAAAGAATTATATCATTAAGACTTAAAAAAAACAATAGATTTTTAAAAGAGGTTTAAAATAATATGTATATTTATCACAACTCACGACTGATTGAACACCGAAACCCATTCGGGGCAGCGGCAACCGAAAGTGAGGTCTGCCTGACTGTAAAAACAGATGAAAAATCCGAAAGTATGTGGCTTCGTTTGTGGCAGAATTCCGAGAGCCTTGTGCCCATGGCTTGTATTGACGAAAAAGCGGGAGAATATACATATTCTGCAAAAGTGACCATGCCAGGCGAGCCGTGCCTTTTGTGGTATTGTTTTGTTTCCGAAAAGGATGGGGCAAAATACTGGTGCTGCAAGGGAAAACAGGGAATGGGCGAAACCCTTGATTACTGCAACGGCGAATCCTGGCAGATAACAGTTTATGATAGGAATTTCAAAACCCCCGACTGGTTCAAAAATTCGGTTATGTATCAGATTTTTCCTGACCGTTTTTACAAAAAAGGGCAGATTTGTGAAATACCCGGACGGAACAGTGAATATATTATACACAAGGATTGGTACGAGCCTGTATCTTCAAACAGACATCCTTTTGAGGACGGCCCTGCCTGCAACGATTTTTTTGGAGGAAATATTCAGGGAATTATTGAAAAACTCCCATACCTTAAAGAATTGGGTATAAGTGTGATTTATCTTAATCCCATATTTGAAGCATTTTCGAACCACCGCTATGACACGGGGGATTACAGCAAAATCGACCCATTCCTTGGCACAGAGCAGGACTTTAAAGAGCTTTGCCAAAAAGCTGAAGAAAAAGGAATAAGAATCATTCTTGACGGTGTGTTCAGCCACACGGGAAGCGACAGTATTTATTTTAATAAGTACGGCACATACGGCGAGCACAGCGGCGCATACAGGGATGTAAATTCGCCGTTTCGCAGTTGGTTTCAATGGTGCGACGGCGGATACCGGAGCTGGTGGGGGTGTTCAAACCTTCCAAATGTTTGTGAGATGGAGCCGACATATATTGACTATATACTCGCAGGCAAAGATGCTATAATAAAAAAGTGGTTAAGGTGCGGTGCACACGGATGGAGGCTTGACGTAGCAGACGAGCTGCCTGATGAATTTATAAAAGTGTTAAGAAGAGAGGTAAAGTCCGAAAATCCCGATGCTGTTGTTATAGGCGAGGTCTGGGAGGATGCATCCAATAAGGAAAGCTATGGTGTGCGACGGGAATATCTGCTTGGTGACGAGCTTGACAGCGTTATGAATTATCCCTTTAAGGATAATGTTATTGCCTTTTTAACAGAGGGAATATCCGCTGAGGAATTTTCTGACAGACTGATGACAATTGCAGAACATTATCCGGCAGAAAGCCTTTATTCCGCAATGAATCTACTTGGAACGCACGATACAGTCCGCATAAAAAATGTGCTTTCGGGACAGTATATTGACTCTAATATGTCAAGGGAGGCAAAGGCGGCGTTCAGGCTTGAGGCAAATTGTGAAACCCTTGCCATAAAGCGTTTAAAGCTGGCGGCATTTATGCAGATGACCTTTGTGGGTGTTCCCTGCATATATTACGGCGACGAAATCGGTATGCAGGGCCTTTCCGACCCATTTAACCGTATGCCATATACATGGCGGTGTGTGGACAATGAGCTGCTTGATTATTACAAAAAACTAACAGCTATGCGAAACTCTTCCAACTGCCTTAGGACAGGCAGCTTTGATGTGGTTTATGCCTGTGGCGGTGTGTTTGCATATGTGCGAAAAATTTCGGGCGGCAGGGATGTATTTGGAAAAGCCGCAAAAAACGAAAGTCTGTTATGTGTTGTAAACAGAAATCCTTTTGCAGAAGAAATTGATTTTAAAATGCCTAATGTTGCCCGGTTAACCGAGCAAGCGACAGGCGAAGTTTTATCCTGCGAAGATGGAAGGGTATCTGTTTCACTTGAAGGTTTCGGGGCGAAAGTTTTCATTTGCAGGTAATATTTACCAAAACAGCCGGCTTATTTTGGGTATAATACAAAAATGTAAAATTTACTTATAGACAAGATATTTCAACAATGATAAAATAAAGTAAAAGAGAAAATTATATTGGAGGGAAACATACAAATGACAAATTATCAAAACAAAGCGGCTGAACTTTCACGGGACTTGATGTTTCTTTTCAATTGCGGAGAAAATTATAAGAGTTATAATATTCTCGGTGCCCATGTTGTTGCAGACGGATGCTGTTTTTCGGTTTGGGCGCCCAATGCGAAGTCCGTTTCGGTGGTTTGCGATCGCAACGGATGGGACCGAAGCAAAAACCCTATGGAAAAATATCCCGAATCAGGTATATGGAGATGCTTTGTATATGATATGGGATATGGGGAAACCTATAAATTCAGTATCGAAACGACCGAAGGAGATATTATTCTTAAGGCCGACCCATTTGCCTATTCCAGTCAGGTTCGCCCAGAAACTGCATCCTGCACGGTGGATATGAACTATGGCTGGGGCGATAGACAATGGATGAAAAAACGTGAAAAAACTGCACCTTATGACCAACCGATGAATATTTATGAGCTTCATTTTGGCTCCTGGATGCGTGGAGAAAATGGCGAAATGCTGACATATTCTCAAATGGCAGAAAAGCTTATTCCTTATGTCAGGGAGATGGGATATACCCATATTGAGATTATGCCTATCTGCGAGTATCCCTTTGACGGCTCCTGGGGGTATCAGGTTACGGGTTATTACAGCGCCAACAGCCGTTACGGCAGCCCCAAAGAGCTTAAAGAATTTATTGACAGGTGCCACAGGGCAGGAATTGGCATTATTATGGACTGGGTGCCTGCACACTTTCCCCGTGATGCACACGGTCTGCGTCGGTTTGACGGCACACCTCTTTTTGAACATCCCGACACAAGATTGGGCGAGCATAAGGAGTGGGGAACGCTGGTGTTCAACTGGGAAAAAACCGAGATACATTCCTTCCTTATATCCAATGCGATTTTCTGGCTTGAAGAATATCATATTGACGGTTTGCGTGTTGATGCGGTTTCAAGTATGCTGTATCTTGATTACAACCGCAAGGACGGCCAGTGGGTTGCCAACAAATACGGTGGTCACGAAAACCTGGAAGCAATTGCGTTTTTACAGAAGCTTAACAAAGTTGTTTTTGAACATTATCCCAATGTACTTATGATTGCCGAAGAATCAACGGCCTGGGGCGGGGTTACAAAGCCCGTTCACGACGGTGGCCTTGGTTTTAACTTCAAGTGGAATATGGGCTGGATGAACGACATACTGCGTTTTATGTCAATGGACCCGTATTTCCGTGGTTCCAACCATAATATGCTGACATTTTCAATGATGTATGCCTATTCCGAAAATTATATTCTTCCCCTTTCACACGACGAGGTGGTTCACGGCAAAAAATCCTTGCTTGACAAAATGTACGGCAGCTATGAGCAAAAGTTTGCAAGCCTTAAACTGCTGTATGCTTATATGTATGCTCATCCCGGCAAAAAGCTGTTGTTTATGGGCGGCGAATTCGGTCAGTTTATTGAATGGCGGTTTGAAAGCGGCCTTGACTGGCAGCTTCTTGATTATGAGAGCCATCGGGGGCTTAAGGAATTTGCAAAGGATTTAAACGAATATTATAAAGCCAACCGTTCAATGTATGAAAATGATTACGACTGGAGGGGTTTTACTTGGCTGAATGCCGACGACAGAGAGCATTCGGTGGTAGCATTCTTAAGGCAGAGCAGAAGCGGAAGAGATAAGACAATAGTTGTTGCCAACTTTGCGGCACAGGAGCACAAAGATTATGAAGTTACGGTTCCGTCTGCAGGCAGTTATGAGGTTGAGCTTTCGACTAACGATAAGAAGTACGGCGGAAGCGGCAACAATACCAAACCAATAAAAGCAAAGAAAAATAAGAACGGATACTCAATCAAGATTGACATTACAGAACTTTCGGCAGTATATATAAAAAAGCAAAAATCCTGATACGGGGTTTAATGAATAAGTAAACGGAGGTCTTTTTATGAAAGCAAAAGAATGTGTTGCGATGATTCTTGCGGGCGGACAGGGAAGTCGATTGGGTATTCTCACCAAGAATATTGCAAAGCCGGCAGTTCCATTTGGCGGAAAGTATAAAATCATTGACTTCCCGTTAAGCAACTGTGCCCATTCTGGCATTACAGCGGTGGGTGTTTTGACCCAATATCAGCCGTTGGAACTTAATACTTATATAGGAAACGGGCGTCCATGGGACCTTGACAGAAATAATGGCGGTGTGTATGTTTTGCCACCATATGTTTCCGCCGATAAGGGTGAATGGTATAAGGGTACGGCAAATGCCATTTATCAGAACATAGGGTTTGTTGACGGGTTTGACCCTGAATACGTAGTTATTCTTTCAGGCGACCATATTTACAAAATGGATTATTCCAAAATGGTGAAGGCACACAAGGCGGCAGGTGCGGCGGCTACCATTGCGGTAATTGAGGTTCCCTGGAATGAGGCATCGCGATTTGGCATTATGAATACCGATGCAGATATGAATATAGTGGAATTCGAGGAAAAGCCCAAAAAACCAAAGAGCAATCTGGCGTCAATGGGTGTTTATGTATTTAGCTGGGATATTCTTAAAAAATATCTTATTGCAGACGAAAACGACCCAAAATCTGACAATGATTTCGGTAAAAATGTTATCCCCAAAATGCTTGACGACGGAAACAAGATGCTTGCATACCGCTTTGACGGCTACTGGAAGGATGTTGGTACAATCCAAAGCCTTTGGGAGGCGAATATGAATTTGCTTTCCGATAATCCGGGCTATGAAATTGATGACCCAAGCTGGAAGATTTTCAGCCGCAATCCTGCAAATCCGCCTCACTATCTTGCGCCCGAATCACGGGTAAAGAACTGTTATATTACCGAGGGCTGCGAGATTTACGGCGATGTTGAAAATTCGGTTATATTCCAGGGTGTAACCGTGGAGGAAGGAGCGGTCATCCGTGATTCTGTTGTGTTTCCCTGTGCTCATATAGGCAAAAATGCAGTTCTGACCAAGTCGATTATAGGTACAAATGCCTATATTTCCGAAGGTGCGGTGATAGGCAGCGCAGACAGCGATGCAGTGGATGATTTCCACAACACCAAGATTTGTTCTGATGATATAACACTGATAGGCCCCAACATAAAAGTCGAAAGCGACATCAAGGTGGCGGCTTGCTCTATGGTTACACGCAACATAAAGAATAAAACAAAAAATACAAAATCTGCGAAAGGAACGGCTACTGCCTGAGGGTGAACAGTTATGGAAAATAATAATACATTAGGTTTGATTTTTTCAGAAAACTCCGAGGTTAACCTGGGCGAGCTTTTGAGTGTACGTTCTCTTGCTGCGGTTCCCGTGGGCGGAAGGTACAGAATTATTGACTTTATGCTGTCAAATATGGTGAATTCGGGCATTGTTAACGTGGGTCTTGCCACGGGCTACAAAAATCAGTCCCTGGTTGACCACGTTGGCAGCGGCAGAGCCTGGGATTTGTCAAGAAAGGAAACGGGTCTTTTCATTCTTCCCCCACCTGAAAATCAGGAAACAGGCGGCAGAATTATGGGCGGCATCGACTATTTAAACGGTGCAATGAGGTATCTTAAACGAAGCCGCCAGGAATATGTTATGCTTTCTGACTGCAACACTATCTGCAATATCGACCTTGAAAAAGTGATGGAATTCCATTTCAAAAAGGGTGCCGATATAACGGTGGTATATACAACGGCACAAAATCTCAGCGAAAAAGAGCTTGAAAAGCACATCCTTTTTGACATTGACGAAGATAGCAGAGTTACCGATATTCAGGTTTACCCCAGACGGCAAAAAACAGATTGTTCTTATATGCATATGTTCTTTATTAAAAAGAGCCTTCTTATTGAGATGATAGAGGACTGCCTTGCTCACGATGAGCACCTTATTTCAAAGAACATTCTGCTTGCGAATGTAGATAAGAGTAAAATCTATGCATACCGTTTTGAAGGCTACAAAAACAAGATCGACAGCATTGAGTCGTTATATCGCTTTAATCTTGAACTTCTTGACCCTAAAGTCCGTGCCGAGTTGTTTGGAAAGGCCAATGGCAAGAGCATCTACACCAAGGTTAAGGACAGCGTTCCAACCAAATACGGCAAGGATGCAAAGGTTACAAATTCGGTAATTGCTGATGGTTGCGTGATTGAAGGTACTGTTGAAAACTGTATTATATTCCGTGGCGTAAAAATCGGCAAGGGTTCGCATATTAAGGACTCAATAATAATGCAGAAATCACAGATAATGGATAATTGTGCCGTTGAAAACGCAATTTTCGATAAGGAAGTTATTTTATGCAGCGGCAAAAAACTGATGGGTCAAAGCACCTATCCGCTGGTTATCGGCAAGCGCACAGTTGTTTGATGTATATAAACAGAAAGGAGAGGATATTTTGAATATACTGATGCTATCCTCTGAGGTTGCTCCTTTTGCCAAATCAGGAGGCCTTGGCGACGTTTTGGGCGCACTGCCTCAAAATCTTGCTATGCAGGGAAATGATGTAAGAGTTATAATGCCTAAATACGGTCTTATAGCAGATAAATTTGTTTCCGAAATGAACTTTGAGCTTTATACCTATGTCCCTGTGGGCTGGCGAAATAAATATTGTGGCGTGTTTTCGATTAAGAAGGCAGGAGTAACCTATTATTTTATAGATAACGAATATTATTTCGGCGAAAAGTGTCTTTATAAATGGGACGATTTGGAAAGGTTTGCTTTTTTTGATAAGGCGGCTCTTGAAATTCTGCCGAAAGTTGATTTCAAACCTGATATAATTCATTGCAACGATTGGCAGACGGGAGCGGTTCCTGTGGTTCTGGAAGCTTATTACAAGCAGAATGATTTTTACAGGGATATAAAAACTGTTTTTACAATACACAATCTCAAATATCAGGGAATTTATTCGATTGATGCAGTCAAAGATTTCCTGTCGCTGGGTGATGAATATTTTACCGACGACAAGCTTGAATTTCACGGCTGTGCCAATCTGATGAAGGCGGGGATTGTATATTCTGATGTGGTTACAACAGTCAGCCCCACCTATGCAAAGGAGATTAAAACTCACACGGGAGGGGAGCGGCTTGACGGCTTGCTTTCGGCACGGTCAAATTCGCTTTACGGAATTTTAAACGGTATAGATTACAGTGAATACAATCCTAAAACGGACAAAAATATACCGTGCAATTATGGAGTTATGGATGTTTTAGAGGGCAAAAGGAAAAACAAGATGGCTTTGCAGGAGCAGCTTGGACTTCCCGTTGACGGCGAAAAGGTTATGATTGGTCTTGTTTCAAGGCTTGTTGACCAGAAGGGTCTTGACATCATTGCCGATGCCATGGGCGAGCTGCTTCAGCTTGATATGCAGTTTGTCATTCTTGGTACGGGCGAAGAAAGGTACGAGGAAATGTTCCGTCACCATGCATGGTGCAATCCAGATAAGGTGTCGGCAAATATTACATTCAGCAACGAAATGGCACACCGCATTTATGCGGCATCTGATTTGTTTTTGATGCCATCGTTGTTTGAGCCCTGCGGTTTGGGGCAGCTTATTGCGCTCAGCTACGGAACAATCCCCATTGTGCGTGAAACCGGCGGGCTTAGGGATACCATAATGTCATATAACGAGTTCACAGGCGAGGGCAATGGTTTCAGTTTTTATGCGCCTGATGCCCGCGATATGACCTTCACAATCAAGCGCGCAATTAGTTTTTTTGCAGACAAGACTGTATGGAAAAAGCTGTGTCAACGGGCGATGAAGGAGGATTTTTCATGGACGGAATCTGCAAAGGAATATTTGAAAATTTACAGCAAGCTTACAGGAATATAGAGATATTTAAACAGCAAGAAATTTGGAGGAAAAAACAGGAAAATGGCAAATATGAAAAAGACAGAAGCAAAAGCTTTGAAAGAAAAAATAAAGAGCACTATTTCAGGCAAGCTGCGCAGATACTACGGCAAAACCGTTGAAAATGCAACGCCCGACCAGATATACAAAGCGTGCGCGTTTACTGTCCGTGACGGAATTATGGAGGAGTGGGCAAAATCCAGAGAAATACTTGAAAACGGCCACAAAAAGGAGCTTTATTATCTATCCTTTGAATTCCTTATGGGCAGAGCACTTGGCAATAATATGATGAATATTATGCAAACCGACATATACCGCGAGGCACTTTCGGAAATGGGCATCGACTTGTCAACTGTTGAGGATGTAGAAAATGACGCAGGTCTTGGCAACGGCGGACTTGGTAGACTTGCGGCTTGTTTTTTAGACTCCCTTTCCACATTGGAACTCCCTGCGTTTGGTTGTGGCATCCGTTATGAATATGGCCTGTTCAAACAGAAAATAGTTGACGGCTATCAGATTGAAATGCCTGACCCATGGCTTGAGGACGGCAACGTATGGGAAATAGAGCGCCCTGAGGACAGCGTTGAGGTACACTACAACGGTCACATTGAAGAATATTTCGAGGACGGCAGAATGAAATTCCGTCACACGGGATATAACACGGTTATTGCCGAACCTTATGATATGCCCATTTCGGGATATAATTCAAAACTGGTTAATACATTAAGACTGTGGAAGGCTCGTTCGCCTCAGATTATCAATATGATTGAATTTAATCGTGGCGATTATGCAATGGCGGTTAAGGATAAGGAGCTTGCCGAGGTTGTTTCGCAAATTCTTTATCCCGAGGACAATCATTATGAAGGCAAGTTGCTCAGGCTTAAACAGCAGTATTTCTTTGTGTCGGCAACAATTCAGTGGATTTTGTCCAAGCAAAAACGCCGTGGACACAGCCTTTATGAACTGCCCAAGTATGTGCAGATTCATATCAATGACACACATCCCACAATAGCAATACCTGAACTTATGCGTATCCTTATGGACGAAGAAGGCTTTGGCTGGGATGAGGCGTGGGATATTACACAACGGATTTTTGCTTATACAAACCACACAATTATGACCGAGGCACTTGAAAAATGGCCTATGTCAATGGTCGAAACTCTGCTGCCCCGTGTTGCTATGATTGTCAGGGAGATTGACCGCAGACAGCGTGAAAAGCTTCAATCAAGATTTGGCAACGACATCGGCAAGATTGAGTATATGGCGGTTATATCAGGCGGTAATGTTAATATGGCGAACCTTTGCCTTACTGCCTGCCACAGCATCAATGGTGTTGCGGCACTTCATACCGATATCTTAAAGAATGAAACCTTCAGGGATTATCATATACTATCTCCTGAAAAGTTCAAAAATGTTACCAACGGCGTAACGCCAAGACGTTGGCTCCTTAAAGCAAATCCACGCCTTGCAGCATTGATTACAGATGCAATCGGTGGCAGTTGGATAAAGAAGGCTGAAAATCTTGAAAAGCTTGAAAAATTTGCAGACGACAGTGCATTCCGTGAAAAGTTTGCAGAAATCAAGCAGGAAAATAAGCTGAAGCTTGCAGACTATATCAAGGAACATAACGGAATTGTGATTGACGCCAATTCGCTCTTTGATGTGCAGATAAAAAGACTGCATGAATATAAACGTCAGCTTATGAAGGCAATGCATATAATTTACCGTTATAAGATGATAACGGAAAATCCCTCTCAGGCAAGCATGTTGCCCGAAACCTTTATATTTGGTGCAAAGGCGGCTCCCGGTTACCACACGGCAAAGCTGATTATCAAGCTGATTAACAATATTGCAAATGTGGTAAACAACGACCCCAGAACAAAGGATATACTCAAGGTTGTGTTTATTGAAAATTACAGTGTATCTATTGCCGAAAAGATTGTTGCAGCAGCCAACCTCAGCGAACAGATTTCAACTGCCAGCAAAGAGGCATCGGGCACAGGTAATATGAAGCTGATGCTCAACGGTGCTTTGACAATAGGAACTTTAGATGGTGCCAACGTTGAAATTGCTGAACGCGTAGGTCTTGATAATATTTATATTTTCGGTCTTACATCTCAGGAGGTATTGAACATCTATGCGTCAGGACATTCAGGCAGTTCAGAGGTATACTCTCAGAATATGGTGATAAAGGGTATTGTTGATAGTTTTATTGACGGAACCTTCACTCCTGACAACCAGAACTTGTTCCAGGAGCTTTATCACGGATTGGTATTCGGTCACGGCTTTGCCGACCCCTATCTGCTCCTTCGCGACTTTGAATCATATCTTGATGCAGGTCACCGTATGGCAAAGGACTTCCAGATGCCTGACATCTGGAATAAAAAGGCGATTATCAATGTTTCAAAAGCAGGATATTTCTCAAGTGACAGGTCGATTATGGACTACAACAATACAATATGGGGGCTTGAAAAGATTTAAAGAACAAACGGCGGGATTTTTTATCCCGTCGTTTTACGTTTATAAAAACTAGTCTTTTTTGGATTTTTTGCCAAAATCAGCTTTAATTTGTGCCGATATTTTTTCGCTTTTTTCCTTGCTCTTTTCTTCAAGAAGGGAGTCAACAGTATCAATCTGTGCTTGTTTTAGTTTTATAATTGCATCTGTAACTACGTCAAAAAGCTGTTCATAAAGCGCTTTGTAATCAGGCATTGTAAACTTCCTTTCTAAAATAAAAAGTGCGGCAACCGAAGCTGCCGCACGAAAAACGCAAGCTTCGATTTGCTGCTACACAAATGGAATATAGAATACTTTATATACCCTAACGACCTTAAACTTGCGTTTTTGCCTTGTTCATTTGTCATTAAGGTATACTAAAAAAAGATAAAGTATTCCTACAAAAAGCATTTTATAATATATTCAATTTGTGTAGCCTAAGTATTATAACACAAGATTACAAAAAATACAACAATAATTTTATTTACATGTATAAATGAAGAATTCAATAAAAAGATATTGAAATAATGTTCTAAATGTTGTATAATGTTTCTGTCGGAGAAATCCGGCATAAAGGCAAGACTGAAAACAAGCGTAAAAGCTGGGCGGTTATGCCATCATCTCTTATAGGGGAGGTGATAGCATATGGAAGAAAATTACATAATTTCATTTATGATAATTTTGTTGCTTTTAGCATTAACCATAAAAAAATAACGCCCACCGCCAAGTAGTGCGTTATTTTTTATAAACGATATTTATTTGGCATAACCGATTGAGGTCTTGCCTTTTTCTATTGTTATTATACACGATAAAAAAATTTTTGTCAACTGTTTTTGTGTAGTTTAAAAATATTTGCATTTTTTATTTATTTATGATAGTATAGTTTTATTGCAAATTTTGTTAAAAGGAGAGCGCAGTGGGATGTTAAAAAACTTTTTCGGGCATTTGTCAACGGTTGTGCGCCATCGTCACAAGGTGTTTGTCCATTGCTGTCGTGTGGGTATTCCCGTACGTGGGTTGCTGCACGATTTATCAAAGTTTTCGCCAACCGAATTTATTCCGGGAGTAAAGTTCTTTCTTGGTACACGCAGTCCCAATGAAGAAGAACGTGCCACATTTGGACACTCTCTTGCGTGGATGCATCACAAGGGCAGAAACAGACATCATTTTGAATACTGGACAGACTACAATCCCGAAACCAAGCAGATTTCACCTGTAAAAATGCCAATCCGCTTTGTCAAGGAAATGTTTTGCGACAGAGTTGCAGCAAGCAAAATTTATCAGGGCAAAAACTACACGGATAATCATCCTGTTGAGTATTTTATGCGCGGAAAGCCGAGGCGGAGCATTCACCCCGAAACCTCCGAACTTTTAGAAGGCTGGCTTGTTATGCTTGCAGAAAAGGGTGAAAAGGAGACTTTTAAACACATAAAGAAGGCAAGATGAAATAAAACGAAAACGCCGACGGATTTCCCGTCGGCGTTTGTGTATTTTAGCAGCCACAGCCGCAGCCGTTATTGCTGAAAGTACCGTTGTTGCCGCAACCGCAGCAGCAGATAAGGATAAGAATCAAGATGATCCAGAGACAGCTGTTATCATTACCAAAGCACATACTTTCGCACCTCCTTTCCAAAAGCGTTATGTTTTGCTTAGTCACAGCAGCAGTCGTTTCCACGGCTTAAAGCATTACCGCAGCCACAACCGTTGTTGTCGCCACAACCGCAGCAGCAGATAAGGATAAGAATCAAAATAATCCAAAGACAAGAATTATTTGAACCTCCAAAGCAACCCATACATTTACACCTCCTGAAAAGAAATTTACTATAAAAATTACCTTTTGTGTTTCTCGCTTGCTGTTTGTTTTTTGGTTATAATGTATTATACGGTAAAGTCGCCGGAATGTGATTTGTCCGAGGATAAAATTTTTATAAGCCTTGACTTATGACAACAGATAAAGTAAAATATAAACAGAAAATTTAAAGGGGCTAAAACTATGAAAAACAAAGGAAAATTTATAGTATTCGAAGGCATAGACGGCAGTGGCAAGTCTACCCAGATGAAGATACTCTGTGAAAGGCTTGCGGCAAAGGGTATTAAAACAAGACAGACACTGGAGCCAACCTATGGTATGGCCGGCAAGGTACTCCACGAAATTTTGTCGGGCAAGATAAAGGCAGACCCAAAGGTGACGGCTGCACTTTTTGTGGCTGACCGCCTTGACCATATTACAAACGAAAGCGATGGAGTTTTGAAAAGTCTTGAAAATGGCGAAACCGTGATATGTGACAGATACTATTTTTCGTCATATGCCTATCAAAGCACCGAAGTGCCGCCTTGTTGGGTGATTAAAGCAAACAGTCTTTGCGCAGACACTTTGCGTCCCGATTGCACAATTTTTATTGATATAACTCCTCAGGCGGCAATGAAAAGAATTCTTGAAAACCGTGACACCGTTGAAATTTACGAAACCGAAGAAAAACTGACAATGGTACGTGATGCATACTTTGCGGCATTCGAAAAAATGAAGGATTGTGAAATGGTTAAAATTATAAACGGCGAGCGTTCGGTTGATGAAGTCGCAGCGGAAATAGAAAAATATATTGTTGAAAAAATTATCCAAATGTAAGTGTTAAAACTTTCACATTCTGTGCAAATTGTAATGTCGAATTTTCTTGACAAGAACAGGCGTTTATGCTAAACTTATAAAGTAGTGGCAGATTGCTGCCGGTATCGTAAAAAAAGACTTTTTGCAACTGACGGAATCGTGGATTAAACCACAAGGAAGCAAAAAGTCCAAGCTATGTCGACCGTCTGGGCAGTCCGTATTTATATACTACGGAACTGCCCTTTTGTTTTTCAAGCGTTAAAAAATATGCCTGTATCACCACATTTTGCTCGGGGCTGTACACAAAGTACAGCACCACTCGCTGCAATGAGGCAATCCAAACACATTTTTTAAGGCTTGAGAGTTGATTGTACTGAAAGGATTGAAAAGTTATGAAAAAAGTAGGAATTATTATGGGTTCGGACAGCGACCTTCCCGTTGTTGAAAAAGCAATGACAGCTCTTTCTGAGCTTGGTGTACCTTTTGAGGTGCATGTATACTCAGCACACAGAACACCTGTTGAGGCAAAGGATTTTGCGGTGAATGCAAGAGCAAACGGATATGGAGCAATCATTGCGGCGGCAGGTATGGCGGCACACTTGGCAGGTGCAATTGCGGCAAACACAACACTTCCTGTTATTGGCATACCTGTTAAATCTTCTAACCTTGACGGTCTGGATGCGCTTTTGTCAACCGTACAGATGCCACCCGGTATTCCTGTTGCAACTGTGGCGATTGACGGCGCGAAAAATGCAGCAATTTTAGCTGCCCAGATTATTGCGGTCACGGATGCAGAGCTTGCTGCAAAGCTTGATGCACAACGCAAGGATGCAATGGAAACAGTTCTTAAAAAGAACAAAGCGGTTGAAGAAAAATATAACAAGTAAATTGGAGATTTTGATATAAATTGAACGGAGGAAATATATGGGCGGCTTTTTTGGCGCAATCAGCAGGCATGATGCAATAGCAGACGTATTCTTTGGCGCGGATTATCATTCTCACTTGGGGACGCGTCGCGGAGGCATTGCGGCATATGACAGCGAAATTGGTTTGCAAAGAGATATTCACAACATTGAAAATACTCCTTTCAGAACCAAATTTGAAAATGTATTCAACGAAATGAAGGGCAATTCGGCAATCGGGGTAATCAGTGATTCGGACCCTCAGCCCCTTTTGATACGTTCCGAAATCGGAACCTATGCCATCGCCACAATAGGCAGAATAAATAATGCCGACGAACTTATTGAAAAGCATCTGGTAAAGGGTGCTCACTTTGGTGTTATGACTGGCGGGAAGGTTAATTCAACTGACCTTGTAGCGGCACTT
This sequence comes from Clostridia bacterium, assembly GCA_045587485.1. GTDB lineage: Bacteria > Bacillota > Clostridia > Monoglobales > Monoglobaceae > SIG440. The sequence goes on from JAZNCI010000085.1 coordinate 24,388, forward strand.
ATTAACGAAAAAAGCACCTTTGCCGAGGGTATTGAATATGTCCACGATGTGGTTGAAGGCACGGTGTCAATTCTGATTCTCACCAACGAGGGCAAGCTTATTGCTGCTCGCGACAAAGTGGGCAGACTTCCCGTTCTTATAGGTAGCAACGAAGACGGGTATGCAGTTTCCTTTGAGGATTTTGCGTACAAAAAGATGGGATATGACGATGAAATGGAGCTTGGTCCCGGTGAAGCGATAGAAATCACTCTTGACGGAATTAAGCAGCTTATAGCACCAGGTAAGGAAATGAAAATCTGTGCATTTTTGTGGAGCTATTACGGCTACCCCAACTCTGTTTATGAAGGCAGAAATGTTGAAACAATGCGTTATAGCAACGGCGAAATTATGGCACAGACCGATAAGAAAAACGGAAAGGCACAGGATATTGATTTTGTCAGCGGTGTTCCGGATTCGGGTACGCCTCATGCAATCGGGTATTCTAACGCAAGCGGAATTCCTTTTGCAAGACCTTTCATCAAATACACACCAACATGGCCCCGTAGCTTCACACCCAAGCATCAGACCGACAGGGTGAAGATTGCAAGGATGAAGCAGGTGCCAATACACGAGCTTATTGAGGACAAGAATTTACTTTTTGTGGATGATTCGATTGTTCGGGGAACTCAGCTTAAAGAAACGGTTGATTTTCTCTATCAGCACGGTGCAAAATCTGTTCATATGCGTTCGGCTTGTCCGCCAATTATGTACGGTTGCAAATATCTGAACTTTACAAGCAGTAAAAACGAAATGGAGCTTATTGCAAGACAGACTGTTATGGAGCTTGAAGGCATCGATGGATTTAACCACATTGAAGAATACAGCGACGGCAATACCGAAAGAGGAAAAAAGCTAAGAGAGAAAATCTGCAAGGATATGGGCTTTGAATCTCTTGATTTCCAATCCCTTGAGGGTGTTATAAAGGCAATAGGTCTTGAACCGTGTAAGTTGTGCACTTACTGCTGGAGTGGCAAAGAGTGACCTTCAAAAAACGGCACTGAGTAAACAAACCAAACCACTCGCGGTACACAAAGTACAGCTTCGGGTCAGGGTTGTTCACTCCGCACCATTTTTTATTGGTCACTGGTAAATAGGTATATAATTAAATTTATTTGACATACAGAAAGGATAAAAAGAAAATGGAAAAGAGCTTTAGTGAAAGTTACAAAGCGGCAGGCGTTGACATTACCGCTGGTTACAAGGCTGTTGAGCTTATGAAACAGCATATCGCAAGAACTGTTACTGCAGGTGCGGCATCAGATATCGGCGGATTTGGCGGTCTTTTTGAAATGGATTTGACGGGCATAGATAGGCCCGTTCTGGTAAGCGGAACCGACGGTGTTGGAACAAAGCTTAAAATGGCATTTCTTATGGACAAGCACGACACAGTTGGAATAGACTGCGTGGCCATGTGTGTAAACGACATTATATGTTGTGGTGCAAAACCGTTGTTCTTCCTTGACTATATTGCAGTTGGCAAAAATTATCCCGAAAAGGTTGCACAAATTGTTTCGGGCGTGGCAGAGGGCTGTGTTCAGTCGGGCTGTGCCCTTATCGGCGGCGAAACTGCCGAGATGCCAGGTTTCTATCCCGAAGACGAATACGATCTTGCGGGTTTCTCTGTTGGTGTTGTTGACAAGGACAAGGTTTTAAACAACAAGACCATCAAAGAGGGCGATGCAATTATTGCGCTTCCTTCAAGCGGTGTTCACTCAAACGGATTTTCTCTTGTAAGAAAGGTATTTGACGTTGAAAACGCAGATATAAAGACTCCGCGTGAAGAGCTGGGCGGCAAATCTGTGGGCGAGACACTTCTCACCCCTACAAAGATTTATGTTAAGCCTATGCTTGCACTTTTTGAAGAAATCACTGTTAAGGCAGTTTCTCACATTACAGGCGGCGGCTTTTATGAGAATATTCCACGCAGTATCCCCAAGGGCTTTGGCGCAAAGATAAAAAGAGATTCAGTTCGCGTTCTTCCTATTTTTGAACTTATTGCAAGAATTGGAAACATTCCTGAAAGAGATATGTTCAACACCTTCAATATGGGCGTTGGTATGAGCGTTGTGGTTGCAAAAGAGGATGCGGAAAAAGCTGTTGAAATTCTCAAGGCAAACGGCGAGGATGCATACATCATCGGCGAAATTATAAAGAGCGACGAGGGTGTTGTTATATGCTAAAAACAAAGATTGCTGTTCTTGTTTCAGGCGGCGGTACAAACCTCCAAGCGCTTATTGATGCCCAGAATGACGGAATAATCAAAAGCGGTCAGATTGACCTTGTTATTTCAAACAATGCAGATGCATATGCACTTACAAGAGCACAAAATGCGGGAATTGATACCGCTGTGATTTCAAAAAAGGAGCTTGGTGGAAACCAACAGTTGTTTGAAGAAACTTTAATCGAGGTTTTGATGAGCAAGGGTATAGAACTGATAATTTTGGCAGGGTTTATGTGCATACTCAGCGAGAGTTTTACATCAAGGTATCCCCAACGGATTATAAACGTACACCCCTCACTTATCCCCTCGTTCTGCGGAAAGGGTTTTTACGGTCTTCGCGTACACGAGGCGGCTCTTGAATATGGGGTTAAGGTTACGGGGGCGACAGTACATTTTGTGAACGAAGTTCCCGATGGCGGTGAAATAATACTGCAAAAGGCAGTTGAAATTAAAGAGGGCGACACTGCTGAAATTCTCCAGAAGAGAGTTATGGAAGAGGCCGAATGGAAAATTCTTCCCCAGGCGGCGGAGCTTGTTTCTGCAAAACTGGCAGAAAACAGATAGAAAGGAAATTTAACGTGATAAATCACGTTAATAAGATTTAAATGCCCGTGCGAAATTTTTGCCGTGGGCGAAACGCACATGGGCAAATATCCATTTAACACCTTATCTGCCCACAATTTGGTGTTATATTTCTTCATTACTACTTGTGGGCAGAAAGGCTATGGATATTAATATGGATATTTACAAGATTAACGATATGGGCGAGCTTATCAATGGAAATCCTTACGTTGGCAGAGGTATAGTTCTTGGCAAAAGTGAGGACGGCGAGAATGCCGTTGTTGCATATTTCATTATGGGCAGATCTGAAAACAGCCGCAACCGTGTGTTTGTTGAGGACGGTAGTGAGGTTATTATTTATCCCTTTGACGAATCCAAGGTTGAAGACCCAAGCCTGATTATTTATTCACCAATCAGAAAGTTTGAAAATAAGCTTGTTGCAACAAACGGTGACCAGACCGATACTGTTATTGAGTTTCTTGAAAGGGGCAAAACCTTTGAAGAGGCTCTTGATACACGTTGCTTTGAGCCCGACGGTCCCAACTGGACTCCCAGAATCAGTGGAATGATGACATTTGATAAAAATGATTTCTCATACAAAATGAGCATCCTTAAGAGTGCAGATGCTGAAGGTACAGAATGCAACAGATTTACATACTCATATAAGGCTCTTAATGGCTTGGGACATTTTATCCACACCTATGTTTGTGATGGAAACCCTATCCCCACCTTCCAGGGCGAGCCAGAGCGTGTTGCTATCCCCAATGACATTGACGAGTTCACAGACAAAATCTGGGCAAACCTTAATGAGAATAACAAGATTTCTTTGTATGTGAGATACATTAACCTTAAAACAGGCGAAGAAGTCAATAGAATGATAAATAAAAATGCCTAAACTCAAAGGAGTCACATTTTTGTGACTCCGTTTGGTGTTTTTTAGATATGATAATTATTAGGGTAACAGCCCATTCAATACAAAAGGAAAGGACGTTTCAAAATGAAAGAATTTGAACTTAAATATGGTTGCAATCCCAACCAAAAGCCGGCAAAGATTTTTATGAATGACGGAAGTGAGCTTCCTATCGAGATACTCTCAGGAAAGCCAGGATATATTAACTTTCTTGATGCTTTCAACAGCTGGCAGCTTGTAAAGGAACTGAAAGCAGCCCTTGGTATGCCTGCGGCAACCTCCTTCAAGCACGTAAGCCCTACATCTGCGGCAGTTGGTATTCCTATGAGTGCCGAACTTAAAAAAGCTTGCTTTGTTGACGATATCGAGGATTTAGACTCATCTGCTCTGGCAACAGCCTATGCACGTGCAAGGGGTACTGACAGAATGTCATCATTCGGTGACTGGATTGCCCTCAGCGATGTTTGCGATGTTGTCACAGCAAAGCTGATTAAGCGTGAGGTTTCTGACGGTGTAATCGCTCCCGGTTACGAGCCAGAGGCGCTTGAAATCCTCAAAAGCAAAAGAAACGGCAACTACAATATAGTAAAGATTGACGAAAATTATGTGCCTGCCGAACAGGAAATCAAGATGGTTTACGGAATTTCCTTTGAACAGGGTAGAAACAACTTCAAAATTGACGAAGACCTTCTCGCAGAAATTGTTACAGAAAATAAGGAAATGCCGGATAGCGCAAAGCGTGACCTTATAATTGCTCTTATTACCCTTAAATATACACAAAGCAATTCGGTATGCTTTGCAAAAGATGGTCAGGCAATCGGCGTAGGCGCAGGTCAGCAGTCAAGAATTCATTGTACAAGACTTGCAGGCAACAAGGCAGACATCTGGCACCTTCGCCAGCACGAAAAGGTTCTCAACCTGCCCTTCCTTGATACTATCGGCAGACCCGACCGTGATAACACAATTGACGTGTATATTTCAGATGATGACGAGGATGTTCTTGCAGACGGCAAGTGGGAAAAGCTTTTCACACACAAACCCGAACCCCTCACAAGAGAAGAAAAGAAGGATTATCTTTCAAAAATATCAGGTGTGGCTCTCGGCAGTGATGCATTCTTCCCGTTTGGTGACAATATCGAGCGTGCTGCAAAAAGCGGCGTTACATACATCGCAGAGCCTGGTGGCTCAATCCGTGATGATAATGTAATTGAAGCATGTAATAGTCATGGAATGGTAATGGCATTCACCAAAATGAGATTGTTCCATCATTAATGAGGAGAGTGGCTAAATTTGCGCAGACCGCACAAAGCGTTTGTGCTACGCATAAACCTCGCCACTTGCGGTGCACACAGCACAGCGGCGGGACTCGGTTTGAACATTTTTCACCACTTTTTCCTCGCTTTTGAAATATCTAAATAAAATATGTCCGAAAGGTTTTGAATATATGAAAATTATGGTAGTCGGTGGCGGCGGACGTGAGCACGCCATCATAAAATCACTGAAAAAGAGCCCCAAGGTGTCAAAGATTTATGCACTTCCAGGAAACGGCGGTATTGCTGCTGATGCGGAATGTGTTGATATCGGGGCAAAGGATATAGATAAAATCGTTGAGTTTGCTGTTATAAACGGTATTGAATTTGCCGTTGTTGCACCAGATGACCCGTTAGTACTGGGTGCGGTTGATGCTCTCAATGCAAAGGGAATTCCTTGCTTTGGTCCAAGGGCAAATGCCGCAATTATTGAGGGGAGCAAGGTTTTTTCAAAGAATTTGATGAAAAAGTACAACATTCCCACAGCCCAATACGAAGTATTCAGCGATATGGATGCGGCACTTAAATATCTTGAAACAGCACCAATCCCCACAGTTATCAAGGCCGATGGTCTTGCATTGGGCAAGGGTGTTATTATCGCAGAAACAAGAGATGACGCAAAGGCAGCTGTCCGCTCAATGATGGAGGAAAAAATCTTTGGTGACAGCGGCAACAATGTCGTAATTGAAGAGTTTCTTACAGGACCCGAGGTTTCGGTTCTCAGCTTTACCGACGGCAACGTGGTTGTTCCTATGGTATCATCAATGGACCACAAGCGTGCTCTTGACGGAGACAAAGGTCTTAACACCGGTGGTATGGGAACAATTGCTCCCAATCCTTATTACACAAAGGAAATTGCCGACGAGTGTATGGAAAAAATCTTTGTTCCCACAATGGAGGCAATGAATAAGGAAGGAAGAACCTTCAAAGGCTGTTTATACTTCGGACTTATGCTCACCGAAAAGGGCCCCAAGGTTATTGAATACAACTGCCGTTTTGGTGACCCCGAAACTCAGGTTGTTCTTCCCTTGCTCGAAAGTGACCTTTTTGAGATTATGCAGCACGTTGAAAAGGGAACGCTTAAGGATGCAGAGGTTAAATTCTCAGAGAAAGCCGCTTGCTGCGTGGTTGTTGCATCTAATGGCTATCCTGGCGAGTATGAAACCGGGTTTGAAATCATCCTTCCCGAAAATTCAGACGGAATTTTTGTGGCAGGCGCAAAAGTTAAGGACGGCAAGCTGGTGACAGGCGGCGGCAGAGTTCTGGGCGTAACCGAGGTTGGAGCTTGCCTTAGCTGTGCAATATCTGCCGCATACAAAACGGTTGAAAAAGTTAAGTTTGACAACGCATTTTGTAGAAAAGACATAGGACAAAAAGCCCTGGCTGCTTTGAGATAAGAAAGGAATAATTATGGTATACAGAGTTTTTGTTGAAAAGAAAAGTGAGCTTGCCGCAGAGGCAAAATCACTGAAAAATGACCTTGTTAAGCTCCTTCAGATTAAGGGACTTGACGATGTAAGAATAATTAACCGTTATGATGTTGAAAATATTGATAAGGAGCTTTTTGATTATTGCAAAAAGACTGTATTTTCTGAACCACAGCTTGATATTGTAACAGACGAAATTACAGATAAATGTGATTTTATTTTTGCTGTTGAATTTCTGCCCGGTCAGTTTGACCTTCGTGCAAATTCAGCCGAGGAATGTATTCAGCTTATTTCAAAGGGCGACCGACCCACAGTTAAGGCAGCAAAGGTTTATATGCTTTATGGCAAACTGACAGATGCGGATATCGCAGAAATCAAGAAATACGTAATCAACCCCGTTGAATCAAGAGAGGCAACCCTTGAAATGCCTGAAACGCTTAAGGCGGTTTATGACATTCCTGAAACAGTTGCAACCCTTGACGGATTTATTGACTTAGACGTTGCAGGTCTTGAAAAAATGATTGATGATATGGGTCTTGCAATGGATATTGACGATATCAGGTTCTGCCAGAATTATTTTATCAGCGAAAAGCGCAATCCTACAATTACTGAAATCAGAATGATTGATACCTATTGGTCAGACCATTGCCGCCATACAACATTTCTCACCACGATTGACAGTGTCAAGTTTGAGGACGAGCTTCTTCAGGCGGCGTATGACAGGTATATTGAAACTCGCAAGGCGATTGGCAGAACAAAACCGGTAAATCTTATGGATATCGGCACAATTGCCGCAAAATATCTAAAGGCAAACGGCAAGCTTGATGGTCTTGATGAAAGTGAAGAAATCAATGCCTGCACAGTAAAAATAGATGTGGATGTTGATGGCGAAACCGAAAAATGGTTACTTTTATTTAAGAACGAGACACACAACCATCCCACAGAAATCGAGCCCTTTGGCGGTGCGGCAACTTGTATCGGTGGTGCAATCCGCGACCCGCTGTCAGGACGTTCTTATGTTTATGCGGCAATGCGTGTTACCGGTGCTGCTGACCCGCTAAAGCCAGTTTCTGAAACAATCGAGGGCAAGTTACCCCAAAGAAAGATTGTCACAGGCGCAGCAGCAGGCTATAGCTCTTACGGTAACCAGATTGGTCTTGCTACCGGTCAGGTTGACGAAATCTTTCACGACGGATATGCTGCAAAGCGTATGGAAATCGGCGCTGTTGTGGCGGCGGCCCCTGCCGAAAACGTAAGACGTGAACGCCCCGAAGACGGTGATATCGTAATTCTCCTTGGCGGCAAAACAGGCCGTGACGGCTGTGGCGGCGCAACAGGCTCTTCAAAATCTCACACAGTTGAATCTTTAGAGAGCTGTGGTGCAGAAGTACAGAAGGGTAATGCTCCAGAGGAAAGAAAGCTGCAAAGACTTTTCCGCAATAAAGAGGCATCTCTTCTTATCAAGCGCTGTAACGACTTTGGTGCCGGCGGTGTGTCTGTTGCCATTGGCGAATTGGCTGACGGACTTGAGATTGACCTTAATGCCGTTCCCAAAAAGTACGAGGGTCTTGACGGAACAGAGCTTGCAATCAGCGAATCTCAGGAGAGAATGGCGGTTGTTGTTGCGGCTGCTGATGTTGAAAGATTTAAGGAGCTTGCAAAGAGCGAAAACTTAGAGGCAACAGTTGTGGCTGTTGTTAAAGAAAAGCCTTACCTGATTATGAGATGGAACGGTAAGGAAATTGTAAACATTTCTCGCGAATTCCTTAACTCAAACGGTGCTGAAAAGCACATTGATATTGCACCTGTAAAGCCTGAATGTTATAAAAAAGCAGAGGTTACAGATTTCAAGGATGCATATATGAAACTTGCTTCAGACCTTAACGTTTGCTCAAAGAGAGGACTTTCCGAGCGTTTTGACTCAACAATCGGTGCAGGAACTGTTGTTATGCCTTTTGGCGGCAAGAACCAGAAAACACCTATTCAGGCAATGGTAAACAAGGTTTCTGTTGAAAAAAAGCACACCAAAACCACATCTGTAATGTCTTGGGGATACAACCCCTTCATCGCAGAAAAGAGCCCCTATCACAGTGCTTATCTTGCGGTTATTGAATCTGCATCAAAGCTGGTTGCAACAGGTGCAGAATTTAAGGATGTTTACCTTACCTTCCAGGAATATTTTGAAAAACCCAAAAAAGATCCACGCCGTTGGGGCAAGCCCCTTGCTGCTCTTCTTGGTGCATTTGACGCCCAGAAAAACCTTGAAATTGCAGCTATCGGTGGTAAGGACTCAATGAGCGGTACCTTTGAAAATATTGATGTTCCTCCTACATTGGTTTCCTTTGCGGTTACAGACGAAAATGTTGATAATATTATCTCGCCCGAATTTAAAAAGGCAGGGAATAAGGTCGTATGGATTAAACCTGAATACGACCAAAACGGTCTCCCTGTTACTGAAAGTCTGCTTGACTGCTTTAAGACAGTTACAGCCCTTGTTCGCAGCGGTGCAGCAATAAGTGCATACACACCTACCTATGGCGGCGTTGCAGAGGCTGTAATGAAGATGGGCTTTGGTAACGATATCGGCTTTAAGTTTGATGACGAAATTACCCTTGATGATATCTTCGGGTACAGCTATGGTTCGTTTGTTGTCGAACTCAGCAATGAAGAAAACGTTGGTGTAGTGCTGGGTTACACTACCGAAAAATTGGCGATTTCTTATAAGAATGACATTATTTGCATGAATGAACTTTTGACAGAGTACGAAAACAAGCTCGAAAAGATTTATTCCTGTAATATTGAAACTGAGAAGAAGGATATTCCGTCATTTAGCTATGATGCAAAATCGGTTGTTGCTCCAAAAATCGGCGTTGCAAAGCCCAAGGTGTTGATTCCTGTGTTCCCAGGAACAAACTGCGAATTTGATACTGCAAAGGTTATGCGTGACGCAGGTGCCCATCCCGAGATTTTTGTAATTAACAACCTTACACCTCAGGCAATTTCCGAATCCGTTGAGGCATTTGCAAAATCACTCAAGGAATCACAGATAGTGTTCATTCCCGGTGGTTTCTCCGGCGGTGACGAGCCCGACGGTTCTGCAAAATTTATAACAGCATTTTTCCGCAACCCTGAAATTAAGGAAGCTACATCCGAGCTTCTTGATATGCGTGACGGCTTGATGTGCGGTATTTGCAATGGTTTCCAGGCACTTATCAAGCTTGGTCTTGTGCCCTATGGCAAGATTATCGACACCGATGAAAACTGCCCCACACTTACCTACAATACAATCTCACGCCACCAGTCAAAGCTTGTACGTACCCGTGTTGCATCCAACAAATCACCATGGATGTCAAATGCAAATGTGGGTGACATTTACACCGTTCCGATTTCACACGGCGAGGGTCGCTTTATGGCAAGTGATGCTCTCGTTAAGGAACTTGCCGAAAATGGACAGATTCTTACACAGTATGTTGATTTAGATGGCAACCCCACCAACGAAATTCAGTACAATCCCAACGGCTCAACCTTTGCAATCGAGGGTATTACATCACCTGACGGCAGAATCTTAGGCAAGATGGGGCATACCGAAAGATGGGGATACGGACTTTATAAGAATGTTGAAGGCAGATTTGATATGGGAATATTCAAGTCAGCAGTTGACTATTATAAAGTTTAAATTGTATGCATAAGTGCTCAAGGAATAATATTTGGAGGTAAATACCTATGAAAACAGATATTGAAATTGCTCAAAGCGTCAAGATGCAGAATATTACCGAAATTGCAAAATCTGCGGGAATTGACGAAAAATATATTGAGCTTTATGGAAATTACAAGGCAAAGATTGACCTTTCGCTGCTGAAGGAAAAGAAGAGAAAGGCAAAACTTATTCTGGTTACAGCAATCACCCCTACCCCTGCCGGCGAAGGTAAAACTACTACAACAATCGGTCTTGCAGATGGTATGAAAAAAATAGGCAAGAATGTAATGGTTGCCCTTCGTGAACCATCCCTTGGCCCCGTGTTCGGTGTCAAAGGCGGCGCCGCAGGGGGCGGCTATGCACAGGTTGTACCTATGGAGGATATCAACCTCCATTTCACAGGTGACTTTCATGCAATCGGTGCGGCAAACAACCTTCTTGCTGCAATGCTTGACAACCATATCTATCAGGGAAACGAGCTGAACATTGACTTCAGACGTATAACGTGGAAACGTTGTGTTGATATGAATGATCGTCAGCTCAGATTTGTTACCGATGGTCTTGGCGGCAGAGTAAACGGTGTTCCCCGTGAGGATGGTTATGACATAACTGTTGCCTCTGAGGTTATGGCCGTACTTTGTCTTGCCTCATCGATTACCGATTTAAAGGAAAGATTGTCACGAATCGTCGTGGGGTATACCTATGACGAAACTCCTGTTACAGCAGGTCAGCTTGGTGCAGCAGGTGCAATGACGGCACTTCTTAAAGATGCACTCAAGCCCAACCTTGTACAGACATTAGAGGGAACTCCTGCCTTTGTTCATGGCGGCCCCTTTGCGAATATTGCTCACGGCTGTAATTCGGTTATTGCAACAGAGATGGCTATGCGTTTTGGTGATTATGTAATTACCGAGGCAGGCTTTGGTGCTGACCTTGGAGCACAAAAATTTCTTGACATCAAATGCCGTTACGCAGGGTTAAATCCTGATGCAGTTGTTATGGTGGCAACAATCCGTGCCCTTAAAATGCACGGAGGTGTTCCAAAAACCGAATTAAATGGTGAAAACTTAGAGGCACTTGAAAAGGGCATTCCCAACCTGCTTCGTCATATTGCAAACATCAAGGAGGTTTACAAACTTCCATCTGTTGTTGCAGTAAACCGATTCCCCACCGATACCGATGCCGAGGTTCAGCTTGTTATCGATAAGTGCAAAGAACTGGGGGTTAATGTTGTTCTGTCAAATGTATGGGCAGAAGGTGGCAATGGCGGAATTGAAATGGCAGAAGAGGTTGTAAGGCTTTGCGAGCAGCCCAACGAATTCTCTTTCAGCTATGATTTGGATGACAGCATCGAAAACAAAATTGAAACCATTGTAAAGCGTGTATATCGTGGTGCGGGTGCAGCATTTACACCCAATGCAAAAAAACAGATTGCAAAGCTCAACGAGCTGGGGTATGACAAGCTGCCAATCTGTATGGCAAAAACGCAATACAGTTTTTCTGACGATATGACCAAAACGGGCGCTCCCAAGGACTTTATCGTAACCGTGCGCAATGTAAAGGTTTCGGCAGGTGCAGGCTTTATAGTTGCGTTGACCGGTGATATTATGACAATGCCCGGGCTTCCGAAAGTCCCTGCAGCAGAAAAGATTGATGTTGACGATAATGGAGTTATATCAGGTTTATTCTAACAATTAAAAAAGAGGCGAATTATGAACCGACCCCCAAAAGCTAGACCCAAAATCTAACGATTGGGAGGTCGGTTCAAAGTGATGTGACCCCAAAAAGTTAGACTTTTTGGGGTCACATCACTTCAGAATTAATCGTCTCTTTTTTTGTTACAAAAATTTTTCTTTCATATTATGTAAAAATTCAAAAAAATAAAAAGACCTCTGATTTATTTCCTCGAATAAACCGAAAAATATGTATATTTTGGATATGGAAAAATTTGTAATTCAGAAATATTTATGGTAAAATAACAGAAAGAAATTTATTTACCAAAGAAAGTCGAGGTTTAATTATGTCAGCTATGTATACAGAAGAAAACAATGTCAGGGCGGTGTATCTTCCTATAGAAAATGTAAGACCAAACCCATATCAACCACGGCGTGTGATGGACAAGGATGCTCTTGAGGACTTGTGTGCGTCCATCAGGCAGTATGGGCTGATGCAGCCGGTGGTGGTCAGGCAGATAAACGATTGTGACTACGAGTTAATTGCAGGTGAAAGAAGGCTCCGTGCCTGCCGCATGGCAGGAATGTCACAGATTTCTGCGGTGGTAGTGCGTGCCGGCGGAACAGACAGTGCAGTTATGGCACTGATTGAGAATATTCAGAGAGAGAATTTGGGATACATAGAGGAGGCCGAGGCGTTCAGCACTTTGCTTTCTGAACACGGAATGACGCAGGAGGAGCTTGCGGCACGGCTTGGGAAAGGGCAATCCACAATTGCAAATAAAATAAGAATTTTGAAACTCTCGCCTGAAATAAGGCAGATGCTTTCCGAAAATAATCTCAGCGAAAGACACGCCCGTGCTTTGCTCAGGCTGTGTGATGAAAAAAGCCGAATAAAAGCTCTTAACATAATAATCAGCCGTGGTCTTAATGTGGTGAAATCCGAAGAGCTTGTTGAGGAAATGTTGAACAAAGAAAAGGTTGCCGAGGCGGCTCAAAAGCCGTATAACATTCGTGCCTTTAAAGATGTAAGAATTTTTTCAAATACAATCCGTCAGGCTGTGGATATGATGAAAAAATCTGGAATCGCCGCAAAATCTACCAAGGTGGAGAACGAGGAATATATTGAATACACCATAAAAATCCCAAAAAATTTAAAAAATGCCGTATAAAATAAATCCAATTGTCAACACTTGAATATGGAGGTGTTGACAAGGTGAAAAATACCAAAACAAAAAACAAAAAAAGCAATTTAAGAAAGCTGGCTGAAAACAAAGGGTTGTACATAGCCCTGTTTTCACTGGCTGCAGTAGTGGGTTTTTATGTATATGCACGGTATTCGCAGACAAGCGCAGAGAATGATATTCTTTCGTTTGATGAAAAAGCTTGGCAGGAGGCGGTAGCCGAAAGCGGCATAGAGGTCATTGACGTGGATGTAAAGGACGAAAAGGAGAAAGAACAAAAACCGGAAACGAAAATTCCCGCAAGGGATGAACAAAAAGCAGAACAGGAGCAAAGCCTCTTAAAACAGACAACTGCAGAAAGTGTTGTTGAAACCACTGCAGAGGCAGAGCCTGTATTTGAAATGATAATGCCCTGTACGGGACAGGTTGTGGCAGAGTGTTCCATAGAGGAGCTAACGTATTGCTCGGCAATGGATGATTGGCGGACGCACAATGGTTTGGATATTGCGGCTGCAGAGGGCGACCCTGTTAAAGCTGCCGAAAGTGGCATTGTGTCAAAGGTGTACGAGGATGAGTTTCTTGGAATTGTAGTACAGATTGACCATAAGGACGGAATTTCGTCAATATATGCAAATTTGCAGAACCTTGATTTTATTTGTGCAGGCACAAAAGTCAGCCGTGGCGATATAATCGGAGGCATTGGCAAGCCCGGTGTGTTAGAGGCAAATTCTCAGCCGCACCTGCATTTCGAGGTTCAGGCAAACGGCGAATATAAAAATCCTGCAGAATATATCAAATACTAATTTTCGCAGGTATTAAACAAGCCCCCTAAGATAATTTCATAGATGAACAGGCTGCGGACAGTTTTGTCCGTAGCTTGTTCGTATGTAAAGCAAGAATTTTTGTCAAAAACCTTGTCACATAAATAAAATTGTGTTAAAATATATATGTATCACTATGTAAGATGGAGGTTTTTGGATGTTTGTACTTGAAATGATGAAATCCGTTATTTTGGGTTTTGTTGAGGGAGTTACCGAGTGGCTGCCCATAAGCTCCACAGGTCATATGATACTGGTCAACGAGTTTTTAAGAAATTATGACGGATTTACCGCATCGGATTTGTATTTATATGTGATTCAGTTGGGGGCAATATTGGCTGTGGTTACGTTGTATTTTAAAAAGCTTAACCCGTTTTCACCCTCAAAAACACGGGAAGAAAAGACTGACACATGGAATATGTGGTTCAAGGTAATCGTTGCCTGCGTTCCTGCGGCGGTAATTGGTCTTATTCTTGACCCGGTTATGGAACGTTTTGAAAACTGGCAGGTTGTATCGGCAATGCTGATTGTCTACGGCGTAGCATTTATACTTATCGAGAAAATAAATAAAAAAACGGCAATATATAGCATGAAAGAACTGGATTATAAAACAGCACTTTTGATTGGTGCCTTTCAGGTGCTTTCGATTATTCCCGGCACGTCGCGGTCAGGCTCAACAATTCTTGGAGCAATGCTGCTTGGCTGCAGTCGTAGTATGGCGGCAGAGTTTTCATTCTTTCTTGCAATTCCCGTTATGTTCGGCGTAAGCCTTTTAAAAATACTTAAATACGGACTTGTGATGAGCGGTCAGGATGCTGCTGTTTTGCTGTGTGGTATGATTGTTGCATATACAGTTTCGATGCTTTCGATTAGTTTTTTGATGAATTTTGTGAAAAAGCATAATTTCAAGAGCTTTGGTATTTACAGAATTATACTTGGATTTGCGGTAATTGTGTATTTTGTTTTGATATAATATTGATTTTCAACATAAGAAAAGTGGTGTTTAAATAATATGGCAGAAAAGAAAAAGAAAAGGTCTACAAAAACGGTCCAGTCCTCCAACACAGGAAACAGAAAAAAGACTTCAATCCCAAAAGAAAGGGCGACGGTTAAAAAGACTCGTGGCGCAGAAATTAAAGGAATTGTTCTTATCGCTGTGGGAATATTTTTGGTAATATCCCTTTATTTTAATGTTACAGGAACAGTGGGATATTGGTTTAAAGAGCTTGTTCTGGGGTTATTTGGTGGTCCGGCAATGATTTTCTTTGTGTTTGTCATCTGGGCAGGCGTTGATATGTTTATTGAAAAGAAGAACGAAAAGGCTACATATAAGATATGGTTATTACTTCTTTTGATGGTTTTTATTTCTGTTCTGTGGGCAGCCTTCTGTGGCGGCAATGAGTGGAATTATAATTCCTTCATTCAGGCTTTACAGTCGATGTATTCCTACGGCGTTGCAGGCGGCGGCGTTATAGGCGGCTTGATTTGTGCCGCACTTTCCAAGCTTATCGGTGCGGTGGGAACAATTATTCTTTCGGTGGCGATTATTTTAATTTTGCTTGTTATACTTACAGAGGTATCTATTGAGAAGCTGTTCAGGAAAATTGGCTCATTTATGAAGAAAAACCGTGACAAAATAGCCGAAAATCTTGAGGAAGAAATTGAAATGGATGAAGAGACCCCGATTGCTGAAAGGAGCAAAGGAAGAAAATCCCGCGACAAAGACGAGAAGGTTACGACATTGGTTCAGGAGGATTTTCAGCCTGCCAAGGCACCCAACAGTGATTATTTTGATTTGTATTTCAAAGGTGGCAAAATAGAAGAAATTGCAAAAAAAACCGAGAAAACACCCGTTAAAAGATTTGTTTTTGAAGAAGATTTCCCCGATGAAACTGCACAGGTGACTTCAGAAATAATTGCTGGTCAGGAGGAAAAGGCAGAAACGGAAATTCCCGAAAGACGTATACCTTTCAGACTTGAAGATGTAAAAACAGGGGTTCTTACCCAACTTCCTGATGAGAATGGAAGCTTTAAGGCATCGGATAATGACGAATTTGAGCCTCCCAGCCAGGCGCAGATGGAAGATAGGGTAGACCCACTCACCCAGGCGGCTATTGATGCGGGTGTTTCCCTTGACAGTGCTGTGGTTGTTGGAAAACGTATGAGTCAACAGGAGGTTCAGCAGGCGGCCAACAACGTCAATGCTCTTGCAATAGAAAGCATTGAGGCAACAAAACTGCTTAATTATAAGCTGCCATCTGTGGCACTTCTTGCAAAACCCAAGCCAAACACAAAAAGCCGTACCGAGGTTAAACGCGAATTAGAAGAAAAAGCAAACAAATTGCTTGAAACTCTGGCTAGCTTTAAGGTTGACGCAAAAATTATCAATATTACTCAGGGACCAACGGTTACAAGATTTGAACTGCAGCCGGGCTTTGGTGTCAAGGTTTCAAAGATTACAAATCTTGCGGATGATATTGCGTTGAGCCTGGCAGCGTCGGGCGTTCGCATTGAGGCGCCCATCCCCGGAAAGTCGGCAATAGGCATTGAAATACCCAACGAAACACCCAGCCCCGTCCCGATTCGTGAGGTTATCGACACGGATAAGTTCCGTGACTTCAAGTCAAAAACAGCATTTGCTCTGGGCAAGGATATTGGTGGAAATTGTGTGGTTGCTGATATTTCAAGCTTTCCCCATGTTCTTATTGCGGGTGCTACCGGTTCCGGAAAGAGTGTTTGTATAAACTCACTGATAACAAGTATTTTATATAAGGCAAAGCCCAACGAGGTCAAAATGATTATGGTTGACCCCAAAATGGTGGAGCTTGGTGTTTATAATGGTATACCACATCTGCTTATTCCGGTTGTTACTGACCCCAAGCACGCAGCAGGCGCTCTTAACTGGGCTGTTGCCGAAATGAAGAACCGTTATCAGCTTATGAAGGATAACAAGGTTCGAAATATTCAGGGCTATAATGATTTGATGGAGGAAAACGAAACTCCGGAAAACAAACTACCCGAGATTGTAATCATTATTGATGAGCTTGCTGACCTTATGCTGGCGGCAAAAAATGAGGTGGAGGATGCAATAAACAGCCTTGCTGCCCTTGCAAGAGCTGCAGGTATGTATCTGGTAATCGCGACTCAAAGACCGTCTGTTGACGTAATTACAGGCGTAATCAAGGCAAATGTTCCGTCCCGAATTTCCTTTGCTGTATCCTCGCAGATAGACAGCCGTACCATCTTAGACAGTATGGGAGCCGAAAAACTTCTGGGCAAGGGTGATATGCTCTATGCACCGCGTGGTGCTACCAAGCCAATAAGAATTCAGGGCAATTTCCTTTCTGACGAGGAAATAGAGGATATTATTGCATTTGTAAAAAAACAGTATGAGGCAGAATACGATGAGTCTATTCTTGAACACATTGAGCGCGAGCAGGAGTCGCATACGGATGATGCTGATGACGATGATGACCACACGCGCAGCGGTGATAAGGATGCGCTTTTTGTCAAGGCTGCTGAGCTGGTGTTTGAGTCGGGTCAGGCGTCGGTTGCTATGCTTCAGCGAAGATACAAGATTGGATATCAAAGAGCAGCAAGAATTATTGACCAGCTTGAGGAGAACAGGATTATCGGACCATACGAGGGCACAAAGCCCAGACAGGTGCTTATTACCCGTGCTGAGCTTAATGAAATGCTGATGAATAATCCTGATTAGTGTTGGCTATACTTTTTGACACAAGGTTTTCATACGTTTTAAAAAGAAAAATGTAATTTTACTGTGCATTTAATGCAAAACAATTGTTTTAAATTTGGCAAAAGTAACAAATTTATAAAAAAATAGAGAAAAGTATGGAAATTTACGAAAATATGTAGTAATATAGAGATAACGTTATTAATCAATCACTTAAATATTTATTATATTTAAAAGAAAAGGAGTTTTAAAAATGAATAAAACAGAATTGATTGCAGCAATGGCTGAAAAAGCTAATCTTTCAAAGAAAGATGCAGAAGCAGCTCTCAACGCATTTGTATGTGCAGTTGAAGGTGCACTTGCAAAGGGCGACAAGGTTCAACTCGTTGGCTTTGGTGGCTTTGAAGTAAGAGAAAGAGCAGCCAGAACAGGCAGAAACCCCCAGACAGGTGCAGAAATGAAGATTGCTGCAGCTAAGGTTCCCGCTTTCAAGGCAGGCAAGGCTCTTAAAGACCTTATCAACAAATAAGATTTTATCTCTTAAAAAGAACGCCGAACGGCGTTCTTTTTTTGTATAACTGTGTTAAGCTTAAATAAAGGAGAATCGCGATGAAAAGTTTTTCTTATAAAACCCGTGGAACGTGCTCAAGGGAAATTTCATTTGACCTTGACGGCAACACTGTAAAAAATGTTAAATTTGTGTTTGGATGTATGGGCAACACTCAGGGCGTTGCAAGATTGGTCGAGGGAATGGATGTTGATGAGGCAATATCAAGACTGTGTGGCATCGACTGCAATGGCCGCGGTACCTCATGTCCTGATCAGCTGGCTCAGGCGCTTATTGCGGCTAAGGAAGAGAATTAGCAAGGTTGGATGCTTTGTGCCATTGTTACATATATAAGGTATTAAAATCCAATAATTTGTGAAAGATTTTTGTTGAAAACAATATATGTAGTACTTGACAAAACTCTTGAAAAATGGTACAATCAAGTGTATTTTGTAATATTGGGATAGTGCGGTGTTTCGCCAATCCCGGCACTTACAGCGCAAGGTGAAATAAAATGGAACGAATTAAACAAAATCCGCATGTGGTTGGGCTTAAACAGTCTAAAAAGGTTATTGAATCGGGAAAGGCAAAGTTGGTTTTTGTTGCTCGCGATGCAGACAGCCATGTGGTTTTTCCGCTGGAAAGACTTTGCGGTGAAAAAAGCGTAGAGGTGATTTACGTCAATAATATGAAGGAGCTTGCAAAGGCTTGTCATGTTGAGGTTCCCACTGCGGTAGCAACAATTTTAGGTAAGGACGCATAGTATGCGTTTTTATACAGGAACATCTGTTCCCGTTAAAATTATATATAGGAGGTGAAAATAATTGCCAACATTTAACCAATTAGTTAAGAAAGGCAGACAGACTGCGGAAAAGAAATCAACTGCTCCTGCACTTCTCAAAGGTTTTAACACCATTAAAAAGAAGTACACAGATCAGGATTCGCCGCAGAAGAGAGGTGTTTGTACTTCTGTTAGAACAATGACACCCAAAAAGCCTAACTCAGCACTCCGTAAGGTTGCCAGAGTTCGTCTTACAAATGGTATCGAAGTATCAGCTTATATTCCCGGTATTGGACACAATCTCCAGGAGCATAGCGTAGTGCTTATTCGTGGCGGTAGAGTTAAGGACCTCCCTGGTGTACGTTATCACATTATCCGTGGTACACTTGATACACAGGGCGTTCAGAAACGTAACCAGTCAAGATCTAAGTATGGTGCAAAGAGACCGAAAGATGCAAAGTAAGACAAAATTTTTAGTATGAAAATTACTTTATAGTGCGTATTACTATTTGTATATATTGGGTTCAGCCCCGGTTGTATATAGTATATAGCACTAGCAGTATCCTTAAGGGTATTGAGTACCTTGTGGATATTATTCACAAAGAATGGAGGGAAGATAAGTGCCAAGAAAAGGACATATTGCACGTCGTGACGTGTTGCCGGATCCTATGTACAACAGTAAGACTGTTACTCGTCTTATCAACAATATTATGCTCGACGGCAAGAAGGGTGTTGCTCAGGCTATCGTTTATGATGCGTTTGAAATCATAAAGGAAAAAACAGGTAAAGATCCTGTTGAAGTTTTTGAGGATGCAATGAATGCTGTTATGCCTGTATTGGAGGTTAAAGCAAGACGTGTCGGAGGTGCTAACTATCAGGTTCCAATCGAAGTTAGAGCCGAAAGACGCGAAACACTGGGCCTCAGATGGATCACACTCTATGCAAGACAGAGAAGCGAAAGAACAATGGCTGAAAGACTTGCAAACGAGCTTATGGATGCAACAAACAGCACAGGCGGTGCTTTCAAAAAGAAAGAAGACACACACAAAATGGCAGAAGCGAATAAAGCATTCGCACACTTCCGCTGGTAATCTCGCTTTAAAAATTGTCTCATCTTTGGCGAATGTGCTCAGCTTGAAAAAATACTCATGTATATCATATACACTCCGTTTTTTTCAGCCTCGCATTCACCAAATCTAAAACAATTTTTTGTGCGAGAGAAGTTTTGCTTTGAAATTTACTTCATCTTTGGCGGCGTTGTTCGGTGACGAAAAATGCTCATGTATATCATATACATTCCGCTTTTTCGCACCTCACATCCACCAAATCTAAAGCAAATTTCTTCGCAAAATCCCATACGGATATTAAGCCAATTTTCGATTAAATTAACACATTTATGTGTTGAAAGGAGTTACTATGGGTAGAGCGTATTCGCTTGAAAGAACAAGAAATATCGGCATTATGGCTCACATCGATGCCGGAAAGACTACTACTTCAGAACGTATCTTGTATTACACAGGTATCAACCATAAACTTGGTGAAACCCATGAAGGCGGCGCTACTATGGACTGGATGGCTCAGGAGCAGGAGCGTGGTATCACAATTACCTCTGCTGCTACAACCTGTTTCTGGGAACCCAAGGAAGGCCCTTACGCAGGTCAGAAGCACAGAATCAACCTTATCGATACTCCCGGACACGTTGACTTTACTGTTGAAGTTCAGCGTTCGCTGAGAGTTCTTGACGGTTCTGTTACTGTTATGTGTGCTAAGGGTGGTGTTGAACCCCAGTCAGAAACAGTTTGGCGTCAGGCTGACGAATACAAGGTTCCCCGTATGATATTTGTTAACAAAATGGATATCATGGGTGCAGATTTCTATAACGTAGTAAACATGATTCGTGAAAGACTCAATGCAAACGGTGTTCCGATTCAGCTCCCTATCGGCGCTGAGGATACATTCGTTGGCATCATTGACCTTATGAATATGGAAGCCGAGATTTATGATGATGAACTCGGTAACAACTATCACAAGGATGCTATTCCTGCTGATATGGTTGACAAGGCTCAGGAATATCATGACAAGATGGTTGAAGCAATTTGCGAAACTGACGAAGAACTTCTTGAAAAGTACTTCGGCGGTGAAGAAATTACAGTTGCTGAACTTAAGGCTGCACTTCGTCGTGCAACCATCAACAACGAAATCGTACCTGTTCTTTGCGGAACAGCATACAGAAACAAGGGCGTTCAGCTGCTTCTTGATGCGGTTATTGAATATATGCCCGCACCAACAGATGTTCCTAACATCAAGGGTGTAAATCCTGATACAGAAGAAGATGATGAAAGACCGTCATCTGATGATGCGCCTTTTGCAGCTCTTGCGTTTAAGATTGCAACAGACCCATTCGTTGGTAAGATTTGTTTCTTCCGTGTATATTCGGGTACACTTGAAAAGGGTTCACATGTTCTCAACTCCTGCAAAGGTAAGAGAGAGCGTATGGGTAGAATTCTTCAGATGCACGCAAACCACAGAGAAGACCTTGATATCGTATACTCTGGTGACATTGCTGCTGCAGTTGGTCTCCAGAATACAACCACAGGTGAAACACTTTGTGACGAAAAGCATCCTATCATCCTTGAGTCTATGAACTTCCCTGAACCGGTTATTCGTGTTGCTATTGAGCCCAAGACAAAAGCAGGTCAGGAAAAGATGGGTATTGCTCTTGCAAAGCTTGCAGAAGAAGACCCCACATTTAAGACATATACCGACGAAGAAACAGGTCAGACAATCATTGCAGGTATGGGTGAGCTTCACCTTGAAATCATTGTTGACCGTCTCCTTCGTGAATTTAAGGTAGAAGCAAATGTTGGTCAGCCTCAGGTATCTTACCGTGAAGCATTCCGTAAGCCCGTTGATGTTGAGCACAAGTATGCACGCCAGTCAGGTGGTAAGGGTCAGTACGGTCACGTACTTGTTAAGTTCGAACCCCTTGAAGAAGGCGAAGGATATATATTCGAGAATAAGGTTGTCGGCGGTGCTGTTCCAAAGGAATATATCCCC
Organism: Clostridia bacterium; assembly: GCA_045587485.1. Taxonomy (GTDB): domain Bacteria; phylum Bacillota; class Clostridia; order Monoglobales; family Monoglobaceae; genus SIG440. The sequence goes on from JAZNCI010000085.1 coordinate 46,307, forward strand.
GCTGTTGACGCAGGTATCCAGAGTGCTATGCTCAACGGTGTTCTTGCAGGTTATAACGTAGTTGACCTCAAGGCTACACTTTATGATGGTTCTTACCACGAAGTCGACTCTTCTGAAATGGCATTTAAGATTGCTGCATCAATGGCATTCAAGGACGCTATGAGAAAGTCAGACCCTGTCCTCAAAGAACCTATCATGCTTGTTAACGTAATAACACCTGATGATTACCTTGGTTTTGTTATCGGTGACCTGAGCTCAAGACGTGGTATGATTAAATGCCAGGAATCAAGATCAGGCGGCGTTACACAGGTTACTGCTGACGTTCCCCTTTCTGAAATGTTCGGTTATGCAACTGTTCTCCGCAGTGGCACACAGGGACGCGGTCAGTATTCTATGGAGCCTTCGCACTACAGCGAGGTTCCCAAGTCTGTTCAGGATAAGATTATCAGCGACAGAGCAAAGAGTGAATAGTTGTATAGCTTTTTCAAACTTTTTTTAAAAAAGCTATTGAAAACTGTTCATTTTTGTAGTAAAATAATTAGTAAATTAATTAACTTATATCCAAGTTAGGAGGAAATAAAAATGGCAAAAGCTAAATATGAAAGAACCAAACCCCATGTTAACATTGGTACTATCGGCCACGTTGACCATGGTAAAACAACTCTTACTGCTGCAATCACAAAGGTGCTTGCTATGGACGGTAAGGCTCAGTATGAAGCTTACGATATGATCGATAAGGCTCCTGAGGAAAGAGAAAGAGGTATCACAATCTCTACAGCTCACGTTGAGTACGAAACAGAAGCACGTCACTATGCACACGTTGACTGCCCCGGACATGCTGACTATGTTAAGAACATGATTACCGGTGCTGCTCAGATGGACGGTGCTATCCTCGTTGTTTCTTCTGCTGATGGTCCTATGCCCCAGACAAGAGAGCACATTCTGCTTTCACGTCAGGTTGGTGTTCCCAAGATTGTTGTATTTATGAACAAGGTTGACCAGGTTGACGATCCCGAACTTCTCGAACTCGTTGAAATGGAAATTCGTGACCTTCTCTCAGAATACGAATTCCCCGGTGATGAAATCCCGATCGTTAAGGGTTCAGGTCTTGCAGTTCTTGAATCTGCATCAACAGATCCTTCAGCTCCTGAATATGCTTGCATTAAGGAACTTATGGATGCAGTTGACGCATACATTCCTACACCTGAAAGAAAGAGCGATCTTCCCTTCCTTATGCCCGTTGAGGACGTATTCTCAATCACAGGCCGTGGTACAGTTGCTACAGGTAGAGTTGAAAGAGGTACTCTTAACCTTTCTGATGAAGTTGAAATCGTTGGTCTTGCTGACGAATCACGTAAGGTAGTTGTTACAGGTATCGAAATGTTCAGAAAGCTTCTTGATCAGGCTGAAGCTGGTGATAACATCGGTGCTCTTCTCCGTGGTGTTCAGAGAAATGAAATCGAAAGAGGACAGGTTCTTGCAAAGCCCGGCACAATTCATCCTCACACAAAGTTCAAGGGTGAAGTTTACGTTCTGACCAAGGAAGAAGGCGGACGTCATACTCCTTTCTTCACAAACTACAGACCTCAGTTCTATTTCAGAACAACTGACGTTACTGGTGTAGTTAACCTTCCTGAAGGTACAGAAATGTGTATGCCTGGTGATAATGTTACAATGACTGTTGAACTTACAACAACAATTGCTGTTGAAGAAGGTCTCCGTTTCGCTATCCGTGAAGGTGGACGTACAGTTGGTTCAGGTGTTGTTACTGAAATCATTGAATAATTAATGCAAAACATTATGTTTGCTAAAATATCCGTTCCATTTGGAACGGATATTTTTTTGTGCACAAAACAACCCGAGCATTTGCTCGGGTTGTTGCTATTAGATTTTAAATAGTTCGTAAAGTTTGTCGAAGGTACGCTCCATTTCCCAAAAGGCTTTGATTTCAGGGTTTTTCAGCTTGTTTATCTGGGATGTGTTTCTGACTATGGGAAGACTCGCGGTCTTTTTCATTTTTGAAATAAGTTCCTGCCCTCTTTCGTTGTGGTCAAGAATTTTTATATACGGAACATCCATACTGCGGTGTTGGTCGGTAATTCCAAGATAAGCAGAAAGAAGTATGCGGCGAATTCTGCTGTGAGTATACCGCTTGGTTTTTATCAGGCCTGCAAGTTCGCTGATGCTTTCGGCGGTTAATGCGGCGGCTTTAATGCGATTTTCCATACCCTCGCCTACATCACAGATTTCTGCAAGAGTTTCCGTTGGCATCTTTATAATTTCTGCAACAATTGACTTTTCCATTGAGCTGATGCAATGGATGTTGGCGTCTTTGAAAATTTGGCGACAACTGTCTGGAATAAATGGAAAGGCGTTAGCAACTTCGCCCTTGGCAATCAGCTGCCGCAGATGTGTTGCCGAGGCAAAACCGTCGGTAGATGTGGTAGAATCGTGGCCGGCACCCTTGCGTTTGACAGCGATAGGAGTTATATTACTGTTGAGTTTGTATAGAGCCTTGCAATACTCAATGGAAAGAATATTATTAGGTGAGTTGATTAGTTCTGCAGCATCACTGCCGAGAATTTGTGCTATGGCAATGGCTCTTGCAACAGGATACGACATACCTTTACCAAGCTGTTCTTTTAACAGTGCAGAAAACTCTGCTGTTTCATTGCATAAAAGAGTTGCAATTTCTTTGATTTGCTGAATATCGTCACATTCTGTACCAAAGGAAAGAAAATCCACAATCCCCAAGGCGTTGGCTGTTGAAACACCGCCTTGTGCAAAAAATTCTGCCGATTGCATGGCAAACACCGTGGGTAGCTCAATCACTAAATCAACACCTGATGCAATGGCTGCTCTGGCACGCAGCTTTTTTGAGAATATTGCAACATCGCCACGCTGAACATAGTTGCCGCTCATTATGGCAACAATAAAATCAGCTCCACACAGTTCTTTTGTGCGTGCAATTTGATACTCGTGACCCTTGTGAAAGGGATTGTATTCGCAGATTATTGCGGTGGTTTTCATAAAATTCTCACTCCTTAGATTTAGTATACCTTATCATAAGCCTAAAATAAAGTATTTTTGTCAAAAAAATAAAAAATTTAGTTTTTTTCTTGCATAAGTTTGGAAATTGTAGTATACTATTATGTGGATAAATTGATAATTTATATATACGGAGGCGTAATATGAGTAAGTTTTTGGAAACAATAAAGGAGAGAGCGAAAACCGATAAAAAGACAATTGTTCTTCCTGAATCGATGGATGCCAGAATTTATGAAGCGGCAGAAAAAATTCTTAAGGAGGATTTTGCAAACATTATTATTGTGGGTACCCCTGAAGAGGTTGAAAAGTACAGTAAGGGCTATGACATTACAGGTGCTACAATTATCAATCCCTTCACATACGAAAAGACAGAAGAATACATTAATCTTTTCGTTGAATTGAGAAAGTCTAAGGGCCTTACATACGAAGAGGCAAAGGCAACTGCTCTTGGTGACTATATGTATTATGCATGCCTGATGGTTAAAGCTGGCGATGCTGACGGTGTTGTTTCAGGTGCTTGTCACTCAACTGCAAACACTTTGAGACCCAGTCTGCAGATTATTAAGACCAAGCCAGGCACAAAGCTTGTTTCTGCTTTCTTTGTTATAGTTGTTCCCGATTGCGAATACGGTGCAAACGGAACATTTATCTTCGGCGACAGCGGTCTGGTTCAAAACCCCAATCCTGAGGAATTGGCTGCGATTGCTGCTTGCTCGGCAGAGTCTTTTGAACTTCTTGTCCAGGAGGAAGCAATTGTTGCAATGCTTTCACACTCATCAATGGGCAGTGCAAAGCACGATGATGTAACAAAGGTTGTTGAAGCAACAAGAATCTGCAAGGCCGAAAACCCCAACCTTAAGGTTGACGGTGAACTTCAGTTGGATGCTGCAATTGTTCCCGAAATTGGTGAATCCAAGGCTCCGGAAAGCTCTGTTGCAGGGCATGCAAATGTTCTTGTGTTCCCTGACCTTGATGCAGGAAACATTGGCTATAAGCTTGCACAGCGCCTTGCAAAGGCAGAGGCTTACGGCCCTGTAACCCAGGGTATTGCGATGCCTATCAATGACTTGTCACGTGGTTGCAGTGCTGATGATATCGTTGGTGTTGTTGCAATCACTTGTGTTCAGGCACAGAAGAATTAATAATTTCGAAAGGAAGTATTAACGTGTAGAATCACGTTAACCCTTATATTTAAATTGCACCGTCGAAATTTTCGCACAAAGTGCGAAACGACGATGTGAGTAATCTCCATTTTACGCCTTATCCTGCCCACGGATAAGAGCCAGGAGATTTCAAAATAATTGTTTGTGGGCGGAAAGGCTATGGAGATTAATATGAAAATTTTGGTTATAAACGCAGGCAGCTCTTCTCTTAAGTATCAGCTTATCAATATGGAAACCGAGCAGGTTATGGCAAAGGGTCTTTGCGAGAGAATAGGAATTGAGGGTTCAAAGCTCAATCATACTCCTGCAGGCGGCGAAAAGAATGTTATTGAAAAGAATATGAAAGACCATTCAGATGCAATAAAGATGGTGCTTGATGCCCTTACTGATGCAAACTACGGCGTGATTTCGGATATGAGTGAAATTGCTGCAGTTGGTCACCGTGTTGTTCACGGCGGAGAAACCTTCAGTGGTTCTGTAATCATCAATGACGAGGTTAAAAAGGCGCTTGAAGCTTGTGTTCCGCTTGCACCTCTTCATAATCCGGCAAACCTTATCGGTATTGCGGCTTGTGAAGCAGCTATGCCCGGCGTTCCGCAGATTGGCGTATTTGACACCGCTTTCCACCAAACAATAACAAAAAAAGCGTATATGTATGCTGTGCCTTATGAACTTTATGAAAAGCATAAAATCAGAAGATACGGTTTCCACGGCACATCACATAAATATGTATCTCAGGAAGCTGCAAAGATGCTTGGCAAAAAGCCTGAGGAACTCAAGATGATTACATGCCATATGGGTAACGGTTCAAGTATTACAGCTGTTGAAGGCGGTAAGTCTGTTGATACATCAATGGGCTTTACACCTCTTGCGGGTGTTGTTATGGGTACACGTTGCGGTGATATTGACCCGGCTATCGTAAAATTCATTGCTGAGGCAGAAGGTATGTCAATTGCTGATGTTGACGCACTCCTTAATAAGCAGTCGGGTGTTCAGGGTATTTCAGGCGTAAGCTCTGACTTCCGTGATCTTGAGGCTGCTCAGGCAGAGGGCAACGAAAGAGCAGCTCTTGCCCTTGATATGTTTGTTGAAAGTGTAAGAAAGTTCATCGGTTCATATATGGTTAAAATGGGAGGCGTTGATGCAATCATCTTTACAGCAGGCATAGGCGAAAATACCCCCGTTATGCGTGATGCCATAACAAAGAACTTAGAGGTGTTCGGTATTAAGGTTGACTCTGAAAAGAACGAAAAGGCAATCCGTGGTGCACAGATGGATATCTCCGCAGCAGATTCAAAGGTTAAAATTCTGGTTGTTCCCACAAACGAAGAACTGATGATTGCAAAAGAAACTCTTGAACTTCTTAAATAAAAATTAAGGATAAAACAGGGCTGTCCGTGTATAGACAGCCCGTTTTGTTACTTTTGCAAAGGAGGCGGAATATGTCGGACTTTTATGCAGAATACGAAAATTTGACCGACGAGGAGTTGGTAGAGCTTTCTGGGGCAGGGATTAAGGATGCCACAGAATGTTTGCTTGTGCGCTATAAAAATTTGGTTCTGGCAAAGTCCAGAATGTATTTTCTGGCAGGTGCTGACGAAAAGGATATAATTCAAGAGGGAATGATTGGACTTTTTAAAGCAATTCGTGATTTTGACAGGGACAAGCTTGCTTCGTTTAAAGGATTTGCAGAGCTTTGTATCAAACGCCAGATTATTACCGCAGTGAAAACTGCAACCCGACAAAAGCATATGCCTCTTAATACATATGTGTCGCTAAGCAATCCTATGTATGACGGTGATGCAGATGGCTTGCTTGAGGAAATTCTGCCAAGCTCGTTGGATGACCCTGAGCATCTTTTTATCAGTAAGGAAAATGCAGAATTTCTTACCGGAAAAATGAAAGAGGTTTTAAGCACTCTTGAAAAACAGGTGTTTGTACTTTATCTTGAGGGCAAATCTTATCAGGAAATCAGTGCAATTTTAATGCGTCCTGCAAAGTCAATTGACAATGCTTTGCAAAGAGTAAAAAAGAAGATGGAAAAGTTTGAAAAAGCATAGCTAAATGGAATAAATTGGGAAAAATTAAGATAAAAAACTGCTTGTCAAGAAAAAGTTTTTATTATTATGTAAACCATAAAATTCATTGAAAATGGTTTACATAATATTGGACAAAAGTGGCAAACCCCGTATTATAAGTTATTAACAGACTTATTCACGTTATCCACAGATTTCATAACAGAGACAGGCAAAAAATGGTAAAAACAGGGCCTAAACAGTGGGAAAGCCCATTATAATTGGGGTTTGGACAAACGCTATAAAATTTACTTTTGGTTTACAATAATAATTATAAAAATAAAAAAATTATTATTGAATAAGCGGTTAAATGTTAATTTTGGCTAAGCTTTTACTTGGGGAGAATTATTAATTTATATTTTTTAAAGTACTTGAAAATATTCTTAAAATAGGGTATACTATTTGCGGAAGATTAAATTTTTATATAATAGGGAATTGCACAATTTCCTATTATATAAAAATATTGATTTAATGCCTGTGCGAAATCTTGGCTTTGCCAAACGCACATAGGCAAACAAAGCGCAATCAGCTTCGACCGTCGCCTGCGGCGAGCATTGAAGCCGCTTTGTTATCCGACATATGAAAGAGAGGTATAAAAAATGGCAAAGGTTACAAAGGATACAATTATTCTGGATGTTCTTCGGCTTGACCCTGAAACAGCACCTTTTTTCCTTGAAATAGGAATGCATTGCCTGGGCTGTCCTTCAGCAAGCGGAGAGAGCATCGAACAGGCTTGTATGGTGCACGGTACCGACGCAGATGCCCTTGTTGAAAAAATCAATGCATTTTTAGAGTCAAAGGAATAATTCGATATTTTTGCAAACGAAAAGCCACTCATCAGGGTGGCTTTTTTTGCATTATTTATTGTTTTTAATCTTATCCCAATATTCCTTTGCGGTTTGCTCGGTTTTGTTGGAACCGTATTCATAATACTTTTTATTTTTAATCCTGTCTGGCAGATATTGCTGCTCTACATAGTGATTGGGATAGTCGTGGGGATACAGATAATGCTGCCCCTTTTTTATATCTCCCTCGCCGTCATAATGCTTGTTTTGCAGTTGTCTGGGGATTTCGCCGGTATCCATTGATTCAATGTCTGATAAAGCTCCTGCCAGAGCCATATATGCAGAATTTGACTTTGGCGAAGTTGCAAGAAGGATAGCTGCGTCTGCAAGGGGAATTCTTCCCTCAGGCAGACCAAGCATCAGTGCACTGTCAACGCAGGCTTTGACAATGGAAATTGCCATAGGATAGGCAAGCCCTATATCCTCGGCAGCGATTACCATAAGGCGTCGGCAGGCTGTCTGTAAATCCTCGGCAGCAATAAGACGTGCTAGATAGTAAATTGCGGCATCGGGGTCAGAGCCTCGGATTGATTTTTGCAGAGCACTCATTACATCATACTGACTGTCACCTGATTTATCATAACGAAAGGCTTTTTTCTGAGTACATTGCTCGGCTGCCGCCATTGTTATGGTGAGCCTTCCGTCAGAGTCGGGCTGTGAATAGATTACCGCAAGTTCCAATGAATTAAGAGCCTTGCGCACATCGCCGTTTGCCATTTCTGCAATATGATAAAGAGTTTTGTCTTCGGCTGAAATTGCTCCGAATTCCCCAGAAAGAACATCAAGAGCACGTTTCAGCGCCTTCACTATATCCTTTGACGAGATTGGCTTAAATTCAAATACTACCGAACGGCTGAGCACCGCATTGTATACATAAAAATATGGATTTTCGGTTGTGCTGGCAATAAGTGTAATCTTTCCGTTTTCGATGTATTCAAGCAGAGATTGCTGCTGTTTTTTATTAAAGTTCTGGATTTCATCCAGATACAAAAGTATTCCATCCTGACCTGACAGAGTTTCGGTCTGGGCACAAACCTCACGGACATCGGCAACCGATGCGGTGGTGGCGTTCAGTTTAAATAGAGTCTTGTTGCACGCTTTTGCCAAAATGTTGGCAACAGTTGTCTTGCCAACACCAGACGGACCATAAAATATCATATTTGGGAGCTTTCCGGTTTGGGCAATCTGTGTCAGCACCTTATTTTTACCTATAATATGACTTTGACCCACAACCTCTGAAAGAGATTGGGGCCTTAGTCTGTCTGCTAGTGGTTTATTCATAAAGCGGATATTTTTTGCAAAGAGCGTCTACACGTTTTGCTGCATCTTCTTTGTTTGCTTCAAAATCACAGATTACCATATTGATTATCTGTGCAACCTCCCGCATATCCTCTTCCTTAAAGCCGCGAGTTGTTACGGCGGGTGAACCAAGACGGACTCCGCTGGTAACAAACGGGCTCTGGGGGTCATTGGGGATAGTGTTTTTATTTGCGGTGATGCCAATTTCATCAAGATTATGTTCAACCTCTTTACCTGTTATGCCTTTCTTTGAAAGGTCAACAAGCATAAGATGGTTGTCGGTGCCGCCTGATACAATATCAATGCCAAGTGACATAAGCTCGTCACAGAGGGCTGCGGCATTCTTTTTAACCTGCATCTGATATTCCTTGAATTCAGGTGAAAGAGCTTCCTTAAAGCATACAGCCTTTGCGGCAATAACGTGCATCAAAGGACCGCCCTGATTGCCGGGGAACACAGCCTTGTTTATCATCTGTGCATATTTTTCCTTGCAGAGTATCATACCGCCTCTGGGCCCACGCAGTGTTTTGTGGGTTGTGGTTGTGACAAAATCTGCATAAGGCACAGGGCTTGGATGAAGACCTGCTGCAACAAGGCCGGCAATGTGAGCCATATCAACCATCAGGTATGCGCCAACCTCATCAGCAATTTCGCGAAATTTTGCAAAATCAATCTCACGGGCATATGCGCTTGCACCTGCCAAAATCAGCTTGGGCTTGTTTTCAATAGCCAGCTTGCGAAGTGCGTCATAGTCAATTCTGTGGGTTACATCATCAACGCCGTAGGGAACAACGTTGAAATATTTACCAGAAATGTTTACCGGAGAACCATGGCTGAGATGTCCGCCGTGGGCGAGGTTCATACCAAGGTATGTGTCACCAGGCTCCATTGTTGCAAAGAATACAGCAAGGTTTGCCTGTGCTCCTGAGTGGGGCTGGACATTGGCAAATTCTGCACCAAAGAGTTCTTTTGCACGTTCTCTTGCCAGATCTTCAACAACGTCAACAAATTCACAGCCGCCGTAGTATCTTTTGCCAGGGTATCCTTCGGCATATTTATTTGTAAGAGGTGTACCCATAGCCTCCATAACAGCAGGGCTTACAAAGTTTTCTGACGCGATAAGCTCAATTTTGCTTCTCTGTCTGCCAATTTCATTTTTTATGGCAGTGGCAAGCTCGGGATCTGCCTTCGTTACGTTTTCAAGTTCAAACATTTCGATTTCCTCCTATGTTATTTACAAAAAAAGTTTTTTATGTTATATTTAAACCATAATTAAAATTATTATACTATAAACATACATTTTTTGCAAGAGGATATGTTAAAAATGAAGGAAAATATCGAAAAAAAGAAACAACGAGTGTTAGACATCATAAGAATCTTTGACAAGGTTTATGCTGATGCTGACTGTACCCTTGAATATAAATCTGCTCTGCAGTTGCTTATTGCGACACAGCTTGCGGCACAATGCACCGATGCACGGGTTAATCTTGTGACACCAGCTCTTTTTGAACGTTACAAAACTGTTCAGGATTTTGCTGATGCCGACCATGAAGAATTGTCTGCACTTATTCGTTCGACAGGATTTTTCCGAAACAAAACAAAGAATATTGTTGCCTGCTGTCAAAAGCTGATTGCAGATTTCGGCGGCGAAGTGCCACAGACAATGGAAGAACTTCTTACTTTGCCCGGAGTTGGCAGAAAGACGGCAAATCTTGTCCTTGGTGATATTTTTGGCATCCCCGGAATTGTGGTTGATACCCACGCCACAAGGCTTGCAAATCGTATGGGCTTTACCGTCAACAAGGATCCGTATAAGATTGAAATGGATTTATTGCAGATTGTCCCGCCAGAGTATCAATCACATTTTTGTCATCAGTTGGTGTACCATGGCAGAGAGTTCTGTGATGCAAGAAAACCAAAATGTGCGGAGTGTCCCATCAGGGAACTTTGTCCTCAACTGCTGAAATGATAAAATTTAAAGAAAATGAGAGAAATTCAAAGTATATTCATAGGTAATTGAATATAACCGAAAATAATTGACTATAAATATATTGACTTTTTCTTGTTAAGGTGATAGAATACTAAAGTCGCTGATTTGGAAAACAAAAGCGATGTATGTGGGCGCATAGCTCAGCTGGGAGAGCATCTGCCTTACAAGCAGAGGGTCATAGGTTCGAGCCCTATTGTGCCCACCACATATGGTCCGGTAGTTCAGTTGGTTAGAATGCCAGCCTGTCACGCTGGAGGTCGTGGGTTCGAGCCCCATCCGGATCGCCAGTTATATAAAGGAAATCATTTGATTTCCTTTATATAATTAATTTCCAGGCTATATGCCTCTGTAGCTCAGTCGGTAGAGCAGAGGACTGAAAATCCTCGTGTCGGTGGTTCGATTCCGCCCGGAGGCACCATTCACATTTTTAAGATTTGTGAATATAATATATTATGCGGGAGTGGCTCAGTGGTAGAGCGTCACCTTGCCAAGGTGAACGTCGCGAGTTCGAATCTCGTCTTCCGCTCCAAAGCTTAAGACAAAAGGACGCAAGATTCCGCGTCCTTTTGTTCTAAAACTAAATACGGCGCCATAGCCAAGTGGTAAGGCAAAGCTCTGCAAAAGCTCTATCCCCCGGTTCAAATCCGGGTGGCGCCTCCAAAACAAAAAATCCTGTCGAAAGATAGGATTTTTTGTTTTGTATTATTCATTTTTCATTATTCAATATTCATCATTCATTAAATCCGACAGGATTTTTTAATGAATAATGAATGATGAAGTCGCCTTCGTCTGATGAATAATTAATAATTGAAATTCTCTGGGTTTAGTGATATAATATTTTTGGTGATGATAATGAAAGAAAATATTTTAATTGATAAATCAATAGATTTTGCTGCGAGAATTATAAAACTACAAAGATATTTAGTTAAGGATAAAAAAGAGACTATCATATCTAAACAAATATTAAGAAGTGGCACGAGCATCGGTGCAAATATCAATGAAGCCAATTACGGACAAAGCAAGGCTGACTTTATATCAAAATTACATATATCCTTGAAAGAAACGGCTGAAACTGAATATTGGTTGAGATTGCTTGTTAAATCAGAATTACTGACAAATGACGAGGGAGAATCTTTGCTTAAAGATTGTCTTGAAATAAAAAGAGTGTTGATTTCTTCAATAAATACAGCAAAGAAAAACAAGAAGGAGTAAACAAATGAAAAGGGATTTAGAAAAAGGAAGAAAAATAGCGGTATCTATTTTATTAGCGATTGTTGTTATTTGCATAACCTTGATTGTTAGCATTATTCTTTCGGAAGATACAGAGAATGTAAACGATGGTGTTGTGACAACTGAACAAACAGTAAATGAAACTGTTTCAAATGAAGAGCAAAAAGACAACGTACTTTATTCTGATGATAATTTCAAAATTACATTTGTTGATTTCATGGATCCCAAACTTGGTGTTACATCATACAACTTGTTGTTAGAAATTGAAAACAATTCAGAGCAAACCATTATTGTATCACCATCAGACGGATATGTTAATGATGAAGGTGTTTTCTTGGGGTCTGGAATGCCTGTTAAAGTTAAGCCAAACAAAAAAACTACAGGAGCATTTGTAGTCGGATATGGTAACACAAGCATAAAAAGTATCGATGAAGTTAAAATACTTGAGCTAAAGTTAACACTGTATGATGAGAATTTTTCAAATGCACTATTGACAACTGATAACATTATAATAAATTTAGATTAAACATACTTTTTTGAATGGCATCTAAATCATTCGGATCTTCCAGAAAAAGCGACTTGTATCACACAAGTCGCTTTTTCAATGAATTGCCTTACGGCATTAATTGAAATCTACGATTTCATGAATTGAGCCTGCGGCTCATGAATTGCACTTCGTGCATTATAAAGGCAATTCAATTCATGTTGCGATAGCAACAATTCATGGTGAAACCAATTCATGACAACGAAGTTGTCAAATCATTAAAAAGTAAGAGGCATCTAAACCATTCGGCTCTTTTCGATGAAATTTGCCCTCGGCAAGTGAAATAGCTTCGCAATGTGAATTGCGTGATGATACGAAATTCAATTTACCATTTCATAAATTAAGCGATATATTGATATTTTGACTGATATATGTTAAAATATGTTTATGAAAGGATAGAAACCGATGTTATTGTAACATATTAGGGTATATGGATATATCAGAGACTTAAAACAGTTGTGGAAATCAATCGCAATTTTATAAATAAAGAAAACGTAAATTTTACGGACTCCAGATAGATAATTTGTGCGAAAAACAAAATAAGTCATATACAGGAGGTAAAAATATGTCAAAAAAATACTTTGTGTGTGTATACGGCGGAGCAAATGAAAAAATAGCAAGCCATCACAAAGATAAAATAGGTGAATTAGGAAAAATAATTGCAACAAACGACTTTTCACTTGTTTACGGTGCCGGAGCAACAGGCTGTATGGGGGCGGTTGCAAGAGGTGTTAAGCAAAATGGTGGATATGTTATGGGGATTTCTCCCGACTTTATCAGCGAATTTGAGGATATATTTGCTTGTGATAACAAAGTAGTGGTAGATACCATGGCAGAGAGAAAAACTCTTATGGAAAAGCACGCAGATATTTTCTTCATTGCTCCCGGAGGAATAGGAACAATGGATGAATTCTTTCAGATTCTCACATTGAAATATTTGCAAAGAATGGATGTACCGATTGTTGTTTTAAACCTTGATGGGTTTTATGATAAGCTAATTGCCTTGATTAATGATTTAGTCAGACAAGGAGCGGTAACAGAAGAAGTACATAAGTTATATGATGTTGTGACAGAAGTGAATGAGGACACAATAATTCCGATACTAGAAAGAATTGTAAAAGATGACGGCCAGGAGTGAGGTGTATGAAACATTTTGTGTTTTGCCGTTCGTTTTAGATATACTAAAAATTTACGGAGAGTATAAAGATGGATATATTAAAAAGCTGTACTCTGTGCCCAAGAAACTGTTGTGTTGACCGCACGGAAACAGTTGGTTTTTGTGGAGCCACAGATAAAATAAAGGTGGCAAGAGCGGCTTTGCATTTCTGGGAGGAGCCTTGTATTAGCGGCACACAAGGGTCGGGCACGGTGTTTTTCAGCGGGTGCAATTTAGCTTGTAAGTATTGCCAGAATTATGACATAAGCATTGGCGGTTTTGGCAAAGAAATAACAGACGTGCGGCTTGGTGAAATTTTTGTTGAGCTTCAGGAAATGGGAGCGCACAATATTAACCTTGTGACACCAACGCCCCACATTCCACAGATTAAAGCGGCAATTGACATTGTGCGTGATAAAGTACATATTCCATTCATCGCTAATATGGGTGGCTATGAAAAACCCGAAACAATAAAGGCATTAAAGGGATATATTGATATTTTTCTTACAGATGTAAAATATAAATCCTTTGAGATTTCAAAGAATTACAGTGCGGCTCACGACTATTTTAAGTTTGCGGTTGACGCGCTTTGCGAAATGCTTGAAATCTGCGGTTTGCCACAGCTTGACGAAAATGGAATTATGGAGTCGGGTGTGATTGTAAGGCATCTTGTGCTGCCCGGTTGTCGCAAGGATTCATTTGATATACTTCAGAGCCTTGCAGATAAATTCGGCACAGAGAATTTTATTCTCAGCCTGATGAGTCAGTACACGCCCAACGGACATCTTGATGACCTGACACAGATAAATCGCCGCACCACCGCATTTGAATATAATTCGGTTATTGATGCGGCTTTGGAACTCGGGTTTAAAAATGCCTATATGCAGGAAAAATCCAGTGCAACGGCAGAGTATACACCGCCATTTGATTTGACGGGAATATAAAAACAGATTATTTCACTTTTTTAAAATATTCAATCAGGGCAGACTTTGTATTCTGACATTTATCCTCAATAACAGCATCCAAAAGCGTGTTAAGTGCTTTGCCGATGTCTGACCCATTGAGATTGGCAAAAGCAAGGTCGTTTCCATCTACTGCAAGATCTTGCAGATGGCAACAAGCTTTATCACGCAAAACTGCACAGAAGATGCTCTTTGATATATCCAATTCAGAGAGTGTGTCTAACTGCAAAGCTTTTTTTAATTCAAAAACATCCTGCAGCCTATCTGCACCGATATCACGTATAATACGGCGGATTGAAATTTTGTCGGGCAGAATTTCACGGTACAGATTTTCCAGCAGAGTCAGAGCCAAACGCCGTGTTTTGTTATCGTATTTGAGATTTGAAAAAAATGTTTTTGTTAAAGAATTAATATCTTGATTAAACATCTGCGCTGCACAAAAAAGAAATGCTGCAAGTCTTAAACTGAGTCTGTCTGGTAGACGGCTGATGCATTGAAAAACACCGGCATCAAAGGGCATTGACGGATACAAACCGAAAAGTCTTTGGGATACAACTGCAAAATATTTTTCCAGTGCCTGAGTGACATTGTCTGCGCACAGAATTTTATTCAGCTCGGTGGTAATGCGTTCTGCGGCAATATGGTCAAGCAAATGTCTTGATTTATGCAGTGCGTCAGAGGTAGCAGGCTCAATTTTAAAGCCAAGAACTGCTGAAAAACGTATTGCACGCATTATGCGAAGGGCATCCTCTGAAAACCGTTCTTCGGGATTGCCTACTGCACGAATAATTCTGTTATTCAGGTCCGACCGACCTTCGAAAGGGTCTATAATACCCTTGTCAGGATTATATGCCATAGCGTTTATTGTGAAATCACGACGTTTTAAATCCTCGGTAATATTGGATGAAAACATAACACTTTCGGGATGTCGACTGTCTTTGTAGCTTCCGTCAATACGAAAGGTGGTGATTTCAAATGGGATTTTGTCAACAATTACTGTTACTGTTCCGTGTTTGATACCTGAGGGGATTACAGGATAGCTTGTGAATATTTTCTGTATCTCAACGGGTGTGGCAGAGGTTGTGATATCCCAGTCACAGGGTGATTTTCCCATGAGAATATCGCGGACACAACCGCCAACAGTATATGCCTCAAATCCTTGAACTGTTATTTGGGATAAAATTTTGTGCACCGCTTGCGGGATAATCAAAATTCGGTTTCCTCCTTTTTAGGGGTTGCTTCAACTTCGCAAATCAGGTCAGCAAAAGTGTCTTCATAAAGCGAATATGTAGGAATATAATGTGTAGGAGATTTTGCGACACGCTTGTGTGTCGCTATCGATTTTGGCAGAGAAATATCATATCTGTTACCGCTTTTCAATGCTTTGTATGTCAGTACGCCGTTGAGCTCACGTGCAGAGTAACAGGAAGCCTTTAAAGAAAGTGCCATAATCGAGTCAACAGTGCTTTCAAACGGAATGACAAGGTCGTCGCCCTGCAGTGCCGCCTGAACGATTCTGGGATTAATGTTGCGGCAGTTATCACGAAGATGAAAAACAAGAGAATCTTTTGTTTCGGTTATATAAAGGGTGAATTTTACGCCACGGAAGTTGCAATTATCCGCACTGCGAAGGCAGATATATAAAAGATTGAGGAACATAAATTCAAACTTGTTTTTGTCAATTTGCATAGGCACTGGACGAACAAGCTTTGAGTGGCAGTCTGCTGAAATCTCTATATATCCCGAAACTGTTTTGGTAAAGGTGCGGATAAGCTCCGAAAGCAGATAAAACGGGTCAAAGTCTTCGACGGGGTTGTGTGTGTCCTGAGATTTTAAAAGGTATTCAAGAAGGTTGCAGATTTTATTCATTTGAAAGTTACAGATATCCGCTGCCTGCAACTTTCGGAATATCGCAGGCGAAACATCGAAGTGGGTTTTTATATCATCTAATGATTGATGTGAAACAGAAACCAGATTTTTAAAGGTTGCAATTGCTGTGAGGTCAAAAAAGGTATTGTTTTGTGTCATTTTAAAAACTCCTGATATTTTTATTTAAAACTAATATAGCACAAAAACAAAATTTCTTCAATATAATATGGAAAAAACAAAAAAATAAGACTTAAAGGTTGAGCAAATAAGAGCGTGAGAGAGAAAACAAGAGAAAAAAAGACTTTGGTAATAGGTAAATTAATTTATTTGAAAAAAGGGGTTGACAAAATAAAAAAATGGTATTATAATGGGATATGCTGTGCAAGAAAAGAGTGCAGATAAATAATAATTCAGACAGACTGTGGGCAAATGCGCACAGCGGTGAATGTGTTCATTTGCTCATAGTCTGAAGGAAATTTAGGAGGAAATGAAAATGTCAACTTATATGGCAAAAGCTAATGAGCTTGAAAAAAAGTGGTACATTATCGACGCTGCAGGCAAGCCCCTCGGCCGTGTTGCTGCAACAGCTGCTGCAATTCTCAGAGGTAAGCACCGTCCTGAGTTTACTCCCAATGTAAACTGCGGCGAATATGTTATCATCATCAACGCAAAGGACACTGTTCTTACAGGCAAGAAGCTTGAACAGAAAAAGTATTACAGACACACAGGTTATATCGGCCACCTCAAGGAAGAATCATACAAGGACATGATGGCAAACAACCCCGTAAAGGCTGTTGAACTTGCAGTTGCAGGTATGGTTCCCCACACAACATTGGGTAGACAGGCACTTAAGATGCTTAAGGTTTATGCTGATGCAAATCACAATCACGCAGCTCAGTCACCGGTTGAGTGGACAGGCGAGATTAAATAATAGAGGAGGTAGATATCAATGGCAAATGCAGTTCAGTATTATGGAACAGGTAGAAGAAAAGAATCTGTTGCCAGAGTAAGATTGGTGCCCGGCAATGGTACAATTACAATAAACAAAAGAGATATTGACGATTATTTCGGTCTCGAAACACTTAAGACAATCCTTCGTCAGCCCCTGGTTCTTACAGGCACAATCGGCAAGTTTGATGTTCTTGTAAATGTTAAGGGCGGCGGCTTTACAGGTCAGGCAGGTGCTATCCGTCATGGTATTGCGCGTGCTCTGTTGGAGGTAGACAGCGAAGCATTCCGTGCAACGTTGAAGGCTGCAGGTTACCTCACTCGTGACCCCAGAATGAAAGAAAGAAAAAAATACGGCCTCAAAGCAGCAAGAAGAGCGCCTCAGTTCTCAAAGAGATAAAAATCAGTATGTATTTTTCAACACCCGTCAGTTTTGGCGGGTGTTGTATTTGGATAAATTGCAGGTGTAAAAATATGGCGGAAATCTTCGGAAAATACACATTGACAAAAACATAAGTGTGTTAATATACGTGCATATGATTTGTATAAAAGAAATAATAGATGAACTTTGATTTATTCAGTATAAGTTCATCCGGGAGGATTAAATTATGAACATTAGACAGGAATCTTTAAGAAAACATTACGAATGGCAAGGAAAGATAGAGGTTGTTTCCCGTGCAAATATCAACACTAAAGAGGATTTATCATTGGCATACACTCCCGGCGTGGCTGAGCCGTGCCTTGTTATAAAAGAGGATGTCGATAAATCCTATGAACTGACCCGACGTTCTAACCTTGTTGCAGTTGTTACAGACGGCACCGCTGTTCTTGGATTGGGTGATATAGGACCCGAGGCAGGTATGCCGGTTATGGAGGGAAAGTGCACTTTGTTTAAGGAATTTGCAGATGTAGATGCCTTCCCCCTTTGCATAAAGTCAAAGGATACAGATGAGATTGTACGCACTATATACCTTCTCTCAGGAAGCTTTGGCGGAATAAATCTTGAGGATATATCAGCTCCCCGTTGTTTTGAGATTGAAGAAAAACTTAAAGAAATATGCGATATCCCCGTATTCCACGACGACCAGCACGGCACGGCAATTGTTGTTGCGGCGGCACTTATAAATGCGTTGAAGCTTGTAAATAAAGCGATTGGCGAGGCAAAGGTTATTATAAACGGTGCAGGCTCTGCTGGCATTGCAATAGGAAAGCACTTGATGAATATAGGTGTGAAGAATCTTACGTTTTGTGACAAATTTGGCATAATATATAAAGGCAATCCCAATAATAACAGCGTTCAGGAAGAAATCGCAAACGTTACAAATTCCGAGTGCAAAATGGGCACATTGGCAGATGCTATGGTTGATGCAGATGTATTTATTGGTGTTTCTGCTCCAAATCTGGTTACACCAGAGATGGTTAAAAGTATGGCAAATGATGCGATTTTGTTCCCTATGGCAAATCCCACACCTGAAATTATGCCTGATATTGCAAAGGAAGCCGGTGCAAGAGTTGTAGGAACAGGAAGATCGGATTTCCCCAACCAGATTAATAATGTTCTCGCTTTTCCGGGTATTTTCCGAGGAGCGCTTGACTGCAGAGCAAAATGCATAAACGAGGAAATGAAGATTGCAACCTCGTATGCACTGGCAAGCCTCATACCCGACGATGAAATAAGCGAGGAAAACATTATTGTTTCTGCACTTGATAAAAGGGTTGCCCCTGCAGTTGCCAAGGCGGTTATAAAGGTGGCAAGAGAAACCGGCGTTGCTAGAATATAAAAGAAATTGATATAAAAAGATTATTTAAAAAAGTACCGACAGAAACAGATTAGTTCCTGTCGGTATTTTTAAATTTTATTTCGGTAAGAGGCTGATGCTCCTGAAGATTTTCTATTATATCATTAAGCTTTGCCTCTGCAAGCTCAATATCCTTTAAGAATTCATCTGCAGAGATGCGAAAGGCTCCGTCGCCAAAGATAATAACCTGTTCCAATCGGTCAGAGGTTGCAACTTTCACGGTGTAATTCTTTTTACTGATATCCTTTGCGGTGCGTTCGATATAGGTGTCAGCGGTTTCTGCCTCTTTGGTGTATACAACATCCAAATTTCCGATTTGTTCACAACTCCCAAGTCCGCCCTTGACCTTGTAGGCGTCAAAGACTATTATAATTTGGCAGTTGCGCATTTCTTTATAGTTTGAAAGCCTTGTTATAAGATAATTTTTCGCTATATCCAAGGTATTGCTGTCAGCGTTGTTTAAATCAAACCATGCAAAAAGAATATTATATCCGTCGACCAAAAGATATTCGCCCATAGTTTCCTTTGCTGGGCGGTATTTTTTTGCAACCGTCTCGGGGAGCTTTTGTGATTTAAAGCTTGTGTGAGCTTTGCGCTGAATTTTGCCGTAGGTACGTTCAAATATCCGAATAAGCTCATCATCGTCGGCATAGTTAGAACTGCGTCTAGGGGAATTGTGTACCGCCTCAATTTCTTCGGCAGCTTTTTTGCGTGTATCTTCAATATGCATATATTGATGAACGTCATTCCATTTTACAACAAAGCCTGCACCGTGGTCGCAGAATACCGAATCAGGAGTGTTATCCAAATCCTGCTCGGCGTCATAACCAATATTTCTAACAAGTTCAGCTTGATTTTTGCAAGGCTCGTATCCTGCATGCATACATTCCAAAATTCCAAGCCCGTGAGTATAGGCGCGCACCTCAGCCGAATAATTGCAAAGCCCCTGAACGGGTGCATAGCCTTTAAGGATTGAGATATCTTCACGATTTTCAGGAGGTGTGAACTTTCCACCCATATTTTGAATATCGGTCATCGCCCTTCCCAGAGCCAATGTGGGAAGAGTAAGAGTAAAGCTGTACCACGGCTCAAGAAGAACAGATTCCGCCTGCATAAGCCCTTGGCGTACTGCACGATAGGTTGCCTGACGAAAATCGCCGCCTTCGGTATGCTTTTTGTGAGCACGGCCTGCCACAAGAGTGATTTTAACATCTGTTATGGGGGCACCTGTCAGCACCCCAAGATGTGTTTTTTCTTCGAGATGAGTGAGAATAAGCCGTTGCCAGTTTTTGTCAAGATTGTCGTCGCTGCACTTGCTGTCACAGACAATGCCACTGCCCGGTTTGCCCGGTTCCAGAAGAAGGTGAACCTCTGCATAATGACGAAGAGGCTCAAAGTGGCCAACACCCAAAACGGAATTTTGAATTGTTTCCTTATATATGATACCGCCCTGCTCGAATTCCACAGACATATCAAAACGGTCCTTCAAAACGCATTTCAGAACCTCGCACTGAACCTCGCCCATAAGCTGAATATGAATTTCGCCCAACTGCTGATGCCATACTGTACATAGCTGGGGGTCTTCTTCCTGATATTTTTTCAGATTAAGGAGAGCAGTGTTTATGTCATAACCATCATCAAGTTTAACCTTATACGAAAAAACCGGCTCAAAGGTGAAGGAGGAGATATCACATTCTGAGCCAAGCCCCTGACCGGGAAAGGTTTGGGTCAGCCCGGATACCGAACAAACCGTGCCGGGCAGAGCCTCTTGCTTGCTTTTATATTTTAATCCAGAATAAATACGTATTTCGTTTATCTTTTCATCGCATATTATATCCTTTACGCATAATTTACCGCCTGTGACTTTGAGGTGCGTAAGTCGGTTGCCTTTTTCGTCTGTGGTTATCTTAAAAACCTTTGCGCCAAAGCTGTCGCAACATAATGGTTGACGGGTGTATGTGTCAAGCGCTGCAATAAGCTCTGCAACGCCTTCAGTTTTAAGCGCCGAGCCGAAAAAGGTAGGAAACAGCTTACGTTTTGCAACGGCATCTGTGATGTTGTTGTCAGAGAATGTGCCCTTATCAAAGAATTCATTCATTAATTCGTCGCTGCATACGGCTAAAGATTCAGTCTCGGTTCCGCCTTCGGTCAGGGCGGAGCACAGGTCAATGCATGAGGTGCTCAACTTGTCCTTTATTTCTGTCAGCAAAGCTTTTTTGTCTGCAATATCCATATCCATTTTGTTAACAAATATAAATGAAGGAATGTTATATTGATTGAGAATCTTCCACAAAGATAATGTGTGGCTTTGTATACCGTCAGATGCGCTAACAAGCAAAACTGCATAGTCAAGGACACTGAGTGCCCTTTCGGTCTCGGCTGAAAAATCAACGTGCCCCGGTGTGTCAAGCAAAGTGAAATCTGTTTGACCGCTTGAAAATGTTGCCTGCTTGGAGAATATGGTGATTCCACGGCTACGCTCTATTTCATTTGTGTCAAGAAAAGCATCCTTCCGGTCAACTCTGCCAGGCGTACGAATTTCGCCGCAGAGGTATAGGATTGCCTCGGACAAAGTGGTTTTTCCAGAGTCAACGTGGGCAAGAACGCCGATTGCCAATCTTTTTTTCATAATGGTGCTCCACAATATATAGTTATCAAAATACATTATACCAATCAATATGTTGTATGTCAATATTTGATTTGAGATACAAATATAGAAAAATTTTTTTGTGCAGAAAATATTGCTAAGCCCCACGGGATAAGACTTTGAGGATTGGGAAAAAATGTATGGCGAAAAATGTTGTATTTTGGTATTGACAACAGAGTATGGTTAATGTATAATAACTATATCTAGCGCTTTAAACAAAAAATAAAAACAACATATTGTGTTTTGACAAAAACGCAATAAGCCCTCAAAATGGGTAATGGGAGGACGTCGGCTATGAAAATTGGTGGACTTATGAAGATGACTCTTCTTGACTTCCCCGGACATGTTGCATGCACAGTATTTTTGGAGGGCTGCAATTTCAGGTGCCCCTTTTGTCACAATTCGGATATGGCAGAGGCAAAATCCCCCGACGGTATGACCGAGGAAGAGCTTTTTTGTTTCTTGAAAAAGCGTCAGGGTATTTTGGACGGAGTTTGTGTATCGGGCGGAGAACCGCTGATGTCAAATTCAATTTTTGATTTTCTTAAAAAAATTAAGGATATGGGGTACAAAATCAAGTTGGATACAAACGGCAGCTTTCCTGATAGACTGAAAAAGGCGGTAAAGTCAGGGCTGTGTGACTATGTTGCCATGGATATTAAAAATGCTCCTGCTAAGTATGGACAGACATCCGGAAACACACAGATTTCGTTTGGCACGGTTAAAGACAGCATAGAATTTCTTAAAAATGCTGACATTCCTCACGAATTCAGGACAACGGTGGTTAAAGATTTTCACACAAAGGACGATATTGCTGAAATTGCAAAAATTATTGGTGCGGATGAAAAATATTTTATTCAGCCTTTCCGTGACGGCGAAACGGTGATGCAGTCTGGGCTGAGCGAATTTGAGAATATGGAAATAAAGATATTACTTGACGCGGCAAAGGAGTTTGCTCCCAGAACTTGTGTGCGAGGTGTAGAGTTGTAGAGGATGAGGCTAAAGTCTCTTAATGAATACGATAAAATAAAAGGAGAGAGAGCTATGTATAAGGTAAGAAAAAGAGATAATTCTCTGGTTGAATTTGATTTATCTAAAATCAGTGATGCTATGGTTCAGGCATTTGAAGCGCAGAACAGACAGTATAATATGAACATAATTGATTTTCTGGCATTAAAGGTTACGGCGGATTTTGAACCAAAGATTGCCAATGATGCAATCAATGTAGAGGCTATTCAGGACAGTGTGGAAGAAGTGCTTGTTCAGGCAGGCTATGCAGATGTTGCCAAGGCATATATTCTTTACAGAAGGCTCCACGAAAAGATGCGCAATATGCAGTCAACCGCTCTTGACTATCAGCAGGTTGTTGATAACTATCTCAAGATTAATGACTGGCGCGTTAAGGAAAATTCTACCGTTACATATTCGGTGGGCGGTCTTATTCTTTCGAACTCGGGTGCAATAACCGCAAACTATTGGCTGAGCGAAATTTATGACGACGAGATTGCCAATGCACACCGCAGTGCAGACATTCACATCCACGACCTTTCGATGCTTACGGGCTACTGTGCAGGTTGGTCGCTGAAACAGCTTATTCAGGAGGGGCTTGGCGGCGTTGAAGGCAAGATTACCTCTGCTCCTGCAAGCCACCTTTCAACCCTTTGCAACCAGATGGTGAACTTCCTTGGAATTATGCAGAATGAATGGGCGGGAGCTCAGGCATTCAGCTCATTTGATACATATCTTGCACCTTTCGTAAAGGTGGACAACCTCAGCTATGAGCAGGTTAAAAAGTGCATTGAATCCTTTATCTACGGTGTGAATACACCATCACGTTGGGGAACTCAGGCACCTTTCTCAAATATTACACTTGACTGGACTGTTCCTGCTGACCTTGCAGAGCTTCCTGCAATTGTTGGCGGCAAGGAAATGGATTTCAAGTATAAAGACTGCAAAGCCGAGATGGATATGGTTAATCGTGCATTTATTGAGGTTATGATTGAGGGTGATGCAAACGGCAGAGGCTTTCAGTATCCTATCCCGACATATTCAATCACAAAGGATTTTGACTGGTCTGAAACCGAGAACAACAGGCTGTTGTTTGAAATGACTTCTAAATATGGCACACCCTATTTTTCAAACTACATCAACAGCGATATGGAACCCAGCGACATCCGCAGTATGTGCTGCAGACTGCGTCTTGACCTTCGTGAGCTGAGAAAGAAATCGGGCGGTTTCTTCGGCAGCGGTGAGAGCACGGGTTCTGTGGGTGTTGTTACAATCAATATGCCCAGAATTGCATACCTTGCAGAAAACGAAGAGGATTTCTTCAAGAGATTAAACAAGCTGATGGACATATCTGCGCGCTCTCTCAGCATAAAGCGTGAAGTCATTACAAAGCTTCTTGATGAAGGCCTTTATCCATATACAAAACGTTATCTGGGAACATTTGCTAACCACTTCTCAACCAATGGTCTTATCGGTATGAATGAGGTAGGGCTTAATGCAAAATGGATTGGCGGCGATATGACCGTTAAAGAAACTCAGGAATTTACCAAAAAGGTTCTCAATCATATGCGTGAAAGACTTTCTGACTACCAGGAAAAATACGGTGATTTGTATAACCTTGAGGCAACCCCGGCAGAGTCAACAACATACCGTTTTGCAAAGCACGACAGAAAGAAGTATCCTGATATAATTACAGCGGCAAAAGAGGGTGAAACACCTTATTACACCAATAGCTCACACCTTCCGGTTGGCTTTACATCAGACATCTTTGATGCTCTTGATATTCAGGACGAGCTCCAGACATTGTATACATCAGGAACTGTATTCCACGCATTCCTTGGCGAAAAGCTGCCTGACTGGAAGGCAGCGGCAAATCTTGTGAGAAAGATTGCAGAAAATTATCAGCTTCCCTACTACACATTGTCACCCACATATTCGGTGTGCAAAGACCACGGTTACCTTATTGGCGAACAGGAAAAATGTCCCATATGCGGAGGCAGAACAGAGGTTTACAGCCGCATTACCGGTTATTATCGTCCTGTTCGCAACTGGAACGATGGTAAATCACAGGAGTATAAGGACAGAAAGCTGTATGATATCGAAAACTCTGTTCTTAAAAGAAACGGTGCTCCCGCGGTAGAGGCTGACTGTGGTTGTGATGCAGGGGTTATGCTGTTTACAACCAAAACCTGCCCCAACTGCAATGCGGCAAAGGCTGTTTTAGATAAGAGCGGAATAGGTTATACTGTTATTGATGCCGAAGAATGTGTTGAAATGACAGAAGGGTATGGTGTGCGTCAGGCACCAACCCTAATTGTGAAATCGGGCAATGCTTTTGACAGATTTGCAGGGGTTTCGGAAATCAGAAAGTACATTGACAGCACAAGATAATGTTAATAATAGAAACGGCGCACTTGTACGCCGTTTCCTTATTGGTGGGAGTTGAAAAAGTATGTATGATATTATTATAATTGGCGGCGGCCCGGCAGGGCTTACAGCAGCACTTTATGCACTCAGGGCAGAAAAGTCGGTGGTGGTAATCGAAAAGCTGGGTCTTGGCGGGCAGATTGCTTTGTCAAGCGAGGTTGACAACTTTCCCGGCACGCCAAAGATGAGCGGGGCGGATTTTGCAGCCAATCTTGCGGCTCAGGTTGAGTCTTTGGGCGGAAGAATTGAGTATGAAGAGGTGGTTGAAATTATTGACGGCAACCCCAAAACTGTTGTGACCGACCTTGACAGGTACGAGGGAAGAAGTATTATAATTGCAACAGGCGTTAAAAACCGTCGTCTTGGTGCCGAGGGCGAGGATGCACTGATTGGCAAGGGAATTTCATTCTGTGCGGTTTGCGACGGTTCATTCTATAAGAAAAAGACGGTTGTGGTTATCGGAGGTGGAAATACAGCCGTTGAGGATGCCATTTACCTCTCGGATATTGCACAAAAGGTGTATATTATTCACAGACGAAATGAATTCCGTGCGGAAAGCCGACTTGTACGTATGCTCACTGCAAGAGAGAATATAGAGTGTGTACTTGATTGCACGGTTGAAAGGTTTATCAGTGACAGTGGACTCCGTGGTGTTGAGGTTATAAATGTAAAAACCGGTGAAAAAAGAATTCTTGATATAGACGGTGCCTTTGTTGCAGTTGGACAAATTCCCCAGTGCGAAATTTTCAAGGGTATTATAAATTTGACAGACGGTGGATATGTTGACTCAGGCGAGAACTGCTGCACCAATATAGACGGCATTTTTGTGGCAGGGGATTGCCGCAACAAAACCGTCCGTCAGCTCACCACGGCTGTCGGCGACGGCAGCGTTGCAGCACTTGCTGCGATTGAGTATTTGGGCAATTAAGCATCGGGTATAACCACTTTGAAACTTTTCAATTCTGCGAATAACTGAAGAAGAACTATCATAAAGGGATAGATAAAATTGATGCAGAACACAAAAACCGAGCCAAAGACTTGACTTTGAGATACCCGAAGGTGTACTTGTGTACACCGAGCGGCGAGGTTTGTGCGTAGCAAAAAGAAAAAAACAGAAAAACCGCATAAGCGGTTTTTCTACATTGTAAATGGATTTTAGATGCTAATATGAGTTTTATTTTTTATTTATCTGTCTTTTTGCGATCTGCGCAATTTTAGCATCCCTTCGCTTATTCAATTGTTTTGCCGAGGAATGTTGCTGCAGATTCGGCGAGCTTTTGCTCAAGCTCGCCAAAGTTATCCTTCTCGGGTGAGGATAAAAACATTACGGTACCTATTGCGTCGCCGTCGTATATAATCGGTGCGGCTATACCTGCCATAAAGGTATCATTGCCGTCAGATACGGAAATATTTTTTGCACCGCTTTTAAGAACATAGGTGCTTTTTTCTGACATTACCTTTTCGATATCATCGGAAATCTTTTTGTTCATAAGCTCTTTTTTTGATACACCCGACACAGCGATTACGGTGTCTTTATCGGATATGCATGCTGGGATTCCGGCGGTGTGGGCGAGAGCCTCGGCATACTGACTGGCAAATTCTCCAAGCTCACCGATTGGCGAATATTTCTTGAAGATGACGGTTCCGTCGCTCTCGGTATAAATTTCCAGAGGGTCGCCTTCACGGATGCGCATGGTGCGTCTGATTTCTTTTGGGATAACTACCCTTCCCAAATCATCTATTCTTCTTACAATTCCTGTTGCTTTCATATATAATTGGCTCCTTTTGTTTTATTTTACAAATGTATTATCTGTCAAAAGGAAATTTTTATGTAAGGAAAAAGGTGGGAAATATTTTAAATTTTATTTAATACTTTAGTTGATTTATAGTAAAATTTTTGATACAATCATTAAATAAGAAACTTTATAAAGAGGTAATCAAATGAAGTGGGTTTTTACATATTTAAAGCCGTTGCGTTCGAGAATTGCTGCCGGAACAACAATTAAGGTTATTGGCACCGTGGCGGAGCTTATAATTCCTTTTTTACTTAGTTACATACTTGAAAACGTAATTCAGTCAAATAAAATACCGGCAATTTTATTTTACGGCGTTCTTATGGCGGTATGTGCTGTTGTTGCAAGCCTTGGCAACATTATTGCCAACAGAATGGCGGCAAAAACCACAATGATATTCTCTAACCGTATGAGAAGGGACCTTTTTTCAAAAACTCTTAATCTTTCCGCAAGAAGCATCGACAGTTTTACTATTCCGTCACTTGAGGCTAGAATAACTTCTGACACATATAATGTGCAGAATTTTATCGGAATGATACAGAGAATGGGTATTCGTGCCCCGATTCTTCTGGTGGGTGGCTCGGTTATTACAATGGTTATGGACAAAAAGCTTGCCCTTGTTATGATTGCCGCTTTGCCACTTATATTCATTGTTGTATACGGAATTTCGCGTATGGGTGTGCCTCTTTACTCCAAAGTTCAGCAATCGGTTGACGGAATGGTAAGGGTCGTCCGCGAGGATGCGCAGGGAATCCGTGTTATAAAAGCTCTTTCAAAGGTTGATTATGAGAATGCGCGTTATGACAAAGCAAATTTAACCCTCAGACGGAACGAGGCAAAAGCCGGAACAATTATGGGCATTGTAAATCCCGTAATGACTTTGCTGATGAATATTGGTATTGTTGCGGTTGTGGCGGCAAGTGCCTATTTTGTTGCCAACAAAACATCATCTGCTACAACGGTTATTGCGTTTATGCAATATTTTACTCTTATATCAATGGCGATGATGACATTGTCAAGAATGTTTGTTATGTACACAAAGTGCGCCGCTTCTGCAAAACGAATTTTACAGGTAATGGAGCAGGACAGCGAATTTAAAGTGATTGAGGACGACGGCAGGGGTGATGAATCTTATCACATCTCATTTGAAAACGTAACGTTTTCGTATCTTGGTAAAAAGGATAACTTAAAGGATATATCATTTTCTCTTAAAAAGGGCGAGAGACTTGGTATTATAGGTGCTACTGGAAGCGGAAAATCAACAATACTGCGTCTGCTTATGCGTCTTTACGATACGGATTCGGGTATTATACGTATTAACGGAAAGGATATCCGTGCATATTCACGGGCTGAACTTACTTCAATGTTTGGCATAGTATTTCAGAATGATTTTCTCTATGCAGACTCAATAGAAGAAAATATACGTTTCGGACGTAACATTTCAACAGAGGATATTATCAGTGCGGCAAAAACCGCTCAGGCACACGACTTTATCAGTGCCTTTTCTGACGGATATTCCCACGGCGTAACTACCGGCGGGACAAATCTTTCGGGTGGTCAACGTCAGCGTCTGCTTATATCAAGAGCCATAGCAGGACATCCTGAAATACTTATTCTTGACGATTCGTCTTCGGCACTTGATTACAAAACCGATGCAAATTTGCGTCAGGCCCTGTCAGATGATATACCTGATTCTACTGTTATAACGGTGGCACAACGAGTAAGCTCGGTCAAAAACTGCGACCTTATACTTGTTATTGAAGAAGGCGCTGTCATAGGATGTGGCAAGCACGAAGACCTTATGGCAAACTGTGTCGAATATAAAGAAATCAGCGATTCTCAGATGGGAGGTGCTTTTCTTGACTGACAAAAAGATAAAACCCAGAAACAGAAAAGGCATCTTTCTCAGGCTCAGCAAATATGTTCTGCAGCAATGGCCTTTGTTTATAATCGCCCTGCTTCTTACATTGGGAGCAAATCAGCTTTCTCTCCTTGGGCCAAGATATTCGGGTACGGCAATTGATGCAATCCAGCATAAAGGCGGAGTGGATTTCGGGATTGTATTAAAAAACACAGGTTTTATGCTTGGCTGTTATGTAGTATCGGCGTTGCTTTCTTATGTACTGTCTCTAATAATGATACAGTTAAGTCAGAGAATTATATACAAGATGCGAAAACAGGTCTTTGAAAAGCTGACAACCCTGCCCGTAAGTTATTTTGACACTCATGCAACAGGGGACATCATAAGCCATCTGTCATATGATATTGATACCATAAATAGTACACTTTCTCACGATCTTATACAAATTATGACAAGTATCTATACGGTTGTGGGGTCACTTGCATTTATGTGGCAGATATCAAGACCTATGATTCTTGTATTTGTTCTCACCGTTCCGGCATCATTGCTGTTTACCAGATACCGCTCGCAAAAGGTTCGGCCGCTTTTCAGGAAAAGGGCAAAAAAGTATGGTGAACTCAACGGATTTGCCGAAGAAATGCTCACCGGCTCACGAACAATTTCTGCTTATGGAACTCAGGATGTGATATCTTCACGTTTTAACAGTATAAACGACGAGGCAATGGATGCCTTCTACAAAGCCGAATATAACGGGGCTTTGCTCTTCCCGAGCATAAACCTTATTAACAACATCTCTCTTACACTTGTGGCAATTATGGGCGGAATACTGTATATGTACTCCCAAAACGGTATGGTGCTTGCAGACTCGGCGTTCTTTATTACACTTGGCGGTGTGGCACAGTTCGTTCAGTATTCAAGGAAATTTGCAGGACCTATCAACGAATTTTCAAACATACTTCACGAAATTCAGTCAGCCTTCTCGGCGGCAGAACGTGTATTTGCTATTCTTGACGAAGAACCGGAGAAGGCAGATTCACCCGATGCCAAAGAGCTAAAGGATGTAATTGGCGATGTGGAGCTTTGTGATGTAACCTTTGGCTACACAGAGGACAAAACTATATTGAAAAATGTATCTGTTAACGCCCCGAAAGGAAAGACTGTGGCGATTGTCGGCCCCACAGGTGCGGGTAAAACCACAATCATAAATCTGCTTATGCGTTTTTATGACCCCCAAAACGGCGAAATAGCGATAGACGGAGTACCTTCAATAAACCTGAAACGTTCAGATTTGAGGCTTGCATTTAATATGGTGCTTCAGGATACATGGTTATTCTGCGGCAGTATATACGACAACATTGTATACGGCAGAGAGGATGCAACTCCCGAGGAAGTTTATGCGGCAGCCAAAAGTGCAAAGATTGACTCATACATCAGAAGTTTGCCCGACGGATACGACACCGTGCTGTCTGATGACGGCGTAAATATATCCAAAGGGCAGAAGCAGCTTATAACAATTGCCCGTGCGTTTTTGTCAAAGGCACCAATTCTGATTCTTGACGAGGCAACCTCAAACGTTGACTCGCGTACAGAAATACAGATACAAAATGCTATGACTTTACTTATGGAAAATAAAACCTGCTTCATTATAGCACACAGACTGTCGACTATTCAGAATGCTGATACCATTCTGGTGGTTAAAGACGGAACTATCATTGAGCAGGGAAACCACGAAGAGCTTATAAACATGGGCGGTTTCTATTATTCGCTTTATAACTCACAATTCAATTAAAAAAATGAAACAGCCGGATATATATCCGGCTGTTTTTGGTGTAGAATTTTTAAACTTATTTGAAACATCTGTAAAAGACATTTCCTTGGTATTTGTTCGGTACTATTATTTTGCCTCAAGACCGAAACGTTTTCTGAACTTGTCAACACGTCCGCCTGTGTCAACCAACTTCTGCTTACCGGTATAGAAAGGATGGCAAGCTGAGCAAATTTCGATAGAAACATTCTCTTTAGTTGAACCTGTTTCGATAACATTTCCGCAAGCACACTTGATAGTTGTTTCTTTATAATCGGGATGTATTCCTGCTTTCATCTATATTTCACCTCTTTCTTTAGAGTTGTTAGCCAAATCAGCATTGTTTATTATAACACAAGCTGTTTATAAATGCAAGTGTTATTTTGAAAAAATTATATTTTTTTCATCCGTTCCTGAATTTTCGCTTTTAGATAAAGAAAGTCAAGGGCGGTATCAAGAAAGATTTCATCCGCCAAAAGCCCTTGATATATCAGCATATCAAGGCCGTTGAGGGTATCAAGACCAAGACGGGATGCCTCGGTTAAAAGACAGGTCATTTCCGGCTTGTAGATAAGGTCATAAACAAGTGAGCCCTTTTGCAATGCTTTCAAAAACGAAAAATCTTCAAAGTCACAGCCGATACCCTCCATACCAAGGGGGGTGCCGTTTATCAGGATGTGACAGTCTTCACAGTACTTTGTCATTTCTGCAATATTAAGTTCGCCGCAGAGAATTTTTGTCCCTGTTTTTTCAAAAACATTTTCTGCAAGTGTCTGAGCGCCGGAGAGAGTTCTGTTTAAAACAACAATCGAACCAGCATCGTCAAGAGCCATTTTAAGGGCAATAGTGGATGCAACTCCGCCTGAGCCGAAAATGACAATATTTTTGCCTTTGCAGTCATAGCCATTGTCTTTCATTGCACGTAAACAGCCCTGACCGTCGGTGTTATAGCCCAAAAGACGGGTGCCATCCACCTTGACAGTGTTCACAGCGTCAAAAATCTGAGCGTCATGACTAATAAAATCAAGATGTGGAATAATGTCCTGCTTGTGTGGCATAGTCAGGTTAAACCCCTTCATATCAAGGCGCTTATCAGATGTTAAGAAGGGAGAAAGCCTGCCTTTGGCAATGCGAATTTTGTGGTATTCATAGTCGATGCCCAGCTCCTCAAGAACGGTTGAATGTATCACCGGTGAAAGACTGTGGGCAATAGGGTCACCGATAACCGCAAGATTAATCTTCATTTATATCATTTACCTCTTCTTTAAGGTAGTCAAGAGCAAGAAGGTATCCCCGAAAGCCCAGACCTGAAATCTGACCCACGCAGGCAGGAGCGGTCACAGATTTGCGTCGGAATTCTTCGCGCTTGTGAATATTGGAAAGGTGCACCTCAATTGTGGGGATGTTTACCGAGGAAAGAGCATCGCAGATTGCATAGCTATAATGTGTATATGCACCCGGATTGATAATGATTGCGTCATAGTTCCCCAGAGCGTGATGAATAAAATCAATAATTTCGCCTTCGCTGTTGCTTTGCAAAACGGTTGTATCGACATCAATTGTAGCAGCATAATCCTCAATGTATGCCTCAAGGTCGGCATAGGTTTTGCTGCCGTAAATTCTGGGCTCACGAATACCCAGCATATTAAGGTTAGGACCGTTGATTACCATAATTTTTTCAGCCATTGTAAGTGTTCACCTCGTTTATAATTTTATCTGCCAGTGCATCAAGTGCACCGCAATTTTTAATTTCAATATTACAAAAGTCTTTGTATTTTAAAATGCGTCTTTCATAAAGGTCAAAAATTCGGTTTCTGCCCTCTGCAAGAAGGGGGCGAGAACTTGTGTCAACATTTCTTGCAATATCTTCGGGGGAGCGGTTGATAAAGACAACAACTCCGCTCTTTTGAAGAATTTCCTTGTTTTCGTGACGCTCAACAACGCCTCCGCCGGTTGCAATTATACAGTGTCTTTTTTGGGATAGCCGCCGCAAAATAACGGTTTCCTCACGGCGAAAATTCTCCTCGCCGTATTTGGCAAAATATTTCGGAATATCGGGGCATACTTTTTCGGTAAATACCTTATCAGAATCTGCAAATTCAATATTCAGCTTTTTTGCAATAAGCCTGCCAATGGTGGTTTTGCCGCAGCCGGGCATTCCGATAAGAATAATGTTTTGCATAAAGCATTTACTCCTTTGTAAAGGGATAGTTGCCAAGTATTTTCAGGTATGTGGTGCTCTCGGCGACAGTCTCCATAACTTGTTGAACCTTTTCATCAAGAAGATTTCCTTCAAAATCCACAAAGAACGTATATTCGAAGTTTTTGTCGTGACGGGGACGTGATTCAATTTTTACCAGATTAAGCCCGTTAATTGAAAATTCCGAAAGAATGTGGCTCAGAGCACCGCTTTCGTTGGGCAGGGTAAAGAGTATGCTGATTTTGTTGCATTCAATGTTGAGAACTCCTTTTTTGGCAACTGCAACAAAGCGTGTCACATTGTTGTGGATTGTGCTGATGTTGTCGGCTAAAATTTTAAGACCATAAATATCGGCGCATCTTGAGTCTGCAATTGCTGCCTTTGACTTTTCGCCCATACCGGCAATCAGCTTTGCAGCCATTGCGGTGTTATAATATGCCTGAAATTCTATTTTGGGATAGCGTTTAAAAAAATCCTTGCACTGCAGATAGCCCTGCTCGTGTGAATAGACTGTTTCGATATCCGAAAGCTCTGCCTCGGGATGTGCCACAAGGCAGTGTTCAATCTCTGTGTCAACCTCACCCACAATATAAAAATCACGCGTTTCAAGAAGGTTATAAACCCCTGAAATTGAGCCGGTAGAGGCGTTTTCGAGGGGGAGTACAGCATAATCTGCATTGTTTGATTCCACAGCATCAAGAGCCTCGGCAAAGGTCATCACATTTATGCGTTTGCAATTATCTCCGAAAATCTTCATCAGCGCAGTTTCGCTGTTTGCACCTTCAACCCCCTGAAATACAACAGTGGGGTTGCTTTTCAGTTGTACGCTGTCAAAAATTTTATCAAGGCTGATGTCTGATTTATTTGCAGTCAGTAGTTTTTGTTGAGCTGCACGGCTGATGGACATAACTGATGAAAAGAAATCATATACGGCAGTTGCTTTTTCGGGTGATACCTGTGACATTTTATTTTCAAGTATTTCCTTTTCACGTAATTGGTCATAAACGGGCAGATTGTTTGCTTTTTTATAGTCAGCGACAGCCTTGCTGCATTCCATTCGCTCAAGGAACAAAGGAAGAAGCTGATTGTCAATCTCGTCAATTTTTTTTCGCTGAATTTCAAGATTGTTCATCTATTACACCCACTTTAAATTAATTTACTTTCTAAAATGGCAAGAGCTGCAGCACATTCTACCACAACAGCCGCGCGTTGCACAATACAGGGGTCGTGTCTGCCCTTTATTTCAATGGTTGTATTTGTCATTGTGTCGGCGTCAACAGTATTTTGTGTACAGGCGATAGAGGGGGTGGGTTTAATTGCTACAGAGAAGATAATTGGCATACCGTTTGTTATACCGCCGTTAATGCCGCCATTGTTGTTGGTTTCAGTAAAAATTTTTTCACCATCTGTAACAAACGGGTCGTTTGCCTCAAATCCGGTCATATTACACAGGTCAAAGCCTTTGCCAAATTCAATTCCTTTGACAGCGGGGATTGAAAACATCATTGATGAAATAAGGCTTTCAACCGATGCAAAAAAGGGCGAACCAAAACCTGGTCTAACACCTGCTATCGCACACTCAATAACACCGCCTACCGAATTTTTGTGTGATAATGCGTCGGTGATTTCCTTTTGCATTGCATTTCCGATAGCATCATCTGTTACGGGGAAAGGCTTTGCAGAGATTTCTGAAAGAAATTCTTTGGATAGTTCACAGTCAAGAAAAGATTTTTCTTCAATGCCGTGAACTGATTTGATGTGACAGCCGATGGTTATGCCGTCATTGGATAAAACCTGTTTGGCAATTGCACCGGCAAAAACAATCGGTGCCGTGATTCTACCCGAAAAGTGTCCGCCACCGCGAAAATCGTGACTCTTGCCGTATTTTTTAAATCCCGTAAAATCTGCGTGACCGGGACGGAGCAGATTTGGGGTATAGTCCTTTGAACGTGTGTTGGTATTGCGAATAATTCCGCAGATAGGAGTTCCACAGGTCTTACCTTTAAAAACACCCGACAGAATTTCAACCTCGTCGGCTTCCTTGCGGGGGGTTGACAGCTTATCTTTGCCCGGTGCACGACGCTGCATTTCACGGCGGATGAAATCCGTATCAATTGTGATGCCCGACGGAATTCCGTCTAAAACCACGCCAATGCCGCCTCCGTGGGATTCACCAAAAATGCTGATTTTCAGCTTGCTGCCCCAAGTATTCATTCTGCATTACCACCTAACTTTATATAATCTTCAAAAAAACTTGGATACGACTTTGTTACGGCTTTTTTTGCCCCTCTGATGACAACATCACCCTCACAACGGCAGGCGGCAATTGCTGCTGCCATTGCAATGCGATGGTCGTTCCAGCTTGAAACATTGGCACCGTTTAAAACCTGTTTCCCGTAAATTTCCAGAAAGTCCGGACCTTCAGTAATGCTTGCACCCATTTTTGTCAGCAGGTCGGTAATTGCTGCCAGACGGTCGCTTTCTTTAATGCGAAGACGTCCGGCATTCTCGATACGGCTTGTGCCCTTGCAAAAGCAAAAGAGTACCGCGAGAATGGGAACAAGGTCGGGTACGGCATCTGCATCAATTGTTGTTCCGTGCATATTTGCGGTAGAGTGGGCGCGAAAAGAGTTTTTGCTGATGCGCTCAACTGTGGCACCGGTACTTTCAATAATTTCAATTATTGCTTTGTCGCCCTGCAGACTGTCATTATCAAGCCCGCTGCAGGTAATGTCGCAACCCAAAGCCCCTGACACAAGCCAGAAGGCAGCATTTGAAAAATCGCCTTCAATGGTATAGCTTTGAGCCTTGTATTTTTGATTTCCTTTTATAATGAAGGAAGAATAATTTTCGTTTTTAATTTCTATGCCGAATTTTTTCAGCACGTCAAGGGTAATGTCGACATATGCCCGTGATGTAAGAGTTCCTTTAATTTTTATTTCGCTGTCACCGTCAAGAAGGGGAAGGGCATATAAAAGACCTGTTATAAACTGTGAGCTTATCCGTCCGTCGATGGTGTATGTGCCCGAGGTAAGTCTGCCGCACACCGAAAGAGTTCCGTCTTCAAGGGAGTATTTTATGTTTTTTTCATTAAAAATCTCAAAGTATGGGTCAAGGGGTCTTTCCATCAGCCGTCCGTGACCGGTAAAGCGTACTTCGTCATACATTGCCATTGCAACAGGAATAAAAAAGCGCAGGGTAGAGCCGCTTTCACCGCAGTCAAGAAAAATAGAGGAAGAAGGCTTGCTGCTTTTTTCGATTGTTGCACAGGCAGTTTTTTTGTTGTATTTCCATTTTGCACCAAGTTGTGCGGCACAGTCAAGGGTTGCCGAGATATCTGCAGATAAGTGCAGATTTTTAATCAGGCATTTATCCTTTGCGAGAAAGGCCGCAATGACCGCGCGGTGAGCATAGCTCTTTGACGGCGGTGCCTGAACGGTGCCTGAAAGCACCTGAGGCGTAATTTTTACCATATCCAGATACCGTCCTTCTCAGTTTTCTTTAAAACTACTTTTCCAATTTTTTCGGGGATAACAAGTGTAACCAAGTTACCCTCGCCTTTTTTGTCGACATTTACAGCATCTGATAGGGCTTTTTTATCGATTTCTACCGACTTAGGCAGGTTGAACTTTTCAACAAGCTCTGCTATGCGGTTTGCTGTGCCAACGGGGGTAATGCCGCAGCTTTCACCGTATTTTGCCGCCATAACCATACCTATGGCAACAGCTTCGCCGTGTGTGTAGTCGCAAAAATTATATTTCTTTTCAATTGCGTGACCAAAGGTGTGACCGAAATTCAAAATCATACGTCCGCCCATATCAAGCTCGTCTTCTTCAACAACCATTCGTTTCAAATCGCAGGAGCGGTATATAACGTCTTCAATAACATCCATAATTTCTTTGCGCGAGGGGGCGCTTTCAATCTTTGAAAAAAGACTTTCGTCAAGGATTACTCCGTATTTGATAACCTCTGCCATGCCGTCACAGAACACTCTATCGGGAAGGGTTTCAAGGCAGTCAGGGTCTATGATAACAAGTCTTGGCTGATAAAATGCACCAACCAGATTTTTGCCTTGGGGAAGGTTAACCGCAACCTTGCCGCCAACACTGCTGTCTACCTGAGAGAGCAATGTTGTGGGAATTTGTACAAATGGAATTCCCCGAAAAAGAGTTGAGGCACAAAAGCCTGTCAGGTCGCCAACAACGCCGCCGCCAAGGGCAACGATTAAATCTGTTCGGGTAATGCCAAGTGACAGCATTTCGCTGTAAAGGTATGAAAGCTTTTCAATCGATTTTGAGCTTTCTCCTGCCGGAACGGTAATAATGGATGCCTTAAATCCGCTGTCAGCAAGCGAATTAAGCATTGCTTTGCCATACAGAGGTTCTACATTACTGTCGGTTACAACTGCAATCCTGCAGGGCTTGTGAATTTCGGCAATAAGCTTACCCGAACGTTCAAAAATTCCCTTTTCAATTTTTATGTCATATTCCCTGCCGGGCAGGTTTACACACAAGGTATGCATATTAAAGCTCCTTTTATTTATACCTGATACTTTTATTATAGTAGCATATAATGGTTTGAAATTCAATATTTTTCAGCTTATTTTACGGTGGTGAAAGGTTAATCGGTTTAACATTTCTTGCCAAGGTGAACAGCTATATTGCTGAGCTTGTTCATAAGTGCATCAAACTGGTCAAGGTCAAGGGACTGCGCACCGTCACAGAGGGCTGATTTTGGGTCGTTGTGTACCTCTGCAATAATACCGTCGGCACCAACTGCCATTGCCGCAAGAGATAGCGGCTCTACCATCCAACTCATTCCTGCTGAGTGTGATGGGTCAACAACCACGGGCAGATGGCTGAGCTTTTTTACAGCGGGAATAGCACTCAGGTCAAGGGTATTGCGTGTGTAGGTTTCAAAGGTTCTGATACCTCTTTCGCAAAGAATGACATTGTGGTTGCCGCCTGCCATTATATATTCTGCCGACATAAGCCATTCTTCTATGGTTGCCGAAAGCCCTCGTTTAAGAAGAATTGGTTTGTCAATCTTTCCTAACTCTTTAAGAAGGTCAAAGTTCTGCATATTTCTTGCACCAACCTGAATAATATCAACATTCTCATAAAAAACATCAACAAGTGACGGGCACATAATTTCTGTAACAATTGGCAATCCTGTTTCTTTGCGAGCCTCTTTTAAAAGTTCAAGGCCTTCAAGCTCCAGCCCCTGAAAGGAGTAGGGGGATGTCCTGGGCTTATATGCACCGCCACGCAGAATTTTTGCACCGGTTTTCTTTACACTGTTTGCAACTGTCAGGATTTGTTCCTTTGACTCGACACTGCACGGGCCTGCCATAACAACAAAGCTCTTTCCGTCGCCTATTTTTACACCGCCTGCCTCGACAATTGTATCGGCAGGATGAAATTTGCGGCTAGCCTTTTTAAAAGGCTCCTGAACACGCATAATTCTTTCAATATCGGGGTCAAGCAGGAGTCTGTCTGCATCAAGTCTGTGAGTGTCGCCGATAAGGCCAAGGACTATACTGCCTGTACCTTCAATAATATCCACCTCAAGCCCTTTGCTGCGGAAATCCTCTACCATTGTATTG
The DNA here is from genome assembly GCA_045587485.1 of Clostridia bacterium. GTDB lineage: Bacteria > Bacillota > Clostridia > Monoglobales > Monoglobaceae > SIG440. The sequence continues at coordinate 84,580 of JAZNCI010000085.1, forward strand.
AGTTTTTCTTTTTGAATAGATGTTTTTGTTACGATTACCACAATAAATCATACCTTTCTTGTTGAATAAATAAAAAGAAGCTCGTTGGTATAACGAGCTTCCTGAATAAAATTCATAACTAAAGCATTAAATGCTTGGTGAACATATCAGCCCATTATACCCTTGTGTTTTTGTAAAGTAAAAACGACCGTAGCTAAAATTAAAGCTAAGGCTGATAAAGTAAAAGAAAAATTCAGTTGTATTGCGAAGCATATCAAAAATCTTCATAATACACATTCCCTTCGGTCATTTGCAATACATTTTAGCACATTAAATTAATAAAGTCAAGGGTTTTATCGAAAATTTAAATAAATTTATTTTTATAAGTTACAGTTTGTTTTATCTTTGACTACAATATCTCTTCGATATGAAAGCCCTCCTGATGCGGAATGTGCTCCACCAGCTTTTCGAACATTATAAATTCTCCAAAAAAGTCGGGTTTCTGATGCAGCTCGGCATAGGCACGGCTTTGAGTAAGCGAAATTTCAATCTGCTCTATATCTTCAGTTGAAATTGTCAGCGATGCCCAGGTACGCCGCTTATCCCAGATGCTTCGGATATGGTCGATTTTTTCGATGGCTTCATCCCATCTGCTTTCCGAGGCAAAGCTGTGAACAAGTTCACATTCTGCCGAAATGTCCTTGGCAAGAGATACCATAACAAAGGCGTGTATACCAATAAATATACAGATGGCCACAAATATTGCGATGGCTGATATAAATGCCTTCATTATTTTTCTTCCTTTCTCTTGTCATTGGGTATAATTACTATCTCACCTGATTTGTCTGCCGTCATACAAAATACCTCGTCAGGCTTTGAAAATTTATGTTTTCTCAGTGTGGAACGCAACCATTGGTCGTTAAAGCCAAGACGTTTTATGTTATTGTGATTGATGTGCCCGTTATCGATTATCACATAACTCAGCAAAACGGGTGAGGAGCCTTCAATTCCCAAATCCGAAAGGCTGACAGGGCGTTGGTCGGATTTGGGAATAACGCTTAAATTGCCGTTTGTTTCCATTATGATATACTCAACCTCCGAAAGCGATGTAGCGCCTGTGTTTCTGATGGTTTCCATAAGGTCGTTCAGGTTAAAGCGTTGCTTTTCCATTTCAGTCTGGTTGATAGAGCCTTTTTCATAAAATATGCTGGGCGTACCAAAAAAGATTTTTCGTATGGTAAAATTTTTGTATGCACCAAACGACAGCAAAACCTCAAGTATCAGCAGAAGTGCGATAGCAATAAGGCTTGTAAGTATGGGCAGCGAAGGATCCTGAACGGGAGCTGCGGCCACCTCGGAGATTATTATAGTAACCACAAGCTCCGATGGCTCAAGCTCTCCAATTTGCCTCTTTCCGAGCATACGCAAGGAGAGTATGGTGAAAAAATATATGATAATTGTGCGGATAAAGGTAATAAGCATAGAATGGCTCCCTTCTGTTAACAGTATTCTTTCCCAACCTTCCAAAAATTATGTATTGTTGCACACATTGGAGATTTCGGCATATTATGTTACGTAAGAAAAAAATTTGAGGGGTGTTATTATGGACGGATATATTCTTGTTCAGGTTTCCACAGCAAACCAAGCCATACCTATTAGTGATGCTAATGTAATTATTTCTAGACCTGTCGAGAGCGGCGAAGAATTAATACGGGTTCTTAAAACTGACCGCAGCGGTAGAACCGAGCCTATTGCAGTTCCTGCACCGCCTGCGGCAAATTCTTTGACCCCTGATAATACCGGCGCAAGATTTTATAAGTATAACATTCGTGTGGATTATCCCGGATATAGCACAACCGAAAATGTTAATGTTCCAGTGTTTGAAGGCCAAAAATCAATTCAGTCTGTTTTAATGATTCCATTATCCGAGGGTGACGAACGGGGTAAGGTTATTACTGTTACCGAAGAGGAGCCATTTGAAAATGAATGAAAGGCGGTGATATGAATGGTAGGAAGACCCTATATTCCTGAAACAATAACCGTACATCTTGGGGCACCTGATGCTGATGCTGAAAACGTGACAGTCAGCTTTTCGGATTACATAAAAAACGTTGCATCAAGTGAAATTTTTCCCACGTGGCCCGAAAGTGCTTTGCGTGCAAATATCTATGCACAGATTTCCTATGCCTTGAACCGTGTCTATACAGAGTGGTATCGGTCAAGGGGCTATAATTTTGACATAACAAATTCGACGGCGTTTGACCAGTCATTTGTTAAAAATCGTGATGTTTTTGAAAATATCAGCATTATTGTTGATGACATATTCAACGATTATATTCGCCGTCAGGGCAATATCGAGCCGCTGTTTGCCGCTTTTTGCGACGGGCGTGAGGTTACCTGTGATGGGCTTTCGCAATGGGGGTCGGTTGAGCTTGCCAATCAGGGCTTGGGCCCATATGACATACTTACCCGTTATTATGGTAATGATATTGAGATTGTACAGGATGCACCAATACAGAATGTAACCGAAACCTATCCAGGAACGCCACTTAGTTTGGGCAGTTCGGGTCAGGAGATAAGAACAATACAAACTCAGCTTAACCGCATATCAAGGGACTACCCTCTTATTCCCAAAATAACAACGGTTGATGGAGTGTTCGGTCAGGAAACTGAGGATGCGGTAAGAAGGTTTCAGGAGATTTTCAATCTTACTGCCGATGGTATAATAGGCAAGGCAACATGGTATAAAATCAAGTCAATTTTTGTGGCAGTAGCACGGCTTGGAGCACTTAACTCCGAGGGTATACGTCTTGCTGATGTATCAAAGAATTTTGTCACAGAGGTCAGACGGGGCGACACGGGCAATCCCGTGCGTGTTATACAGTATTATCTGGCGGTTATTGCCGTATATAATAATGCTGTTCCTTCGGTGAACATAGATGGTATTTTCGGGGAAGCAACCGAGAATTCGGTACGCAGCTTTCAGCGTGCAAACGGTTTGCCTGAGACAGGAGTGGTGGATGAGGTCACGTGGAATGAGCTTAACCGCGCATATCTGGGTATTTTGGAGAGCTATCCGCCACAGTTTATTGCCGAGGATTATGCACCCTATCCGGGAACACCGTTGACTGTGGGAAGTCAGGGGGATGCGGTAAGGACCCTGCAGATAAGGCTCAGTCTGATATCTCAGTTTTATGAAAATGTTCCTGATGTCGAGGTCACGGGCTACTTTGGCGAACAGACCCGAAATGCTGTAAACGCTTTTTCTGAAGACCAGGGGCTGCCGCCAAAGGGTTTTGTGGGGCCGGGACTGTGGAAACTGATTGAAGACACATATTTTAATTTAAAAAACGGTGACCTTAAAACACCGGGGCAGTATCCGGGATATGCCGTGAGTCAGTAAAGGAGGTAGTTTAATGGATAATAACTTATATTTCTCGCACCGTGACGAAAAGACAAATATTTATGAACTGCAGACCTATCTGAGATATTTATCAAGATACATAAGTGAGATTCCGTCGGTAAATCCTGACGGCATATACGGGCCCGAAACACGTGCAGCAGTCAGTGCCTTTCAGAAAAGGTTCGGTTTGCCTGCAACAGGCGAGGCAGACTTTGAAACCTGGACCCGCATCGTGGAGGCGTATGACGATGTTGTCCGTGCCGAAAAGAACATAAAGCCCGTCTATGTATATCCGGTGGATATTCCTGATATTAAGGAAGGGGATAATTTTGAGGAAATATACATCCTGCAGATAATGCTCAGGCGTCTGGCCAAAATATTCGGAAATATCCATATGCCACAAATTACAGGGGTGTTTGACGGGGATACCCGAAAAGCAGCAGAGGATATTGAGCGGTATTACGGCAAAACTCCGACGGGCAGAATTGATCGAGAGCTATGGAATATTATTGCTGACACATACAGCGCATTTACCATTAATGATTGATTGACTTTTTACCAACAGTTTGGTAAAATAATCTTTGTTGCCTCTTAAATGCTAAAAAACATACAAGAGGCAACAAGGTTTGCAATTTTATGGAGGTCACTGCATTATGAGAATGAGAAGAAAAAAACACCGTGAGGAGCGAATGGAAAGTTGCTCGGGGCTTATGATAAGGGATATTATGGAATACAAGAATGATATAAAAGCTGTATATGGAGAGGACAAGCCTCTGCATATTGAAATCGGATGCGGCAAGGGTGGTTTTATCAGTGAAACTGCACGCCGAAATCCGAATGTTAATTATATTGCCTTTGAAAAAAATCTTGACGTTCTGGTGCTGGCAATGGAAAAGGTACAGCAGTTGGGACTTGCTAATGTTAGGTTTGTTCCGGGAGATGCAGGTATTCTTGGAAATATGGAAACAAAAACAAAAATCCAGCGTATTTATATTAATTTTTGTGACCCGTGGCCAAAGGCCGGACATAAAAAAAGAAGACTTACCCACGAGAATTTTCTTTCGATATATAAAGGGCTGATTGAAAACGGGGGAGAAATCCATTTCAAAACAGATAATCGGGGGCTTTTTGAATTTTCCCTTAATTCATTTGCGGATTTTGGACTGAAATTAAAAAACATTACCCTCGATTTGCACAACAGCGGCTTTGAGGATAATGTTATGACCGAATATGAAAAACTGTTTTCTGAAAAGGGACAGCCCATATACAGATGTCAGGCTAAGTTCTCTCAGAATGAGCAACGGGAATTATCGCTATCGTAATAAGGGTTAATATCTGGGACAGAATAAAGGAAATATACTTATATTCTTTATTGAGCATAGGCTCTAAAAATCTTGTCTGCTGAAAGAACCATGGAAAAATGTTGCTTGCTTTTATAACATAAAGATAGGTTGAAACACCACAAAAGATAACATATGAAATGATTGCCGAAACCCAGTAATCAGCACTTGAGAATGAACGCATATATGTGCGGAACCAGTTTTTATAATATAAAAACAGAAACAGGATAAATGATGTAAGATTGAGAACGAAGCATACAACCGGGTTGATTAAAACATTATCTCTGTATATCATCAGTGAAAAAATTACCGAGCAAATTATGGATATGCAAAAAGTTTTGATTGTTTCGAGAATCGAGCTTGTAAGTTTGTACATTTATTCAAACACATCCTTTCTGTTCCATACATTTTATCACATTGCATTACAATAATCAAGAGAAAATCAGGTTTTGCTGCAAAAATATTTCAGGAATTAAAAAAAACAGTTGACAAGCGTCAGAAAGTGTGATAGAATTACTCAGTAAAGCAGAAGGTCCGCTTCTCCCCTTAGCTTAAGGCGACAGGGTTTTGAGTTTGTTTTTTTTGAGTGCGGAGGTTTATGCTTTCCGCACTTTTTATTTTATTAAACGGTGCAAATTTTTTTGGAGGTGTTTAGGTATAGCTAAGCAAGAGTTGATGATTAACGAAGAAATCAAAGACAAAGAAGTCCGTCTTATCGGCCCCGATGGCGAACAGCTTGGTGTGCTTTCAGGAAAGGATGCACTTGCGATGGCAGATAAGCACAATCTTGATCTTGTTAAGATTGCGCCTCAGGCAAAGCCACCCGTGTGCAAAATTATGGACTATGGAAAGTACAAGTTTGAGATTGCCAAAAGGGAAAAGGAGCAAAGGAAAAACCAAAAGGTTATTGACGTTAAAGAGGTTCGTCTTAGCCCCAATATTGATGAGCACGATTTCCAGACAAAGGTTAATCAGGGAATAAAGTTTTTAAAGTCCGGCGACAAGGTTAAGGTTTCTGTGCGTTTCCGTGGCCGTGAGATTGCTCACAGTGCTAGCGGCAAGGAGCTTCTTCTCAGAGTGAAGGATGCCATGGCAGAGGTTGGCGTTGTTGAAAAGGACATTAAACTTGAGGGCAGAAATATGGCTATGTTTGTATCACCCAAGAAGGCATAAGGCTTCGGTCAGTTAGGACAAAAGCTTTAAAAGTTATTTATGGAAGGAGAATAAAAGATGCCTAAAATCAAGACACACAAAGGCGCTGCAAAACGTTTCGGCGTTACAAAGAACGGAAAAATCAAAAGAGGTAAGGCTTTCAGAAGCCACATTCTTAACAAAAAGACAACCAAGAGAAAAAGAAAGCTCAGAAGAGCAGGTTATCTTGCAAAGGCAAATGCCGCTACTATCAAGGCTATGATGCCCTACAAATAAAGGGTAGTTTTCGGTTGCGACACTGTGTCGCAAATTTTCGCAAAGAGCGGAGCTTTTATAAAGGGGCATTCCGCAATAATTGAATCAGATAAGAAAGGAGTCTTTATCATGGCAAGAGTTAAAGGTGCTATGCACACAAGAAAAAGACGTAAAAAAATATTGAAATTAGCTAAAGGTTACAGAGGAGCAAAGAGCAAACTCTTCAAGACTGCTAATCAGGCAGTTATGAAATCTCTTACTTATGCTTATCGTGACAGAAAGCAAAAGAAGAGAAACTTCAGACAGCTCTGGATTGCTCGTATCAATGCAGCTGCACGTGTAAACGGTATCAGCTATAGCAGATTTATGAACGGGCTCAAGAACAACGGTATCGAAATTAACAGAAAGATGCTTGCTGAAATAGCAGTTTCTGACCCTGCTGCTTTCGCAAAACTTGTTGAAAAGGTAAAATAATATTTCATACAATGAGAAGTTATACCGCAACAGCGGTATAACTTTTTCGCACAATGAAAGAAAAATTAACCGGAGGATATACTTATGAGCGAAGAACTTTTTTACAATCCTGTCACCGGTATAAACAGAATGATGGATGATATACAGAGCTTTCTTAATCCTGTTATATTTGACTTGCATCCGCTATTGAGAGTTTTGAGCACCATAAATATCGGGCTGGTAATTGTTGTATTTGCAGCACTGATGCTTTATATGCGTTTTGTAAGACATCACCGGATTATGAACAAGCTCAGCGAGCCGTCTAATTATTTCACAGCGTTTTTTTTACTGATTATTTACGCTTTTCTTACCGAAACACCTATAAGAATCGGCCCTCAAACAAGTCTTAATTTAGGCCTTGTTGTGATGCCGCTTGCGGCAAAGCTGTTTGGCCCGATTATCGCAGGTGCTTTTGGCGTTATACAATATGCAACATCATTTATTATGCACCCGGGCGAGATGTTTAACCTCAGTGCAATGCTGGTTGCCGGCATAAGCGGTATAATTTATGGGTGGATTATCTATGCCCGCAGAACATCATATTTCAGATGCTTGTTTGCAAAACTGCTAGTAAATATAGTATGCAATATTATTCTTGTGCCTATGGTCAGTGGAGAAAGCCTGACGGCAGAAACCGTTGCTTTCATTACTAAGAGCATATCGGGAAATATCCTGCTTGCTCCGATTCAGGCATTGGTGATTTATCTGGCGTTGATTATTATGAAAAAAATCAGAAGGGAATTAAGCCAGATTTCTTGGGGATTGTGCAGATGATACTTGAGATAACAGGAAAAGATAATAAGACCTTGAAACTTATCAAGGGTTTAAAAAAGAAAAATAACCGCATCGAGCAAGGCAAGTTTGTGGCCGAAGGCAGAAAGCTTGCGCTTGAGGCGTTTGAATATGCCCCGGAGAGCATTTACTGCATGGTTGTAACACACGAATTTTTTAAAAAAGAAACAGAAATTATGACTTATGCAGAAGGTATATGTGACAGGATTTTTGTTGTATCGGAGCAGATGTTTGATGATATATCCGACACTGATACGCCGCAGGGTATTATGACAGTTATGAAAATGGCGGCTGAGAAATTCAGCTTGTCACAGCAAATGCGGGATATTGTTATCCTTGACGGAGTTTCTGAACCCGGTAATATGGGAACGGTAATAAGAACGGCAGAGGCTCTGGGTTTTGATGGGATATATCTTATGAAGGGTTGTGCGGATATATACAGCTCCAAAACAGTTCGTGCCACCATGGGTTCGGTTTTCAGAATGAAATTCAAAAACGGTTGTGATATGACAGATATAGCAGAATTGCAAAAGCATGGTTTCAGGGTTATTTCCACCACACCGGCAGGAGATACGGCACTTGAAGAACTTTCGGTGTATGGAAAAACAGCCCTTGTTATAGGAAACGAGGCTCACGGGGTCTGTAGGGAGCTGCTTGAGCTTTCGGATTTGCGTGTAAAAATTACTATGGAAGGACTTGCAGAGTCTCTTAATGCGGCTGTGGCTGCAGGAATTGTTATGCACTGGGTAAAAAACTGCAGAGCAGAGTAAAATTATTTGTTGGAATAATATTATGGAAATTTTGTATGAATTGTGGATGCACACTATATGTGATTTTGAGCCAGAAACAGTTGAAAAAGCGGCGGTTTTATTTGAAAACAGAGGAAGAAGTTTTTCTTCCAATATGGCAGACCGTTTTAAACTGGCAGATGCTGGCATTTCACCAAAGCTGGCTGACAGAATAGGCGAGGTTGAATATTTTAAGCAGGCTCAGGATATACTTGATTATTGCAATGATAATGAAATTAGAATTATTAATAAAGAGTCAGCAGAATATCCTGAATTGTTGAGATATATAAATTCTCCGCCACGTATTTTATTTGCCAAAGGCAAGAAAATTGATTTCAACAATAATCTTTGCGTGTCGGTTGTGGGTAGTCGAAAGCCTACACCTCAGGGAAAGGTTGCTGCCCGTGAAATAGGAAAGAGTCTTGGTGCAGAGGGAGTCATAGTTGTCAGCGGTATGGCAGAAGGTATCGATGCCGAGGCACATAAAGGCGCTATCGAGTCAGGGGGCAAAACGATTGCGGTTCTGGCAGGAAGCGTTGATACAATTTATCCAAAATCGAACCAGAAACTATATTATGATATATTGGAAAACGGAATGGTTATTTCAGAACGTCCGCCCCGAACGGTTGTCAAGCCCTACTTTTATCAGCAGAGAAACCGCATTGTTGTGGGCATATCACAGGGGACTGTTGTTGTAGAGGGTGAGCTTCAAAGCGGTACGGCAATTACAGCAAGACTTGCAACAGATAACAATAAAGATGTTTTTGCTGTCCCCGGCAATCCTCTGGTGAATATGGCGGAGCTTCCCAACGGATTAATCTCTGATGGTGCTATGATTGTTGACAAAATTTCGAGACCCGTTGAATATTATAAAGAAACATTATCCGAGCATTTCGGAAAAACTCTTCCTCAAAACCAGAAGGAAGAAAAAAGATTTGAAAACTTTTCTGAGGATGACAGGACCATTCTTGACTTTATACGAGCAAAAGGCGGTGTCGCCGATGCCGAGGAAATGTCAGAGGAACTTGGGTTTTCACCAAGTGTTCTGGGCACAAAGCTGACTGTTTTGTGTATAAGAGGTGTTCTGCGTCAGGAAAGTGGCAACAGATATATTGTTGTTAAATACTAAAATATAGTATAGGTGAGCATATGGCTAAAACGATTGAAAAGACATCAACAGATAAAAAGAAAACTCTTGTTATAGTTGAGTCGCCTGCAAAGGCAAAAACCATAAAAAAATATCTGGGGACAAGGTATGAGGTTACAGCCTCTATGGGTCATTTGCGTGACCTCCCTAAAAGTCAACTTGGCGTTGATTTGGACAATAATTTTGAGCCTAAGTATATAACTATACGGGGCAAAGGCGATTTGATTACAAAGCTCAAGAAGGATGCGAAGAATTCTGCAAAAGTGTTCTTAGCAACCGACCCTGACCGTGAGGGTGAGGCAATATCCTGGCATCTGGCAAATCTTTTGGACATTGACCCCCAGGATAAGTGCCGCATTACATTTAACGAAATCACAAAAACAGCCGTGAAAGAGGCTGTCACTAAGCCAAGAGCGATTGACGGCGATTTGGTTGACGCACAACAGGCAAGACGTGTCCTTGACCGTATTGTGGGCTATCAGCTCAGTCCCCTTCTCTGGAAAAAGGTGAAAAAGGGTCTAAGTGCAGGCAGAGTGCAGTCTGTTGCAACCAAGCTTATTGTTGATCGCGAGCGTGAAATAGAGAACTTTGAAGAAGAAGAATACTGGACAATTGACGTAAAACTGACCGACGAAAAGGGTAAAAAGCCATTTGTTGCAAGGTTTTATGGAAAAAATTCAAAAAAGATGAAGCTAGATGATGGTAAAACTGTTGAAGGAATTGCCCAAAGGCTGAAGGAGGCATCATATACTGTAAGCAAAATCGTAAGGAGCGAGAAGAAAAGATACACAGCACCGCCCTTCACGACCAGCACCTTGCAACAGGAGGCTGCCAGAAAACTGAATTTCACCACCAAGCGTACAATGGCAACGGCTCAGCAGCTTTATGAGGGTGTTGATATTAAAGGCAGTGGTAGTGTGGGTCTTATTACCTATATGCGTACTGACTCGCTGAGAATCTCAGCAGAGGCTCAGGCGGAATGCCGCAAATATATCGGTGGCAGATTCGGGACAGAGTATGTTCCGTCTAAGCCTAAATTTTATCGTTCGAAAAAGTCGGCACAGGATGCCCACGAGGCTATTCGTCCCACATCTATGGAGTTTGACCCAGAAAAAATCAAATCATCCCTCAAACCTGACCAGTATAAGCTATATAAGCTTATCTGGAACAGATTTCTTGCAAGCCAGATGGCTGATGCAGTTATGGACACCGTTCAGGCAGACATTACAAATGGAGAATATATTCTTAAAGCAAGCGGTGCAAACGTAAAGTTTGACGGCTTTATGGCAATTTATGTTGAAGGTCAGGATTTTGCAGAGGAAAAGGAGGGTAAAATTCCGCCTATAACCGAGGGCCAGACCTTGCTTTCCAAAGAGGTGGAGCCAAAGCAGCATTTCACACAGCCGCCTGCCAGATATACTGAGGCTTCTCTGGTTAAAAAGATGGAGGAGGACGGTATTGGACGTCCCAGCACCTATGCCCCCACCATTACTACAATTACCAGCAGCCGAGGTTATGTGGCAAGAGACGGAAAGTCGCTTTATCCCACCGAGCTTGGCACCATTGTCACCACTTTGATGGAGGAACATTTTAACAATGTTGTTGATGTTGAGTTTACCGCCAATATGGAAGAAAAACTTGACAGCGTTGAAGAAGGCAACAAGGATTGGAAGGAAATCATAGGTGATTTTTATACACCGTTTGCAAAAACTCTTGCTGATGCCGAGGAAGCAATAGGCAAGATTGAGGTTCAGGATGAGGTTTCGGATGTCCCATGTGAAAAGTGTGGTCGCATGATGGTTTACAAGCAGGGCAGATTTGGAAAGTTTCTTGCCTGCCCAGGATATCCGGAGTGTAAAAATACAAAGTCTATTGTTGAAGAAATTGATGCGCTCTGCCCCAACTGTGGCAGCAACGTGCAGGTAAAGAAATCCAAAAAAGGTGCAAAGTATTACACTTGTGAAAAGGGTACGGATTGTTTTATTTCCTGGGATGAGCCAACCAATATGAAATGCCCCGAATGTGGCGGAGTAATGATGAAAAAACGACCATTCCGAGGTCGCGGCCCCATTAAATATGTATGCTTCAATGAAGACTGCAAATACGAGGAAATGCCTGCTAAAAATAATAAGAAATAGTGGTTAAATAAAACAGAGAGTTCAGCACATATGTGCTGAACTCTTTTTGGATGTAATTTGATTATTTGGCGTTGAACCATTTATTTATCAAGTGGCTTCATTGTTGGGAAGAGGAGCACATCGCGGATTGATGAGCTGTCGGTGAGGAGCATTACAAGTCTGTCGATACCGATGCCCAGACCGCCGGTAGGGGGCATACCGTATTCCAGAGCGGTAACAAAATCTTCGTCCATCATATTTGCTTCGTCGTCGCCCTTTTCGCGCTTTTCAACCTGTGCAAGAAAACGTCCCTTTTGGTCGATGGGGTCATTAAGCTCGCTGAATGCGTTGCCGTATTCGCAGCCTAAGATGAATACCTCGAATCTCTCGGTAAACTCTGGATTGTCTTTATATCTTTTTGCCAAAGGAGAAACTTCAACGGGATATTCATAGATAAATGTTGGCTGAACAAGATTATCCTCGACCTTTTCTTCAAAGGCAAGGTTAATAATTTCGCCACGGGTCATACCCTTTTCCACCTCGATGCCAACCGATTTAGCCAGAGCCTCAGCTTCGGCGTCGGTGGTTGTTTCGGCAAAGTCTATGCCTGCAAATTTCTTAATTGACTCAATCATTGTCATACGAGCCCAGCCGGGAGAAAGGTCAATCTCGGTGCCCTGGTATGTAACCTTGGTGGTGCCCAGAACCTCGCCTGCTACGGTGGATATAAGGTCTTCGGTAAGGTTCATCATACCTTCGTAGTCAGTATAAGCTTCATAAACCTCCATTGTGGTAAATTCGGGATTGTGCTTAACATCCATACCCTCGTTGCGGAACTGTCGGCCCATTTCGTATACACGTTCAAAGCCACCCACGATGAGACGCTTGAGGTAAAGCTCGGGGGCGATTCTCATATACATATCAATGTCCAGAGTGTTGTGGTGTGTAATAAAGGGGCGTGCTGCGGCACCGCCGGGAATGGTGTTGAGAATAGGTGTGTCAACCTCCATATAGCCACGGCTGTCCAGGTAATTGCGGATTGCAGTAATAATTTTGCTTCTCAGCTCAAACGCACGCTTAACCTCGGGGTTTACGATAAGGTCAACATAACGTTGTCTGTATCTGAGGTCTGTATCTCTAAGCCCGTGAAATTTTTCGGGAAGAGGAAGAAGGGATTTGCTGAGAAGAGTATAACCGTTTGTACGAACGGAAATTTCGCCCTTCTGAGTTCTGAAAACTTCACCGGTAACGCCAACAAGGTCGCCGATGTCGAGTTTTTTGAACTTTTTGTAAACATCTTCACCCATATCGTCACGGGTAACGTAGAGCTGAATTTTTCCCTCTCTGTCACGAAGGTCAAAAAAGGAAGCCTTTCCCATAACACGCTTTGACATAAGACGGCCCGCAATTGAAACCTGTGTGCCTTCCATGGAGTCAAAGTTATCTAAAATATCTGTTGTGTGATAATCCTGATTATAGGTTGTCACATCAAAGGGATTTTCGCCGTCTTCCTGCAGTTGAGCCAACTTGTCGCGTCTTACCTTCATAAGCTCGCCAATATCCTGTTGCTGCATCTGCGTATTTTGTCTGTTGTTTTCGCTCATTCGTATTTCTCTCCTATCTATTTATCTATGCTGAGTATTTTAAACTGAATGTTACCGCCAGGTGTTTCAACATCAACAATATCACCAACGCTTTTGCCAATAAGGGCACGTCCCACGGGAGATTCGTCAGAAATCTTAAACATATCGGGGTCTGCCTCGGTTGAGCCGACAATACTGTATTCAAGCTCCTCGTCAAATTCCTCGTCATAAACCTTTACACGGGTACCTACGCTGACAACATTAAGGTCAATATCGTCTTCGTCGATTACTTTAGCGTTTTTCAGCATATTTTCAAGCTGAACAATTCGTGCCTCAACCTGAGCCTGTTCTTCCTTAGCTGCGTCATACTCGGAATTTTCAGACAAATCACCGAAGCCGCGTGCAACCTTGATTTTTTCGGCAACCTCCTGACGTTTCTGTGTTTTAAGCATTTCAAGCTCCTGTTCAAGCTTTAAAAGTCCTGCATCTGTAAGTAAAATTTGTTTGTTATCCATTTTATTTCTTGGCCTCCCTGCTCACATAATAGTCCTGTCCAGCCTTACCGTGAGCCTGTAAAGCACCTTTGCCGCATACAATTAATATATTATATATCAAGTTGCTCATAAAGTCAACTTTTTTTTGCCCATCATATAAGCAGAAATTTTTTTTGATGTTTCAAGCTTCCCGATGCACGCCGCAATCTCAAGGGAATCTACATCGCAGTCGCCCGTGTAAATGTCAAGATGTACACTGTCAATCAGGATGTCACGGCCTATTCGCACCGAGGGGTTAATCAAATCAACAAGGATTTCGGTATCTGTCGTATGGTCGTGAGTGATTTCTGTAAGAAAACCGGTTTCGGCATAAAAGCGTTCCTGAAAGCTCTTTGCAGTGTTCATATCGGCAATAGATATAATCAGCTTTTTTGTGTCATAGCAAAGCTCTGCGACGAGATACTCAATTATTCTGTCCATTTTAACTGCCTTTATGCAAATTCTGCAGTCAGGAGGATAAATGCCGCATTTTGGAGAAATGCTCCTTATACAATGTGGAACAATGTCAAAAAAAGCCTGATTTCTGTCGATATCTGCGATGTCTGAATATTTTTTTAGCATAGATGTTACTATTATTTTATCAGCACCTGACACATTTAAAATTCCCTCAGCCATTAGAATAGCTTTTTTTACCCGCCGGGGCGATATTTTATCCAGCTTTTCGGCAGTATAGGGGATTCTTGCAATAATCAGTTCAAAAGGATTTTTTGTATTATCTATTATTTCTCTGTGGTATCTTTCGAAAAAGTTTGATGGCTTTATCCTGCGTTCAGCAATAATACCAATCCGCATTGACAAAATCTCCTGTGTCGGAATTATTTGTTTTCCAAAATTTCAAGTGCCTTTTTCAGTTGAATATCGTCTTCGTCATTGGGACCGTCCAATGAAGTATAGTCCTCAATGCTCATTTTGACCTCTATATCAGGAGTAATTCCCTGATGGTCAATGCATACGTCGTCAGGAGTGTAATATCTTGAATCGGTGACTTTCAAAATACTGCCGTCCCAGAATTTATAGGGGATTTGTGTAACCCCTTTACCAAAGGTTTTTTCACCCACAATGGTGGCAAGGTCATAAGCACGCAGTGCACCCACCAAAACTTCGCTGGCACTGGCGCTGCCGCCGTTGGTAAGCACAACCAAGGGCAACTGAGTTTTACCTTTATTTGCCATATAGTCACGTCTTTTGCCATTTTTGTTGAGTGTGTATACAATTTCACCTTCGTCAATAAAGGAATCTGCAATATTTACAGCAATTTCCATATATCCTCCGGGGTTGTTTCTCAGGTCAAGCACCAGGCGTTTCATACCCTGACTTACAAGGTCGTTGAAATGCTGGGCGAATTCATCAAAGGTGTTAACACCAAACTGACTTATCTGAATATATGCGTTTTTGTTGTCAAGCATTTCGGAGGTAACCGTTTCGCGTCTTATGGTGGCGCGTGTTAGCTTTATATCTGTGGTTTTGCCGGTGGATTTTTTCAGTATAGTCAATGTAACATCTGTTCCATCGGGGCCTTTCATATCTGATGCAACCTTATCGATATTTACACCTGAAACTGACTGACCATCTACACTCAGAATTTTATCTCCCGATGCGATACCTGCTTTCTCGGCAGGAGAGTCTGCCAAAGGCGAAACGACCGTAATACTTTCGTCTCCTTCGCCGGCGGTAATATATAAACCGACGCCGGTATAATCATCGGATTCAACACTTTCGACAAAGCTTTCTGCTTCGTCCTTGTTCATATAAATGGTGTAGGGATCTTCAACACTTGCTGAAACACCAAGAAGCGCACCATCAAGAAGCTTTTCGGTATCAACATCTTCATAATACATATTTTCAAGAACAGCGATACCTGTGTAAAATTTAAGAAGTTCTTTAAAATTTAGTACACCAAAGGGATTAATTGTCATAACTGTTCCCAGAACGGTCGCCAAAATCAATGCAACTGCGCATATAATAAGAACAGATTTTTTTATATACATAATTTAATGGCCTTTCTTGAAAAATTCTTAACAAAGGTTCATCCCTTCGCTAAAGGAAGGGATGGAAGATGTATAATTATCCTATGCAGACAAGAATAATTTAATTACTATTTTAGTTAAAATACTGCATCGGGTCAACTGCCGCACCGTTTATCAGTATTTCAAAGTGAAGGTGTGGTCCGGTGGAATTACCTGTTGAACCTACACGCCCAATTTGTTGACCTTTTTGAACACTTTGTCCTGACGAAACGCTGTAAGAACTCATATGTGCATAAAGAGTTGCTCTGCCACCGCCATGGTCAATAATTACACAGTTGCCGTAGCCTGAATTCCAGCCCGCAAGAGTAACAGTACCCGAGTTTGCGGCAACGATTGATGCGCCATAGGCGGCACCGATATCAGTACCTGTGTGTCTTTTGTAAATCCCTGTTACGGGATTTTTTCTTCGGGGTGAGAAATGCGAGGTTATGTAGTAGCAGCTTGGTGTGGGCCACGTGAATTCACCGCCGACATATGCTTTGCCGCGAGTGGAAGAACTAAGCGACCCTGAAATGCTGCGGCGAAGGCTTTCCATTGCTGCGTCTGCCTGGTCGATAATCTTTTGATAGGCAGCGGCGTCACTTTCGAGTTCTTTCATATATGCCTGTTGTTCCTGTTGCTTTTTCACAAGTGCCGCTTTTTGAGAGCTCAAATCGCTTTTTGAAGCTTCCTGAGTTTCCTTCAAAGCAGCTATCTCATCACGGGCAGCCTCGATTTCAAGGCGGTTTGCCTCCATCTCGTCAAATATATCCTTGTCGTGCTGTGAAATTTCCTTTACTATTTCAACCTTATCGACAAAGTCACCGAAATTTTTTGCTGAAAGGAGCATTTCGACATAGCTGACATCGCCCTGTTCACACATAACCCGAAAGCGTTCTTTGAAAAGATCATATTTTTCTTCGGCCTTTTTTGTTGCTGCATCCAGTTTTATCTGCTGTTCAGCCAGGGATTTGTCGGTTTCGGCAATTTTTGCATTTACTGCATCAATTTTGGATTGAATATCGCCCGCTTCCTTTTCAAGAAGTTCCATATTTTGCAGTGTTTTGGCACGTTTGCTTTTTGTGTTTTCCAGTTTTTGCTGGGCGTCGTTCTTTTTTTGCTGTTGTTTGTTTATTTCTGCCTGAGATGCAGATACAAACATAGGAGCAACAGATGCAATCAGACCCAGAACCATAAGTGCGGCTATAGTTGCTGAAATCAACCTGACTATTTTTTTGTTCAATTTAAATCACTCCTGACATTTTTTCGATTTTAAGCCATGGGGTGTTGGACCTCATAAGTCTTAAACGTGCAGATGCTTTCTTATAGACATTGCACTTCCTGCCATACCGATGCCTATTCCCATAATGAGGAAGGCAAAAATAACAATATTTATAACTTCAGAAGATTCAAGAAGAGTAATGTTTCCCATAAATTCCTGAACTGTGGGCAATACCGAGCCATAACCAATCATCACAACAATTGTTGCAACAATTGCACCTACTGCACCAAGAAGCATACCTTCAACAATAAATGGCCATCTGATAAACCAGTTTGTCGCACCCACAAATTTCATAATATTTATTTCCTTTCGTCTTGAAAACATTCCCAGCTTTATGGTGTTGGAGATAATAAATACCGAAATCGCTGCAAGTATAAGCAAAAGCCATATGCTGACGTGCTGAACAGTGTTGGTAATTGAAAGTATCTGCTGAATTAAATCCTGACGATTGACAACATCCTCAACACCTTCAATCTTTGAGGCAGCCTCGGCAACCTGATTTGCCTTGGTGACATCCTCAAGCGACAGGATATACGCATCACGCAGGGGGTTGTCCTCTTCGAGAGTGTTTATAACTTCTGCCTGTTCTTGATAAACGCCTTCTTTGTAGTTTTGCAGGCGTTCTTCTTTGGTATAAAGCTGGGCCTCCTTGACATAGGGGATTTCGCCCAGCTTGCTGCCTATCTCACGAACATCGTCACGGTTCATTTCGTTTGGCATATATACGTTGATTTCGCATTGCTCTTTTATCTGGTCGCCAATCGAGTTAAGGTTCATTCCAAAAAGAACAAAAAAACCAAAAAGAACAAGACTTGCAATAACAATGCCGATTGATGCCAATGTCATAAGGCTGTTGGATATAAGACCCTTAAAGCCCTGAATAACAAAATATTTCAGATTTCTAAATATCATAGCCGTAAACCCCTTCTTCTTCGTCGCGAACAAGATTGCCGTTTTCAATGGCAAGAACTCTCATATGCATTTCGTCAACAAAGTTTTTAGCGTGAGTGGCAACAATCATTGTGGTGCCACGCTTGTTGATGTCAACAAGCAGCTGCATAATTTCGTTTGCTGTGTCGGGGTCAAGATTGCCGGTAGGCTCGTCGGCAATAATTACCGGCGGCTTGTTTACCAGAGCACGTGCAAGTGACACCCTTTGCTGTTCCCCTCCTGAAAGCTGACCAGGCTTCATTCTCGCTTTGTGTGCAAGACCTACCAAGGATAAAACATTTGGAACATTACGTCGAATTTCAGCTCTTGACGCACCGATAACCTGCATTGCAAAAGCAACATTTTCGTACACAGTTTTGTTTGGGAGAAGCCTGAAATCCTGAAAAACCATACCGATATTTCGTCTGAGATAAGGGATACGACCTTTAGCAAGCTCGTTAAGCTTCATTCCATTAACAATGATTTCACCGTTGTTGGGTTCTTCTTCTTTGATAATCAGCTTGGTCAGGGTTGATTTACCTGCGCCCGACGGACCTACCAGAAAAACAAATTCACCTTTTTCAATAAAGAATGAAACATCATCAAGGGCACGTACACCGGTGTCTTCGTATGTTTTGGATACATTTTTAAATTCAATCATAACTTTTACTTGGCCTTTCCGCACTGCCCGGATGGCAGGCAAACGCCCACGGATTAAATCCTTGTGGGCTCTGAAGTAAGGTATTTGTTAACCATCATAGCTACCTTAAATATGATAGCATCGTCAAACTCTCTCAGGTCAAGTCCTGTGAGCTTTTTAATTTTATCCAGTCTGTAAACAAGAGTATTTCTGTGAACAAACAGCTTTCTTGATGTTTCTGAAACATTCAGGTTATTCTCAAAGAATTTCTGTATAGTATAAATTGTTTCGCTATCAAGAACAGAAATTGATTCTTTTTTGAAAACTTCCTTTAAAAACAGCTCACAGAGAGTGGTAGGAAGCTGGTAAATAAGTCTGCCGATACCCAAATTGTCATAGCTGATAATATTTTTTTCGGTATCAAACACTTTGCCTACCTCAAGAGCAATTCTTGCCTCGCGGTATGCTCTGGCAAGCTCCTGAATGGAGTCGACAACTGTGGATATACCCAAAGATATCTTAACCATTGCTTCAGAATTAATGGTATCATGCATTTCCTGAGCCTGTTTGATAATTTCCTTCATACTCGTTCCCGACTTAACTTCTTTAACAATTGCGGCATCACGGTCATCAATTCGGATAACAAAATCTCTTGTTTTATCGGGGAATATATTATGAAGAATGTCAACCACGGAAGCATCTATGCTTTTGTGAGTTCTTATAAGATATACAACTCTTTCGCAATCTACCATAAGTTTAAGTTCACGGCTTCTGTAAATTATGTCGTTGGGCAACACATTGTCAAGGATGACGTTTTTCATAAAGCTGTTGCGGTCATACTTTTCGTCATAATATTGTTTGATTGTCGAAAAGTGGGCGCCAAGAAAGGCTGCGTAGCCTTTGGCAAGCTCATCAGTCCCCTCACAGAAAACAACATAAATATTTTTGTTGCAGGTTTCGATTTTGCGAAAAATATAGCCTCCACCTACATACTCATCATTGTTTGTTTCAAAATGAGCAATCACAGCCTCGTTTTGATGGCCCACCTTGATTTCATCGCTACAGGCAATTATATAACCGCTGTCGTCCATAATGCCAATCTTTCGGTGAATATCCTTTTTCAATTGATTGCATGCATTTTGAAATATTCTGTTTTGCATTTAAATACCTCCGTACAATAAAAGCAGGATAAATACTTTTCCACTATAATACGCTAACATTATACCGCTTTTTTCTTCAAATTGCAAGTTTTTTGTGCAATTTTTACAAAAAATTCATATAAACCAAACTAAACCCCGTCACTACGGACTTTTGCTGCTTTTGTTTTTGTTGCTGCTCTTGTCCGTGCCGACCGTTTTTTGTCATTCGACATTTTTCGCATCAATTTTTTCTTATAATTTTTTTAGTACGTCGGATTACGAATTTTATTCGTAATCTAATAAAAGTTGTCCGTTTTATCCGTTTTGTCCGTTTAAAATATTACTTAAGGGGGTAAGGGGGCGGAGCCACCTGAGTATGCGTTCCCCATCGGGAACGGGGAACGCATATATACCCCCTATATTTATTGCTTTTAATTCAGCAACAGTACTTTGTAACTAATATTTAACGGATTTGTAATAATGTTTGTTGATTTTGAGGGATAAATCTATCTTTATTTCTACATTTTTCAAAAAAATATTTTTTCATTACTATTGAAAATTAACAATTTTCAATGTATAATAAATGTTGGCAAAGCATTTAAATGTTTCAGTTTGCTAAATTTAGCAAACTATTGTGAAAAATATGTTTTTCACCAGCCATATTTACTGCAATCAAGCTCAGCCTTCAAGCTTTTACTTTGAAAGTAAGGAACGTGCTTCGCTAAAAGCGTCAGAATGACGTTTAATATATTTGCAATATTATCACATAAAAGAGGAACTTTAAAATGAAAAAAACACTTGCGATAATGCTGAATATTATATGTATATTGCTTGCGTTGACGCAGGTTGTTTTTGCGGCAGATTTTCCGGATGTTCCATATATTCACAATAATTATAAGGCGATTGTTCACCTTACAGAGCTTGGCGTTATTGCGGGCTATGATGACGGCACCTTTTGTCCCGAACGGGAAATTACCAGGACAGAGTTCTGTGCCCTTATCGCGCGTACCCTTGGATACAACAAGGATACATATGTTGTTAAGGAAGTACCGTTTAATGATGTCAGCGAAAGCTACTGGGGCCGTGCGTATATTTCCTTCTGCTATGAGCTTGGCTTGATAAATGGTATGGAGGAAGGCGTTTTTGCTCCTGCTGACAAGGTTACAATGGCTCAGATTGCAAAAATGACGGTATGTGCAGTAGATAAAGAGAGCGAGGCAAAGGAAATTCAGGGCAAAAAATGGTATTCGGGATATGTTGAAATTGCAGAGCGTTATGGCCTGCTTGACGAAACCGACCAACAGCCCGACGAAAACGCTATCCGTGCAAATGTTGCACAGATAGTGTACAATATGGTTATGTCAGATATGACCGACCGCCCTACAGAAGATGATTTGGTTTCGAAAGACGATGATTTGGATATCCTTGATGAAGAAGACGAAGAGTTATCCGAAATTGAAAAGGCGTTTATGGAAAAGGACTATTCTGACGTAAAGGTAATTTTGGTTGATGCGGGTCATAATTTTGACGGCAAGGATATTGGCGCAAGATATGAGCCATATAATGCAATTGAAGAAATTATAACGTGGCAGATTGCGGACAAGCTTCGCACAAAGCTTCAGGATATGGGATATACCGTGGTTATGACCCGTGAGGAAATGACCGACAGTATTGCGAACACATCTGCTGTCGAAAGCCTTCAGGCACGGGTGGATATGGCGCATAACAATCTGGTTGATTTGTTTATTTCAATTCATTGTAATATGGGCGGTGGAACAGGAACAGAAACATATTGCTTTAGCGAGGGCGGTTATTCAGCAAGGCTGGCAGAGCTTGTTCAGGAAAAAGTATCTGCGACAACAGGTCTTTATAATCGTGGAGTAAAAACAGCCGGTTTTTTTGTGATAAAAAATACTATTATGCCATCAATACTGATTGAAACAGGATTTATGGATACCCAGAAAGATGCCCTGCTTCTGACAACCGAATACGGTCAGGAGCTTTATGCACGGGCAATTGCTGATGCAGTTTACGAATATGATGTTATGGAGCCCTTGCAGATGGCAGAGGCAGAAATTGAGATACAAGAAGAGATAGATTCAGAGGTTGATAACAATGATTAAAAAACCCGAATTGCTTGCTCCGGCAGGAAGTCTTGCAAAACTTAAAATAGCGATAACTTATGGAGCAGATGCTGTTTATGTCGGCGGTGAGGAATTTTCGCTTCGTGTGGCAGCCGAGAACTTTTCACCCGAAGAGCTGGCGGAGGGTGTGGAATTTGCTCATAGTCGAGGTAAAAAAGTTTATCTTACGGCAAACATCATTCCTCATAATGAGGATATTTGCAGGTATGAGGAATTTTTGAAGAATTACTTACACACGGGCTTTGACGCAGTTATCCTGTCAGATTTGGGGATGTTTCAGATAACCCGTGAAATTGCTCCTGACCTTGAAATTCACGTAAGCACACAAGCCAATAACGTGAATTTTAAAAGTGCCGAAGGCTGGTACAAAATGGGTGCAAAACGTGTGATTTTGGCAAGGGAAATGTCCTTTGATGAAATTGCTGAAATCCGCGAAAAGACGCCCGATGGTCTGGAGCTTGAAGCCTTTGTTCATGGTGCGATGTGCATTTCCTATTCGGGCAGATGCCTGCTTAGCAACTATATGACAAACCGTGACAGCAATCAGGGTGCTTGTTCACATCCCTGCAGATGGAAATATTATCTTGTGGAAGAAACAAGGCCCGGTGAATATATGCCGGTTGTTGAAAACGAAAGAGGGACTTTCATATACAACTCTAAGGATTTGTGTATGATTGAACATATTGGCCGACTTATAGAAAGCGGTCTTGACAGCTTTAAAATCGAGGGAAGGGTTAAGACAGAATATTATTTGGCTACGGTTGTCAAGGCATACCGAGACGCAATTGATAAGTATTTTGAAAACCCCGACAAATTTAAAAACGACCCCAAATGGCTTGAAGAACTGAAAAAGGTCAGCCATCGTGACTATACAACAGGGTTCTTTTTCGGAAAGCCCGATGGCAACGAGCAGAACTATGAAACAAGCTCTTACATCAGAAATTATGAGCTTTTGGGTATTGTCGAAGACTATGACAACGATACGGGGTTGCTTTCAGTTGTGCAGAAGAACAGATTTTTCAAGGGCTCGGAGGTGGAATTTTTAAGACCTCAAGGCGATTTTATAAAGCATAAAATCGAGTATATGGAGGATGAAGAGGGAAACGAGCTTGAGCTTGCAAACAAACCGCAAAGGATTGCTAAAATCCGAATTGATACCCCCGTTGAAAAGGATTCAATGATGAGGGGAGTAAGGGATAAATAACGCCCATATAAATTTTGTAAATAATATTAAAATATATTTCTTTATTAACAGGAGGTTAGAAAATGAAAACTTCAAAACGTATTTTGTGTGCACTGGTGTTGGTTGTTTTCACATTGGTAAACCTTGTTGTTATGCCTGCTTCGGCTGCAACATTTACCGATGTGGCGGATGGCTCAGACGTATACAAAGCAGTAACCGTTCTCAACAAGCTGGGTGTTATCAACGGCTATGATGACGGTACATTCAAACCTGATAACAATGTTACAAGGGCAGAGTTTACTGCAATGCTGCTCAGAACACGCGGTATGGGAGCTTTGGGTTCAACCAGCATTGAAAATCCCCCGTTCCCTGATGTTGTTACCCCTGATGTATCATGGGCAATCGGCAATATCAGAACAGCTCACAGCATGGGAATCATCAATGGTTATGATGATGGTACCTTTAAGCCCTCCAATAATGTATCGTATGAGGAAGCAATCAAGATGATTGTTTGCGCTTTGGGATATGGCGAGATGGGCAGCGAGGGTGCAGCTTGGTATTCAAAATACCTCAACACAGCAATACAACTCAAGTTTACAGACGGAGTAAAAGGAACAGTTGGTGTTCCCGCTACCCGTGCTATGATTGCCTCAATGCTTTATAATTGTCTTGAGGTTGAACTTGCTGAAAACAACCAAATTACAGACAAGACAATTTTAGAGGATGACCTTAAACTGACCAAGCAGGTGGGTTACATTTCTTCAAACCCCTCAATCAGTCTTTCTGACCCCAATACAAATCTTCGTGCAGATGAGGTTGAAATTACAGTTAACAACGATGTGGAGATTTATAAGGTAGAAAATGCAGCAGAGTATAATGATATGCTTGGTGCCCAGATTACCTTCTATGCAACAGAGGACAGAAATTCAGGAACCAAAACACTGGTTATGGCAACCGTTGAAAAGTCAGTAACTGTTGAGGTTGAGGCTGACAAGATTGATGCGAATAATTCTGACGATGGTACAGTTGTTTATTATGAAAGCGACGATGCAAAGCGTGCGTCACAGATTTCTGTATCTTCTGACAGCGTTGTAGTTTACAATGGTCAGCTTTATGGTACTAACTCATCGAACAGCACATATGCTGATTATTGCTCGGACAAGGGTGTTGATGCTATTCCTACCTTGGGCAGCATGAAATTCCTTGACAGAAACGGCGACAAGAAATATGATGTAGTATTTATCGAAGCATATGATGCATATATTGTATCTTCAACAACAGCTTCAACTTATTCATTTGTTGACAACAATTTGAGAAAGGGTTCGGCAACAAACAAAGTGACACTTGATGTTACAGATACAAGCAAGACCATCAAAATTCTTGACAAAAACGGCAACGAGACTAATTTCAGCTCAATCAGAATTGGCTCGGTTGTTTGCATTAAGAAATCAAACGTTGCCAACGGTGGCCAGCCGCTTATCACAGCTGTTGTTTTAAATGACGCTGTAGTAGGTGCAGTAAAGGGTACAAATTCTGATGGCAGCATCAAAATTGAGGGCAAGAACTATAAGTATTCACCTCAGGCACCCTGGATTAACCCTGTAACAGATGCAGATGTTTCAGGTATGCCCGAGCCTCAGTTGGGTGAAAACGGTAAGTTCTATCTTGATTTAAACGGCGATGTTATCGGCTATGACAAGACAGAGCAGACGAAAAATCAGCAGTATGGCTATGTTATGCAGGTACGACACAAGGTAGACCCTCTTGACGAAACACTGGTATTTAATATTCTTACCGAGTCAGGCAGCAAGGTTTCATACTATGCATATGAAAAGACAAGCATAGACGGACAAACCTTTGACAGCTATACAGAACTGCTTGAAACTCTTGATGATACTGCGTTTGCCAGCGGTGAGGAAGCTTATCCAGGTATTACCGAAGACGGTGTGACAGATGAAGACCTGAAGGAAATTGCAGAATATTCACAGCTGGTTAAGTTTACAACCAAGACCAATAAGGGTCAGACAGTTATTGACGACATTATTCCTGCAAGCGCTGCAACAGGTGGTATGGATATTTCAGGCGATGACCTTTATTTCTACGAAGTAGATGGATTTATGGCAGACGATTCGCTTACCTATAATAAAACAAACAAGCAGCTTCAAGGCGCAAAGAATATCAATATGAGCAGCGCTGTTATGCTTAAAATTCCTGAAGACAGAAGTGAAACCAAGGATTACAAAAAGCTTACCTTTGATGACTTTGATAATAATACTTCTTACCAGGTTGAGTTTTATGATGTAACAGGCACAAACGCTGCAAAGGTAATTTTGGTTTATGGTGGTGCATCATCTGCAGGTCAGGTTAAGGCAACCTCTCCTGTTATGGTTATAACAAACAAAGAAGAGACAGTAGACCCGGCAGGCGAGGTTTCTCGTAGATTTAATCTTGTAGGATATGTAGGCACTACACCGGTTGATTACTGGGGTTCAGAAGAAAGCGAAGCAGTTCTTGCAACACTCCAGCCTGGTGATGTAGTGAGACTTGGTACAGACGAAGACGGCTACTATACAGTTCTGCCTGAGCATATTGTGTTCAGCGTAGAAAGCGGCTATCGTGATACAGCAATTAGCATTGCAGATGATAATGGAAATGATGACAAATATCCAAAGGTATATAAGGATTCCGACGGCAATATCCGTTTCAGGGCTATCTGGGGTTCAGCATACCAGAGAGATGACGAATTGTTTGTAGTTTCAACAGATGTTCTTGCAGGAGATGAAGACGAGAATGCAGTTGATGCAACACGCTTTGATATGCAGAGAAGCTGGTTTAAAAATGCCAAGGTTTATCTATTTGACGTAACAAAGGGTGCTGAAAAACTTGAAATCACCGAATATGGTTCGGGAGAAGCTGACAGTGTAATTACTGGGCTTCAGCTTTATGATAGCACATCACAACCGAAACCGGCTGAAGTGTTTATCCATATGACAAACAGCAGCACTGTAGCGACAATGATTATTATCAAAAGATAAAGTCACAGCAAGCTATGCTACAATCAAAGCCCCCACCAAACGGTGGGGGCTTATCTTATGCTCAATTTAATATGTTTTTGATTAACGGACAGTCGGGGACGCCTGTCCCTACGATTTGTTCAAGACAGGAGCCTATATGGAAAGTCTGTATGCGGAGAACTGAACAAAGTAACAAAAACTCACAAAGACGGACAAAAGAAAAAACGCCTTATTCGGGACGATTAGGGAATGTTTGCGATGTCTTGCCGTGGACAACAAAAATCGGTCGCACATTTTCCCTTTGAGGTATTAATCCTTATCCTTTTCCAACTGTTCAAAATAGCTTTCAAGAATTCTGATAACAATATTGTTAAAGCTGGTGTCGTTTTCAATTGCAAGATTGGTTACCTTGTCAGCTAATTCATCAGAAATATATAATGTTTTATAACACGCTTGAACTTTCTTTCTTGAAAAATCGGGATTAAATGCCATAGAATACACCTCATATAAAAATATAGTATATATGTATAGTATATATTATATGATAAAATATATTTTTATAACACACAAGAAAAATAACTTGCTTTTTTCTGGTGTATATGCTATAATACCATTGAAAACAAATTATTTTGTTTTTTTGTCGCTAAACACGCAAAAAGAGTGATGTATATATCACTCTTTTTTGCGTTCATATAAAATTTTAATTTAGTATTCCGTTTTCTGACACCTCAAGAAACCTTTCGCGCACACGGTTGCGCAGACCCATATTTTCGGGCGCTTCAAGATTGGGGTCATTGGACAAGAGCTTGTCTGCAGCGTCTTTTGCAAGGCTTAAAAGGTACATATCTGTGGAAAGGTTTGCAACCTTCAGTTCTGGCAGACCGTGTTGACGAATACCAAAGAATTCTCCGGGACCACGAAGTTCAAGGTCCTTTTCTGAAATCTTAAAACCGTCGGTGGTTTCGCACATAATTTTCATACGCTCATCGGCAATTTTTCCGCCGTTTGAAAAAAGTATACAGTACGAGCTGTGACTGCCACGACCTATTCTGCCCCTGAGCTGATGCAGCTGCGAAAGCCCGAAACGTTCGGCGTTTTCAATAAGCATAACTGTGGCATTGGGCACATCAACGCCAACCTCGATAACAGTGGTTGATACAAGGATATCAATTTTTCCGTCCGAAAAACGTGACATAATATCCTGACGTTCGGCGGCTTTAAGCCTGCCGTGCATAACCTCAACCAAAAGGTCTGGGAAGAACGACTTTTTCAGTCTGTTGGCGTATTCAACTGCTGATTTTGCAGTCAAGGTCTCGGATTCTTCAATTAAGGGGCACACGATATAGCCTTGTCGACCGTCCTTTATGTTTTTGCGAAGAAATTCATAAATTCGTGTCCGCATTTTTTCGCCAACGGAGTAGGTTTCAATTCGCTTTCTGCCAGGGGGCAGCTCGTCAATGACGGATATGTCAAGGTCACCGTAAAGTATCAGCGAAAGTGTACGGGGGATTGGTGTTGCCGTCATAATCAGAGTATGAGCACCAATACCCTTTTGGGTAAGGGCAAGTCGCTGACGCACACCAAAACGGTGTTGCTCGTCGGTTATAACCAAAGCGGCATTTTTGAAAATTGTATCATCTGTAATAAGGGCGTGCGTGCCAATAATAATCTGTGCAGAGCCGTCTTTTATCATTGTTTTCGCCTGACGCTTTTCGGCGGCAGACATTCCTCCGCAAAGGAGAATTGTTTCAAAGCCGAATTGTGAGAACAACGATTTCAAATTTTTATAGTGCTGAACAGCCAGAATTTCGGTTGGAGCCATAAGAACCGCCTGATATCCCGAATTTGCCACAGCATACATAGCGGCAGCCGCAACCATAGTTTTACCCGAGCCCACATCGCCCTGAACAAGCCGGTTCATAGGGGTTGATTTTTGTATATCGGTGCAAATCTCATTAATAACACGTTTTTGTGCCGATGTTAACTCAAAGGGCAGAGCGTTGGCAAAATCTTTAATGCATTTTACATCCTTTATGGGCGTTGCAAAAAAGTTCCTTCGTTCATCACCCATAAGGCGGATGCCCGTTTGCAGAACAAGCAATTCTTCAAAAGCAAAACGCCGGCGTGCGTTTTCAAAACCTTCATAGCTTTTGGGAATATGAAGCTCGACCAAAGACTCCATAATTGACTTAAAGCCCTGTTGCTTGCGGATAGCATCGGGCAGAATGTCTGTAAGGGGTTTTTCGAGTTCGGCAAGTACAATATTTGCGGTATTGCGTATGGTATCCTGAGAAAGCCCTGCGGTAGAGGGATAGACAGGGAGAATCTTTCCTGTTTTTTTGCTTTGCCCGGTTTTTGCCTCGGTGACGGGGTTAATCATTTCAAAATAATTGCCCTTGTAGCTCACATTGCCATAAAAGGTATATTCCCCGCCATTTGCGAGGGTTGAGGTGATGTAGGGCGCGTTGAACCAGGTTATACGCATAATACTGCTGCCGTCGGATACCCGTGCCTGAGTGACGGTTTTTCTGCCACGGGCACGATAGGTTTTGACCTCACCTGCAAGACTTGCACACACGCATACCGTTTCGCCGTCCATAAGCTCGGATATGGGCTTGATTTCGCTCCTGTCTTCAAGGCTTCGGGGAAAATGGAACAGCAAATCAGCGGCAGTAGCAATACCAAGCCGTGAAAAGGCTTTTGCACGTGCCTCGCCAATACCTTTTATGTATTGTATGGATGTTTCGGGTTTCATAAAAATTTCCTCCAAAGGAAATCGGGAATTTCAGCAATGCTGAAATTCCCTGATGTTTGGGTCAGAATAAATCGCTATAAATACGTTGTTCTTATTAATTTATTCAACTGAAATGATATAATAATATACAGGTTGACCGCCATTTATAAGGCTGATATCCAAATCACAGTAGGTTTCCTCAAGTTTTGAGACCAAACGCTCGGCATCCTCCTGCGATGTTTCCTCGCCGTAGTATAGGGTTATAACGCCCGATTCGTCATTGACAAGGTGCTCGGCAACTTTTTCGGCAGCCTCCTCGGGTGTGGGGGTAACAGCGGTAATTTCCTTTCCGCAAACTGCAAGGCAGTCACCTAAGTGGATTTCCATTCCGTCAAGAACAGTATCTCTTGCCGCAAAGGTAACCTGACCGCAGGAAACGCATTGGGCAAATTCCATCATAGCTTCGGTATTTTCCTCGGGAGAGAGGGATTCGTCAAAGGCTGTCATTGCTGAAATTCCCTGAGGAATGTTAACAGTAGGAAGAACAATTACCGACTTTTCGGTAAGGGGAGGAACCTGTTCGGCTGCTAAGATAATGTTTTTGTTGTTTGGCAGGATGTAAACCACCTCGGCAGGAATTTTTTCAACCGCTGAAAGAAGGTCCTGTGTGCTGGGATTCATAGTTTGTCCGCCTTCAATTATTTCATCAACAGACAAGGAACGAAACAGCTCTGAAAGACCTTCACCCGCTGAAACTGCCGCAAAACCGTATTTCTTTTCGGGTTCAGCTTTAACGGGGGCTGCATTCGTGTCAACCTTGGGTTCGGCGGTGGGGGTTTCTGCTTTATTTTCCATGTTGTCATTATGCTGATATTTCATATTTTCAATTTTAAGGTTAGTCAGCTCACCCAGCTTGATTGCCTGTTCAAGCACATATCCCGGATGATTTGTATGGATATGAACCTTAACAATTTCGTCATCCTCGATAACCAGCATACAGTCGCCCTTTTCGGAAATTGCGGTGCGGAACTGGGTTATCTGGCGTTCAGAGGTTTTATTGATTATAAACTCGGTGCAATAAAGATACTTAATATTGACAGGCTCAGAAGATGCTGCAGATGTGGTTGCGGTGACGACAGTTGGTTCGCCGCTTTCAATTGCTTTGCCGTTGTCAAGAACGTAAACTGCACCTTCCACAATGGTGACAAGACCTTTACCGCCGGCGTCAACAACCCCTGCTTTTTTCAGTGCAGGGAGAAGCTCGGTTGTACCGGTCAGGCTTTCTTCACCTGCTGCAAGAATTGCCCGCAAAAATTCGCCCGCATCCTCAAAGGAGGAATAGTTTGCCTCGGCAAATTCGGACATCTGGCGGATTACGGTAAGAATTGTACCCTCGGTGGGTTTCATTACCGCACGGTATGCGGTTTTCTTTGCGGATACAAGTGCATTTTTAAGGTCGGATATACCGATAAATTCCTTGCCCTCAACGCCCTTTGAAAAGCCCCGGATAATCTGTGAAAGGATAACGCCTGAGTTACCTCTTGCGTTGCGGAGCGAGGTGGACGCAAGTTTTGCAAGCAGCTTGTCACAGCTGTCATATTCCTCTGCCAGAGTTTGAGCAGCCGCTCCGCTGAAGGTCAGGCTCATATTTGTACCTGTGTCGCCGTCAGGAACGGGGAAAATATTTAAGTCATCAATTACTTTTCGGTTATTTTTTAAGTTTGCAGCAGCAGATGAAATCATCAGCCTGAGCTGCGTTGTATCAAAATTATTCATATGAATCACCTCGGCTTATGCATGGTCAATACGCACGCTTTCAACATTCACCTGCACAGATGCAACCTCCATACCTGTCATTTTTTCAACGTGGTATTTAACATTACTGCGGATTGTCTCGCCGATTGTTCCAATGTTGAGACCATATTCGACAATGATAAAAAGGGTAATTTCGATAATGTTATTTTCAGTTTTTACACGAACACCCTTATCCATATTTTCTTTTTTCAAAAGCCCTGCAATCCCGTCCTTGCTGTTGCGCGCGCACATACCCACAACGCCGTAGCACTGGGTTGCGGTATAGCCCGCAAGCTTTGCAATAACTGTATTGGAAATGCTTATTATGCCTTTGTCATTTTTAATTTCAGCACTCATTGGTTTTCCTCCAATCATATAGTGTCAATATTTCAAAATCTAAAAGTCTGATTTATAGGCATGCAGATAACCTCAAAATATATTTTACACTATTTTTACCAATAGGTCAAGAGTAAATATCTGTCGTTTTGAGTCAATATAAAAAAGTGCGATTTTTTTGTTGCCTTTTGGATGGGTTTGTGGTAAAATGAAAACTGTATAATTATGTGTAGGAGTTTGTAACTATGGAAGATAGAATATATGGAACCAATCCTGTCCTAGAGGCTTTAAACTCAGGCAGAGAAATTGATAAGATTTTTATTCAGGAGGGGGCACGGCACAGCCGTCTTGGTCAGATTACCGCCGCCGCAAAAAAGCGCGGAATAAGATACACCACAGTCAGCCGTCAAAAGCTTGACGAGCTTTCTGAGGGCGGCAACCATCAGGGCGTGCTTGCCTTTGCAGCAGTACATTCTTATGTTGAAATCGAGGATATAATCAATATTGCCAAGGAAAAGGGCGAAAAGCCTTTGATAATTATTGCAGAGGGTCTAAATGACCCCCATAACTTGGGCAGCATAATCAGAACAGCCAATGCGGCGGGTGCTCACGGGGTGATAATTCCCAAAAACCGCAGCGTAGGGCTGACTTCAACTGTTGCTAAGGTTTCGGCAGGGGCAATTGAGTATACCCCCGTTGCAAGATGTACAAATCTTGCGGCGTGTATCGAAAAGCTCAAGGATTTGGGGCTGTGGATTGTGGGAACGGCGTTAGAGGGCAGCATACCCATATACGAATGTGATATGAAGAGCGCAACGGGAATTGTAATCGGCAGCGAAGGCGAAGGCCTTAGCCGATTGGTGCGTGAAAAGTGTGATTTTCTTGTGAAAATTCCTATGCTTGGAAAGACCGAATCCCTTAATGCATCTGTTGCCGCAGGTGTTATAGTCTATGAGGCTGTAAGACAAAGGATGGGTTAATAATTAATGTTTCCCCACTGATGCATTAAATAAAAGTATAATTTAGGAGTATGGTATGATGACACATATTTTTGCATCAATTAAAGAGGCACTTTCGTCGGTGTTACCCATTGCAATCATAGTGCTTGTTCTTTCTGTTACCTGTGTATCGTTGGATGCGGGTGTGCTTGTTCTGTTTTTATTTGGAACAGTTTTGTTGATTTTGGGTATGAGCTTTTTTACGGTGGGTTCAGGAATATCAATGGAGCCTTTGGGCGACGGTATAGGTAAGTCATTAAACAAGAATAACAAAATCATACTGCCCCTTATTATATGCGGGGTGCTTGGCTTTCTTATTACCGTTTCAGAGCCTGATTTGCAGGTACTTGCAGAACAAGTTCCAACCATACCCAACGCATTTCTGATTAACTGCGTGGGCATGGGCGTGGGTGTTTTCTTAAGCATTACTCTTGTGAGAAACAAAAAGAATATTCCGCTTAGAAACCTTCTTTTGATATTTTATATTTTAATTATCGGACTTGCTTTTTTTGCTCCGGTCGAATTTGTGCCCACGGCATTTGACTCGGGCGGTGTTACAACCGGGCCGATTACAGTACCCTTTATAATGGCTTTGGGTGCAGGTCTGGCATCCGCAAAAAAGGGAAAGCAGGCGGGAGAAAACAGCTTCGGTCTTGTTGCTTTGTGTAGTATAGGCCCTATTTTATCGGTGCTTCTGCTTAGTATTTTTTACAAACCTCAGCCAGCTACTTCGGTTTATGAAATAACAGATATCCACACCACAACCGAGGCTTTCCGTCAGTTTGCACACGCACTGCCGAAATATGCTGAAGAGGTTGCTTTTGCCTTTATTCCTATTGTTCTGGTATTTATAATTTTTCAGCTTGTCACAAGGCGATTTCATATACATAATATTCTTAAAATGTCTGTGGGCTTTGTGTATACATATTTAGGATTGGTTTTGTTTTTAGCAGGCGCAAATGTAGGCTTTATGCCTGCGGGCAGACTGATTGGGGCAAAGATTGCAGGGGGAGATTTTCAGAACATGCTTATCCCTATAGGAATGGTTATGGGTTATTTTGTAGTTTCTGCCGAGCCAGCAGTTCACTCCCTTAAAAGACAGGTAAGCGAAATAACAAACGGTGGTATTTCTCAGAAATCGGTTGCTGTTGCACTTTCAATCGGTGTTTCTGTTTCGGTTGGTATTTCTATGCTGAGAGTTCTTACGGGGATGCCTATAATGCCCTTTTTAATCTTTGGTTATGTAATATCACTTGTTATAAGCTTTTTTGTACCAAGCATTTATACCGGTATAGCATTTGACTCGGGAGGTGTTGCAAGCGGGCCTATGACATCAACCTTTATGCTTCCTTTTGCAATGGGTGCCTGCGAGGCTATTGGCGGAAATGTAATGACCGATGCTTTTGGTATTGTTGCTATGATTGCAATGACACCCCTTATAACAATTCAGACTCTGGGCTTGTATGAAAGAAGAAGACGGGCAAGAATACTCAAAAAACTCCATGCCGAAATCAGCTTGATTGAGGATGATATTATATTCTTTGAAAAGGAGGAAGATGCAGATGAGTAAACGTCCTATGATTCTTTTATCCATAGTCGAACGTGATAAAGGAAAAAAACTTATCAAAGAATTGGAAGACATTAACGTCAGGATAAATTTTCAATCTGTGGGCTTTGGTACGGCGCCGACAGAAATGATGGACATATTCGGACTTGGAACAAACGATAAAGACATAATCATAAGTCTTGGCGCAGAGGATGTCGTTAAAAATATGCTGGCAAATTTCGGAACGTTATTCGCCAGCCATTCAAAATACGGCGGACTTATGGTAGTTATTCAGGTTTCTGCTGCAAGCAGAGTTCTGACAGAGATACTTGATTTTAATAGCGATAAAAATGCTGAAAAGGGAGATGGCGCAATGAAAAATGAGCACCACAACAATTTGATTATTATATCTGTTAACGAGGGGTATTCTGATGATGTAATGCAACTTGCACGAAAAGCAGGCGCAACAGGCGGAACTGTTATCAAAGGGCGACTTGCTGAGGTCGAGCAGCTTGCAGAAATACGCGAAACCGAGATAGACGGCGAACGTGAAATTCTTTGTATTCTTGCACCTCTTAAAACAAGCAAACAGATTATGGAAGATATAAACAAAGACTTTGGACTGACTTCTAAGGCAAATGGAGTGGTGTTTGCAATCCCTACCGAAAAGGCATATAAAATATAGTTATTTGAGGGTAAAAGAGAATTTCTCAGGAGGAGTATGATGATTTCAGTTCTTAACAGTACAGCTCTGTGCGGACTTGACGGATATATTGTGGATGTTGAAACCGACATTTCAAACGGAATGCCCGGCTTTGAGAAAGTGGGATACATAGTCCATATTGATAAATAAAGGCTTTATGAACCTTTTTAACACGACTTCCATCTGTGAGATTTGAAAAATCTCACAGGTGGATTTTTTATTTTTGGGCAAAGGGTAGAAAATGTAATTTTAGCATTGACAAAATAACAGATTTATGGAAACAAAGTAGTTGGTCATGCACCAATTTCATATATCTCTATGTATCCTTATAAAACTCTCTAAATGGCTATAAACAAAGGAATATCACAAAAGCAGAATTCTATATACTCCCGTATAATTCCGTATATCTCATAAAAATTGGTGTCAGGAATGGTGTCAGGGCGTATATAAGACTATTTTAAAAGGGTTTGACACATTAAAAAATCTTAATATAATTACGTTAAAAATGGCAACGGATCAGTCCGTTGCCATTTTTAGATGTTTATCATTAACATGTTTCCGTTTTCGGACAAATATTCTGTTCGACAAATTGGAATTGGTTAAATACTTTTTACTGGATGCAGTTCAATATATCCTCGTGTGCCGATAGGCTCTAACTGAATACGGGGGTTGCTATCATCCCAAGTATATCCAATACTTTGAGGGTTGTACTTTTTGATAGCGTCCCACATCTGCAGAATAGCTTCTTCAAAGTTCTCCTCTGCAAAAGGTTCACTTTGGAACATAATATATTTGCATTTGGGCAGTTCAATAACATCAAACCCATCTGGGATTTCACCCGAATAGTCCATTGCTACCTCTACACCCTGCACATATTCAGATGTTCCTGCTTTGATGTAGTTTTTAGGAAGCCATAAGCATACAGGTTCACCACTAATTGCTTTCATACTGCAAAGCAATCCCCATACATCACAACCAACTTCTTCACAGTATTTGAAATATTCTGTTGCTTCTTTACCTCGTTTGATAATGACCTTTCTTTCAGGTTTCTCCACTACTTGCAAGAAAACACTTTTCACTTCGCTCATTTCTGCCTTCTCCTTTTTTTGAGCATATTTGATTCCATAAGGCTTGAACAGATAAATTGGTGTAGGACATACGGAATATTCATAAGGATTACATCCAAACTCTTTGTAAAATGCTCGCTGATAGCCGTCCACACTCTCGTATCCTGTGTCAAACGCAACATCAATTATCTTTACTTTTTCATCTCGTAATCGGAGTGCAGATTTAGACAATCTCAGCCGCCTGATATAAACTGCGGGTGTCATATGGAGCAAATCCATAAAAAGTCTATATGAGTACCACGGAGAATACTGTGATACATTCGCAAGGTCAGCCATTGTAATATTTGAATCAATGTGCATTGCGATGTAGTCCTGCATTCTTTGAACCGCTTCGATATGCCCATCCATTTCTGTTCACCTCCTTATGCTCATATTATAGGGGAACTCGAAAGGTCTTTCTCGACTTAATTTGCTGAAATAGTGCAGCCGCCCACATATGAGAGCGGCTGTTTCTGTCTGTGCGACATATTGGAATTTGTTTAGCGGTTCTTTGTTGCCATGTCACTGATAGCATAATACATCAACACAATCGCTGTGCTAAACAAAGCACCACCGATGATATCGGTAATCCAATGTACGCCCGAGACAAGTCTGCCTATAACCATAAA
>JAZNCI010000086.1:0-16631 GCA_045587485.1 Clostridia bacterium
TAGCCTGATGATTTGATAACATCATCAATTCTGCCGACATACCAAAGGTATCCGTCTTCATCCATTGTGGCCTGATCGCCTGTATGGTAGTATCCGTCGTGCCATACCTCGTTTGTCTTTTCTTCATCAAGATAATAGCCAATAAAAAGACCGCAAGGAACTTCATCTTTTACACGGATACAGATTTCGCCTGCATCACCGGTCTTACATTCGTTGCCGTCAGGATCAAGAACAACAACATCATATAAAGGACTTGGCTTGCCCATAGAACCAATTTTCGGTGTTGAGCCAACAAAGTTTGCAATAGAAAGTGTTGTTTCTGTCTGACCAAAACCTTCCATAATGGTAAGTCCTGTTGCTTTCTTAAACTGATTGAATACTTCAGGATTGAGTGCCTCACCTGCTGTTGTTGCATACTCGATAGAAGAAAGGTCATATTTTGACAAATCTTCTTTGATGAAGAAGCGGTACATTGTAGGCGGAGCACAAAATGTTGTGATATTGTATTTTGCAAACATCGGTAAAATATCTTCCGAGTGGAATCTGTCAAAGTCGTAGGTGAATACACCTGCTTCACAGAGCCATTGTCCGTAGAGCTTACCCCAAAGAGCTTTACCCCAACCTGTATCGGAGATTGTAAAGTGAAGCCCGTCAGGATTTACATTGTGCCAGTGTTTTGCAGTTGGATAATGACCGAGTGCATATTTGTATGAATGGGTTGCAATTCTCGGATATCCTGTTGTGCCTGATGTAAAGAGCATAAGCATTGGATCATTACCGCAAGGAGTATCTTCTGTTCTGTTGTAGTGCGTACTAAAACGTTCCATTTCAACGTTGAAATCGTTCCAACCGTCTTTACTTCCGCCAACTAAAACCTTAACCATACCGGGGTAGTTTACAGCTGCCTTTTCTGCCTCTGTTGAGACATCTCCATCTGCAGTACAAACGATTGCTTTTACACATGCTGCCTTGTATCTGTAATCAAAGTCGTGTTCTACAAGCTGATTTGTTGCAGGAATTGCGATAGCACCGATTTTATGAAGTGCAAGCATACAGAACCAGAACTGATAATGTCTTTTTAAGACAAGCATTACTGTATCGCCTTTTTTGATACCGAGCGACTCAAAGTAGTTTGCAGTCTTTGCAGAATACTTTTTCATATCGCTGAATGTAAATCTTTTGTTTGTCTTATCATTTGCAACCCACATCATAGCCAATTTATCGGGATTTTTTTCGGCAATACTATCTACACAGTCAAATGCAAAGTTGAATTTATCATCATTTTTGAATGCGATGCCGTTAAACACTCCGTTTTCATCATACGATGACTCAATGAATTTGTCTGCAACGGTTTCTGATTTTGTTTTTTGTGCAGCAACTTTAGCGGCAATCATCGGTGCTTCGGGATATTCCTCGCTTACCTTTCCGTCCTGCGGATTTAATACAACCGCATGGAATTCACAACCACCCTCTGATACTGCAACCATTCCGTGAGGGATGATACTGTTATAGAAAATAGAGTCCCCTTCGTGGAGAACATCTACGTGGTTTCCAACCTGAACCTTGAGTGAACCTTTAACGATAACATCAAATTCCTGACCGTTGTGCGAGTTTAACTGAATAGGAGCATTCTGCTCGTCTTCAATATAGGGGAATTTTACAAGGAAGGGTTCTGCAAGTTTTTCTTTGAATTTTGGAGCAAGGTTGTTGTATTCTACACCGTGTTTTTTTACGATTTTAAGTCCTTCACCTTTTCTTGTAATTGCAAATGATGTAAGGGTTGTGCTTGTTCCTTCAAGCAAATCAACAACCTCAACACCGCAAGCCTTTGCGGATTTATATATAAATGTGAAACTGAAGTCTTTTTCGCCCATCTCCAAAGCCTTGTAATCTTCGACAGTTACCCCTGTAAGCTTTGCAAGCTCTTCTTGTGTGTAACCTTTTGCTTCACGCAGGTCTTTGATTCTGCCTGCTACTTCTTTCAAGCTGTAATCCATTTTTTTGTATCCTTTCATTTTTTACAAATTTAATATTTGGTTACCAATCTGAATAAAACAAAAAACTCGTCTCAAAAGAAACCTTTGAGACGAGTTAATCAACCCGCGGTACCACTCAAATTACGGAAAATGTTCCGTCACTTACCGAGCTCTAACAAGCCCTTTGCCTTTACGCAGCATTACGGAAGGAGTCTACTCACTTTCGTTTTCGGTCCCCCAACTCAGAGGTGATAAGTCATTGGAAAGCTCCACCATTGCCTCGCACCAACCGACAACTCTCTCTAAGTTTTGCAATCCGACCGTCCTCGTCACAGTCGTTTTTTTGATATTCAAATTTTAGACATATTATACTCCATCCAAAACAAATTGTCAAGAGTATTTTTTAAATTCCACAAATATTTTTCAGTCAATTCATCGACATTAAAAAGTTAAATTATTTGTTTAAACCCAATTTTTCGGCTGATATATCACGCATTTTGTATTTTAAAATTTTACCTGCAGCATTCATCGGGAATTCGTCTACAAACATAAAGTATCTTGGCACTTTATGTCTTGCAATTGAAGCATAGCCGAATTCTTTCATTTCATTTTCGTCAGCAGTCTCGCCCTTATGAAGAATGACCCAAGCACAGCATTCTTCACCGTATCTTTCATCGGGTACGCCCACAACCTGAACATCTCGAAGCTTTGGATTGGTAAGATAAAATTCTTCGATTTCTCTCGGATACAAGTTTTCACCGCCACGGATAATCATATCCTTTAATCTTCCGGTTACTTTGTAATATCCATCTGGTGTTCTCATACAAATATCGCCTGAATGAAGCCATCCGTCAGCATCTATCGCCTGTGCAGTTGCTTCGGGCATTTTGTAGTAGCCTTTCATAATATTAAAGCCACGAGCTACAAATTCACCGCTTTCACCGTCAGGAAGTTCTTCACCTGTTTCAGGATCAATGATTTTACATTCAACACCGGGGAATGCGCTTCCAACTGTTTCTACTCTGTGGTCTAAATCTTCATTAACTTCACCCATAGTACAACCGGGAGAAGCCTCTGTCTGTCCGTAAACAGAGATAATTTCACGCATATTCATTTCATCAGCAGCTCGTCTCATCAAATCTGCCGGGCAGTTTGCACCTGCCATAATTCCTGTTCTCATATATGAAAAGTCCGTTTTTGCAAAATCAGGATGATTGAACATTGCAATAAACATTGTTGGAACGCCGTTAAAGCAAGTAATCCTTTCGTCATTTACGCATGCAAGTGATGATTTGGGTGAGAAATATGGTATAGGACAGAGGGTTCCGCCGTGTGTCATCATAGATGTCATTGAAAGAACCATTCCAAAGCAGTGGAACATTGGAACCTGAATCATCATACGGTCTGCCGTTGACAAATCCATTCTGTCACCGATTGTTTTACCGTTGTTAACGATATTTCTGTGAGTAAGCATAACACCTTTAGGGAAACCTGTTGTACCTGATGTGTACTGCATATTACATACATCGTCAGGTCTTACTAAAGAAGCACGTCTTCTGACTTCTTCACGTGGAACAAGAGAAGAACGAGAAAGCATTTGTTCCCAAGTAAGACATCCCTGCATAGAAAATCCTGCTGTAATAACATTTCTTAAAAATGGAAGATTTTTAGAATACAAGGGTTTACCTGGTTCTAAGTTTTCAAGTTCAGGACAAAGTTCCTGAATTATCTCTTTGTAGTTAATATCCTTACAATACTCAATCATAACAAGAGTATGTGTGTCAGACTGTTTTAGCAAATATTCGATTTCGTGAATTTTGTATGCAGTATTGACCGTAACCAAAACCGCGCCGATTTTTGTTGTTGCCCAAAATGTTATAAACCATTCAGGCACATTTGTTGCCCAAACCGCAACATGGTCTCCGGCTTTTACACCAATGGATATAAGTGCTGCCGCACATTCATCAACATCACGTCTGAACTGCTCATAAGTTCTCGTGTAATCAAGTGTAGGATACTTAAACGCATATTGGTCGGGATATTTTTCTGCCATTGTGTCAAGAACCTCGGAGAATGTCGCATCAATAACATCATACTTTTTCCACACAAAGGTCCCTGACTTATCTCTGTTGTAGTATGCCTTATCAAAAGTTTTCTTCTCACGGTTAATCTGTGAAATGTAATTTGCAAAATGAGTTAAAACAATATCTGCATCATTGATTTCTTCATTCCACGCAGCACAAATATATCCTTCATAATTAAGGGATGAAAGTGCTCCAATAAGTTTTGCTACATCAAGTTCGCCTTCGCCAATCAAAACAGTTTTACCGT
Organism: Clostridia bacterium; assembly: GCA_045587485.1. Lineage (GTDB taxonomy): Bacteria > Bacillota > Clostridia > Monoglobales > Monoglobaceae > SIG440. The sequence continues at coordinate 4,308 of JAZNCI010000086.1, forward strand.
CTTTCATATCGCCAAGTCGAACATACTTTATGTATGCACCCAAGGTCTTGATTGTTGCTTCAGATGTCTCGCCTGCAGCAAAATATGTTCCTCGCACATTCCACGATGCACCAATTACAGCAGAAGAGAAATGGTTAATTATATCTAGTACATTTTCCGTATTTGCAAGATAACCAACGGTTTCAAATAAAATACTGACATCAGTGTTTTCTGCTTTCTTAACTGCTGCAGAAAGCTTTTCGTCCAAAACATCAAATGAAACCTTTTCATCAATGCGTACAATAACATTTGAAACTCCGGAGGATGCAGCCATATCAACATATTTAACCACTATATCTGATGTGGTGTTTTCACATTCAATGCTTTCAGGCATACGAAGTGCTGAAACTGTGAGATTTCTGTTTACAAGCTTTCTTTTGGCATCTGCTATGCGGTCACGTCTTAATATGCTGTCGTGATGCGTGTTTCTTTCTTTAATTGCATCATATATTTCAAATCCTTCAAATCCGTAATCAAAAGCATATCGACAGGTGTCAAGAAAGGATGCACGACTTACATTCTTGGTCGAAAATACTATCTTCATTTCAATTTCCACAGCCTTTCTGCCCACAAATAATAATTAAAAAGATATACGCTCTTAACCGTGGGCAGATAAGGCATATAATGGAAATTATGCACATCGCCGTTTCGTGTCGAAGGACACGAAAGTTCGGTGGCGCAATAAATTTCGCCATAGGCGTAACGTGATTTTTCACGTTACGCCTCCTCAAATACGATTTTGTTAAGTGCATTTATGTATGCTCTGATACTTGCCGCAACAATATCGGTTGAGGTTCCGTTACCGGAATAAAGCTTTCCATTGTTGCGAAGTCTGACTAAAGCAGAACCTAATGCCTCTTTTCCTTCCGTTACAGACTGAACCTGAAAATCGTCAAGCTCATAGTGATGACCTATACACTGTTCTATTGCACGAAATGCCGAGTCAATAGGACCGTCCCCGTTACTGACACCAGTAATAATTTCATCATTACATTTAAGCGTAACCTGCGACATTGAGCTTGCTACGTTAGAGCTTGTTGTTGTATATGTTTCAAAATGATATGTCGAAGGAGCCTGCATAGCAGAGCTTGCAATGAGTGCCTCAAATTCTTTTGAGCCGACTGCACCTTTCTTTTCACACACCTGCATAATCGCCTTATATACATTACCGACATCCGAATCAGAAAGTTCATATCCAAGAACCGCAGCAGAGTGTGCAACCTGTGCAACGGAAGAATCAGAATCAATTAAAATCTTTTTCTTGTCGCTTACAGTGTTTTCATTCTCATAACTGTCGTGGGTTATGTTTGAAATCATATCGTCAATGCTTGCATGGATTTTTGTAGTATCAAGCTTTATTTCTGCATCAATCTGTGAACCACAGGCACTCATTGCATCAGAAATTTCTCCGGTCAAAAGAATATCTTTGCCTGCCATTGCACATTTAATGCCGTCAGCACCTTTGGAAATGGCCGCAAATGCGGATGCAACACCCATATTGATACGGTCGGAAACCTGAACATATACGGGAATGGTTACAGCTTCTTTAATCTTTGCAACTAAATCTGCAATTTCATCAGGTGTTGATACACCTGCATCATCACAAATAGTTACAACGGTTGCACCATTTGCCTCTGCTTGTTTTACAGCAGAGATAAGGAATTGGGCATCTGCTCTTGTTGCATCAAGGGCAGAGAATTCTACATCTGCACAATGTGTCTTTGCTTCTTTTACAAGCTCTGCAATCTTTTCAAGCATAACTGCCTGCTTTACATGATATGTATATTCCATCTGAATTGTCGAAACGGGAAGCTCAATCTGAAGGCGAGGTTTCTTTGCATCCTTAATGCATTCCCATACTGATGCAACATCCTCTTTATTAAATCCAACAGGAATAGCAAGAGCCGCATTCTGAACATTTTGAGCAATTGTTTTATAGATAATTGTATCTTCACGAAGATTTTTAACAGCCGGTAATTCGATTGTATTTGCACCGAGCATGTCCGCACAATTTGCAATTGCAGATTTTTCACGGAAGAGCAGCGAAATTTCACGGTCCTCTGAAAGCTTTTTAAGCGTAATGTCTGCAGTGTTGATTGTTCTCATACTGAAAACTCCTTTCAAAATCAAAAATATATAATAGGATTTTTACCAAGAATAAAGCAGCCTCGCAGCTCGCCGCAGGTGGAAGTCGAAGCTTTAATAGGAAAATACGAAATTTCCTATTAAATAAAAAAATTTCGTCTCTTTGTTAGTTCAAAGAGACGAAAACGTTAAATTCATTGTTTCCGCGGTACCACTCTTCTTCATCCGAAAAGGATGCCCTTTAGATGCCAGCACATCTCGACTCTGTTACGGGAGTTCCCGTCTGCCCCTACTGTAAGTTCACGGCAACCGCTCCGCGGTGAGTTCAGCAAAACTCTCCCAATGTCTTGCACCACCCGACATCTCTCTTATGGCGAAAGCTTTTGCATACTATTCCGCATCTCAGCGTTTGAAATTAAGATATATTTTAACACACATATTTTTATTTGTCAATACATTTTTATTATAAAATTCATTTGATATTTTCAATAACCTTTTTGACAATCTTTAAATAATTTGTTTTTTTCTTGCTCTGGGATGTGCGTTTTTATAAACATCTTTTATATGTTTTTTTACAACACTTGTATAAATCTGTGTTGAAGATATATCTCTGTGACCCAGCATTTCCTGAACAGATTTGAGGTCAGCTCCATTTTCAAGGAGGTGCGTTGCAAAAGAGTGTCTGAGTGTATGAGGAGTAATTTCTTTTTTTATATTTGCAGATACAGCATATTGCTTGATTATCTTCCAAAAGCCCTGACGGGTCATTTTTTCTCCACTGTAGTTAACAAAAAGATTTTCAACCGATTTTTCTTTTATAAGCTGAGAACGTGCTGTATCTATATAATTTTTGACTGCTTTTTTTGCCAAAGAATAAATAGGAATTACCCGCATTTTTTTGCCCTGATTGCAATTTATGTAACCTATATCCATATCAACATCCGACATTTTAAGGTCAATCATTTCTGTAACCCTCATGCCTGTTGCATACAGAAGTTCAAGCATAGCTTTATCACGGCAACCCTTTGCATCACGAATGTCAGGTTGATTAAGAAGGTTTTCTATTTCTTCAGCAGTAAGCACTTGAGGAAGTTTTTTCTGAATTTTAAGAGAATGAAGATTTAATGTGGGGTCAGATGTTATAACACCTTCGTTTTGTAAAAAACGATAAAACGAACGTATAGATGCAAGATTTCTGGAAACTGTAGACGCAGACTTTCCTATCTTTTGCAGTTTCATAAGATAGTCAAGAATAACCGCTCCACTCGTTGTTTCAATGTTAAGCCTGTTATCCTTTAAATGTTGTATATACGCCTTGATATCTCGCTTATAGGAAAGCAGGGTGTTTTGTGAAACACCTTTGGTATTAATTAAAAAATCAAAATATTTATCAATGAAAGATTTCATTTTAATCAAACCTCCTATCTGCATAAAAGCGAACAAACCAGCTTTAACACTGCCGGAATAACAAACGCATCGACCAGACTGCTGACAATAAAAATTGTTGCAACAGCAACAAGACACAAAAGGTTTCTTAAATACAGCTCCTTTTGATTGCAAAAACCATTTCCTTTTTGTCTTAACACACGAAAAGAAACAGCTGAATTTATACTAATAACTGAATAACAAAGCAAGGTTGGCAACATTATAAGTATTTGTGGAACAATTCCTACCAAAACAAACAACATGCCCTTGCCACTGTACAACTGGATGAAAAAGAAGGTTGTATATGCCATCTTATATCCCTTTATACCCAATTGAAGCAGTGCAACAGGAATAAGCCATATCCAAAGCCCTGAAATCCACATAAACAAAAGTAGTTTTATGTTATTATAAAGTGAATACCTGAAAATTTCACCATAACTTACCGACTGAAGACTATACGCCGAGATAAAATTATTTATGTATGTGCTCAAAGCACTAAACTTTTCATCGCTTAACGATGCTGCCGATAAAGAACCAATTACCGTTCCCGAAGCAAGGCATAAAGTCACAAATAAAAACTGTAGTCTGTTTCGGGTAACGAAATTGGTGAATGCTTTTAAAAAACCGTATTTTTTCATAGCTTTTCTCCCTGTATAAAAACTTTATACATTGATATGAGACAAGCTATGAAAATATGAACATAATTTTATTATTGCACAGACATTTCGTTGGCTTTTTTTACACAGGCATCAATTGCACTGTCAACTGAAGTTTTAAATCCCGACCTTTCAAGCTCGCAAACCGCCGCAATTGTTGTGCCGCCGGGTGAACAAACAGCGTCCTTCAGCACCTGAGGATGCTCGTCTGTTTCAAGAACCATTTTTGCAGCACCCTCCACCGCTTTTGCCGCAAGTCTGATGGATACAGCTTTGGAAATTCCATATTTCACTCCGCTGTCAGCCATAGCATCAATCAGCATATAAATATATGCCGGACTGCTGCCGTGAAGTGCTGTTGCTGCATTAATATATTTTTCTTCAAGAATAACAACCTCGCCTACGCCAGACAAAATACCTTCAGCCGTTTCAAGCTCGGCTTTTGTGATATTTTTATTTGGAGCAATTACCGTCATACCACATTTTACCTTTGCAGGAGTATTGGGCATTGCACGAATAATTTTTGCATTGCGACCAAGGATACCCTCAAGAGTATCAATGGTTACTCCCGCAGCAATGGATATAAAAATCTTATCCCTTGTATACGCCTTTGCCTCATCAAGAACAATCGGAAGTATATTGGGCTTTACTGCAAAAATTATAATATCACTGTGCTTTAAAACCTCAGCGTTATCCTCGGTTGTAAAAACACCTGTTGACTGCCATTTTGAAAGACAAGCTGAATTTTTGTCGCTTATTGATAATTCATCAGGTCTTATGATTTCAGATGCTATAAGACCGTCTGCCAAAGCAGATGACATATTTCCTGCACCGATAATACCGATATTCACAGCAATTCTCCTTTTTTAAAATTCCTCTTTAATATATTTTTCAATTCTGTCAAGGCCTTCTTTTATTGCTTCCATAGATGTTGCATATGACAGACGTACATATCCGTCAATTCCAAAGCCTTCGCTGGGAACAAGAGCAACCAATGCTCTGTCAAGGATGTCTGCGCAAAGCTCGCCTGCGCTATTGAACACCTTGCCATAAAGTTCTCTGCCAAGAAGGCTTCTTACATTCATAAAAATATAAAATGCACCGTCGGGCTTTTTACAACTTATCCCATCGATTGAATTTATTCTATCTACCATATAATCTCTGCGTTTGATGTATTCTTCACGCATTGTATCTAAAGATGACTGGTCACCATTTAGCGCCTCAACCGACGCAAACTGAGCAATCGAGTTGGGGTTTGAGGTTGCGTGGCTCTGGATACTTGACATCGCCTTTGCAAGCTCGACATTTGAGGCAGTGAAGCCAATTCTCCAGCCTGTCATTGCATAAGCCTTTGCCATACCATTTACTATAACAGTAAGATTTTTTATTTCCTCGCCAAGAGTTGCAATGTTTATGTGTTCGCCCTCGTAAACCAACTTTTCATATATTTCATCAAAAATAACGTAAATGTTATTCTTTACAGCAATTTTTGCAATTTTTTCAAGTTCTTCCTTTGTATAGACCATGCCTGTTGGATTACTTGGTGTGTTTAGAACAAGTGCTCTTGTTTTAGGTGTAATGTGCTTTTCAAAGTCCTCTGCTGAAAACTTGAAATGTGTTTCCTCGGTGGTATTAAGATATACAGGAACACCATCAGCCATCTTAACCATTTCAGGATAGCTTACCCAAAAAGGCACGGGAATGATAACCTCATCACCAGGCTCACAAATTGCCATAAATATGTTCGTAAGACAATGTTTGCCGCCGTTGCTGACAACAATGTTTTCAATGTCATAATCAAGGTCTGTATCCTTTTTTATTTTTGCACAAATTGCTTCTTTTAATTCTATGGTACCTGATGCAGGCGTATATTTTGTAAAACCCGTTTCGATAGCTTTAATACCTGCCGCTCTTACATTTTCTGGGGTGGCAAAATCAGGTTCTCCTGCGCCGAAACCAACTACCGGTATACCCTGTTTCTTCATCTGCTTAAACTTTGCATCAAGCGACAAAGTTGGTGACGGGCTGATACTCTTCGCTTTTTTTGAAATATATGTTTGCATTTGGACTCTCCTAACTGTCTAAAATTGCAATATATCATATTTTAATATAAAATATAATAATTTTCAACCTTTTTTTGTGGTTATACTAAAATTTTTTTACATAGACTCAAAAAGTTGCCCGATGCAATCTTTTTTATCAATGAATCTGTATAACCGCATCTTTGCATTTCTTCAAACAATTTATATATATCCTGAACTCCCGATATCTCCTCAGGCAGCTGTGACATCCCGTCAAAATCGCTGCCCAGACCAATATTATTTTCTCCGCCAAGTGCAAGAATATGCTCGATATGCTCTAAAACATTTTTTATCCTGCATTTTTCACCGTTTATAAACTCAGAATACATATTAACCCCAATACACCCGCCATTTTTTATTATAGCGCGAATCTGTTCGTCGTTGAGATTTCGAGGATGTCCGCAAATATTTCTTGCATTTGAATGTGTTGCACTAATAGGTTTTTGGGTTATCTCTATTACATCCCAGAAGCCTTGCTCTGAAATGTGCGATACATCAACAAGCATACCCAAAGTGTTCATTTTTGAAACAACCATTTTTCCAAAATCTGTCAAACCAATACCGTCTGTTTCACCTATTCCGCCGGAGATTTCGTTTGTATAGTTCCATGTCAGTGTCATCGCACGAACACCGCGTTTATAAAAATAGTCCAGATTATCAATTTGTCCTTCTAACGCCTCACCGCCCTCAATACTCAAAAGTGCCGCAATATGCCCATCATTCAACGTCGATTTAATGTCATTTAAATTCAAACAATGACATACTCCATCCTTTGCTTTCCTGATTTCTTCAAAATATCTGTCAATAAGCTGATTGCATCTTTTAAAGGGTGGCAACACATCGTTTACTTTGTCTATAAAAGCTGCAAAAATCTGTATATAGCCGTCATATAAATTCAGGCGGTTAAGGTCAATGTGGTACGAATTTTCTCTGATGTTGCCGCCAAAATCTGTTATCTTTTGCATTGTGTCGCAATGTGCATCAAAAACTGTCACAATCTAACCTCCAAAATTGCGTGCTCAATGTGATTAATATTCTCAACCTCAAAGCTGTCACCCGTAAATATACCATAAACCTCTATAATATCAAAACGAATGTTAAGACTTGATTGGTTTTCCATAATATACCATCTTGCTGTGTTAACAATCCGTTGTTTTTTATAGTATGTAACAGCCTGTGCAGGTGTTCCGAATTCTTGTGAGCTTCGGGTTTTTACCTCAACAAAAACTAAATCCTCTCCCTTTTGAGCGATAATATCTATCTCACCTATCTTGTTTTTATAATTACATTCTAAAACTCTATATCCCTGAGATTTAAGATATTCAGCAGCCGCATCTTCTCCAAGTCTGCCCTGCATTTTGTTAAAAAATCCTCTTTTCATTTTCCCAACACCTTTGCAGTCATAAACGATTTTCTGTGAATTGGCAGAATGCCGTATTTTTGTATCGCTTCACAATGAATTTTTGTTCCATAGCCCTTGTGTTTGGCAAATCCGTATTCGGGATATTCTTTATCGAGTTCAAGCATCAATCTGTCACGGCTCACCTTTGCCAAAATTGACGCAGCTGCAATTGTCTGGGATTTGGCATCACCCTTTATAACATATTTGTATGGAATATCATATGGGATTTTATCATTACCGTCTATAATTACAAAATCTGCATGGATATCAAGATTTTTTACTGCATTATGCATTGCCAGAGATGTTGCCTGTTTGATATTTATTTCATCAATTACCTGCGGCGATGAAAACTCAATCGAATAAGCAATGGCTGAATTTATTATTACATCAAAAAGCTGTTCACGCTTTTTTTCTGTAAGTTTTTTTGAATCGTTAATTCCTTCAATAACCAAATCTTCGGGCAGAATAACTGCAGCAGCACATACCGGACCTGCAAGTGGTCCTCTGCCTGCCTCATCAACGCCTGCAACAAGTTTATATCCTTCTTTATACAACAAATTTTCAATTTCTTTCATATATTTCCCTCCAAAAAAATTGGCAGATATACGAAAATATATCTGCCAAAGCTGTCATAGTTATTCAGGCAACTCCAAAGAAATCTTGCCAATCTTTGCCGCCCTGAATTCATCCAGTATAAGATTTGCTGCCCGAAGGGTATCAATATTCCCACCTGAAACAATGCAGCCACGCTTTTTGCCGATAAGACTCAAAAGCTCAAAATCATCATATTCGTCAAGACACTCATCAATTTTAAATCTGGATATAAGCATATCTGAATAATTATTACGCAGAAAGCCTATAAGATAAAACGCAAGCTCCTCAACGTCCATAATCTCATCCTTAATTCCACCGGTAAAAGCAATTCGTCTGCCAACCTCGGGGTCTTCGAATTTAGGCCATAATATACCCGGCGTATCAAGCAATTCATATTTCCCCGAAACCCTTATCCACTGCTTGGCTGTGGTAACACCAGGTCTGTCACCGACCTTTGCGGCAGCTCTGCCAGACAGTCTGTTGATAAAAGAAGATTTGCCCACATTTGGAATGCCAACAACCAACATTTTAACCGCACGGCGCATCATACCCTTTTCTTTTTCACGGGCAAATTTTTCAACAAGCACTCTGTCGATTGCAGAATCAATATTTTTCAATCCTCTGCCCGAAAGGCTGTCTGCCATTATGGTACAAATACCTTTTTTTTCAAAGTATTTTACCCATAAATCATTTGCAGCAGGGTCGGCAATGTCGCTTTTATTCAGAATAAGAACACGGGGTTTTTTACCAACAATTCTGTCAATTTCAGGATTTCTTGACGATAAAGGAAGTCTTGCGTCGACAAGTTCTATCACCACATCAACCAGTTTAAGATTTTCGGTAATAAGCTTGCGGGTTTTTGCCATATGTCCCGGAAACCATTGTATCTGCATAATTTACCTCTAGTCTTCAAAAGAATAATCTGTACTGCCTATATTGTTAAGGGGCCAGAATCTGAACACAGCATGACCTGTAATGTCGTCAAGAGAAACAGGACCTATTTCGCGGCTGTCTTTGCTGTTGTTTCTGTTATCACCCATAACAAACACCTGGTCATCACCTATTATCAAAGGATTTTCAATGCTGAATTTGCCCTTATCAATCAACTTGTTAATATAGCTGCCTGTGCGACGTGTAGGTTCTGCAATATACGGTTCGTCAATTATTTCACCGTTCACATATACATCGCCCGTCTCAAAGTCGATAAACAAACTATCGCCTTCTGTTGCAACTACACGTTTGATATAAAAAGGTGCATTGGGGTCACCTGTTTCAACAATAACAACATCGCCTCTGTCAGGCGTATAAAACAACTTGTTGACATACATACGGTCAGCGTGCTGAAGGCTAGGCTCCATCGATTGACCGTCAACTTTTGCAAGAGTCATAACAAAGGTTTTAAGAAAAACCGCAATAACAACAGCAATTACAATAACCTTAACCCATTCCCACAATTCTGTTTTCCAGTTTGTTTCAGAAGCTTTTTCCTCTCTATTTTCAAAATTTTCCATAATAATCACCCTTCATAAACTTAAATAGCGAAATGGCAGGTATTCTGAAAATACCCGCCATACTGGATGTTAAATCTTCTCTTTAACCTTTGCTGCCTTACCAACTCTGTCGCGGAGATAGTAGAGCTTAGCACGTCTAACCTTACCGCGTCTTGAAACCTCGATACGGTCAATGTTAGGGGAATTTACGGGGAATGTTCTTTCAACACCTACGCCGTAAGAAATTCTTCTTACTGTAAATGTTTCACGAATTCCGCCGTGATTCTTCTTGATGATTGTTCCTTCGAACATCTGAACTCTTTCTCTGTTTCCTTCTTTTACCTTAACATATACACGAACTGTGTCACCAATGTTAAGCTGGGGAAGATCTGTTCTGATCTGTTCCTGTGTAATCTGGTCTAAAATGTTCATTTTTTACATCCTTTCTCTTTCAGATATTCATGCCATACAGCCTCCAGACAGACTATAAGCAGAGGACTACCCATAATTAACTCAGTAAGTATATCATATATTTTGGGGAAATGCAATACTTTTTTTAATTTTTTTTATTTCCATTAATTCTTTTGATAAAATATTTTAGAAAACTCTACATTAAAATATTTAGAATATTATATATAATAATGTAGAAATAAAATTTTTTGTTAAATTTTTCTCACTTTTTTATTGACAAACAACTTTCACAGTGATATAATACATCAGTTGACATTTGACAAGATGTCGGCAAAATAATAAAATACGCACATCATATGATTGTTCGGGCGGTGCTGCACTACCCATGACAGCTCCCGGGCAAGGTGACTATGATGGAGGTGTAAAACTTTTGGAGGTGTAAAATCATGGGAGTAATTCAAATGAAGCAATTGCTTGAAGCAGGTGTTCATTTCGGACACCAGACACGCCGTTGGAATCCTAAAATGGCGGAGTACATCTTTACAGAAAGAAACGGTATCTATATTATCGATCTTCAGAAAACTGTGAAGAAAATTGAGGAGGCTTACTACTTTGTTCGCGATATAGCAGCAGAAGGCGGCAACGTTCTTTTTGTAGGTACAAAGAAGCAGGCTCAAGACGCTATCCGTGAAGAAGCTGAAAGAACAGGTATGTTCTATGTTAACGCAAGATGGCTTGGCGGTATGCTTACAAACTTTAAGACAATCAAAAGAAGAATTGACAGACTTTATCAGCTTAAGAAGATGAACGAAGACGGTACAATGGAACTTCTTCCCAAGAAGGAAGTTTTAAAGCTCAACCTTGAAGAAGAGCGCTTAGAAAAGTTCCTTGGCGGTATCAAGGAAATGAAGGAACTTCCTGCTGCTATGTTCGTTGTTGACCCCAGAAAGGAAAAGAATGCTATTGCAGAAGCTCACAAGCTTGGTATCCCCGTAATCGCTATCGTTGATACAAACTGTGACCCCGAAGAGGCAGACTTCCCCATTCCCGGTAACGACGATGCTATCCGTGCGGTAAAACTTATCGTTTCAACAATCGGTAATGCTATTCTCGAGGGTAAGCAGGGCGAAGATTTCTCAACCGCTGAGGTTGCTGAAGAAGAAACTGATGACGTATCACTTGATATGATCGAAGAATAATTGAATTTTACAGAAAGCGAGTGAATATATTATGGCATTTACTGCACAAGATGTTAAAACTCTCAGAGAAATGACAAACTGTGGTATGATGGACTGTAAGAAGGCTCTTACAGAAACAGACGGCGATATGGACAAAGCTGTTGAGTTCCTTAGAGAAAAAGGTCTTGCTACCGCAGCTAAAAAGGCCGGCAGAATTGCTGCTGAAGGTCTTGTTACATCAATGGTATTCGGCAATGTTGGTGTTGTTGTTGAAATCAACACCGAAACAGACTTTGTTGCAAAAAACGCTGACTTCCAGAAGTTCGTTGCAGACGTTGCTGAATGCATTGCAAACACAAATCCTGCTGACGTTGAAGCACTGAAGAACGAAAAGCTCTATGGTGACCAGACTGTTGGCGAAGCTCTTACAGAAAAGATTGCTACAATAGGCGAAAATATGAACCTCCGCCGTTTCGAAAGATACGAAGGCGTTAACGTTGCTTACATCCATGGCGGCGGCAAGATTGGTGTTTTGGTTAACTTCAAGCTTGGCGACGAATCAAAGGCAGCTGACCCTGCATTCCAGACAGCAGCAAAGGACATTGCAATGCAGATTGCAGCAGTTAGCCCTAGGTATGTTAAGAGCGACGAAGTTCCCGCTGAAGAAGTTGAAAAGGAAAAAGAAATCCTTAAGGCTCAGGCTCTCAACGAAGGCAAGCCCGAAGCAATCGTTGACAAGATGGTTGTTGGACGTATCCAGAAGTTTTTCAAAGAAATCTGCCTTGTTGAACAAGCCTATGTTAAGGATGGCGACCTGACAGTTGCTAAGTTCCTGGCAAACGTTGCAAAGGAAATCGGTACAGATATTGAGGTTGTTAAGTTTGCTCGTCTGGAAAAAGGCGAAGGCTTGGAGAAAAAGGTTGATGACTTTGCAGCAGAAGTTGCAAAGATGGCAGGAAGTCG
>JAZNCI010000087.1:0-16809 GCA_045587485.1 Clostridia bacterium
GCAAATCTTTTGGAAGAAAAGGTTAACAAGGATATTGTTAAGGAACAAAAGTTTATTGAACAATCCATAGCAAAAGCTACTGCAAGAAGTCAAGAGGTTTCAAGACTCTACGAGAGAGTTTATGAAGATAACGTCAACGGCAAAGTAACAGATGCTTGGTTTATGGAATTATCTCATAAATACGAGGTTGAGCGTGATGACCTTAAAAAGAAGATTCTTGAGCTTAATCAACAACTTGCAAAGATAAGCGAGGTGCGTGATGGCAAAGAACATTTTCTTTCTTGTGTAAGAAGCTTTGCAGAAATGAATGAAGTTACGCCTATGATTCTTCAGGAATTGATTGATAAAATCGAAGTGCACGCAGTAGAAGGCATGGGATTAAACCGTACTCAATCGGTAATAATACATTATAAGTTTATTGGTGAGCTTGATATGCCGGAGAATTTTGACAAGATAAAGGTCAACACAAGAAAAGGTGTTGAAGTTGAGTATCTGAGAACAACGAAAACGGCATAAAAACAAAAAATCGAGTGTTCATAACTTCATACACGTTATGAACACTCGATATGGTCGGGATGACAGGATTTGAACCTGCGGCCTCTTCGTCCCGAACGAAGCGCGCTACCAAACTGCGCTACATCCCGATATAAAATATTCGATTTTTTTATATCTCCCGTGTCTGTGGGATAACATGTGGTCAAAACTGATTTGACCACATGTGTTTTGTTTTTTAAGTCGCCGTAAAGTGGCGGTGTTAAAAGGTTTGTGGGAGTTCGGCTGGTTACTAATGAATTGAATAGTACCGTGTCCCGAACGAAGCGCGCTACCAAACTGCGCTATATCCCGAAATATATTTTTTTGTAAAAGACCTTTGATATTATACTACTAAATTATTTTATTGTCAATCTTTTTTTGGAAAAACAGTCTTTGAAAAAGAAAAAACAGATTTTAAAACAAAAATTTGCTTTTATCTATAATATGTGATATAATTATATTAACATAGGTTTAAAGGAGTGGTTTTGTGCGTAAATGGGGTGACAGATATGATGCATACCGTGTAAGAGACATTGACGGGTTGCATTTTTATATGGCATATCTTATGCCAAAGAGAACAGATGCAGAGGTTTATATTAACGAAAAAATTGATGTAACTGACCTTCTGCAGTACATAAAAGAAAAGAATGAAACAGGCGAACGCAAGGTGACATTGTTTCACTGTATGATTGCCGCAGTGGCGAGGACTATAAAGATGCGGCCGCTGCTTAACAGATATATTTCGGGCAAACATTTCTATATGCGAAATGATATATCTATGGGCTTTACTGTGAAGAAAAAGTTTGTTGACCACGCCGAAGAAACCTTGATGATTTATCATCCAAAGGATGATGAAAATGTTTGCGCGATATGCGACAAACTTTCGCCAAAGGTAGCGGAAGCAAAAAAAGAAGACGGTGGTATGAAGGTGGATGATATTCTAAATATCGTCAAAAAACTGCCCAAGTTCATAATGCATATTTTTATGGCATTTATGCGGTTTGCGGATAGCCACGGTCTTATGCCCAAGGCATTCAGCAGTGTTGACCCCAATTATGTTACGGTTCTTTTGTCTAATCTTGGCAGCATAAAATGTGATGCTGTTTATCATCATCTTAATAACTTTGGTACAACCGGAATTGTTATAACAATAGGTGAAATCCACAAGGAAATTATTCTTGACGAGAATAATCAGCAGACAGTGCGTGATATAGTGAATATAGGTGTTACTCTTGATGAACGTATTGCAGATGGTTTTTATTTTGCACGTTCCCTAAAGCTGGTTAAACATTTGTTTAAAAATCCGCAGTTGCTTGATAAAACATTGGGGGAGGAGATTGACTTTGAATTCTGATGCAAAATGGTTTAAATATTATGGTGATGTTCCGCATACTCTTGAGTATCCTGATATTTCTATGTTTGATATGTTAAAAAAAGCGGCAGAGGAATATCCTGAATATATTGCGTATGACTTTATGGGAAGAGCGGTATCCTATAACGAGTTTATTAAAGAAATTGATATTTGTGCCAAGGCTCTTGTGATGCAGGGAGTGAAATCTGGTGAGTCTGTTACCGTTTGTATGCCCAATGTGCCGCAGGCTATAATTATGTTTTATGCTATCAACAAAATTGGTGCAGTAGCAAGTATGATTCATCCTTTGTCAGCAGAAGCTGAAATACAGTTTTATCTTAAGGAAACAAAAAGCCGTGTTGCGATAACCCTTAGTCAGTTTTATGACAAGTTTGAGGCGATAAAAGGAAAAACTCAGCTTGAAAAAGTTATAGTTGCCAAAATAGAGGAAGCATTGACTGTGATTAAGGGCTTTGCATATAAGTTTATCGGTCATGAACCGAAAGTAGTTAAAGACCCATGGGTTATCTCCTGGAACGACTTTCTTGCCAAGGCAAAGGAATGTGCCGACGACGTGACATATGATGGCAAAGGAAAAGACTCTGCAGTTATTTTGTTTAGTGGCGGAACGACAGGAACATCAAAGGGAATTTTGCTTACAAATCTGAATTTCAATGCATTGGCAATGCAGACGGCGGCAGCATCACAGTGTTTTGCGGCAGGCGATATAATGTTATCTGTAATGCCTATATTCCACGGATTTGGTCTTGGTGTTGGAATTCATACCATTCTTTCCCACGGCGGAAAATGTGTTCTTGTGCCAAGAGTGAACGTATCAGAATTTCCGGGGCTTTTCAAAAAACACAGACCCAACTATATGGCGGGCGTTCCCAGCTTGTTTGAGGCTATGATGCGTGACGAAAATATGAAAAAAGCAGACCTTTCGTGCCTTAAGGGCTTGTTCAGTGGCGGTGATTCGTTGTCGGTTGAACTTAAGAAAAAGGTTGATGCATTTCTGAAGGCGGGCGGTGCGTCAATTCAGGTCCGTGAAGGCTACGGAACAACCGAGTGCGTGACCGCAAGCTGTCTCACACCTATTGATTATTACCGTGAGGGAAGCATAGGGATTCCATTCCCTGATACATATTATAAAATTGTTATTCCCAATACCAACGAAGAAACGGCAGTTGGTGAAATGGGTGAAATTTGTCTTACTGGTCCTACTATTATGAAGGAGTATATCAATAATCCCAAAGAAACAAGCCAGACACTTCGCGTTCACGATGACGGGTTGAAATATCTTCATACAGGCGACCTTGGCCGTATGGACGAAGATGGCTTTATATATTTTGTTCAAAGGCTTAAACGTATGATTATCACCAACGGTTACAATGTGTATCCGTCACAGGTTGAGAATGTAATAGATTCTCACGAGGCGGTAATGTTCAGCACGGTTATTGGAGTAAAGGACGATATAAGAAAACAAAGAGTTAAGGCGTTTATTGTTTTAAAGCCCGGTTTTTCACCCACAGATGAGATTAAAGAATCAATTAAGGCTCACTGTGAAAAGAATATTGCTAAATATGCCCTGCCTCGTGAATATGAATACCGTGACAGCCTTCCAAAAACACTGGTGGGCAAGGTGGCATACCGTGAACTTGAAAATGAAGAAGCCGAAAAAGTTTTTGTGAAATAATATGCAAAACAGCAAAATGCGGGAGCTTGAATATAGACTCCTGCTTTTTGCTATTTTTTTATTATACAAGAAAAAGTGTAAAAGTAAATTAACAGCTTTTTGGGTGAGATATAGTGAAAATTCTTGACTTTACACACAAGATATGGTATCATTTAATTAAATTTTGTGATTTATACTCAAAACGTACGATTTATTAGAATAAATGATCCTTAGGGGTCTTTGAAAGGCGGTTTTTATAATGCAGGAAGAAAAGAGAAAAGCTCTTGAAAATGTCTTTGGGCAGATAGAAAAGCAGTATGGTGCAGGTGCAGTAATGCGTTTGGGCGAAAAGACAAATGCCGAGGTTGAGGCAATTCCTACAGGGTCAATGGCTTTGGATATTGCTTTGGGTATCGGTGGTGTTCCAAGAGGCAGAATTGTCGAGATTTATGGTCCTGAATCGTCTGGTAAAACAACAGTTGCTCTTCATATTGTTGCCGAGGCACAGAAGATGGGCGGCGAAGCAGCATTTATTGATGCAGAGCACGCTCTTGACCCTGTATATGCTGAAAAACTGGGCGTAAGAATTGATGACCTTATTGTATCACAGCCGGATACAGGTGAACAAGCTCTTGAAATTACTGAGCAGCTTGTTCGTTCAGGAGCTATTGATGTTATTGTTATTGACTCTGTTGCGGCGTTGGTTCCCAAGCAGGAAATCGAGGGCTTGATGGGAGATTCACACGTTGGCCTTCAGGCAAGGCTTATGTCTCAGGCTCTCAGAAAGCTTACATCGGTTGTTAGCAAATCAAATACAACGGCGATATTTATCAACCAGCTTCGTGAAAAGGTTGGAGTGATGTTTGGCAATCCTGAAACAACAGCGGGTGGCCGTGCCCTTAAGTATTATTCCTCGGTAAGACTTGATGTACGCCGCGTTGAAACCGTCAAGGGTGACGAAGGTGCAGTAGGCAATCATACAAAAGTTAAGGTTGTAAAGAACAAGGTGGCACCGCCATTTAAGGAAGCAGAGTTTGATATTATCTATGGTGAAGGTATATCCAAAACCGGTAATATTGTTGATGTGGGCGTTGATTTTGGCATTGTCAAGAAATCAGGCTCATGGTTTTCGTATGAGGATGAAAAGCTGGGACAGGGCAGAGAAGCAGTAAAGAAGCTTCTTGAAGAAGACCCTGCATTGTGCTTTGAGATTGAACAGAAAATTAGAGAAAAGGCAGGTTTGCCTCCTGTTGAAGAGGGCGAATATAAGGATAGAGAAATGAGCACAGCATTTACTCCCGTTCCTAAGCCTACATCAAAGAAAAAGTAGTTGATTATGGGATATGATAAAGCAAAGAAAATTGCGGCAAAGCTGATATCTTTTAAAATGTATACCTGCAAAGAAATTCTGCAAAAGCTTGTTCAAAAAGGCATATCACAAGATACAGCAGAGATTGTTGTTGGCGAATTCTGCAAGGCGGGTATTCTTGATGATGCGGAATATGCAAAGGCATATGTTCACGATGGGATATATGTTCATATGAAAGGAATATACCGCATAAAACAGGAGCTTATCCAAAAAGGTGTGGCGTCAGCCATAATTCAAAAGGCAATTCAGGAGGCAGAGGTTGATACAGAAGACAGACTTGCGGAATATGTAAGGCTGAGGTTTGGTGAAAAAGAATTTTCTGACTGGAAGGAACTTGAAAAAGCAAAAGCACATCTTGTAAGACGGGGTTTTGGTATATACGATATAAATAAATGTTTTGACAATTTAGGCATAAAAGTTAAGCCGTGAATAGTCGAATACACAACGTTTAAAAGGAGTGACATATATTGAAAAAGATTTCGCTTGTTTCACTTGGCTGTTCAAAAAATCTGGTTGATGCTGAGGAAATGATGGGAATTCTGGAGGCAGAAGACTTTGAAATTGTTGCTGACGAAGAGGAAGCAGATATTATGATTGTCAACACCTGTGCATTTATTGATGATGCCAAGCAGGAATCCATTGACTGCATAATGGAGCTTATTGAATATAAGAAAAAAGATCCAAATCGTGTTTTGATTGTTACGGGTTGTATGAGTCAGCGTTATAAAGAAGAAATTATTAAAGAAATTCCAGAGATTGACATTGTTATCGGCACAAATGAATATGATAAAATTGCTGAAATAATAAAAAACCATACGGCGGATAAAGCAGATATTTATTGCAGCGATGAATATATGTCTTGCTACAGACTGCCGCGAGTAGTTACAACACCAAGCTATATGGCGTATCTTAAAATTGCCGAGGGCTGTGACAACCATTGTACATACTGTGTTATACCGTCAATCAGGGGAAAATACAGGAGCCGTACAATTGAAGATATCGTTGATGAGGCAAGGTCTTTGGCTGAAAAAGGGGTAAAGGAACTGATTGTTATTGCTCAGGACACCACACGGTATGGTATGGATATTTACGGCGAATATCGCTTGCCGCAGCTTCTTGATGAGTTATGCTTGATTGACAATATCAGATGGATACGCATACATTACTGCTATCCAGAGCTTGTGACAGACGAACTGATTGATACCATTGCTCGTCAGGACAAGGTGTGCAATTATCTTGATATTCCGATTCAGCATTGCAATGACAGGATATTAAAGCTGATGGGCAGACACACCAGCAAGGCAGAAATATGCAGTATAATTAAAAAACTGCGTGAGAAAATTCCGAATGTGATAATCAGAACATCGCTCATTGCGGGTTTTCCCACTGAAACTGAGGAAGAGTTTGATGAACTGCGTGAATTTGTGACCGAAGCCGAATTTGACCGACTTGGAGTTTTTGCGTATTCTCAAGAGGAAGGAACTGCTGCTGCACGACTTGACGGCCAGCTTAACGACGAAGAAAAAAAGAACCGTCAGGAGTTGATAATGATTGACCAGTCTGCAGTCTCAGAAGAGCTTAACAGCAAGAAGGTAGGTATAATTTTTGAAGTTTTGGTTGAAGGATATGACAATATTATAAAACAGTATTACGGTAGAACCTACGGAGATTCAGAAGAGATTGACGGCAAGATATTCTTTACATCGGAAACAAAGCTTGAAACGGGCGATTTTGTGAATGTTGAGGTTACTGACTATATGGAATACGATTTATACGGAATATGCAAAAAGAGAGGGAGTTAAAAATGAACACACCTAACAAACTTACTTTAATCAGGGTTATTATGGTGCCGGTTTTTATGTGGGCACTGCTTTCAGAATTTTATGCAGCGGCAATTATAATTTTTATTCTTGCTTCTCTTACAGACCAGCTTGATGGGTATCTTGCCAGACGCAACAATCAGGTTACAACCTTTGGTAAGCTGATGGACCCTTTGGCTGATAAAATATTAACAATTTCGGCACTTGTGTGCCTTTTGGGTATTGGCGCAGATTTTATCAATTCGTGGGTTGTTATGATTATTATTGGCCGTGAACTTATTGTCACAGGCATCCGCCAGCTTGCGATGGGCGAAAATACTGTTATTGCGGCAAGTCAGTGGGGCAAAGCTAAAACTGTCTCTCAGATGGCTGCGCTTATTGCAGTTATGGTTGACAGGATAGTTCCTTTAAGGATTGGCGAAAGCATCTATGGGGCATTTACCTTCTGGCTGGTTGCTCTTGCTGTAATTCTGACAGTATATTCAGGTATAGATTATATTGTTAAAAACCGCAAACTTATTACATTTAAGTAAAATAGCGGTTTTTGCGGAAAAAATAACACTTTTTATATTGACGAATACTGTTCTTTGTGATATTATTATTCAAACAACAAAGATAGGAGGACATATATGGATATTTTCGAAACAGTAAAAACAATTACCGCAGAACAGCTTGACATTGATGAGAGTCTTATCACGATGGAAGCGTCATTCATTAATGACCTAGAGGCAGACTCGCTTGACCTTGTTCAACTGATGATGGCTTTTGAAGAGGAATACGATATGGAAATTTCCGACGAAGAGGCCGAAGAAATTTCGACAATAGGCGACGCAGTCAACTATATCAAAGAAAACTTAAAGTAATTTTTATGCGGACTGTCATAAAATGACGGTTCGCTGTTTTTTAGCTCAATTTAATAGTATTAAAGGACAAAAGAAGAAGGTAGAGCAAATATGGAGATTGGATACGAGTTTAAGAATAAATCTTTACTGGAGCTTGCGATGACACATGTTTCTCTGGCAAACGACTTAAAAAAGGAAAGCAATCAGCGTCTTGAATTTTTGGGCGACAGTGTTTTGTCATATATTATAGCCGGTGAAATTTACAATGTGTATCCCAAATGTGATGAAGGTGAGTTGACTGCAATTCGTGCGGCACTTGTTTGTGAAAAGTCGCTGGCAGAGCTGTCAAGGAATCTTAATCTGGGCAAGGGTATAAAGCTGGGTAGGTCAGAGGCTAAAACAAATGGTGTCAATAAAGATTCAATTCTGGCAGATACATTTGAGGCGCTTCTGGGTGCAATCTATCTTGATAGTGATGATGAAACGGCAAGACAGTGGGTCCTAGAGGTTTTTGGTGACAAGATAAAAAATATTAAGATTACTACTGAAATAAATTACAAGTCAGAACTGCAGATTTATTTTCAAAAGCGTGACAAAAATACCGATGTGGTAAGATATAATTTAAAGAATAAATCAGGTCCTGACCATAACCCCAGTTTTGCTGTGGATGCGGTTTATCAAAATAAGCTTATCGGCACAGGAACAGGCAAAAACCGCAAGCTTGCCGAGCAGGATGCGGCAAAGGATGCCTTTGAAAGAATGAAGAAGAATGAGAAAATATAATTTACCCATTTTTATTCCGCACAGGGGTTGCCCGTTTGATTGTGTGTTTTGCAATCAGCGCAAGATAACCGGTGTTGACACAGATATAACGCCGGATTGTGTGAGAACCATCATCAGTGGGTTTATCACTACTGTAAGGAAGGAAAATTCTACAGTTGAGATTGCCTTTTTCGGAGGCAGCTTTACCGGTATGGATTTGTTGCTACAGAAAGAATTTTTAAAGGTGGCGTCAGAATTTGGTTCAGTTATTGACGGAATTCGTCTTTCGACACGGCCTGATTATGTTACAACAGAAGTAATTGACCTTTTAACTCGGTATAATGTTACCACGGTTGAACTGGGCGTTCAAAGCAGTGATAGCGGTGTTTTGCAAAAAAATAACCGTGGACACAGTTTTGATGATGTAATACGCGCAACACAGATGCTAAAGACGGCAGGAATAAATGTGGGACATCAGATGATGCTTGGTATGTATGCGTCAAATCCCGAGAAGGATATGAAAACTGTCAGCGATATAATAACTCTCAGACCATCTTGTGTCAGGATTTATCCTGTTGTGACTTTAAAGGGAACAGTGTTGGAAAAATTTTATCTGGATGGCAGCTACGTTCCGTATACAGTTATGCAGGCGGCAGCTCTTGCAAAGATGGCTGTGTGTGAATTCCGCAAAAACGCGATTGATGTTATTAGGGTGGGATTACATTCCTCAGACGAACTTGACTCTCCCGGAACTGTCGTGGCAGGACCATATCATCAGGCGTTTGGTGAGTTGGTTGAAGGTCTGATTTACCGTGATAAAATTGAGGATATGGTGCTAAAAGGCGGTTTGATTGATTGTACACTTGACTTTATATGTCCAAAAGGCGAGACTTCAAAGGCAGTGGGGCATAAAAAGATGAATAAAGTATATTTTCGTGAAAAATATAACATAAAATTGAGGGTAAAAGAGGAATAGAGTATGCAAAAAATTGCCAGTTTTGGTGTAGACCACAGATATATACGTGAATGGATTTATATTTCAAGAATTGATGGTGATATCACAACCTATGATGTGCGTATGCGAAAGCCCAATACAGGCGAGGTTATGTCAAATGCACTTATACATTCGTTTGAACATCTTTTTGCCACATTTATGCGCAACGGAAGCTTGAAAGAAAGTGTTATATATGTTGGTCCTATGGGGTGTCAAACGGGATTTTATCTGCTTGTCAGAAATGCAGAGCATAAGTCGGTAATTTCCGAAGTCAAGAATGTTCTTGCTGCAATTGCTGAATATGACGGAGAAATGCCGGGTGCAAGCGAAATAGAATGTGGAAATTATCGTAATTTGGATGTTAGTCTTGCTAAAGCAGAGGCAAGGGATTATCTTGCAAAAATTGTTAACGAAACGGAAAATGATTTGGAATATGAAACAGGAGAATAACAAATGAGGGCTTTGTTTGCGGCGATAAACGCTAAGTATGTACATACGAATATTGCGGTCAGGTATCTGACACGTTATTGTCGCAGAGAAGGGCTTGAATGTGAATTCAACGAGTTTACCATAAACGAACCAAAGGATAGTGTTCTTGAGAAGTTGTATATGTCGGATTGTGATGTGTACGGCTTTTCGTGCTATATCTGGAATATAGGAATAGTGCTTGAAATTTGCAGAAATCTTAAACAATTAAAGCCTTTCTGTAAAATTTTTCTTGGTGGTCCGGAAGTTTCTTTTGATGCAGAAGGTTTACTTGAGGAAAACAAAAATGTAGATTACATAATTTGTGGAGAGGGAGAAATTGCAGTAGCAGAGTTCTTGAAAAATATACCCGATGAAAGATGCGTGATAAGGGGAACACACCTTGATAATATGGAAGATTTGCCGTTTCCGTATTCTGATACAGACCTTGAAAATGTGGTAAGAGGTGAAAAATTGCTGTATTATGAAACAAGTCGGGGATGTCCGTTTAGCTGTGCATATTGTCTTTCGTCGGTTGACTGCGGTGTAAGATTTTTGAGTATTGACCGTGTCAGGGCAGAAATAAAAAAGTTTGTTGATGCGGGAGCTATGACGGTAAAGTTTGTTGACAGAACCTTTAATGCGGACAAATTGCGTGCAGTTGAAATATGGGAGTATATACTCAGCCTTGGTGGCGATACTTGTTTTCATTTTGAAATCGGTGCAGACCTTCTTGATGAAAAAGCAATAAAGGTGCTTGAAAAAGCGCCAAAGGGCAAATTCCAGTTTGAGATAGGAGTTCAGAGCACAAATCCCAAAACCATTGCAGAAATCAGCCGCACAATGAATTTTCAGACCTTAAGTCGTAACGTCACAGAGCTTAAAGAAAACACAAATGTGGCACTGCACCTTGATTTGATTGCAGGGCTCCCTTATGAGGATTACAATTCCTTTAAAAAATCATTTAACGATGTGTATAATTTGTCACCAAATGTGTTACAACTGGGATTTCTGAAGCTTTTAAAGGGGTCATCTTTGCGTAAAAATACAGATAAATACGAAATAGTTTTCAATGCATATGCACCATATAATGTTTTTTCTACAAGCTGGATGTCTTATGAAGATATAATAAGACTGAAGGCGATAGAGGATGTGTTGGAACGGTATTATAATTCAGGAAGGTTTGACAAAACCCTGAAGGTAACTGTTAAATATTTTGACACGCCATTTGATTTTTATTACAGACTGTCGGAATTCTGGGATAAAAAAGGATTGATTGGACAAGGAGTAAAAAGAATAACCCTTTATAGTTTGTTATATGATTTTTTATGTATGGAACTTATAAAACAGGATGTGAATACAGTTGTAGCTGAAATGAAAAAGGATTATGCATTATGGCACTCAAACGGCGTTGGCACACCTGATTGGTATAAAAATACAGCAGACGGTAGATAAATAACCGCCTGCTGTATTTTTATATAAAATTATAATTTGTTGGTTAAAAACTCTTTAATTTTTTCAAAGCTTTCATCGCTGATAACGTGTTCAATTTTACAACTGTCTTCCAGGGCGGTTTTTTTATCTACCCCAAGGTACATAAGTGCCGATGCAATAGCATGATGACGTTCAAAAACCTTTTCTGCAATGGCAAGACCTGTATCTGTCAATGAAATTCCGCCTGCATCGTCAATTGTGATGTAGCCCTTTTCGCGAAAACTTTTCATAGCAACAGAAACACTTGCCTTTGTAAAGGAAAGCTCGTGAGCTATGTCAATGCTGCGCACAAAATCTGTTTTCTTTTTTAACATAAAAATGGCTTCAAGATAATTTTCGGCGGATTCGTTTATTTTCATATAACATATACCTCAAATATATTTTGCTCCATTATATCAAACCAAAAAGGATTTGTCAAATCTGCCAAAGCTACAGATGACAAATCCTTAATCTTAAACTCTATAAAAGTTATCCAAAACATCACATAATGTTATTGGATATACCTGATTATCGGCAAGCCATAAACAGCATTTGCATGCTTCCTCACGGGTAAAGAAAAGATGTTGAGACACGCCAATATCCTCGGGGTCGTTTGTTGATGCTGCAAAAATTCCAAAAGGTCTTGGGTTTTCGGACTCTTCGCGGATTACAAAATAATCAATTCCTTCGACCGATGTAACAAGCTCACGATTTTTACATTGATTCATACGAATTTCCTCCTGTGTATATAGAATTTGTTTTAATTTTATAATGATATGAATTGTATTAATATAGTAAGTTAACGACAAAATTCTACATTTATGAAAAAACCTCGAAAATATAGTAAAAATGTAAATTGCAAAAGTTTCTTGTTGAAAAATGTATAATATTATGTTAACCTAAAAACAAAAAGTGTTGATTGGAGGATGCTAAATGAATAATTTTCTTAAGACGATGAATAAAATGTCTCCCGAGGCGGCAAAATTGATTTTTTATGGTTTGAAGCTTGCCACGGGGGTACTGATAATAGGCTCGGCAGCATATAAATATAATCAGTTATATGTTGGCAGCTATACAAGCGGGGTTATTTGCCTTGAAACGGTGAAAGCAGCATTTAGCCTGTTTGTTCAGTTTATTGTTGGAGGAATATCTCTTGATTGTGTACGAAAAAGATAGTTTTCTCTGTTCACAGCGAGAAAACAGGGATTTTAAAAAGCAATACTTGACGTTTTTGGTATTTTGTAGTATTCTATTAATTACGGCGTTAATTTGCCGATATATTTAAAACTTCTGATTGAATATAGAAACAATAAGAAGGAGGCGTAGCTTTGAAGAACAACGGAAAAAAATTCTTGCAAGGTGCGTTAGTGTTGGCAGGTGCCAATCTCTTGGTGAAAATTATAGGTGCACTTTTTAAAGTTCCTCTCCGTGAGCTTGTTGGTGATGACGGAATGGGCATTTTTAATGTTGCGTACCAGATTTATACTCTTATGTTTATAATTGCAACTGCGGGTTTTCCTATTGCGGTGTCCAAGATGGTAGCTGAAAGTGTTGCAAATAACGATGAATATGATGCAAAGCGTGTTTTTCAAACAGCTGTAATTTTGCTTGGCGTTATAGGCGTTGTGGGCAGCACTGTGCTTTATGTTTTTGCTGATAATCTGGCAAGATTTCTCGGAAATGAGGATTCTGCTATTGGTATCAGGGTAATTGCACCCGCGGTGTTTTTTGTTTCGTTGCTTTCTGCGTACAGGGGCTATTTTCAGGGAAGACAGAACATGTATCCCACAGCTGCCTCTGAGGTAGTTGAAGCAGGTGCAAAACTACTTCTTGGTATTGCTGCGGCATACGCCATTATGGAAATGAAACTGGTCATTTCTGCACCAGGTACAAGTTTTCCTGAAAATGTTTTTTCATCCTATGAACGCACTATATATTCTTCAACAGGTGCAATTTTAGGTGTTACATCGGGAACGTTTCTTGCACTTTTACTAATGCTCGTTATATATGCTTGCAGAGAACGCAAAACAAAGCCCGTTAATGGACAGTATATAAGACCTCGAAGAGATATTCTTAAAAATCTTATACGTATTGCTATTCCTATTACAATAGGTGCGTCGGTTTCAAGCCTGACAAGTCTGGTTGACCTTGCAACAATAATGAACAGGCTTGTTGTCAACCCCGGGGTTTTTGAAAAATATTCATTTCTTTTTGCCGAGGGTACAGAGTTTGGTCTTAAAGCTATGGAGGAAGGTTGGCAGAGTCTTTTATTGCTTCAGAAAAAAGCAAACTCTCTTTACGGCTTGTACACGGGTCAGGCACAGACGATGTTTAATCTGCCGCTTACAATAGTGGTGGGGCTTAGTATGAGTATTGTTCCCGCAATTTCAACAGCTCTTGCTGAAAAGAAACTTGGCGAAGCAGGTATAATGACTGCAAGTGTTCTTAGAATAACAATGCTTTTTGCGCTTCCGTGTGCGGTTGGATTTTATGTTTTATCCGAGCCTATTTTGTTGGTATTATACAGTGATGCCAATGCCGGTGAGCTGCTGCAAAAGCTGGCTTTTGCAGTTCCGTTTGTGGCTTTTGTGTCGGTTAGTAATTCTGTTTTGCAGTCATACGGAAAGGTCTATTATCCGGTTATAAATATGCTGGTGGGTGGCATAGTTAAAGTGGTAATGAACTACACTCTGATACCGTTATGGGGGATTGATGCAGCTCCTGTTGCAACTACTGCTTGTTACGGAATAATTGCTTTACTCAACTGTTTCTGCATAACGTTTATACTTAAGGTTAAAATGAATGTTATTGATATTATGATAAAACCCCTTTGTGCATCCTTGGTTATGGGTGCTGCAACACTTTTGTTTTATAATATGGTATCGGGATTTATGACCGGTTCAAGACTGGTAACCCTTTGCTCTATTGCGGTTGGTGCTGTTGTATATGTTGTTGCAGTTGTTATGATAAAGGGTATTAAGCGTGAGGATGTGCTTAATATGCCAAAGGGTGAAAAAATTGCAGGAATTCTTGCGAAATATAAATTACTTTAAGGATGGTTACAGGAGATAAATATGGAAAAGAATTATGCCTATGAAGATTTACTGAATATAGTTAAAACTTTGCGTGGTGAAGGCGGATGCCCATGGGATATGGAGCAGACTCATCAAAGCATAAAGCACGATATTATTGAAGAAGGATATGAACTTATCGAGGAGCTTGACTGTGAAAATTGGGAAAAAGTTGCGGACGAAAGCGGTGACCTTTTGCTGCAGATTGTGTTCCATGCGCAAATCGGTAAGGAAAACGGCGAGTATAATATGAACGATGTAATAAATGCTGTTTGTCGAAAATTGGTACACCGTCATCCTCACGTTTTTGGTGACACAAAGGTAAAGGATGCTGACGAAGTGTTGGCAAACTGGGCACAGATTAAGCGTGATGACCGTGGACAAAAAACCGTTGCACAGGATATGGCAGAGGTTTCAAAATATCTGCCGTCACTTATGCGTACAGAAAAAATTCAAAGCAAGGCAGAAAAAGGTGGTTATGTTTTCAGTGAACCAATTTTTGCAGCTGACAGTATAGCAAATATGATGAATGTTATGTTGTCGGGCAACGATGCAGGAGTTGCAGAAAAGTATATAGGAAAAATGCTTTTTGAGATTGTAGCTGTTGCAAAAAAGATGGGTGTTGATGCAGAAACTGCACTCAGCAAGCACACTGAATCCTTTATTCAGGAATTTTCAAAATACGAGGGCTGAAATATATGAGATTGGATAAATATTTAAAGGTTTCGCGATTGATAAAAAGAAGAACTGTTGCCAACGAAGCCTGTGATGGCGGCAGAGTGTCGGTAAACGGAAAGGTTGTAAAGGCGTCATATGATGTAAAAATTGGCGATATTATTGAAATAACCTTTGGCAGTAAAACCCTTGCTGTGCGCGTTACGGATATTCGTGAACAGGTGGGAAAGAGCGATGCGGCAACACTTTATGAGGCAATACAGTAACATTGATAAAAGGAGGTAAAAAAAATACCTCTTTTTTGTGTTTTTTAACGGAAAAATGCTTGACAAATTGGTTAAAATTTATTAAAATTGTAACTGTATATATTTTATATGAAATAATTCTATATACAGTTCTTTTATGTATTTCTATAAAGCAAATTGCCTTTTGAACAAAGGTGTTAAGCTGGCGAAAAACGCAGATATATAATCTATGATTTATACGTCAAATATCGATTTGAGGAGGTGTAGCAATATGGACGGAATACAAATTGCAATCCTTTTGGCTGTTGTTGTGGTTGTTGCTCTTATAGGAATGTTCCTAACATTCAGATTCGGATATTCATACCGCAAGAAGGTTGCCGAGGTTAAGCTTGGCAGTGCCGAAGAGGAAGCAAAAAAGATTATTGAAAATGCAAAAGCAAAAGCGGTTAAAGATGCAGAACACGCAAAAAAAGAAAGACTTTTAGAAGCAAAAGAAGAAATACATAAAGAACGCAACGAACTTGATAAGGAAATAAAAGAGAGAAGAAACGAAATTCAGCGTCAGGAGCGTAGAATTCAGCAAAAGGAGGACGCTATTGACAAGAAGACACAAGTTCTTGAAAAAAAGGAAGAACAGGTTCAGGTGAAGCTGAGTGAGGTCGACGAGCTGAAGGATGAAGTCGAAAAGGTTAAAAAGCTACAGATGTCACAGCTTGAGAAGTTGGCAGAATTATCTGTTGCTGAGGCGAAGGATTTGCTTCTTAAGCAGGTTGAAATTGATGCAAGACATGATGCGGCAATTTTGATTAAAAGCATTGAAGAGCAAGCCAAAGAAGACGCTGATATGAAAGCCCGCAATATCATTACGGGTGCAATTCAGCGTTGTGCTGCTGACCATGTGGCTGAAACTACTGTTTCGGTTGTTCAGCTCCCCAATGACGAAATGAAAGGCAGAATTATCGGTCGTGAAGGCAGAAATATTCGCTCAATTGAAACACTTACCGGTGTAGATTTGATTATTGATGATACTCCCGAGGCTGTTATTCTTTCGGGCTTTGACCCTGTAAGACGTGAGATTGCAAGACTTTCTCTTGAGAAACTCATTGTTGATGGAAGAATTCATCCAGGTCGCATTGAAGAGACTGTTGAAAAATCAAGACGCGAGGTTGAGAATATTATCAAGCAGGAGGGTGAACAGGCAACGTTTGATACAGGTGTTCATGGTCTTCATCCCGAGCTTATCAAGCTGCTCGGTCGTCTTAAATACCGTACAAGCTATGGTCAGAATGTTCTCAAGCACTCGATTGAAGTTGCTCATCTTGCAGGTCTTATGGCAGCTGAGCTTGGGACAGACGTTGCCCTTGCAAAGCGTGCAGGTCTTCTTCACGATATAGGTAAGGCTATTGACCACGAGGTTGAGGGGTCACACGTTACTATCGGTGCGGATGTTGCTAAAAAATATAAAGAAAACGACAAGGTTGTTCACGCAATTATGGCACATCACGGTGATGTAGAAGTCGGATCGTAGCCATG
>JAZNCI010000088.1:0-2230 GCA_045587485.1 Clostridia bacterium
CCGCCACCCTCAATATAGCCGTCTTTTTTACCGCTAATTCCAAGTGCTTTTGCAATAGAAAAAGCTACCGACGGTTTTTCGGCAATTACCAAACGCATTTTTTATTCCTCCGTTTCCTCGTCGTCAGTTTCGTCAAGCTCCGCATCTTCGGCGTCGTCCTCGTCGTATTCCTCAAACTCAAAATCTTCCAAGTCGTCAGCCTGTTCAAGTTTCTTTTTCGGCAGTACAACTTTGTAATAGTAAGCGCCTACACCTGCCGCACCTGCAAGAAGCAGAATTACAACAAGAAAACCTGCATTGCCGCCTGATTCCTTTTCAGGCTCTTTTTCGGGTTCCTCCGGTTCCTGCGGCTCCGGCTCTTTCTGTTCGGGCTCGGTAACAGGTTTTTCTTCCGGTTTTTCTTCGCTTTCCTCTGCGAGAGCTTCGAGGTCGCTTTCATCAACAACATTAAGGAAATATACATTTTCGTTTTCTGCTGCGTGGTCGATTACGAAATAGAAAACATTTCCGTCCCTTGCAGTTACGGTTATAAACTGCAAATCTTCACTATCTGAAACGTCGTCCAAAAGGTCAGCGTTTCCTTTCGGGGTAAGAGTACGGTTATCTTCAATAACCGTTTCGGTGGTTGCTGTGGCTTCTGATTCTGCGCTAAACGCAAAAGCCGTCATGCCGGACAGTATAAAGGCGACGGAAAGTACCGCCGCCATAATCTTAAATACTTTATTTTTTCTCATTGTTGCCGCCCTCCTGTGCGTGTTTCTGTTCGTGTGGTCTCTGTTCGCCTGTGGTTTCCGATTTTTCTTTTTTATCGTTCTTTTCCAATTCCGCCTTGTAGGTATCAGGGAGAACAATATCACCCTTTGCGTAGGCTTTAAGAAATACAGTAAGAGTTTTCTGGTCGAGGTTTACGGTCTTAACCAATTTCACAATCTGTAAGTTTTCTTCCTCAATCTTCTGTGCTTCAAGTGTACGGATTTTCTTCTGCAATTCTGCAATTTTGGCTTTTGCAGCCGCAATATCCTTGTTAATCTTATCAATGGTTGCCATAGTAAAAATCACTCCTTGTAGTTTTATTGTCTTAATTAAGTCGCCCGTAGGCGTAAAAATGAGAGCTCCAATAGCTGCTGTTGACACTTGCATATTGGATTGGGTTTCCGCAATGTATCATCATTCCGTTACCGACATAAATACCAACATGAGATACAGGACTTCCGCTGTTGTATGTGCCCGTAAAGAAAATTATATCTCCCGGTTTTGCTTCCGCCGGTCTTACCGCAGTACATTGATTGAAAATGCCCTGTGCAGTAGTTCGGGACAGAGGATATACACCGGAATTTTTGAATACCCAGCATACAAAGCCGGAACAATCGAAAGAGGTTGACGGACTTGAGCCGCCCCATACATACGGATAGCCTAAATACTTTTCAGCTTCCGTTATGAGCTTTCTGAAAGTTTCGTCCGAAAGTGCCGCACTCGGTATTTCATAATCGTTATACGGACTCTGTGTAACATTGGAATAAATATCATCAGCAAACAGATAATCACGGTTTCCCTTGCTTGCAAGATAGATATTATAAAGCTCCTGCTGGTCTGCATTTAAGGTTGTTGTAAAACCGCTGTTTGTGAGAGTAACATTTAATATTTTGTATGTGTAAGTGTTGCCCTCGCTGTCTGTTCGCTGCTCGGTTGTTTGGGTAATTCTCAAATGGTATTGAGTATTAAAAAGAGCGTCAAGCTCGTCCTCAATCTCATTTGCTTTGAAATCCTGATATACCGCTGTAAGATATGAAATGAGCTCGTAAGGGTTATGGCCTATGCCTGCAACATTGTATCTGTATTCGTCATAGCCGGAATACTCGTTTTCAATGTTATCAATTCGATTTTGTAAATTCTGTTCAAGAGCTACATAATAATCTTCTGCTGCGTATATATCGTCGTCCTCTGCAAAGTAAGAGGAAACCATAAGAGAGCCGCCGCCCTGCGTACCCATAATAGAGCAAGATGTTAATACACTGCCAAGCCAAGCGAACAGAAGAAAGATAGCAAGTATAATTCCGAACACTGCTTTGTGCCGCCATACAAAAGCGGCAATCCTTGCCGTTACTGCCTTTGTATTCTGTGCTGCTTTTTTTGCCTTTTTCGCTGTCTGTTCGGCTCGCTTTGCTTTCTGATATTGTTTCTTTATACGCTGTTTCTGAATGAACTTTTTAACCTCTGACTTTTTAATTTC
>JAZNCI010000089.1:0-19000 GCA_045587485.1 Clostridia bacterium
ATAAAGAAAAAAATATATATGGACTGCATTTTTCAAGAAACTTTGGAAAAGAGGCAGCCATCTCAGCAGGCCTTGCAAGTGCTGCAGGAGATGCGGTTGTAGTAATTGATTGCGATCTTCAACATCCCCCTGAGAAAATCGTCGAGATGTATCGTTTATGGCAAGAAGGATATGAAATTGTTGAGGGTATTAAAAAAACAAGAGGCAAAGAAAGCAAAATGCATGGCTTTGCTGCAAGAAAGTTTTATTCAATTATCAGTTCGGTAGTAGGATTTGATATGTCAAACGCTTCTGATTTTAAACTGCTTGACCGCAAGGTTGTAGATATACTCAATAGAATTCCTGAAAGAAAAGGTTTCTTCAGAGCGATTTCTTTTTGGGTTGGATATCACAAAACAACGGTTGAATTTGAGGTTAATGAAAGACTTGAAGGTGAATCAAAATGGTCTGCCATAGGTCTTTTGAAATATGCTGTTTCAAATATTTCTGCCTACTCAACAGCGCCGATGCAAATAGTAACGGTGCTTGGTGTTATGATGCTTATTATTACTGCTATTTTCAGCGTTTGGGCACTGATTGATAAAATTCGTGGTATTGCCCTTGAAGGTATGACAACTGTTATAATTATCCTGATATTTATAGGAAGTATCATGATGATAAGTCTTGGTGTTATCGGATATTATGTTGCTCGTATCTATGATGAAATTAAAGGAAGACCGAAATATATCGTTTCTTCAACTTGCAGGAGCAAAGAAGAAAGATAAAAATGGTTTTAGGGAGGTGCAAAATGGAAAGAAATGTGCTTGTTGACAGACTGAAAGGATATGCCTGTTTTTTGGTACTGCTTGGGCATGTTATTATGGGAATAAGGCTTGCAGGCATAGATATTCCTAAGTTTTTTGGGGGATTGGAAAAGTTTATATGGTCTTTTCATGTTGCACTTTTTCTGTTTTTGAGCGGTGTTGTGTATAAAGTTACCGGAGAGTGGAAAAGTAAGAAAAGTAAATGGGGGTTTATTCTCTATAAGCTTTACACTCTTGGTATTCCATACATAGCTTTTTCCGCTATATATATATTGATAAACAGTTTAGTTGGAGAATCAAATACCGGTTTTGCGGTTTCGGATATTCTTTATATATGGAAAACCCCTGTTGCCCAATATTGGTTTTTGTATGCACTGTTCTTTTTGTTTTGTATTTGGACTGCTTTTTCAGGAATGATAAAAAATTGGCAAATTACGCTTATTGTTGTTTTAATAGGCTATTTAGCTCCGCTTTTTGGTATTCCTCTTGGAAGCTTGGATGTAGTGTTTTATTCGGCGCTTGCCTTTGGAATCGGCACATTTGTGAATTTTAAAAATCTCACCAAGCTCCCCGACCGGGCAAAATGGTTAATCGTATTAATGCATATAGCAGTAGGTGTCGTGCTTGTTTTAATAAACAAAATAGAGGCTCCGTTCATAAAGGAAATAATGATACTGTTCGGGATATATTCGAGTATTCTGTTTATTTCTATGATTCAGAGTTTGAAACCTATTTCACGGTTTCTCGATTTTGTAAACAAGTATTCTTTTCAAATATACTTATTACACACCATATTCACTGCAGGAATAAGAATCATATTGCTTCGTATGAATATAGCACAGTGGTGGATTCATGTAATTTTGGGAACTGTTTGCGGATTGGTATTTTCGGTGTTAGCGGCGATAATTGCAAAGAAAGTAAAATTTTTGAATTTCTTCTTTTTTCCTGCTAAAGCATATATATTGAAGAAGGAGTTACATAGGAATATCAAATCGCAATAAAAGATTATTACTAAAATACAAAAACTCTTTACGGAGGTTAATACATCTGGATAATAATATTATAATTTTTAAAACAGAAGATGAACAGATAAAAGTTGATGTAAGATTTTATGATGAATCTGTTTGGCTTACATTAGACCAAATGGCGGCTTTGTTTGAAAGAGATAAATCAACTATTTCTCGTCATATTAAAAATGTGTATTCAGATAAAGAATTATTACCCGAAGCAACTGTTGCAAAATTTGCAACAGTTCAAATAGAGGGTTACAGAGAAGTAGAGAGAAATCTTGATTATTACAATCTCGATGTTATTATTTCAGTAGGATATCGTGTAAAATCGCTTAGAGGAA
Organism: Clostridia bacterium; assembly: GCA_045587485.1. Lineage (GTDB taxonomy): Bacteria > Bacillota > Clostridia > Monoglobales > Monoglobaceae > SIG440. The sequence goes on from JAZNCI010000089.1 coordinate 2,155, forward strand.
CACAGTTCAGACAGTGGGCAACAAAGAGGCTTAACGAATATATGCGTAAAGGCTTCACTATGGATGATGAAAGACTTAAAAACCTTGGCGGCGGTGTATATTGGAAAGAACTTTTAGAAAGAATAAATAAGGTTTGTGTCAAGTCTATAAAATTTAATACATTAGTTTGCTGATTTTAAAAATTTGAGGTAATGAAAATGAAAAATAATAATAAAATAACTCAATGCGAAACCTGCGCATATTTTGACTATGATTGCGAGTTGGATTGCGATGTATGCACCATTAATCTTGATGAAGACGAGGTTTCGTCATTTTATGGCTCTGGTCATAATTCGTGCCCGTATTATAGTTATTACGACGAATATAAAATCGTAAGAAAACAAAACTAAAAAGATTGACCGCAGTGCCAACGGCACTGCGGTCTTATGCTTTATTGGGCATTTTTATATCTCTCAATTACGGCACGCATCGTCTCAATTGCGGGACCGCCGGGGATTTTGCGGAGATTTACGCAGGTTTCAAGGGAAATTGCCTTGTATATATCTTCCTCAAAAAGCGTCGAAAAGTTTTTGAATTCATCCATAGATAATGCGTCGATTACCTTGTTTGTGTCAAGACAGTAGGCAACCATTCTGCCGACAACTGCGTGAGCATCACGGAAAGGAAGACCTTTCTTTACCAGATAGTCGGCAACGTCTGTTGCGTTGGTAAAGCCGCCCTTGGCACCGATCAGCATTGCGTCTTTGTTTATCTTCATTGTGGCAAGCATTCCACCAAATACGGGCAGGCACATTTTGACAGTATCAATTGCATCAAAAATCTGCTCTTTATCCTCCTGCATATCCTTGTTGTATGCAAGTGGCAGACCCTTCAGCATTGTAAGAAGGCCCATAAGTGAGCCGAATACTCTGCCCGACTTACCCCTTGCAAGCTCGGCAATGTCAGGGTTCTTTTTCTGGGGCATTATGCTTGAACCTGTGCTGTATGCATCGTCTAACGTTACAAAACCAAACTCGTTGGAGCTCCAGAGAATAATTTCTTCTGAAAAACGGCTCAGGTGAACCATTATCATTGACAGCACAAAGGCAAGCTCGCAAACAAAGTCGCGATCAGAAACACCGTCGATACTGTTTTGTGTAATTCCGTCAAAACCAAGCTGCTTTGCCACATATTGCCTGTCAAGGGGATAGGTTGTTCCTGCCAATGCACCGCTGCCAAGAGGTAAAACGTTCATACGTGCTCTCCAGTCACGTAATCTTGAAAGGTCACGGGCGAACATCTCATAATACGCCATAATGTGATGAGCAAAGGTGATGGGCTGTGCCTTTTGCAGATGGGTATAACCCGGCATAATTGTGTCAAGGTTTTCTTCCGCAAGGTTTAAAATGGTGTTTTGCAGGTTTTCAAGCATAACTTTCAACTCTTCTGCCTCGTCACGGAGATAAAGCTTGTTGTCAAGGGCAACCTGGTCGTTGCGGCTTCTGCCTGTGTGAAGGCGTTTGCCCACATCACCTATGCGTGAAATCAAAATTGTTTCGATATTCATATGGATATCCTCGGCATCAATGGTGAATTCCACCTTTCCTGCCTCAATATCCGCAAGAATTTCTGCAAGTGTTTTTACTATAAGTTCTGCATCTTCTTGTGATATAATTCCCTGCTTGCCAAGCATCGAGGCGTGTGCCTGACTGCCACGGATGTCCTGCTTGTACATACGGCTGTCAAAACGGATTGATGAGTTAAAATCGTCAACTGCCGCATCTGTGGATTTTGAAAATCTTCCACCCCATAATTTCATAGTAGTTTTTCTCCTATACATAGAAATTCAGGGGCATCAAGGATGCCCCTGTTTAAATTTTGAATTAATCTTCGTTGTTCTTTTTTTTCATCATTGCACGTACTTTCAGGGGCAGACCGTAAAGGTTGATAAAGCCTTCGCTGTCCTTATGGCTGTAAAGCTCCTTGCTGTCGCCAAAGGATGCGATATCCTCGTTGTAAAGTGAATATTTTGACTTTGCACCGGCAGGTGTGCAGTTACCCTTGTAGAGCTTAAGGCGTACCGTTCCTGTGACGTATTTGTCCATTTCGTCATACATAGCTGACATTGCTTCGCGAAGAGGGGTAAACCACTTGCCGTCGTATACAAGCTGTGAGAACTGAGTCTGGCTCATTCTCTTAAAGCCCTGGGTATCACGGTCAAGACACAGGAATTCAAGCTCCTGAATTGCGGTGTAAAGGATTGTACCGCCGGGAGTTTCATAAACTCCTCTCGATTTCATACCAACAAGACGGTCCTCAACGATATCTGCTATACCAACACCGTTTTTGCCGCCAAGCTCGTTGAGCTTTTCAACAAGCGCAACGGGTGACAGCTTTTCACCGTTTACAGCAACAGGCTCGCCTGCAACAAATTCGATTTCAACGTAGGTGGGTTCGTCAGGAGCAGCCTTGGGAGATACGCCAAGCTTTAAAAGACTGTCAAGCTGAGGCTCGTTCCAGGGGTCTTCCAGATCCATACCTTCATGGCTGATGTGCCAGATGTTTCTGTCACGTGAATAAAGGTCCTTCTTTGTAACGGGAATTTCAATGCCGTGAGCGTTTGCATAATCAACTGCATCCTCTCTTGACTTGATATCCCAGATTCTCCAGGGAGCAATGATTTTAAGCGAGGGGTCAAGAGCCTTGATAGCCAGCTCAAAACGTACCTGGTCGTTACCCTTGCCGGTTGCGCCGTGGCAGATTGCAACTGCGCCTTCCTTCTGTGCGATTTCAACCAGTCTTTTTGCAATAATGGGTCTTGCGTGTGATGTGCCAAGGAGATACTTGCCTTCGTACATTGCACCTGACTTAAGAGTGGGGAATATATAGTCTTTAACATATTCATCTCTTAAATCCTCTATGTAACATTTAAGTGCACCCGAGCGGATTGCACGTTCTTCAAGCCCGTCTGTTTCCTTACCCTGACCAACGTCGCCGCAAACGCAAACTACATCATAGTCATAGTTTTCTTTAAGCCACTGAATAATGATTGATGTGTCAAGTCCGCCGGAGTACGCCAGTACTACCTTATCTTTTGCCATAATATTACCTCCAGTTCTCAGGTTAAAAAATACTTGTTTTATTCAACAAATTATATTATAATGTATGTTATGGAAAAATGCAACACTTTTTTAAAAAATCTTTGCATTTTTATGCAAAAACTATGAATTTTTATACATAAATTCACAAATTATATGCATTTTATAAACGAAAGGCAGAACATTATGAGGATTTTAGGTATTGACCCCGGCTATGCAATTGTGGGCGTCGGGGTTGTGGATTTTGAAGGAAACCGTTTTAAGGTTGTGGATTTCGGAGCAATCACAACTGATGCAGGCGAGGATATGTTTGACCGTCTAAAAAAGATTTATGACGAGGCGGTTGAGGTAATTGAGCGCACAAAGCCCGAGGCTATGGCGATTGAGGAGCTGTTTTTCAACAGCAATCAAAAGACGGCTATCAATGTGGCACAGGCAAGGGGAGTTCTTGTTCTTGCTGCAAAAAACTGTGGTGTCCCGATTTTCGAGTATACGCCTCTGCAGGTTAAGCAGGCAGTTGTGGGTTATGGCCGTGCCGAAAAGACTCAGGTTCAGCAGATGACAAAGGCTATTTTAAATCTTGAGGCTGTACCCAAGCCCGACGATACGGCAGATGCCCTTGCAATTGCTATTTGCCACGCACATTCATACCGTGCCACAAAGTGGTAAAATTATGTCATTTACGGCTTGTAATTTACAACAAAAGATGATATACTAAAAGTTAGAATTTTAAAGAAAGGCAGAAAGATTATGTTTTACTATATATCGGGGACAGTTGCATTAAAGACCGAAAGCTTTGCGGTTATTGATAACAATGGCGTGGGCTATCGCCTTTATACAAGCACAAAAACCCTTGAAGCCATAGGCGAGGTGGGTTCTCAGGCTTTGCTTTATACCTATTCAAATTTTAAGGCATCTGCCGATGTATTTGACCTTTATGGCTTTGCCACAATGGAAGAGCTTAATCTTTTTGAAATGATTATTGGGGTATCAAGAGTTGGTGCAAAAACAGCCATTGCCCTGCTTTCAAATATTTCGCCCTCTAAGTTTGCCCTGTGTGTTGTGACAAACGACTTTAAATATATTGCAAGCCAGACCCCCGGGCTTGGTGCCAAGGGCGCAGAGCGTATTGTTCTGGAGCTTAAGGACAAGTTCAAGGGTGTGGATATAGGAAATATCTCAACAGACGAGGTGGTTGACGTTTATCACGGTGGCGATACAGACGTTGACGAGGCAATTAGTGCTCTTGTGGTGCTGGGCTATTGTGCTCAGGAGGCAAAAAGGGCTACAGCGGGGCTTTCGGGCTCGGTTGAAGATATTGTAAAGGAAGCTCTCAAAAAACTTATGAAAGGTTAACGCCTTATGGATTTTGAAAACGAAAACAGAATTGTAAATACCGGTGAAATACACGGTGACAACGAAATTGAATATAGCCTGCGTCCGAAATTTCTTACCGACTATATAGGGCAGAAAAAGGCAAAGGAAAACCTTAAAATCTTTATGGATGCGGCCAAAAAGAGGGGCGAGCCTCTTGACCACGTTTTGCTTTACGGCCCTCCGGGCTTGGGTAAGACTACTCTGGCAGGGATTATTGCCAACGAGATGGGGGTTAATATCCGCATCACATCAGGACCTGCAATCGAAAAGCAGGGTGACTTGGCGGCACTCCTTACCAACCTGTCGGAGAACGACATTTTATTTATTGACGAAATTCACCGTCTTAATCGCAGTGTTGAAGAGATTTTATATCCTGCAATGGAAGATGGTGCATTGGATATAATTATAGGCAAAGGACCATCAGCTCGGTCTATACGTCTTGACCTTCCCAAATTCACACTTATCGGCGCAACCACCAAGGCAGGTGCGCTGACGGCACCCTTACGCGACCGATTTGGTGTAATCTCAAGACTTGAAATGTACTGCAAGGAAGACTTAGAGATGATTATCACGCGCTCAGCGGGAATCTTAGGGATTGAGATTACCCCAAAGGGTGCGGCAGAGATTGCATCACGCTCACGGGGCACTCCAAGAATTGCAAACCGCTTGCTTAAGCGTGTTCGTGACTTTGCGGAGGTTGAGGCAGGCGGCGTTGTAACCGATCAGGTTGCAGATTTTGCATTAAAAAAACTGGAGGTTGACAAGCTGGGGCTTGATGCTATTGACAAAACAATGATTGAGGCAATGATAAAGTTTTATGACGGCGGCCCGGTTGGTCTTGATACCATTGCCGCAACTGTGGGTGAGGAAAGCACAACCATTGAGGATGTTTATGAGCCGTACCTGATGCAGATTGGTTTTATCAACCGCACACCCAGAGGCAGAGTGGTGACTAAACTTGCCTATGAACACTTCAACATAGATTTTAACAGAAAGGATGATATATAATGGATAACAAAAAATTCTATCTGACAACTGCCATTGCGTATACGTCAAGAAAACCCCATATCGGAAACACCTATGAGGTTGTTCTTGCAGATAGCATTGCCCGATTTAAAAGGTTTGAAGGCTATGATGTGTTCTTCCTTACGGGAACAGATGAGCACGGACAAAAGATTGAGCAGCTTGCAAACGAGGCAGGTATTTCGCCCCAGGCATATGTTGACGAAGTTGCAGGTGAAATCCGCACAATCTGGGATTTGATGAATTCTTCCTATGACAAATTTATCAGAACAACAGATGACTACCACGTTGACAGTGTACAGAAGATTTTTAAAAAGCTTTATGACCAGGGCGATATCTATAAGGATTCATACACAGGTTGGTACTGTACTCCATGCGAATCCTTCTGGACAGATACTCAGCTTGTTGACGGAAAGTGCCCCGATTGCGGACGTGAGGTGCACAAGGGCAATGAGGAAGCATACTTCTTTAAAATGAGCAAATATCAGGCGGCACTTGAAAAGCATATCGAGGAAAATCCCGATTTCATTCAGCCCGAATCCAGAAAAAAAGAAATGATAAATAACTTTATCAAGCCTGGCATTCAGGATTTGTGCGTATCAAGAACAAGCATCAAATGGGGCATCCCCGTTACCTTTGATGATAAGCATACCATCTATGTATGGCTTGATGCACTTACAAACTATATCAATGCTCTTGGCTACACTCCCGACTCAAAGGGCGAGCATTACAACAAATACTGGCCCGCAGATGTTCATATTATAGGCAAGGATATTTTGCGTTTCCATACGATTTACTGGCCTATCTTCCTTATGGCTCTTGGTGAGCCGTTACCTAAAAAGGTTTTCGGACATCCTTGGCTCCTCAGCGGCGAGGATAAGATGAGTAAATCCTTGGGTAATGTTATTTATGCAGATGATTTGGTGCGTCATTTCGGCACAGATGCAATAAGATATTATCTTCTTCGAGAGATGCCATATGCGCAGGACGGCACAATCACTTATGAAAAGATTGTAAGCTCCTATAATACCGACCTTGCCAATGTTCTGGGCAACCTTGCAAACCGTACAGTTGCAATGGTAAATAAGTATTTTGACGGTGTTGTTCCCAATAAGGAAACCGCAACCGACTTTGATACGGATTTGGCCGCAGTTGCCGAAAAGGCAAAGGCGGATGTTGTGTCATTGATGGATGAATTCCGCACAGCAGATGCGCTTGAGGCTCTTTGGACAATTGCGAACCGTGCAAATAAATATATCGACGAAACAATGCCCTGGGCGCTTGCCAAAGACGAGACGCAGATTGGCACGTTAAAGACAGTTATGTATAATCTGGTGGAGGCTCTTCGCTGGATTGCATCGCTCCTTGCACCTTTTATGCCCGAAACCGCTGAAAAGCTGACTGCGGCACTTGGTGCGGATGCATATACTCTTGACGAGCTTGTGAATTTTGGCTCTGCAGAGGCAGGCCAGAGGGTTGGCGAGGCAGCAATGCTCTTTGCAAGAATTGATGCAGAAAAGAAGCTTGCAGAAATTGAAGAAGAAAATGTAGCAAACAAGGCACCTGCAATTGAGATTGAGCCCTTTAAGTCAGATATTGACTTTGAAAAATTTCTTGACCTTGATATACGCGTGGGCAAGGTGCTTGAATGTGAGCCTGTTCCAAAATCATCAAAGCTGCTGAGATTTACCATCGAAACAGGCAGTGAGACAAGACAGATTTTATCAGGGGTTGCAAAGTTCTGCAAGCCTGAGGATATGATTGGCAAGAATGTTCTGTTTGTTGCAAACTTCCCGCCAAGAAAGATGATGGGTCTTGAATCAAACGGAATGATTTTAAGTGCCGAATACAAGGACGATTTGACTGTTTTGACAGTTGACGAGAACATTCAAAGCGGAGCACAAATCGTTTAAAACACTGCGTCCCCTACGGGACATACAATTTTCGCTTCATCTTCGCCTTTGGGCGAAGATGAAGGAGAGATTATAAAAAATTATGGAGATAAAATATTATGAGTATTTTTAATAAGGCAGACATACTTTTGCCCGAATGTATTGATATGGAAAAATGGAGTACGGTTGCTTGCGACCAGTATACAGCCCAGCCCGAATACTGGGAAAGAGTTAAGGAATTTGTAGGCGATTGCCCATCAACTCTTAACATTGTTTATCCCGAGGCATTTTTGTCAGAGGGTGATGCCAGAATTGAGGCAATTAACAATTCAATGAAGGATTACCTTGACAAGAATATTTTTGTTGCCCTTAAAGACAGCTTGATTTATGTTGAAAGAACAATGAACAGCGGCAAAATCCGTCGTGGTATTGTTGGTGCAATTGATTTGGAGGAATACGATTTTTCAAAAGGCTCCAAAAGTGCAATCCGTGCCACTGAGGGAACAATTTTGTCAAGAATTCCGCCCAGAGTGAAAATTCGTGAGAATGCACCGTTAGAGCTGCCCCACGCAATTTTGCTGGTTGATGATATAGCGGATTATATTATTGGCGGAATTGAAAAGTCAAGACCCCTTTATGAATTTGACCTGATGGAGGGCGGCGGACATATCGCAGGTTGGCATATAAAGGGTGAAGAGGCAGATGCCGTAATCGGTAGAATTAATAAATTTGCAAAGGATGCTCCTGACAACCTGGTGTTTGCTGTGGGTGACGGAAATCATTCTCTGGCAACTGCAAAAACCTGTTGGGATAACCTTAAAAAGACTTTAACAGAGGAAGAACAAAAGAACCATCCCGCAAGATTTTGCCTTGTGGAGCTTGAAAATATTCATGACGAGGCTTTGGAATTTGAACCCATCCACAGAGTTGCTTTCGGTAAAGGTATTGCCGAGGTAAAGACGGCACTTGCGGAGTATTACCAGATTTCGGGAACTGCGGTTGATGGTGCTCAGGAGATAAAGCTTGTTTCGGGCGAGTATACAGAAAGTCTTTTTGTCGCAAACCCATCATCAAATCTTACGGTTGGAACGTTGCAGAACTTTCTTGACAGTATGGGATACGAGCTTGACTACATACATGGCGATGACGTGGTAAGACAGCTGTCTGACCGAGAGGATGCAACGGGCTTTTTGCTCCCTTGTCCTCAAAAATCTGAGCTCTTTGAAACAGTTATTGTTGATGGCGCTCTGCCCAGAAAGACATTCTCGATGGGCGAGGCAAACGAAAAACGTTTTTATCTTGAGGCAAAGAAAATTGTTAAGTAGAAAATATTATAAAAAATATTCGGGGTGGCAAATGCCACCCCGAAAAAAATGCAACTTTCCAATTTGAACACACAAAGCGTGAATGTTATATTTGAAAATTATTGTTTATTTACAAAATCTAAAATTTCTTCGTATGATGTGATACCTGTGGTTGCACCCGTTGCCATTACGCAATGCGCACCTGTTCCGTTGGCAAACTTAACACATTCCTCTAAACTGCAATCTCTTGCAAAAGCCGCCAGAAAGCCCGAGCAAAAGCTGTCGCCTGCACCGGTTGTATCAACTGCGGTAACACCCTTACAGCAGGGAAAAATCTGCCCCTTGCTTTCGGTACTGCGTCTTAAGAATGCACCCTTACTGCCCATTTTGATTACAACATTTTTTGCGCCACGGCTGAAAAATACATCGGCAATATCCTCAACATCTTCTTTTTCAGCAATGCACACAGCTTCGTCAATACTGGGCATAAGATAGTCTATGTAGGGCATCGACATATCAAGTAATTCTCCCCATCTGCCGCTTGCATCCCAGCAAACGTCAAGGAAGGTTGTTTTGCCCATTTCCTTACATTTTTTCAAAAATTCCATTGTTTCAGCACCGTCAAAGGTGTTCATAAGGAACGAACCTGTAACAAATACCAAATCACAGTCTTCAATCAAAGAATAGTCAATGTCCTTTTCTGAAAATACTGCGTTTGTACCAACGCAGTGAAAGAATGAGCGTTCACCAGTTTTGTCAAGCATAAGCACCGATGCCGAGGTCTGAACGCTGTCGTCTGTTTTAAGACCTTGAGTGTTGACACCTGCACGAGTCAGCTTGTCACGCAGAAAGCTACCGAAAACATCATCGCCAACCTTGCCTATCAAGGTGGTTTCAACACCAAGCTTTTTTACGTTTATTGAGGCGGTCATTGCATTTCCACCGTTGTGAAGAGTAATTGAATTTACCGGCAACAGCAGACCTTTTTCGGGATATGCGGTAACAGGCTCTACAATTACATCCGCAACCAGAATTCCAACACACGCAACTTTTTTCATTATAGCAACATCCTCCTTAAAGTTGATTTCTATATCGTCAGTGTGACCCAATAGCTAATACATTCATTGTATAATGTCCTTTCAGTGTTGTATACTGTTTTAAATTTTACATCTAAAAAAACACAAACAATTTATTTATTGGTTAAATCAATTATAGCAAATTGTACCAGGTATGTCAAGATAGTTATTTCTATGGCAAAGATATTTATTGCAGGAATTAACCGTGAGATAACCAGAATGATTGACAACAAATATATTTGATGATATAATTTATATAAGAATATACATAATTCCCGACAGAATGGAAAGACTAAAATGATTTGCTTTGTTCAGGCTTGTGAAAAGTGACACATACGTCGGATTGAGGTGTGCGGATGAAGAATTTTATCAAAAACAACCGCGAAATGATTTTATATATGGCTTTCGGGACTCTGACTACTGTTGTAAATTTTTTGACATATTATATTATGTCAAAAATCAACGATAACACTGCGGTAGATACGGCAGTGGCTTTGCTTGCGTCAATAATTGTTGCGTATGCAACCAACCGTACTATGGTTTTTAAAAGTGAGCATCACGGTATAAGGGCGGTATTTCTCGAATTTTTTTACTTTATTGCCTGCCGGTTGATTTCGGGATTTATGGATATAATAATCATGGTTGTATTTGTTGATTTTTTTCATTACAACGACCTGTGTATAAAACTGCTTTCTAATGTTTTTGTTATAATATTTAATTATGCTGCCAGCAAATGGCTGATTTTTAAAAGAAAATAAACTTTTGGTTTCAGGAGGCTGGATTTGTGATAAACAAAATTATACCTGTACTTTTAATTATAGCAATTATTTTTTCTGTTTCGGTTGCCGCCAACGGCGGTGACACGGTTGCTGTTCCTGTACTTATGTATCACTCGGTGGGTGACGGCGACACCCTTGTTGTCATATCTCCAGAAAATTTCAGAAATCATCTTCAGGCAATAAAGGAAAACGGTTTTACTCCGGTATCTCTGGATGAAATGATAAATTATGTTGATTTTGGATTTCCTTTGCCAGAAAAGCCTGTTTGTATAACATTTGACGACGGATATCTTGACAACTATACGATGGCATTTCCTATGCTTAAGGAATATGGTTACAAGGCAACAATTTTTTCAATCGTCAGTTCGGTGGGTAAAGCCACCTACAAGGATACAAATTACGGAATTATCCCACATTTCAGCTATGATCAGGCAAGAGAAATGATAGATTCAGGGCTGATTTCGGTGCAAAGCCACACTTATGATATGCACCAGAGCCCAAAATACGAAAGCAGGCAGGCAAGGGAGACGGTTTTGCGTTTTGAAAACGAAGCGCTTTTGGACTATATCTCAAGCTTTCAGGGTGATTTAATCACGGCAAAAACAATTCTTGAGTCAGAGCTTGAAAAGCCCCTTGTTGGTTTTGCCTACCCTCTGGGTAAGTATAATGCTGTCACAGATTATATCCTTAAAAGCAACGGCGTGAGAGTGACTATGGCAACCTCAGTTGGTATGAATTATATAAAGCAATATGACAAAAATAGCTTGTACAACCTTAACCGTTATAATATTTATAATGGTGTAAGTGCAGAGCAACTGATAAAATGGCTTAGTGGAGATTAGTTATGAAAAGAACAATATGTATGCTTATGTCATTGGTGCTGGCTATATTGCCCGCAACGGTGTATGCACAGCAGAATTCGGATTTGAATATATTGGAAGAAGAGCCAAAAGTGATATACTATACCGATGACGGAACAGAAATACTTTCCCGACAGAAAGTTATCGGCGGTATAGCACAGATATCATCTGTTGTTCCTCAAAAAGCGGGAAAGATTTTTTGCGGATGGCGTACCGAGGGAAAAAAGGGACTGTTTAAGCCTGGCCAGACAATTGAGAGCAAGAACGATATTTTGCTTAGTGCCGTCTGGGAAAGCGGAAATCTTCCCCACCTGAAGCTGAAGGCGGTGTCGGATAAAGATGGCGGGGTAACCTTCAGTCTTGATTTTTCATACGGCGGTTTTATGAATTATGCATACTTTGCGGTACATATACGAAATCTGACAACCGCAGATGAGAATGTGTTTGAAATAACCGATGGCAAAATAACTGTTGACAGTTTGCCGCAAGGTCAGTATAAAGCAGTTTTGTCGGCAAAAAAATATGATATTGAATATTTAAGCGATGCTGTCAACTTTGTTGTTCTTTCGGGAATAACAGAAACAAATGATACACTTAAGCTGGTTATGGACGGCAAAGATTTGATTTTTGCCGATGAACAGCCCCAACTGATAGGCAATTATACATACATTGCGGTAAGACCTTTTTGTGAGAGTATGAATGCTCGTGTTGCGTGGAAGAATGAGGACCGTAGTTCAACTATTACACTTGGCGGAACAATAATAAAATTGTTTGAGAATTCAGACGAATGTATAGTTAACGGAACCCTTCAAAAACTCCCCGTAAAAACTATAATAAAAAATGGAAGAATGTTGTTGCCATTGCGGTCTGTGGCGGAATTCTGCAATGCAGAGATATTATGGGATGATAACCGAACGGTTTATATTTATCGTGGCAATAAAAGCATTTTTGAAGAAAATATGATGTACATCAGTACATCCGAAGGAAAATATCTTGGCGTTGACAGTGATGGAATATCCTTGAAAGGAATAGCAGATTATGGCTGCGGATGGATATTTGATGCAGTTGACGTGGCAAAAGGAATTTATATTATTTACAGTTTGACAGACCTCGAAAAACCGATACGGATAAATGATAGTGTGGTTGTTTCGGGTCAGAAGGTAATGATTGATAAAACAGATGGATTTGATGGACATTTGTGGCGGTTGAGAGAAAACAATGACGGAACCTATACAATTTCTCCGGCGAATAATACCGAACTGTATTTTGACGTTGAAAATCTGTTGTTGACCGATAAACCTGTGAAATTAAATATAAATCACATAAACAATCTTGGAATTTAAAAGAACATCAAAACAACCACCGACAAAAAAGTCGGTGGTTGTTTGTATACATACTATTTCTCTTTTTTCATACCCATATAAAAAGTATCTTTGCTCATCGGTTTGTTCTGAATAGAATCAAGTGCTTCACCGAAACGATTGAATTAAACGAATAGCCGTAAACCCTTGTATTATGTGGGTTTACGGCATTATGTCTTTTTACTAATTTTTTTGCTTTTTGCTCATTTTTCGGCTAATAATTTCACCTTCTTGTTCAAGGGCTTTAAGTAATCTATCAGTTTCTACCATTATAACATCATCCCCATCTGGTGATAATTCACCGATACCGTTATCAAGAAGCCATTGCCGATATTTTCTTTTTCGTTCTCGTGTTTCTGGGGTTAGTCCATATAAACTATCAAGACGTTTAAATTCTGTGTTGATTTCGTGTTCTTCTAATCTTTCTTTGGCTTTGTTTAAAGCTTCTTCATAAGTGCATTTATTTGCATCGGCATATAATTTCTTTTCTTCATCACTTATTTTTTTCTTACTTACCCACTTTCTTATATCAGTAATCGTCATTGTTTCTATGCGATGTCTTTTGTACTCAAAAACATTATCTATAGAAGCAACAATTTCTTCAATGCTACGATTGTTTGCCTTTTCAATTTTTTTGATTATTTCTTCAGGAATTTCACCAGCTTTGTAGGCTTTAGAGAGTTTTAACATATCTTTTTGTGTCATTTAATCACATCCTATACTAATTTATAGTCATATTTTATCATATGAATCGGCATATTGCAACCAAATCACAAATTTATACTTACATACTATATCACATAAGTACAGTATATACAATTTTCACGATTAATTTTATGAATAATAGACGATTTCATTTATATATTATACACTTGAAATTTATATTGCAAATTTCAAAGAAAGTTACGAATGGTAATTTCGAAGAAAAAAGTCTAAAATTAAATGTATAAGTATAATTAGGAGGTGAATCACAAATGGAAGCAAAAGATTTTGCAGATATTTATGAAGAAATTGCCGTTGAGGCGGGAACGGAAACCGCTGTTCAAATACATAAATTATTCAAGGGGCAACAAATTTTGTTTCCCCAGAAGTTATATAAAAAAGATTACATATATAACTATATCAAGCAAAACTATAACGGCAAAAATATTCGTGAATTATCCAAAATGTTTGGATATTCAGATAGACGAATAAGACAAATTTTAAGTGAAGTTTAAATTTAATAAAAATTGGAGGAATGTAAAATGGAAACTATAATAATTATTGCTTATGCTGTATTGGGTTATTGGGCGACAGGACAAACAATTTATGCAAACAAAATACGAATAGGCACTGCTAGTAATCTATTTATACAGCGTTTGATAATGGGTTGTCTTTTGGGTATCGTCCTTATTCCTATAGCAATCATCAGAAAAATTATAAACAAGTAAGATTATTCGTCTGATTTGAAAGGAGTTAATCAATTATGATGTTAATTGGGTTTTTGGCATTAATTATTGTTGCTATATTATCTCAGATAGTGCTTTTTAAAGGAATAAACTTTCTTGGAATAATTGAAAATAAATATCGTGATGGTATTACTACCGATTTATCCTCAGTAGAAGAAGTGAAAGATAAAATTGTTGAAACAAGTGCTAATATGATAAAGGGAGCTACTATAAATTCAACAGGACAAGTTGAGGTTATAGGAAATACAGGAACACATCTATTTTATCTTGAAAATGGTTGTATAAAATGCGAACTTGTTAAATATGGTTTTAGAATCAGCCGAATGGGTAGATTTTTAGGTTGGTTAAAAATTGTGCCTAAAATGAGAATGGCAAATGAAATAAATACAATATTTGAAAATATTAGTGGTAATATCGGCACAAGTGCAGATAACAAAAAAATTATAAAATCGGTATCCGGAAAAACCGCACTTACCAATATATTGGCTATTGTATCAATAGTTTTAATAATATCTTCTGTTATTTCTGTAAAAAGCGGTTATGTAGATATTGTTAAAAATTCTGTTGCCGAAGGATATGGTATTACATACGGAGAAGCTTTTGATGACTTTTTCAAAGATGGCATTTGGGAAAGCTTTAATTCTGATGATGGCAGAAAAATAGCTGAATTTAAAGGAACTTTTTCATTAGATGAAGAAGATGCAACTGCCCATATGCAATACACTGTAAATGACAAGCATAATACTTTTGAACTTTCATATTTCACTATAAATGGTGAAATACAGGATATGGAAACATATGCTTTTCTTATGGAAAGAGTTTTTGCTGATAATCTTGATGAAACGACAGAAGCACCGCCAGAAGATATTCTGTCACTTTCAACTCCTGTTTTGTCGGGATTCTATTATGTAAACATACCCGGAACGGATGGACAATGCTTTAGAACCGAATGGAGTGCAGTTGAAGGAGCAACGGGATATGAAATAGAAAATAATCAGGTTTCTGTTGATGGTTCACATACACAAATCGAAGAAACATCAAACTTATTTTATGAGGTTAGCGGCTCAATGGAAATAACAGCTTTGGTTAAAGTAAGAGCATATATGGAGAAAGAAGATGAAGAACGCATATATAGTGACTGGAGCGAAATAAAGGAAGCAAAAATAAACGGTGGGTATCTTGAAGAAAACACCACTTTAAACTGGAATAGTATGATTGGTGAATATAGTGATGATAACATGAATACTATATACCTTCAAAAAAATGGAAATGATTTTTATCTCGCAATGGCAACATATAGAGGTGGAGATGATTTAGAAGGAGCATTGTTTTTAGAAGAAAATGGAACATTGTTTTATTCCAATGGTGGAACTCGTTCCTTTTCACTTAGAATCATAGGTAAGGACACTATAGAATTATTTGATGATACTTGGGAAGGTAATTTGTGCGGTGTTTACACGAAATATTAAAATGAATAAGGCAGCTCGTTCATTGAGCTGCCTTATTCATTTATAATAGATGTATTGTAAAACATTTTCTTTAGGTATCGATTTTAAAGGCATCTATCTGAACGCTATGCAATAGGTCGAGTAGGATGTTTTTACCAACATTAAATCATTCTTTCGGTGTGGAACTGACGGCAATTATAAAACGGCAGCTAAATATCTTGTACGGAATAAAACAGTACGAAATATTTCCTCAATTGTAAAGTGAAATGCAATACTTGTTTGTTTGATTTATATTTTTGAGTATATAAATTATAATTATGAACGGGTGTTGCATTTTGTTTTGCAAAAAATAAAAAGGAAAAAAATATCTGACTACTTATCAAGAGTAGATGCATAGTTTATGCCATCCTTAACAAATCATCTATTTTCTGATACTTCATATCACTTTTGCAATACCAGAATAATTGTTTTATTATAAAAAATGTTTGTTTTGTGCATTGATTTTTTGTCAAATATGTGATAGAATTTATGACATAATATCGATTCTTTGCAAAAATGTTAATATTTGCAAACTTTCTGCGTATATATAGCATTGAGAAAACGCAAGGAATGTGATATTCTTAATTTAATACATTCACACAGAGTGTTGATTATGTCGTAAAAGCTCATAAGCAAGGCATAATCAGTGGAAAGGGAATGGGGTGAGAATCCCCTGCGGTTAAACTGTCGGTGTGTGCATCGAATGTTTTTGTATCCGTTATCGAAAGATAGTCATTGGGAAACTGAGAAGGCAGGATATGAAAATGCGGACGAATCAGTCTATATGGTGCGAGTCACAAGACCTGCTTTGATATTATTCCGTAAGTGCTCATTTGCATAGGAATGATGTTTTCAGATTGAGGTGCTGAAATATATGTTTCAGGGCTTTGTCCCATATTCTCATCTGAATTGTGATTCATCACAGAAAAACTCAGCTGTGGTAATTTTTTGAAAGAAAAATTGCCGCAGTTTTTTTATTGTCTGCGGTAAGGAAAACCCGGAGGTGAAAAACACAATAAAACAACTTGCACAAACTTGAGTTTTTAGATGAAAGGATTGAATCAAAGTGAAATTAAAGAAAATTTTAAGTATGCTTTTGGCACTTGTTATGGTCATTCGTATCAGGCCTATGGTAGTTAGTGCTGCTATGGAATGTATTGTT
>JAZNCI010000090.1:0-28342 GCA_045587485.1 Clostridia bacterium
TGATCTAAATAACTTATGGAGTAAACAAGTAACGAACAGAAGAACTAAATCTGAACCTTCTCTGATCAGTTTTTAAGACACAAATATGAGTCAAGGCGCAGCAATGCGTTTGACATACATTCGGTGGCAATACCGAAGAGGTCACACCTGTTCCCATTCCGAACACAGTAGTGAAGCTCTTTAGCGCTGATGATACTTGGTGGGCGACCGCCTGGGAAAGTAAGACGTCGCCGGAACAAATACCGGAGCATATGCTCCGGTTATATATTCCTCCTTAGCTCAGTCGGTAGAGCGCATGACTGTTAATCATGATGTCGCTGGTTCAAGCCCAGCAGGGGGAGCCACATGGCTCCGTGGTCAAGCGGTCAAGACACCGCCCTTTCACGGCGGTAACAGGGGTTCGATTCCCCTCGGAGTCACCAAAACAAAAATCCTGTCGAAAGATAGGATTTTTTGTTTTGTATTATTCATTTTTCATTATTCAATATTCATCATTCATTAAATCGACAGGATTTTTTAATGAATAATGAATGATGAAGTCGCTTCGCTAATGAATAATTAATAATTAAGGTAGTTTTGCTTACGCAAAACAAAAACATAAAATATCTTTATCGTTCCGTTTTCCCAGAAAAAACCATCGACTTTGTCGGTGCTTTTTTCAATGAAATTTGCCTACGGCAAGTGAAATAACTTTGTTATGAAATACACTTCGTGTATGAAATATTGCTTCGCAATATGAAAAGGCAAATTTTATTTCACAGTTTTCTGCAAGAAAAATATTTCAGAAAAAGCACTTGTAAAATGCAGGTGCTTTTTTTAACTAAATCCGTCTTACGACGAAACAAATCTGCTTTACAGATGAAATCACTTTGTGATAAAAGCTGACTTAGTCGGGATAATAGACGCATTTGATTCTATTTAAACTTATTTGAATTTCATCGTGAGTGGTGCGAACTATTTAATTAAAATATCCTTACAGCTAAACCGTTCTGTTTTGTAGTATTCATTTTTCACATTTAAGGTCACTTACAAATTTAAGAATTAGATATATTATAATTGCTACGCCGATGTATATAACAAATGTTATTGGTGGGATATTCTGACTATTTATATTGATAGAAAAAAAGTCTTTTCCGAAGGTATCGGCGGTGAAAATAATTATATCAAGGCAGATTTTTAAAGGATAATAAAACACCGCTGTGGCAAAATTCGGCATTATCCAGTATAAACCGCAGGCGATAAAGCCCGTGCAAAAGGTAAGAGTAACAACAGGAATAACCCACAGATTTGTAAAAAACTGAATCCACGAAATTTTGTTGAAAAACAAGGCAGAAAAATATACAGTACCGATAAAAGTTGCAATTGAAATTGAAATCGAGGATAAAAAAGCTTTTTTGAAATAGTTTATACTTTCAGCTATTTTTGTACTTTCAGCTATTTTTGCAGATGGAGTTTCGATAGCGGGTATAAAACCTTTAAGCAGCAGGTTAAGATACCTGAAATAGACCAGAATTCCAAGGGTTGCACCAAATGAAAGTATAAGGCTTTTAGAAAATAATGCATATGGCGTAACCATTGTTATTATCAGGATTGAAAAGAAGAGTGCGTTTATCGGTGTGTGCCGTTGATGTGTAAGTGCAGCAAAAATCATTGACAGCATCATAATAGCACTTCGACAGACAGATGGTGTAAACTGTGCAGCGGAAACAAAAAGTACAATTATGGGAATCGTAAGCAGATATGCAACATTTTTGTGAGTTCGTGCTTTGATGAATAATAAGGACAAAACGGAAAATAATATTGACAGATGCATTCCTGAAACGGCAACTATGTGCGAAAGACCGGCGTTCGAAAACTTGTTATAAAGCTCGTCAGAAAAGTCGGATTTATCACCGACAAGAATCCCTTTAAGAACAGCCGCACGCCTGACATCGTCAAAAGCAATGCCATTAGCTGCACTTACAGTTTTATTTTTAACAATATTCCCGATATCCTTTACAAGAGTAATGGGATGAAGGGGCTTTTTCAGTGTTGTTTTATTTGCATTCCCTGTTTTGCCGATGAAAAATATATTTCTTCCTCTGAGGTGGGTATAATAGTCGAAGACGTATGTATCATCATGTGTCGGCTTACTTAACTTTGTCCAGCAACATATTTCATCGCCTTCGCTGAGGAGTTTGCCACGGGCTTCGGGAATATACATAACAATTGTTTGGGGAGAGATATATTCATCACCTGCCTGTATCACATCAAAATTAAAGTAATATGAGTATCCGCTCGATGTTTTTGTGACAGATGAAGAAATTGTGCCTGATAGCCACAGCTCGCGTTCGACATACATTCTTAATTTATTGGGAGAGAGATATTCTGCAGAAACAATGCGGAGCATTCCGGCCAAGGTGCAGAATATGAGAAACAAAAGAAGAATGAGAGGTTTAACCCTCATTTTGAATTGTGATTTGTTAAATTGTATTATAACAAGAATTATCGACAGAACAGCAAAGGCATACACAAGATAAAGAAACACTGACAAGAAAAGCTCGACAGACAGAAAGCAAAAAAGGGATATACCAAAACAGAAAGCCAAAGTCGATAGCACAAGATAATGCTTTGATGTTATAACGTGTTCTGACTTGTACATTGCTTAAGAACCTCCCTTTATATTCTATATTACATAATAACACATTTTTCGACAAATATTCAATACTGTATAATAAAATTTGAAAAATAAAAAATAGTTACAAAAAAACTTGCAGAATTTTGGAATGTATGATATAATATCTCCTGATTATGTATACATTTGGATTTTAAGAAAATCGATTTAATGTTCTGCAGGCTCACGGCGGAAATTATACAAATTCAGTGGGCAGGAAAGGCTTTGTGATAAAAATGAAAAATACTGAAAAGACAATGGAGAAAATAGTTGCTCTTTGTAAAGGGCGCGGATTTGTTTATTCAGGCTCTGAAATATATGGCGGTCTGGCAAACACCTGGGATTATGGTCCTCTTGGTGTTGAGCTTAAAAACAATGTTAAGCGTGCATGGTGGAAAAAATTTATTCAGGAAAGTCCTTACAATGTAGGTTTGGATGCAGCTATCCTGATGAACCCTCAGACATGGGTGGCTTCAGGTCACGTTGGTGGTTTTTCTGACCCACTGATGGACTGTAAGGAATGTAAAACCCGTTTCCGTGCCGACAAACTCATTGAAGATACTGCGGGTGTTTCGGCTGATGGCTGGTCGGATGCAAAAATGCTTGAGTTTATCAACGAACAGGAAATAAAATGTCCCAATTGCGGAAAGCATAATTTTACAGATATAAGAAAGTTCAATCTTATGTTCAAGACCTTCCAGGGTGTTACCGAGGATAGCACAAGCGAAATCTTTTTAAGACCCGAAACAGCTCAGGGTATCTTTGTAAACTTTAAAAATGTTCAAAGAACATCTAGAAAAAAGATTCCTTTTGGCATCGGTCAGGTTGGCAAGTCGTTTCGCAACGAGATTACGCCTGGTAACTTTACCTTCAGAACCCGTGAGTTTGAACAGATGGAGCTTGAATTCTTCTGCAAGCCTGGTACAGACCTTGAATGGTTTAAATACTGGAAGGATTTTTGTAAAAACTGGTTGCTTTCATTGGATATTAAGGAAGAAAACATCAAAATGCGTGACCACGAGCAGGAAGAACTTTCGCATTACAGTAACGCAACAACCGATATTGAATTTATGTTCCCCTTTGGCTGGGGTGAGCTTTGGGGTATTGCTGACCGTACAGATTTTGACCTTACTCAGCACAGCAATCACAGTGGCGAAAAGCTTGACTACAACGACCCTGAAACAAACGAAAAGTATACACCCTACTGTGTTGAGCCATCGCTTGGAGCAGACCGTGTAACACTTGCATTTATGGTAGAGGCATATGATGAAGAGGTTATTGATGCAGAGAAGAACGATATCCGTACAGTTATGAGATTTCATCCGGCTCTTGCACCAATCAAGGCAGCAGTTCTTCCCTTGTCAAAGAAGCTTGCCGAGGGCGCAGGTGAGGTATATTCAAAGCTGTCGGGTGAGTTTATGTGCGAATATGATGAAGCTGGAAGTATTGGAAAAAGATACCGCAGACAGGACGAAATTGGTACACCTTTCTGTATCACATATGATTTTGAATCCGAAGAGGATGCGTCTGTTACAGTCCGTCACCGTGATACTATGGAGCAGGAACGTGTCAAGATTGATGACCTTGTTGCATATATAAATGAAAGAATTAAGTTTTAGTATAAAGATAAAAGGATGGTAAGGTAATGCTTTCAGCCGTTACGGGTCATAATAAAGTAAAGAATGTCCTGACACTTGTGGTTGCTGAAAACCGTGTGGGGCACGCATATATTTTCGAAGGCCCCCGTGGCGTAGGAAGGCAGACTATGGCAAAGGAGTTTGCAAGGCTGCTCCTTTGTGAAACCCCCATAGACGGAGAACCGTGCGGTGAGTGCAAAAGTTGTAATATGTGTTCCTCTGGCAACCATCCAGATGTGCAGGTTATAACCAATCAGCTTTATGATGAATCAAAAAAATCGACAGATATATTGGTTGATACTGTACGAAATATGAAAAAGGATATTTTCATAAAACCCTATGCGTCAGAACGCAAGATTTATATTGTGCCAAACGCCGACACAATGAATATGTATGCCCAGAATAGCTTGCTGAAGGTTTTGGAGGAACCTCCTGATTATTGTACAATAATCCTGATTGCAGAAAATTCAAATTTATTTCTGCCTACAATACTGTCACGTGCGGTACCTCTTAAATTCTATCCGCTTGCAGACAACCAGATAATAGATTATATTAAAGCAGGGTATCCGGAGTTAGGTGAACAAAGCGTGGCTCTGGCAGCAATGAGTGGTGGCTGTATAGGCAGAGCAAAAGAACTTGCAGAGTCAGGCGAGGTTATAAAGCTCAGGGACGAGCTGTATTTGCGGATTCTGGCACTTTCAGAAAAGCGAAACCGTTCGATTTATGATTTAATGCTGTTTTTAAAGCACAACAAGGATGATTTAAAGCTTGTTATGGATATACTGCAGAGTATGTTCCGTGACATTATGCTTGCAAAACAGTCAGAGGAAAGTGCCGGTATCAGCAATCTCGACAAAATATCCGATATAAAAAGTCTTGCTGACAAAATCTGTATGAGAACGCCTGTTAAGCTGCTGGAGATTTTAATAAAGTACAACGAATATTTATCAAGAAATATAAGCTATGCTCAGATTGCACAATGTATGAGCGTGGAGCTTTGGGAGGCAATACATGACTGAGGTTATAGGTGTTAAATTTAATAAAGCCGGCAAGGTGTATTACTTTGACCCCAAGGGGCAGAAACTTAGCATCGGTGATGGTGTTGTGGTTGAAACCTCAAGAGGTGTGGAGTTTGGTTTTGTTGCAGTTAAAAATAAAGAGGTTACAGACAATGAGATTGTTGCACCACTTAAACCCATAATTCGCAAGGCGACACCGGCTGATTTTGAAAAACTGGAAAAGAACAAGGCTAAGGAAAAAGAGGCATTTGATATTGCGGTAAAAAAAATTCAGGAGCATAACTTGGATATGAAACTTATCAATACCGAGTATACTTTTGATGGAAGTAAAATTTTGTTTTATTTTACTGCAGATGGTAGAGTTGATTTCCGTGAGCTTGTAAAAACCCTGGCAGGGATTTTTCGAACAAGAATCGAGCTCAGACAGATGGGTGTCCGTGACGAGGCAAAGACTCTTGGTGCAATCAGCATTTGCGGAAGGCCGTTGTGCTGTTCGACTTTTCTGAATGATTTTCATTCGGTTTCTATCAGGATGGCAAAGGACCAAGGATTGTCTCTTAACCCCACGAAAATTTCGGGTATTTGCGGCAGACTTATGTGCTGCCTTGAATATGAACAGCCTGCATATGAAGACCTTTTGAAAAAGGTGCCTGGCAAGGGTGCTTTGATAGAGTATGACGGTCAGCGCGGTACTGTTACCGAAGTATTTGTTCTGAAAGGTCTCATCAAGGTTAAGTTTGGTACTCACGAGGAGCCTTCATTTAAAATTCTGGATTCAAGGGATGTAAAAATTCTTAAAAAAGGTAAGGCAGAACCCGTAGGCGAAATCCCAGAGGAACTGAAGGAAGACTAAAATATTTAAACGCCAGCTATGCAAATGTATAGCTGGCGTTTTTTTGAGGTAGAGTATAAAAACAAATCCTTTACATTTGATAAAAAATATGTTACAATAAAATATCATATTTTATTCTGGTGGAGTAGTGCCTTTTTGTATTTTTAATATAATTTCACATCAGCGGAAACTAAATTAAAGTTTCCAAAGAGGAGGTAATTTTTTTGCATCTTAAAAGTGTTGAGTTGCAGGGATTTAAGTCCTTTGCTGACAAAATATATCTTGATTTTAATCCCGGTATAACTGCTATTGTCGGACCTAACGGTTCAGGCAAGAGCAATATTTCTGATGCTATCCGTTGGGTTATGGGTGAGCAAAGTGTCCGTTCGCTTCGTGGCAGCCGTATGGAGGATGTCATTTTTGCAGGCACCGAGGTAAGAAAACCTCAGGGCTTTGCAGAGGTTTCACTGACCCTTGATAACAGCGAAGGCTCGTTGCCTATTGACTATGAGGAGGTTGTCATTACCCGTCGTGTCTACCGAAATGGCGAGGGCGAATATTTTATAAATCATGCAGCCTGTCGCCTTAAGGACATTCACGAGTTGTTTATGGATACGGGTTTGGGTCGTGAGGGATACTCTATCATTGGTCAGGGCAAGATTGACGAAATTCTCAGCAACAAGTCCGAGGACAGACGCCGTATTTTTGAAGAGGCTGCAGGTATAACCAAGTATAAGTATCGCAAGAATGAGGCAGAAAAGAAACTGGAAAAAACAAATGAGAACCTGACTCGCGTAAATGATATTATGTCAGAACTGTCAGGTCAGCTTGAGCCTTTACGCATTCAGTCTGAAAAGGCAAAAAAATACCTCAATCTTCGCGATGAACTGAAGGCTATAGATGTTAATGTTTCGGTGGCAACAATCGTGAAATACCGTGCCGACCTTGTTGAAATTGAACGCCGTTTAGATGGTGTTTCCAACAGTATAGACCTTTTGCAGAAGGAGATTGACGATAAAGAAGAGCTTACACAAAGGATGTATGCAGAGATTGAAAAAATAGAAGAAGAAATGGAAAACTGCCGTCGTGCCCAAAGGTTAGCGGCAGACGAAACGGCTGAGGAAAATCAGCGGATTTCTCTTGGACTTGCGAATATTGAACACTGCAAGGAAAATATACATAGAATTACCGAAGAAATAGGAAAGAGCGAGCGTGGCATTGGTCAGCTTGACGAGCTTATTGCCGGATATGTTTCCGAAAGAGAAAAACTTACTGAAATGCAAAACACTTTGGTTGAAAGAATTCAGGCAGCAGAGGCGGATTTTGAAAAAATTAATTCTGTTTTCGAGGGTAATAATGACAGACTGGAAAGTCTGAAAGACGAAATAATCGAAAAAACTGCTGAAATCAGTAACCTTCGCAGCAAGGTTTCAAACTACAATATTTTGCTTGAGAATTTTGAAAGAGAACGCCGCAATGTACACGATGAGCTTGAACGTCACAGTCTTGAACATAACCGTATAGGTGAAAATAATAAGGTTATTGAGGCCGCTCTTGCAAAACTGACAGCCGAATTTGATGAAATTAAGGCGGATGCCGAGGCTGCAGAAAGAAACGTGACGGATTGTCAGGAAAAGAGTGATGAGTTAAGCGAAAAACGCGATATTATTCTTGCAGAGCTTAACCGAAGAAATTCCCGCAAAAGCGTGCTTGAAGATATGGAAAATGATTACGAGGGCTACAATCGCAGTGTTAAGGAAATTATGACAGCTCATAGTGGTGGTCCCCTTAAAGATGCAAAAATATATGGACCTGTTTCAAAGCTGATATTCACAGATAAAAAATATGTGACGGCGATTGAGGTTGCGTTGACATCGGTAAATCAAAATATTGTCACTGAAACCGAGCAGGATGCCAAGGCTGCCATTAACTTTCTTAAATCGGGAAAATTGGGCAGAGCTACATTTATGCCCATCTCAACATCAAAATCACGCAACACTGATATTCAGGGTGCAGATAAAATGAAGGGCTTTATTGCTCTTGCTCAGGACATTGTGGACTATGACAGCAAGTATGAGGGAGTTGTGGGCAGCGTTCTTGGCGGAACAGTGGTGGTTGACAACATTGATAATGCAATTGTGATGGCCGCAAAATGCGGACACAAGTTTAAAATTGTAACAATTGAGGGCGAGGTTATGCAGCCTGGCGGTGCAATGAGCGGCGGTACTTTGGGTAAAAATTCAGGATTTTTGTCAAGAGCGGCAGAAATTGAATCCCTTACTGCAGAAATAGGCGAACTGAAAGAACAGCTTGAAAACATTGAAAAAGAAAAAACCGAAACAGCAAAAACATTACAGGAAAGCGTACAACGTGCAGAGAATGCAAAAATATTGATATCCGTAAAGAACGAAGAATATATAAGAGCCAAAGCTGATTCTGACCACAGCCGCACATTTCTTGAGGCGGCGGAGGAACGCAAAAATCAACTTATTCAGGAGATGCGCACCATTGAAGAACGCACGACAGAAATTAACGCAGATATTGAAATTTGCAACAAAACTGCCGGCGAGCTTGAGGCAAGTGTGTTAAAGCTGCGTAGCGAAACAGATTCAAAACAGCTTGAGTCAGAGGGGATTTCGATAAAAGCAAAAGAAATTCAGGATTTGCTGATAAATCTGCGTATTGACGAAAGTGCCAACCAGAAGGACATTGATGTGCAGAACGAAAGGTTGGAGTCTGCTAAGGCTGAAAGAGCTTCAATCCTTGAAGATAATGATATAAAGCTGGCAGAGATAGATGAGTTGAATGAAAAAATCAATTCATTAAACTGCGAAATTAATGCTGACCGCAAAAAGCTGGAGAAGATAGGTATTTATACAGTTGAGCTTGAAGACGAGCTGATCAGTCTTGGCAATACCCGCAAGGGAACCGATCAGAAGGCAAGAGATTTGCAGGAGAATGTTAAAAATATTCGTGAAAAGATGTATACTCTCGGTCAGCAAAAGACCAAGATTGAGGGGTCAAAGGCTAAGTGCGAGAGCGACCTTGATGGCTTGTTTGAGTATCTTTGGGAGGAATATGAGCTTACCTTCAGTGATGCTGAGAAGATGAAAACCGATGAAGATTTTAATTTAAAGGAAGCAAATGTAAGAATTTCGGAGCTAAAGAGTAAAATCAAGTCTCTTGGTAATATTAATATTGATGCGATAGAAGAGTATAAAATGGTAAAGGAACGTTTTGACTTCCTTACAGAGCAGACCGTAGACCTTGAAAAAGCAAAGGGTGAGCTTGAAAAAATCATTGACGAAATGATGGGAATTATGAAAAAACAGTTCTCTGAACAGTTTGAAATTATTAGTAAAAACTTTAACAATGTGTTTCGTGAACTCTTTGGCGGAGGACAGGCATATCTTGAGCTTGCCGACCCCGAGGATATTATGGAAACCGGAGTTGAAATTATTGCACAGCCTCCGGGCAAAAAGCTCCAGAGCCTTACGTTGCTTTCGGGCGGCGAAAGAGCCTTTACAGCAATTGCACTGTTGTTTGCAATTTTGAAGGTTCGTCCAACCCCATTTTGTATTCTTGATGAAATCGAGGCAGCTCTTGACGATATCAATGTGTACCGCTATGCTGATTATCTGAAAAAATACAGTCAGAAGTCACAGTTTATTGTTGTAACTCACAGACGGGGAACAATGGAGGCAGCAAATATCCTTTATGGTGTAACTATGCAGGAAAAGGGTATATCCAAATTGTTATCATTAAATATTGACGAGGTGGCAGAATAATGGGATTATTCGGTAAACTTAAGGAAAGCCTGAGCAAGACCAAAGAGGTGCTCAGCGAGAGAATTGAAGACGCTCTTAAAAGTTTCAGGTCCGTTGACGAGGAATTGCTTGAAGAGCTTGAAGAAATTCTGATTATGGCAGACTTAGGCGTTGAAACATCAACAGATATTATCGACAGATTAAGAGATGCTATAAAGGAAAAGCGTATTGCAGACAGCGAACAGGTAAAGCAGGAACTGAAAAATATTCTTGCAGAAATTCTTACAGAAGGCGCGAGTTCGGTTCAGCTTGAAGGTAAGCCGGCTGTAATTATGGTTATTGGTGTAAACGGAGTTGGAAAAACCACGTCAATCGGTAAGCTTGCTTATATGTATAAGCAAATGGGAAAGAAGGTTGTTATTGCGGCGGCAGATACATTTCGTGCGGCGGCAATCGAACAGCTTGAAGTATGGGCAGACCGTGCTGATGCTGAAATTATAAAACAACAGGAGGGTTCTGACCCTGCTGCTGTAATTTATGATGCAGTGTGTGCGGCTAAAAATCGTAATACGGATATTTTGCTTTGCGATACAGCAGGCAGACTCCATAATAAAAAGAATTTAATGGACGAACTGAAAAAAATCTATAAGATTTTAAACAACGAGCTTCCTGAATCATCAAAGGAGGTTCTGTTGGTGCTTGATGCCACAACAGGGCAAAATGCGGTTTCTCAGGCAAAGCAGTTTAAGGAGGCTGCGGATATAACCGGTATTATTCTCACCAAGCTTGATGGTACGGCCAAGGGCGGTATTGTGTTTGCAATCAAAAACGAATATAATATTTCGGTAAAACTTGTAGGTCTTGGCGAAAAGGTTGATGACATTGATGAATTCAACCCGATGGACTTTGTAGATGCACTTATGGAAACAGATAGGGGAGAAATCGAATGATTGACATTAAAGGCTTTAAAAAGGAACACGATGATGGACAAAACAACGGGCTTGTGAAGAAATCTACGTTATTTCTTGTTGCGGCCATTGCGGTAATTCTGATTTATTATGTTGGTCGAGGTTTTATGGAATATCTTGGCGTGATGGAGGTTGGCACACAATATGTTTCAATTTTTGTAAAAAACCTCGTTACACGGGTTACTGTGCAGGGAATAAGCTTTGTGAGCATATTTTTTGCCGTAATGTTGAGTATTTTGTTTTTAAGACGCAACCTTGCAATACTTAATATTGAGCGTGGGGTTTTAAATTCTCTGAAGGTTTCATTGCTTATGGGCTTTTTTGTTGCTCTTGTTCTTTGCGGAACGGTAAGCGGTTCTTTAAGCGAAAGGTTTTTGGCCTTTACAACCCCCCAATGGTTTGGCAAGACCGACCCGATTTTTGGCAAGGATATTGGGTATTTTCTGTTTCAAAGACCGTTTTTGGTTGCCCTTTTGGATTCTGTTTTCAGTATAGGGCTGTTTGTAACAGGCTTTGTTCTGGTGGCATATTGGTTTTTTGGTGCAGTCTTCAGCGATTATTCGGGCAAGGAGCTCCTCAGCTTCAGGGCTGTTGCAATTCATAATTATGTGAATATTGGGGTATTGCTGATAATAAACTGTCTTGCATATAGACTTAAGGCTGAAAATATTTTGTACGACAGCTTTGGGGAACTTAGCGGTGCAGGATTTACAGCAAAAACAATTTGGCTGACTTATTACAGAGTGGCGCCTGTTTTGCTGATTGTGATAATCGCTGTGTCTGCGGTTTTTCTTGCAAAGGCAAAAAAGGCTCAGGCAATCAAGACAATTCTTATTTATCCAGCATTCTGGCTGCTGGCGGTTGTCATTGCCTTTGCGGTACAGACAATTATTGTATCACCCAACGAGGTAATCCGTGAACAAGAGAATATTTTTGCTAATATTGAATATACTCAGGCTGCATACGGTCTTGACAACATATCAGAGGTAGAATTTAATGTGCAGAACAATCTTGTAGCCGAGGATATAGGTCAGCACAGTGAAATTACCGACAATATAAGAATTTTAGATTTATCTGCGAACCTTACTGTTCTGAATCAGATACAAGGCATAAGAAACTATTACACATTTAATGAAACGGATATTGTGCCTTATAAAATTAACGGTAAAAAGACGGCAGTGGCAATAACACCCCGTGAAATTACCAAGGATAATCTTAGTGACAGTGCCGACACATATATTAACCGTACCTTAAGATATACTCATGGTTTTGGCGTGGCTATGAATGTGATAAACGAGGTAACAAGTCAGGGGCATCCGCAGTTTTTGATAAAGGATATTCCGCCAAAGTCAGAGGCAGGAATTCCGCAAATAAAGCAACCCAGAATTTATTATGGTGAGCTGACACGTGACTATGTTATTGTAGGCAATAAAAAGTATAAGGAGCTTGACTATTCCGAAGGTCAGGAGGATATCGAGTTTTCATATGATGGCAGCGGAGGTCTTAAACTGAATTTTCTCAACAGAGTTATATTTGCTGCAAAATACGGCGATATAAGACTGTTGGTTTCAGATTTGGTTTCAAGTGACAGCAGAATCCTGATTAACCGAAATATTATAAACAGGGTAAAGACGGTTGCTCCGTTTTTTAAATATGATACCGACCCATATATGATTATTGATGATGAAGGAAATTTAAAGTGGGTGGTTGATGCGTATACTACAACTGAGTATTATCCGTATGCACAAAGCTATGGCGGAGAGTTCAACTATATACGCAATTCGGTCAAAGCGGTGGTTGATGCATATAACGGTGATATAACGTTTTATGTTGCTGATGAGAATGACCCTATTGTGAGAAATTATAGAGCAATCTATCCACAGTTGTTTTCTGACAAGGAAATTCCCGATGGCATAAAGGAGCACATAAAATATCCCGAATATATGTTTAAGGTTCAGTCGGATATGTATGGCAAGTATCACATATCCAATCCAACAACATTCTATAACAAAAATGATACATGGGTTGTTGCAAAGGAGAGATACGGAAACGCTACCGAACCGAAGGAAATTTCAGCATATTATAATATGCTGAGGCTTGAGGAGCGTGATGATACAGAACTGTTGCTCACGGTGCCATATACCCTTACCAACAAGGATAATATGGTTGCATGGCTTGCGGTTTGCAACGAATGGGATAGCTATGGAAGACTGCAGGTTTATAAGTTTGCCAAGGATATGAATGTTTATGGTCCGTTGCAGATTGAAAACCGTATTAATTCGGACATGAACATCTCAAAGGAGCTCAATCTGTGGAGTCAGGGTGGCTCAAAGGTTATACGCGGAAATATGATTGTTGTACCGATAGAGGATTCAATTCTTTATGTTGAGCCTATTTATATTGCATCAAGCAATCAGTCGACCTTGCCTGAGCTTAAGCAGGTGGTGGTTGCCTATGACGAAAAAATTGTTATGAAGAGCAATCTTGATGAGGCTTTGTATGCGCTGTTTGGCGAAAAGGCACCGGATAAAAACCAACCACCTTTTGTCAATCAGGATCAGGCAATGCAGGAAATTCCACAGGAAACTCTTGATTATAATACTGCGGCAAAGATGGTTGTTGAGGAATTCAGGCGTGCAAAAAAGGCCAATGCCGATGGCGACTGGAATGAATTCGGTGAGGCTATGACCGCCCTTGAAGGCTCGATAAATCAGCTTGAAAAAAGTATGGAAGAATAATAGAATAAAAGGGGCTGTTGCGTTAAATCTTTAATGCAACAGCCCCTTAAGTTTTAAAAAATGTATTGAAGAATAATTACAAGAATAACACCCGGAATACCCAAAAGTCCTGACAACAATGCAGACAGCGGATTGATTATTACGGTAATTCCTGCAAACCCGCCGACAAAGTTAACTGCCGCAAGAATAAGACCGCCTAAAACTCCGTTAATAACCAATTTAAATATCCATTTTATTGGTTTTATAAATATACGGCAAAAAACAAACATCAGCACAAGCCCTGCTGCATAAGACATAATTGATGTTGTATCAAAATGCATTTTGTCACGCTCCTTCAATATATTGTATTCACAAGTTGTCCGGTATATGACAAAAAGCAACCGAAAAGTCCGGTTGCTTTTTGGATTATTTCAAGGTCACAATATATTTTTCGGTCATCAATACGGGATAATATGATTTTTTTGCTTTTCGCAGCCCCTCAAGCCCCATATCTTCTTCTCGGTTAACAAGCTTAAAATCCGACCATTGATGCTCAAGAAACTGTTGATTTATCATAGGAAAGCTCCCCTGATAAGCGGTGTCAGCGTGCTCAAGATGGATTACCGCGATTGATTCGTGATAGCAGAGCACTTCGCCAAATGAAAAGGCAACCATTTTTTCATTAACAGTCAGGCAACCGCCTACAATGTCAAGACTCTCCCAGTTGTCAAGCAGACGGTTAACAGCATCAAGCTGTTCGTCAACATTTGCGATATTATCCCTTTTGCTGTTGCACCAGCGGATAAACATTTCACGGCAATCTTTACGAAAGCTTGGCGTCATTGTGTGATATTGGTATTTATAAAGTGACTTGAATTTGTTGATGTGGTTGCGTTTTGCATGGTATTTTCCGCCCGGAAGATTTATCAGGTCCTGAACGTTATACACATAGTCAAAGGAATCAATATCTTTTTCGTATTTAAACATATCCGGGAAGGTTTCTTTTAAAATATTTTTCTGTTCGTTGCTAAAAATACGGATGAAGGGTTGCTGACCAAGCTTTCTGAAATATTCTAAAAGTTGCTGGATAACGACAGACGCATCGCATTTAAGGGAGGTAAGATTGACACTTTCCGGCCCGCCTGCATGGCGTGAAAAGATACACAAAACCTCATTAATTTCAGCATAGCGGATATCATAGGATTTTTGCCACATGAACAAGTTGGTAAAGGTGAATTCCGAGTTCAAAAAATGCTCATTCTTGAAATATGAATCAAGAACTGGTTTTGAATCCAGCGTTACGGGTTTTATTGTAAATGAGATGTCGTTCATTGGATAGTCAGCCCCTTTTTGTTATTCGATATATTCACGAACTCTGAAGTCTACACCGCAATTTTCTGCAATACTGCGGCAGATTTCAATTTCTTCGGGAGTTATGTCGTGGTCAACAATAGACAAAGTAACCTTGGAAACATAGCGTTTCGAAAGGCGTGCGAATTTCTGAAGACCATCAAACGCTGCCTCGCCGAAATGGCTTTTGCAAATTTCATCATAGCGTTTTGCGTTCGCAGCATTTAAACTGATAGAGATACAATCAATAATTCCTTCAAACTCAGGTGTAACGTCACGATTTTCTATCATGTTTGCCTGACCATTGGTATTGATACGTATGAGAAGGCGGGGATAGCTTTTTTTCAGCCATTTTGCAACCTCCATACAATCGTCAAACCTCATCAGCGGCTCGCCATAACCACAAAATACCACCGAGCTGTATTTGCTCATATCCCGTTTTTTGAAATCAGCTTTGATTTCTTCGACTGTTGGCTCACGGTCAAGCCACAAATTGTCCTTGCCGTTTACATTATCGTGATTGTTGCGCAGACAAAAGATGCAGTCATTGCTGCATCGGTTTGTTACGTTTACATAAAGTGAACCTTCAAATTCGTAGGTAATTGTCATAAGTATGTCCTTCTTTCTCACAAAATAATCTCATTTAAATCGGGTATAATTTCTCTAGCAATCCCTGCAATATGATTGTGACAGGTAAAGAAAAAAATTTGAGATACCGAGTCGGAGCTGTCGAAATATTTTTTTAAAAATTTCATAGTGCTGCGACAATTGTCGTCGTCATATTGGGTAAGGATATCATCCAGAAACAAAGGCACAGGATTATGCTTTTCGGCAATAATATCCGTTGCGGCAAGACGCAGAGCAAGATACACACGGTCAATTGTGCCTGAACTAAGATATTTCCACTGATGAAAGCCCTCTTGTGCAGAGGTTCTTGTTTCCACACTCAAATCACGGGATACCAGCACATCAGAATATTTTCCGCCTGACATCATTTCAAGGTACTCTCCTGTTTTTTTGCTCAGGTGGGAGCCAAGCCCTTTGTTCATTTCCGCAGATGCAGCATCCATTGCAGATGATACAATGTCAAGCACCTTATATCTTTCAGAATACGATTTCACTTTGTCCATACATTCTTCAATTTGTGCAGTCAGCTGATGTTCGCTGATTTGCGGAAGGGTAATCTGACTTTGCAGCTCGCCAAGGGTGTGACGCTTTTCTGCCAACCTTAATTTGGTATCGGGTATATCAATTTCTACTATATTATTTAAGGGAGTGCTGTTTATAAATGCATCAAGCTCTGTAATCTTATTTTTTGCTGAATCTATGTCTGTTATGTTATCCCCCAAAGCATCTGAAAGAATGGAAATTTCACGGTCAAGTACATCAATTGCAGAAACGGAATCTTCAATTTTGTTAAATAAGATATTTGCATCCTCAAAGGTGATGACCGGCTGTGCCTGCGAAACAAGCTCAACAAATTGTTGTTTAAACTGATTTATTTCAGCCGTGACGGATGAAAATTTCCTGTTTTGTGCTGCTACGGTTTTTTCGGCTAATTCGTCAACAGAGCCGCAGCCATAATATTTGAGTTTATTGAAAATGTCGGTTTCATATTCTGCTCGCCTATCAGTAAGCTCTGCAAGCAGCTCGCTGACAGGTTTTTCTGAAATGCCGTCATAATAAAATGACAACATACGAAGAGCGTTTTCAAGCTCCTGACGTGCAAGCTGAACGGAAATCCTGTTAGGAATATTTTTTACTTGGGCTTGAAAAATTAAATATGAAACAAGCATACCTATAATTCCTGCAGCTATACCAATGTAGAAGACTGAAGGTGTGGCGATAACCGTTGCAAGACCTGCAATAACTGATGCCATACATACTGCAAGAGCAATTGCATTAATTTTTTTCTTTTCAGACAACACGCGTTCTTTAAGAGCTGTTTTGGCACGGGTGACAGAACCGTTTATATGCTGCTCGTCAGTGTCAAGCAAAGCAAGTTTTTTTTGAATATCGCAAAGTCGCCCATATTCACTGTCAGAAATTACAGCAGAGGGGTCGTTGGCGGTGTGTGTATACATAGAAGACATTTCTTTCTTCAGTGTTTCGCCTTTTTGCAACAGTTCTTTCAGCAAATCAAAAGAGAGGGCGAAGTCATTCAATTGTTCAAGGTTTTGCTCCTTATGGGTAAGTTTTTTAAGAAGTGAAGTATAACCGCCAAGGTTTTTTTTTGCAGCTTCAACCTTATGCAAATTTTCGGCCGCCTCAATTGCCTCCTCAAGCTCAGCAATTTCAATCTTTAAATTATTAATATCCGTCATTAGATTGTGCTGATTTTCGGTTTGGGAAAGCAAGTTCTCCAATGAGTGCCTGAGCTCTTCCAAATTATTTTGAGCACTAACAAGCATACCTTTTTTACCGTTTTTGGAAACAAGCTCCTCCCGCGCGGTGTCAATTCTTGCCCTTATGGTGCTTTGTGAAAGATTTTCGTCACCTGAAACAGAAAGATTTGCAATCCGCATAGCAAGGCTGTCTCCTGATGCATCTGTTGAAAAACCGCCAAAGCTATCAATAAACACGCTGCGTTCAAATTCGCCCTGCTCCATATCAAAAAATATATGACCCATTTCATCTGATGCAGGATAAGACAACTTTTCACCGGTGCTTATATTATAAACTGTTGTTTTGTCGGTTGCTGTCGATTTTTTAAATTCTTTATGCAACCTTATTTTTGACCCGTTGCTCTCAAATTCAATGGCACCGGACATTGAGGAGCCATTCCAGGGGGTATATTTTTTTCTTGTATTTTTTGAGATATCAGCACCCTTGCTGCCCGCGCCGTAAAACATCAGCCTGATAAATGACATAAGGGTTGATTTGCCGTCTTCGTTCTTGCCGAAAACAAGATTAAAGCCAGGTTCAAATTCAAGAGTTCGCCCAGAAAACTTGCCGAAGTTTTCGATATCAAATTTTTTAATTATCACCAAGGGTCACCTCTCTTTCGAAGGCTTTCAGACCAAGCCGCAAAGCCTTGAGGTAAAGTTCTTTGTCGACATCATGTGCGTTGCTCTGCATTTCAAGCAGCTTTTGAACAAAGATACCCCGAAAAGAGCTTTCGGATGCAAGATGCAATATGTTTTCGATGTCTACTTCGGTGTTGTCATATACACGGATATAGCATGTGTCGTCCTTTAAGGAGTCTTCAATACGTGCAATATCAGGAATAAAGTCTGTGGTTACGGTTCCGCACAGAAAAATTCTGTATAGGTTGTTTTTATAGCTGTCAGAATACTTTTCTTTTATGTGCGACAGAATTTTTGAGGATACCTGATTGGTGGTTTTACAGCCCGAAACATCAAGGTTGTCGATGACGTATTTTCGGGATGAAAGCTCTGTATATTCAAGATTGCATCTGCCTTTTTCTATGCACCCGACATACACGCCACGACTGCCGTCCTCGTCAAAGCCTCTGCCGTCGGGGCATCCGCAGTAAGAATAAAAGGTTGCACCTGATTTCTGTATATCGCTGCGCTTGTGAATGTGCCCCATGGCAAGATAGTCAATGCCAGACTTTGCTACTGTATCGACAGAAACAGGGTTATATTCGCTCTCGCCAAGTGCAGACACGACTTGCCCGTGAAGAACGCACAGGTTAATCATATTTTCACTGACCGGAATATTGTTGGTAAGCAATGGAATTTTTTCAAATCTGTCGGTGAATGCCGCACCAAAAAGTCTTACATTTTTTTCTTCGAAATCATAATATTCCATAAAGGATGTAAAAACAATAACATTATCGGGAAACTGATTTTTAATCCAGACCGAGTCGGGACAGACATAGTCGTGATTGCCGGGAGAGATGGCTATAACAGTTTCGGGAATTTGTGACATAGCATCGATGATTTCCCCTGCTGTTTCACTATCGGGAAAGGGAGTGTCAAAAAGATCACCTGAAATCAGCAGAAAATCAATATTCTCTGCCTTGCAAATTTCAATAACCTTAATAAAAGTGTTCTTTAATTCTGCCCGTCCCGAACTTACGCCCGAGCGCGAAGAGCCTATATGAAAATCTCCGGTATGAAGAATTTTTACACCTTCCAAACAGACCAATCCTTTCGTGCATATTATACATTTTGATTGTATCACATACGAATAAAAAATACAAGATGATGAAAAAATAAATATGAAAATCGATTGACATAATAGTCTTATTATGGTAAAATAAACGCAATATATGGTATAATGTGGGTATTATGTGATATGGAAAAAATTATGTTTTACCTTGTATAAAAAATGTTTTCAGAAAGGGGAAGACTATGACAAAGGCAAACAGTATTGTAAAGAAAGAAACAAAATATATTGCGTACTTTTCGACAATCTTAAGTATGCTTATGCAGTCAATATTTCTCCTTATCGGAAAATGGGATTATACTGTTCTTTTGGGAAATATTCTTTCGACAGCATTAATGATTGCCAACTTTTATTTTATGGGGTTATCTGTGCAGAAAGCGGTTGATTGTGGTGACGAGAAGGAAGCAAAGAAAATAATGAAAAATTCGCAATCTCTTCGCACTTTTATAATGTTTGTTGTTGTGTTGCTTGGAGCTTGGTTGCCTATTTTTTCAACAATTGCAATAATTATCCCTCTCTTTTTTACGCGCATAGCAATTGCATTTCGTCCGTTGTGGAAAAAAGAAGAATCAACCAAGGAGGTATCTTAATAATGAAACAAAATAGCCGTTCCTTCAGGGCGGTTGACTTGGGATTTATTTTTATGATGGTTTTGCCGATAATGCTTGGCATGGCAATAAAAGTTATGACAGCTTCACCATCAGAGGGTATAGCAATCAGCGGAGCAGGTATCTTCTTTACATTGCCGTTACCACTGCAGAATTTACCTATAACCGAGGCACAGGTAAATTCCTTTCTGGTGATGATTTCGATATTTGGGCTTTGTCTTTTCATTACACATGGTATAGGAGGGGACAAACCTTTGGCACGTCATCATCTTGCAGAATGGGTAGTCGAAAAGGTACAGTCACTGGTTGATGTCAATATGGGTGAATACTTTTCGGGATATGCACCATTTATTGTCGCAATAATTGCACTTTCTGCTTTTTCGAGTTTACTGAGCCTGGTTGGTCTGTTTCCGCCGACATCAGATATAAACGTTGTGGCGGGATGGTCAATACTTGTGTTTGTGCTTATAACTTACTATAAGTTAAAAGGCGGCCTTGGGAATTATCTGAAAGGTTTTACCGAGCCGATATTTATTATGACACCGCTTAATATATTAGGCGAGGTGGCAACCCCGGTGTCTATGGCATTCCGTCATTACGGAAATGTGCTCTCGGGCGTGGTAATTGCAGTTCTTGTTTCGACTGCACTTCAGGGTTTGTCGCGGTTATTGCTTGGGTGGTTACCCGGAATTTTAGGGGAAATACCATTCCTGCAGATTGGTCTTCCGGCAATACTTTCGGTATACTTTGATGTTTTCAGCGGATGTATGCAGGCATATATTTTTGCAATGCTTACCATGCTGAATATATCGGGGGCGTTCCCACGGGAAGAATATGAAAAAAGAAAAAAATTAAAAAAAATGTAAAATTTTGGAGGATTTATTATGGAAATGGCTATTGCAATTGGTATTATTTTGGGTTGCTGTGCACTTGGTGCAGGTATTTGTATGGGTATTGGCGCTATCGGCCCTGGCATCGGTGAAGGTAATGCTGTATCAAAAGCGTGTGAAGCAATTGGTCGTCAGCCCGAAAGCAAAGGCGATGTAACATCAACAATGATTATGGGTTGTGCTATTGCTGAAACTACCGGTATTTATTCATTGGTTGTTGCAATTTTGTTGATTTTCGTTGCTCCTGGCATTATGGTTGACATATTGAAGGAAGCAATCAGTGTTCTTTAATTTAACAAAGCATTATTGGAGTGAATATTATGCAATCATTGGATATTATATCTGTTAACATATGGCAGATTTTAATCTCTCTTGCTAATCTTACATTGCTTTTTTTAATAATTAAGCGCTTTCTTTTCAAACCGGTAAAAAATATGCTCAGCAAGCGACAGGCGGAGATAGATGAACGCTATGGTGCGGCAGATGAAGCAAAGCGTGCTGCCGAAGAGGATAGACTTTTCTGGGACGATAAAATCGGCACAATTAAGGCTGAAACTGATAAAATGGTTGAAAAAGCGCAGAATAATGCAAAACGTCAAAGCGAAGCGATTATTTCAAAGGCAAAGGAACAGGCTGACGGCATAATCCGTCAGGCAGAAACTCAGGCTCAACTTGAAATGAAAAAGGCAGAGGAAGGTATCAAAAGAGAAATTGTCGAGGTGTCGACGGCTCTTGCGAACAAATTGCTGGAGCGTGAGATTAATCCTGAGGATCACCGAGGTTTGATTGATTCATTTATTGAGAAAATAGGTGATGAAGAATGAGTGGAATAAGCAGTGATTATGCAAAGGCATTGTTTATGCTTGCAATGGAGAAAAAACAGGGAGAAGAATATGCCAAGGCACTGGATTTGGTAACAGATGTCTTTATGGAAAATCCGGTATATACGGAATTTCTTGAATCGCCGGGTATTTCTCTTGGCGAAAGACTTACAGCCCTTGAAAGTGCTTTTTCTGGTTCTTTGCCGAGAGATGTGTTGTCTTTTTTGAAGCTACTTTGCGAAAAAAGATACGTTGCACAGTTTTTTGACTGCGTAGAACAGTACAAGGCACTGCTCAACGAGGTTAAAAGTGTTTTGGATGCAAGAGTTACAAGTGCTGTTGAACTCAGTGATGATGAGAAAAATGCATTAAAAGAAAAGCTTGAAACCTTGAGCGGACATACGGTAATGATTGACTATATCGTTGATCAGTCGATATTGGGCGGCTTAATTGTCGAAATGGATGGCAAGGTTATGGATTCAAGCATTCAAAGACATCTTAAAGATGTAAAGGAAGTGATAAGCAGATGAGTAGAAGACCTGATGAAATCAGTCAGATAATTAAACAGCAAATTGAAAATTATGAATCAAAGATAGAG
Organism: Clostridia bacterium; assembly: GCA_045587485.1. Lineage (GTDB taxonomy): Bacteria > Bacillota > Clostridia > Monoglobales > Monoglobaceae > SIG440. The sequence goes on from JAZNCI010000090.1 coordinate 21,995, forward strand.
ATGCAGGAAACAGGTACTGTAATTCTTGTCGGTGACGGAATTGCACGTGTTTATGGACTTAGAGCCTGTATGGCAAGTGAGCTTCTTGAGTTTGAGGACGGCAGTTTCGGAATGGCTCAGAACCTTGAAAGCGAGACGGTGGCGGTTGCGCTTTTGTCGGATACAAACGACGTTCACGAGGGTACAAAGGTTCGTCGTACCGGAAAGGTGGTTTCGGTGCCCGTTGGCGATGCGCTTCTCGGTAGAGTTGTAGATGCTTTAGGTCAGCCTATCGACGGCAAGGGACCTATCACAACATCCGAAACAAGACCGATTGAGTCTGAAGCTCCCGGAATTATTGAAAGAAAGAGTGTATCTGTTCCTTTGCAGACAGGAATCAAGGCTATTGACAGTATGATTCCTATTGGACGCGGACAGAGAGAGCTTATTATAGGCGACAGACAGACGGGTAAGTCAGAGATTGCAATAGACACAATTATCAATCAGAAGAATACGAATGTTATTTGTATTTATGTTGCAATTGGACAAAAGAACACATCTGTTGTACAGCTTGCGAACGAACTTGCAAATGCAGGAGCTATGGAATATACAATAATAGTTTCTGCATCTGCGTCAGAGACTGCACCCCTTCAATATGTTGCACCATATTCAGGCTGTGCAATGGCAGAGTATTTTATGGAGCAAGGCAAAGATGTGCTTATCATTTATGATGATTTGTCAAAGCATGCAATTGCGTATCGTGCGCTTTCGCTGCTTATTCGCCGTCCACCCGGACGCGAGGCATATCCCGGAGACGTATTCTATCTCCATTCAAGATTGCTTGAAAGAGCGGCTTGCGTTGCACCTGAATATGGCGGAGGTTCAATTACAGCACTCCCGATTATTGAAACTCAGGCGGGGGATGTTTCAGCATACATCCCGACAAATGTTATATCAATAACTGACGGGCAGATATTCCTTGAAACAGAGCTTTTCCACGCAGGTATTATGCCTGCCATTAACCCCGGTATCTCGGTAAGCCGTGTTGGTGGTGCCGCACAGCTTAAAGCAATGAAAAAGGTTTCGGGAGAACTTAAGCTTTTGTATGCTCAGTACAGGGAACTTCAGTCTTTTGCTCAGTTTGGCAGTGACCTCGATGAAGATACAAAGAACCGTCTTGCTCTCGGTGAGAGAATAGTTGAGGTTCTGAAACAAAAAAAGAATTCACCGGTTCGTGTAGGATGTCAGGTTGCAATAGTATATGCTGTTATCAACGGCTATCTTAACCACATTTCAGTAGATAAAGTTGCGGATTATGAGCAGAGACTTTTTGAACTTCTTGAAGCAGAGTTTGCAAATCTTCTTGAAAGATTTGAAAGTAATTTCTGCGATGATGAGGATATCGAGATGCTCCAAAAAGCACTTCATCAAATGAAGGAGTAAAGGTATGAGCATAGATATTAAAAGCTTGAAAAACCGTATCAAAAGCGTGGATTCTACATTGCATCTTACAAAGGCAATGGGGCTTGTAGCATCTGCAAAAATACGCAGCGCAACAATTGCAATGAACAAAAGCCGTCAGTATTCTTTGGCTATTGACGATACAATTGCAATGCTGTCATCGTCAAAATCCTGCGAGAAAAGTGAATATATGCGTGCAGGTGAAAAGGGCAAGGTATGTCTTGTGGTAGTTGCCGGTGACAGAGGTCTTGCGGGTGGTTATAATTCCAATATTTTCAAACTTGCCGGAGCTGAGAATGCAGATAAAATTATTGCAATTGGTAAAAGAACCTGCGAAAAATACGGGCAGGAGATTGTAAAAACCGAAGGGTTTTCGTATCCAGATGCTATTGAGCTTGCGAAAAAACTTTGTGAAGAATTTAAAGAGGGTAAGTTTGAAAAGGTAGGAATTGTTTCGACAAAGTACCTTTCTATGATGACACAGACCCCAAAAATTGATTGGGTGTTGCCTCTTGAAAAGACAGAGAGAAAGTCGAAAACAGATATTATCTACGAGCCTGACGAAAAGACAATTCTTGAAGCGGTTATTGAAGAGTATATTGCAGGGAAAATAGTCGCATCGGCAAGAGAAAGCTTTGCCTGCGAGGTGGTTGCAAGACGTTTTGCTATGGATAATGCGGGCAAGAATGCAGGTAAGATGATTGAAGATTTGACCCTTGAATATAACCGCGCAAGACAAGGCGCAATCACACAGGAAATCACAGAAATTGTTGCCGGAAGCGGCGCATAAATAAAAATTCAGCGATATACGCGAGAATTATTTGCAAATTTTTAAGGCCTATGGGGCTTAAGGAGATAATAATATGTCAGATTTAGCAAAAGGCAGTGTAATGCAGGTTATAGGTCCTGTCGTGGACGTTTATTTTGAAGATGGAAATATGCCTGCAATATACAATGCACTTACAATGGAAATAGGCGAAAAAACTCTGACCGTTGAGGTTGCACAGCATATAGGAGATAACACGGTCAGATGTATAGCTATGGCGTCTACCGATGGGCTTACACGAGGTACGACTGTTACAGATACAGGAAAGGCAATAAGCGTACCGGTCGGAAGAAAAACGCTTGGAAGAATTTTTAATGTACTTGGCAACCCTGTTGACAATCAGCCGGCTCCTGAAGATGCAGAAAGATGGGACATTCACCGTCCTGCTCCTGAATATTCAGAGCTTTCAACGTCCACAGAAATCTTAGAGACAGGAATAAAGGTAATTGACCTTATCTGTCCTTATTCAAAGGGTGGAAAGATAGGCCTTTTCGGCGGCGCAGGTGTTGGCAAGACTGTGCTTATCATGGAAATGATTAATAACATAGCAAAAGAACACGGCGGACTTTCTGTGTTCACTGGTGTTGGTGAGCGAACAAGAGAGGGGAATGACCTTTATAACGAAATGAAAGAGTCAGGAGTTATTGCTAACACAGCGCTTGTTTACGGACAAATGAACGAGCCACCGGGTGCAAGAATGAGAGTAGGACTTTCGGGTCTTACAATGGCTGAATATTTTCGTGAAGAAGAGGGTCAGGATGTGCTCCTCTTTATAGACAACATATTCAGATTTACTCAGGCGGGTTCCGAGGTTTCGGCGCTCCTTGGCAGAATGCCGTCAGCGGTTGGCTATCAGCCCACACTTGCGAATGAAATGGGCATGCTTCAGGAGAGAATTACTTCAACAAAGAAGGGCTCTATCACGTCAATTCAGGCGGTATATGTACCAGCAGATGACCTTACTGACCCGGCGCCTGCCACAACATTTGCCCACCTTGATGCAACAACCGTTCTTTCAAGAAGCATTGCGTCACAGGGAATTTATCCTGCGGTTGACCCACTTGAATCCACAAGCCGTATTCTTTCGGCGGATATCTTGGGCGAGGAGCATTATACAGTTGCCCGTGAGGTGCAGAGAATTCTCCAAAGATATCAGGAGCTTATGGATATTATCGCTATTATGGGTATGGATGAGCTTTCAGACGAGGATAAGCTTCTTGTCCAAAGAGCAAGAAAAATTCAGAGATTTTTGTCGCAGCCCTTCCACGTATCAGAAAAGTTTATTGGTATTCCCGGAACATATGTTCCACTTTCCGAGACAATCAGAGGCTTTAAGGAAATTATCGAAGGTAAGCATGATGACCTGCCCGAGTCAGCATTCCTTTTTGTAGGTACAATAGACGAAGCGGTCGAAAAGGCGAAAAAGGTGATATGATGAAAACATTTAAGTTTGTTATATCAACGCCTGACGGAAATTTATATGAAGGCGATATCGTAAAGGTGTCCCTTCGTGGAAGCGAGGGCGACCTTGCTGTGATGGCAAATCATATTCCGTTTGTGACATCGGTAAAGCCGTGCGAATGTAAAATAGAGCTTGAAGACGGAACGATTAAACCGCTCAATGCGGGAAGAGGTCTGCTGAGCGTAACAACCGAGAGCGTTACATTGATGTCGGGCAGTGCCCAATGGAAGGAATAGGGATTATTAAAATAGTCAGGACAATAAAATACAAAAAAGCAACAGTGTTTTAAACCTGTTGCTTTTTAATTTCTGGTGATCCATCCGCGATTCGAACGCGGGACACCTTGATTAAAAGTCAAGTGCTCTGCCAACTGAGCTAATGGACCATATTAAAATTAAAATTTGGCTGGGCTGGCAGGACTCGAACCTACGAAATGCCAGAGTCAAAGTCTGGTGCCTTACCGACTTGGCTACAGCCCACTATACAAAACCTTGACAATCTTGTCCGCTGCCAACTTAAAAAATGGTGGGGTGGATAGACGGATTCGAACCGTCGGCCTCCAGAGCCACAATCTGGCGCTCTAACCAACTGAGCTATACCCACCGCATAAAAGCAAGGTGGCGCGCCTGAAGAGACTCGAACTCCTGACCCACTGCTTAGAAGGCAGTTGCTCTATCCAGCTGAGCTACAGGCGCATGTCTTGCTGGAGCGGGTGATGGGAATCGAACCCACGCAATCAGCTTGGAAGGCTGAGATTCTACCATTGAACTACACCCGCATGTCGCTTTTGTCATATCGTTCCCGACCGACTAAATTATTATAGCAACATCTTCTTGATTTGTCAATACTTTTTTAGAAATTTTTATTATTTTTCACGTTTTTTATTAATTTAAAACTCCCATATCACTTTTTAATGTTTTATGGGAGTTTTATATCACATTTTATATATTGTAATCAAGCTTAAACTGCTCGCCGCAACCGTAATTTTCGTAAACGTAGTCGATATCCTTATCACCGCGTCCTGAAAGGCAGACAAGAATTGAACCTGATTTATGTTCCTTTGCATAACGGATAGCATAGGCAACCGCGTGAGCACTTTCAATCGCAGGAATAATACCCTCGTATCGCGAAAGCAGGAAAAAAGCCTCCATTGCTTCTTCGTCAGAAACTGTTTTATAGTGAACTCTGTTCATATCACGCAGATATGCGTGTTCCGGCCCAACGCCCGGATAATCAAGACCACTGGCGATTGAATAAACCGGAAGGGGTTCACCGTTTTCGTCCTGAAGAACATAGCTTGAATAGCCGTGTATTATACCCTTTGTGCCATAAGCCATTGTTGCCGCATGGTCACCAACACCTGAACCTCTGCCCAGAGGCTCAACGCCGTATATTTCAACCGGGTCGGCAAGAAATGGTGTAAACATACCCAATGAGTTTGAACCACCGCCGACACAAGCGGTGATTGCATCAGGCATAATTCCCGTCATTTCAAGAAACTGTTCTCTTGCTTCAATTCCTATAACCGACTGAAAATCACGAACCATTTTGGGGAAGGGGTGAGGACCTGCCGCAGTACCAATACAATAAATTGCATCCCTATATTCATTAAGATATGCTTCAAATGCCGCATCACAGGCTTCCTTCAGGGTTTTTAGGCCCTTTGTCACTGGAACAACATTTGCACCAAGCATCTTCATTCTGATTACATTCGGGTGCTGTTTTGCAATGTCAACCTCTCCCATATAAACATCACATTCCATACCGAAATATGCCGCCGCAGTTGCTATTGCAACACCATGCTGACCTGCACCTGTCTCGGCAATAATCTTCTTTTTGCCCATAAACTTTGCAAGAAGACCTTCGCCCATACAATGATTAAGTTTGTGGGCGCCTGTGTGGTTAAGGTCTTCACGCTTGAGATAAATCTGGCAGTTGCCAAAAATTTTTGAAAGTCTTTCACAATGGGTGATTGGTGTAGGTCTGCCCTGAAATTCCTTTCGGATTCTGCGTAGCTCGTTGATAAACTGTGCCGAATGACAAATTGCCTCATAAGCATCATCAGCTTCTTTGAATGCTTCGATAAGTTCTTCTGCCTGATAGGAGCCGCCGTATTCACCAAAGTAACCCTCAGCATTGGGAAACTCCTTAAGATAGTTATCAAAATCTCTATATTTATTCATAATAATTTCTCCTTTTTATAAAAGATATTTTTCAATCCTGCAGTTTACTAACTGTAAAAAACATAATGGGCTTACGCCCAGATGTTGCACCACACAAGACTTGAAATATATTTTCTTAAAAAGGTCATTATTGTCACTCCTCTTTACTTTCATAATAATAACTATAATATTCTAACACAAGTTTTCTAAAATGTCCATACCAAAAATAGAAAAAGCCGCAAAAGGCGTCTTCACATAGGGAGAAATCAATTTGGATTTTAACTTAATTTAAAACCCTTGCAACACAGCGTGTTGCTAGGGTTTACTTTATTTATCCAAACAGTTTTACTGCTTGAAACACAGTATTTTGGATGTCGGGCAAGTAAAAAACGCAGATAATCCTGTATGGCTTATCGAGGCTTTTTCCGCAGTACGGCGCCAAAATACAAAGTTTCAAG